>NZ_JBEXTJ010000003.1:0-545068 GCF_040614075.1 Streptomyces sp. NPDC006174 | reverse complement strand
ATCACCGTCAAGCCCAACTCCGCCCCCGTCGAGCCCGCCGCCGCGGCCGGCACGGTCCAGGCGCTGAGCGTGTCGTTCAGCGAGGGTGCCAGGGGCACGAAGGTGACCGGCCGCACGCCGCGTGAGTCGACCGGGCGCCCGGAGCTGACCGAGGCCGCGATCGTGGTCTCCGGTGGCCGTGGGGTCAACGGTGCGGAGAACTTCCCGCTCATCGAGGCCCTCGCCGACAGTCTGGGTGCCGCAGTGGGTGCCTCGCGCGCGGCGGTGGACGCGGGCTGGTACCCGCACACCTCCCAGGTCGGCCAGACGGGTAAGTCGGTGTCGCCGCAGCTGTACATCGCCTCGGGTATCTCCGGCGCGATCCAGCACCGGGCCGGTATGCAGACCTCCAAGACGATCGTCGCGATCAACAAGGACGCCGAGGCACCGATCTTCGACCTCGTCGACTACGGCGTCGTCGGCGACCTCTTCACCGTCGTGCCCCAGCTCACCGACGAGATCATCACCCGCAAGGGCTGACACCCCGACGCAACACCCCCACTCCGGGCCGCACGGTGAACCCACCGCGCGGCCCGGTGCCGTTTCGGGCCACCATTGACGCAGGTCGAGCGCGCCTTATAACTTCACTATACGGATTGTTGATTCCGGGAAGCGGAAACGGCGAGAGCGTGGAGGGTACGGTCATGGGTCAGCAGGAGAAGGTGGCGACGAGCCTCGCGGGCACGGTCAGCGAGGAGATCAGCGCCTCCCTCACGGCGGTCGACGCGGAGCTCGCCCGCCGCTACCCCGGGGACCCCGGCACCCGCCAGCCCGTACACACCGTCTACGTACCCGGCGATGCCTTCGAGCCCGGCACCCTTCGCTCCTGGGGCGACCAGGCGCTCGCCGCGCTCGACGAGCACGCGCCCGACGCCGCCTCCTTCGCCGCCGTCCTCGGTATCCCCGAGGAGCTGGCCGGCCCGGTCCACGACCGCGTACGCGCCAAGCTGGAGCGCGAGCCGGTCGAGGACCTCCGCATCGACTTCGAGGACGGCTACGGCCCCCGCCCGGACGCCGAGGAGGACAAGGCCGCCGCCCGCGCCGCGCGCCTGGTCTCCGAGGCGTACGCGAACGGCACGGCGGCCCCGTACATGGGCATCCGGATGAAGTGCATGGAGGCCGGCGTACGAGACCGGGGGATCCGCACCACCGACGTCTTCCTCACCGGCCTGATGGAGGCGGGCGGGCTGCCCGACGGGCTCGTGCTGACGCTGCCGAAGGTGACGTACCCCGAGCAGGTCGCCGCCTTCGTCCGGCTCCTCGAAGCCTTCGAGAAGGCCCACGGTCTGGACGCCGGACGCATCGGCTTCGAGGTCCAGATCGAGACCAGTCAGTCCATCCTCGCCGCCGACGGCACCGCCGCCGTAGCCCGCATGATCGACGCCGCCGAGGGCCGGGCGACCGGGCTGCACTACGGCACCTTCGACTACAGCGCCTGCGTCGGCGTCAGCGCCGCCTACCAGGCCAGTGACCACCCGGCCGCCGACCATGCCAAGGCCGTCATGCAGGTCGCCGCGGCGGGCACCGGCGTACGCGTCTCCGACGGCTCCACCAACGTCCTGCCCGTCGGTCCGACCGCTCAGGTCCACGAGGCCTGGCGGCTCCACTACGGCCTCACGCGCCGCGCTCTGGCCCGCGCGTACTACCAGGGCTGGGACATGCACCCCGGCCACCTCCCGACGCGTTACGCGGCCGTCTACACCTTCTACCGCGAGGGCCTCGAGCCCGCCGCCGCCCGGCTCGCCGCGTACGTCGCCAAGGCCGGCGGTGACGTCATGGACGAGCCCGCCACCGCCAAGGCCCTCAGCGGCTACCTGCTGCGCGGCATCGACTGCGGCGCGCTCGACACCGCCGAGGTCGCCCGGCTGACCGGCCTGACCCGCGCCGACCTGGACGCGTTCGCCTCGCCGCGCCGTGGCGACCTGACGGTCACGGCTCCGTGAGGCGTCGGTAGCCGGTGCGCGTCGGCGGCGGTACGGCCACTCCGGCCGGGGTGTGCAGGCCCGCGACGGGCAGGGTCCGCTGTCCGCCGCGCATCGGCAGCTTCACCACCCGGTCGTTGTCGAAGTCCGCGATGTGGAGCGTCCCGGCCGCGTCCGGAGCGAGACCGATCGGACGGGACAGGTCGGTGGTGGGGACGACGGGGAGACGTACAGAGGCGCCGCGCCGCGCACCGGCGGATGTGCGTCTGTCGCTGAGGCGATCGGCGCCGCGCACAGCAGCATCACCGCCGCCATCGCCGCGGACCGCCGCAGCAGACGTCTCCGGCCCGGCTCGACGGGACCACGGGGCCGGGTCGCGGCTGTTGCCGTGCGCATCATGGGTACGCACCCGTTCTGGACGTCCTGCCCGCTGCCGTACCGGCTCGGGGAGGTGAGGGGACGGCGTGACCGCGGTCCGGGCGGAGCGAGGGCGCCACGGTGGTGGCGGGCCCTGGCGTCCGGACGGCATGTTCGGCGCGTGAGCCGGAGCGTGCCGTACGGGCCCGGGGCCGTCAGCGGCCGACGGTAGGGACCGTCTCCGCCCATCCGGCGGCACCACGCCCCGAGCGGTCCGGCGGCCAACCCGACGGCCCCGGGGCCCTCAGGGCCTGGATCCACTCGTACGGGCACGGTAGGCGCGCATCTTGTGCCGCGCGCCGCAGACGTCCATGTCGCACCACAGGCCGTTCGCGGACGGCGCCCGGTCGTAGAAGACCCAGCGGCACTCCGGCGCCGCGCAGGTCTTGAGCCGCGTCGCATGACGCCCGGTCAGCCCGTCCCGCAGCAGGGCTTCGAGCACCGTTCGTACGATCTCCGCCACCGGTTCGTCGGAGGCCGGGCGCAGGGCGAGAGTGCCGTCGGGGCGGACCACCGGGGCGCCGGCCACGGAGTGGATCAGGCGGTTGAGGGCGTCGAGCGCCTCCGGCGAGGACCGCTCGACGAGGTAGGCCCGCACGGTCTCCCGGGCCTCCGTGAGCGCCGCCAGCTCGGCCGGTGCGACCGCTTCCGGACAGCCGTGCGTACGCAGCCACGCGCTTGCCGTCTCCGGCCGCGCGAACTCGTCCTCGTCGTGGAGCAAGGTCGCCGTGTTGCAGAACGCCTCGACCGGTTCGAGCTCCACGGGTGCCGGGTTCCGTCGCATGGCCCTCACTCTATCAACGTTACCGGCAAGAGGCTCTCTCTGGTAACGTCGAAAGTCCGGCAGGGTTCTGCATCCGACATCAGGAGGCATGTCATGAACATCTATCCGGCCAAGACGTTCGAGACCGCGGACGGCACGGTCCGGTGGGACGTGATGGGTGAAGGCGACCCGGTGGTCCTGCTCCATGGCACGCCGTTCTCGTCGTTCATCTGGCGCGACATCGCGCCTGCGCTCGCCCAGGACCACCAGGTCTTCTTCTTCGACCTGCTCGGCTACGGGCGGTCGGAACAGCGCGAAGGGCAGGATCTCCGTCTGGAGGCCCAGACGAGGGTGTTCACCGGGCTCCTGGACCACTGGGGGCTGGAGAGCCCGCGGGTGATCGCCCACGACATCGGCGGTGCCGTGGCACTGCGCGCGCTGCTGCTGGAGGGCGCGCGGTACGCCGATCTCACGCTGGTCGACGCGGTGGCCTGCGGTGACTGGGGGACGGGCCTCTTCCGGCTCGTACGGGAGAACGCGCGCGTCTTCGAACAGCTCCCCGTCTACGCCCACGAGGCCCTGGTCGAGAGCCACTTGCGCTTCGCGAGCCACTCCGGCTACCGGCCCGACGTCCTGGCCGCCCACCTCGATCCGTGGCGCGGCGAGCAGGGCAGGGCGGCGTACTACCGGCAGTACGGGCAGCTGGAGCAGTCCGCCACCGACGAGTTCCAGCACCTGCTGGGGTCCGTGCCGGTGCCGGTCCGGATCATCTGGGGGAGTGAGGACGGCTTCCTGCCGCCGCCCTTCGCCGAGCAGCTCCATGAGCTGATCCCGCACTCGGAGCTGCACTGGGTGGAGGGAGCGGGACACGCCGTCCAGGAGGACGCGCCGGCGCGGGTGCTGGCTCTGCTGGCAAGGGAGTTCGGGGCGGAGGGCTGAGGAGGCTCAGGCCGGCGGCAGTTCGCCCGAGCCGCGTGGGATGAGCGTCGTCGGCAGCTCCACCCGGGCCGGAGCGTGGTCGGCGCCGTCGAGCCGGCGGAACAGGTGCTCGGCGGCGGTCCGGCCCACGGCCGCCGCGTCCTGCGAGATGACGGTGATGCCGAGCAGGTCCGCCAGCTCGATGTCGTCGAACCCGACCAGGGCCACCGGCCGTTTCCGCTCCGCGATGACCCGGACCGCCGTCACCGTCACCCGGTTGTTCCCGGCGAAGAGCGCGGTGACCGGCTCCGGCCCGCCGAGCATCGCCTCGGCGGCGGCCCGGACCCGGCCGGGACCGGTGGTGCCGAGCGAGACCCAGGAGTCCTCGACGGTGATCCCGGCATCCGTCATCGCCGCGTGGTAGCCGCGCAGGCGCTCGGTGGCGGTGTGGATCCGCGGCTGGTCGCCGATGAACCCGATCCGACGGTGGCCGTGCGCGATCAGGTGGGCCACGCCCTCCCGGGAGCCGCCGAAGCTGTCGGAGAGCACCATGTCCGCCTCGACCCGGCCCGCCGGCCGGTCCACGAAGACCGTGGCGATGCCCGCCTTGATCTCCGGCTCCAGATAGCGGTGGTCGTCGCCCGCCGGGATCACGATCAGACCGTCCACCCGGCGCGCGCACAGCGCGAGCACAAGCTCCTGCTCGCGCTCGGGGTCCTCGGCGCTGGAGCCGTTGATGAGCAGCGCCCCGTGCGCGCGGGCCACCTCCTCCACGGCGCGGCTGAGCGGGCCGTAGAAGGGGTCCGCCAGATCCTCCAGGACCAGGCCGATCGAGGCCGTACGTCCCTTGCGCAGGACGCGGGCGCTGTCGTTGCGGCGGAAGCCCAGCGCGTCGATCGCCTCCTGCACGCGGCGCTCGGTGTCGGGCGTGACGCCGGGCTCGCTGTTCACCACCCGGGAGACCGTCTTGAGGCCCACTCCGGCGCGGGCCGCCACGTCCTTCATGGTCGGCCGGTTGCCGTAACGGGTCTCGGAATGACGGGTGGTCCGGTCCACGGTGCGCTGTCCTGTCGTCGGATACGGGCGGAGGTGAGGGCGGTGCGGCGGGTGGTGCGGCGAGGTGCTGGTCGGCGGTTCGGGCGGTGTTCGGGCGTCATGCGGGCGCCTTCGGACGGCCCGCGGGGCCTGCTGCGGAGCCGAACGGAGGCCGTGGCGTCGAGCATAGGCCCTGGACAACGTTGTCAACGCAGTGAAGACTGTGCAGACTATTGACTGAACCCGCAGGTCCCGCCCTTCACTCATCCGGAGAAGCCACACCGATGCATACCGACCTCGTCGCCGCGCTCGACATCGGCGGCACCAAGATCGCCGGCGCGCTGGTCGACGGCGACGGACACCTCCTCGTCCGGGCGCAGCGGCCGACGCCCGCCCGGGAGGGTGCCGAGGCGGTGATGGGTGCCGTGGACGAGGTGCTCGGCGAGCTGACGGCCTCTCCGTCTTGGGAGCGCGCGGGCTCGGCCGGGATCGGCAGCGCGGGTCCGGTGGACGCGGCGGCAGGCACGGTCAGCCCGGTCAACGTCCCCGGCTGGCGCGACTTCCCGTTGGTGGAGCGGGTGCAGAAGACCATCGGAGGGCTGCCGGTAGCGCTGGTCGGCGACGGGGTCGCGATGACGGCGGCCGAGCACTGGCTCGGCGCGGCGCGCGGCTACGACAACGCGCTCTGCCTCGTCGTGTCGACCGGCGTCGGCGGCGGCCTCGTCCTCGGCGGCTCCCTCCACCCGGGTCCCTCCGGCAACGCCGGCCACATCGGCCACATCAGCGTCGACCTGGACGGCGACCTCTGTCCCTGCGGCGCGCGCGGCTGCGTCGAGCGCATCGCCAGCGGCCCGAACATCGCCCGCCGCGCCCTGGAAGGCGGCTGGCTTCCTGGCCCGGACGGCGACACCACGGCCGCCGCGGTGGCCGCCGCCGCGCGCGCCGGTGACCGGGTCGCCATCGCCTCGTACGAGCGGGCGGCCCAGGCGCTCGCGGCCGGGATCGCCGCCACCGCCACCCTGGTCGAGATCGACATCGCGGTGATCGGCGGGGGAGTGGCGGGCGCGGGCGACGTGCTCTTCGCGCCGCTGCGCCGCAGCCTCGGCGACTACGCCACGCTCTCGTTCGTCCGAGGGCTCACGGTCGCTCCGGCCGTGATGGGCACCGACGCGGGTCTGGTCGGCGCGGCGGCCGCGGCGATCGCACTCGGCTAGCGCGGGCCGTCCAACGGCCCTCGGAGGGCGCCCGGTTCGTCAGGCCGGGCGCCCTCCGAGGGCCGTGACGACCCCTCAGCGCACCGCGTCCGCCGTCTGCTGCGGGACGATCACGAGGAAGACGTCCTGCTCCAAGCTCATCACGACCTCCGCCGCCAGGCCCTCGCCGCGGCGCGCGGCAGCGAACTCCTCGGCCGCCCAACTGCCGCGAGGATCTCCTGCCGGAAACTGTTCGAGAATTGTCCGCCGCACGGCGCACCCCCAGTTGTCCTGTGCCACCGGCCCATGCCGTAGGCCTGGCTATTACCTGCTCAACGAGCGTCGCCCGTCATGGATACGGTTGCCCCGAACCCGGCTTCTTACCGCCGGCTCTCCCGAAACGTCCCGGATCTCCGCACCCCGGCAACGCCGTCACCACGGCGGGGTTTCCCCGGCAGGGTGTTGCGGGCAAGCCACAGGAGGCCAGATCGGCGCCCTGCTTGTGGCTATTCGCTCCGAAACCTGGCCTTACTTAGCTTCAGCCAGCCGTGGCTGGCCTTTATTGGGAAGACCCCCTCTCCCATCCTTCTCCCATGGGAGAAGGATGGGAGAGGGGTCCTGGACCCGAGACCGTTCGGTCAACCAAGGTGAACTCCCATGCGTGGCCGGGACCGGGCCCGGGCCGGTTGGGTGTTGTGCGCCGGGGGAACTGGTCTGTGCTCACCCGGGCCGCCGCCCTGTGTGTTCGATGACGGGCTTCCCCAAGGCAATGCGTCGCAGGGCCTCCGCTCGCCCCGAGTCGTACGTTGACGATCTGAAGACGGTCGAGGAGACGATCATCCCGCATGCCGGGTCTCGGTCGAAGCTGTACGGGCTCAGCGTCGGCAGGGCCTGGCGGGTGGGATTGGAAGCGGCACCCCTTTACGTGGACCGCACTTCCGTAGGCGCTGTCGCCTCGGGCGGTGGCAGCGCAAGCACAACAGCACCCACGCCAAGATCCGCTGCCTCGGTGAGCGGGTCATGGCCATCCTCGAGGGCCGGCCGCTCCTGCGGAAGCTCCGCTGCGGCACCAACCGCATCACCGGCCTGGTGAAGGCCGTCCTCGCCCTTCACCACGCATCAGCGTGAGGTCGGAAAAGGCTCGGTACTCTCACCGGGCAATACGTCGAAGGCCCCCGCAGCTCGCTGCGGGGGCCTTCGCGGTTGACGCGTACGGAAGTTGCCACGATCAGGCGGTGGCCTCCGCCGGCTTCGCGTGGGCGAAGCCTCGGTGGTGCCAGACCAGGCCTCCGGCCGGGCGGCCCAGGCAGTCGGACGCGGTGACCCGGCCCACCAGGATCGAGTGGTCGCCCGCCTCGGTGACCTCGTATCGGGTGCAGGTCAACCGCAGTGCGCAGTCGGCCAGTTGCGGCGCCTGGTGTGATGTCGGGCCGGAGGCGAGGGGAACATCCTCGAAGCGCTGGTCGGTCGGGCCCGCGAACCGCTTCGCCAGCGCCTCGTTCTCCGGGCCGAGCAGATGGAGGGCGAAGGCGTCCGCCGAGACGAGCACGTCGTGGGTGCGGGAGTTCCGGTCCAGGCAGACCAGCAGCAGCGGTGGGTCCAGGGAGAGTGAGGACACCGCGCTGGCCGTGAGGCCCCGGGGGGTGCCCGTCGCGTCGTAGCAGGTCACCACCGTGACAGGGGCCGCGAGGGAGGCCATGGCGGAACGGAACTCGTCGGCCGCTATGTCGCCGGACGCCATCGGGCCCGGGACCGCGGGCGCCTCCGCCGGCGAACCGCTCCGTGTCGTGGGGCCGAGCCGGGCGGACCGGGGCCTGGCGGACGCGGTCAGCAGGGAGGTGGCGTTCATCGGGTCGCTCCTTCCAGTTCCCGGACCGGGTCGGGGGCCGGGGCCTCCTCCGCGGGGAGGCCGGGCGCGGACGGGCCGGTCAGCCAGCGGCCCGAGGGCTCGCCCAGCGTGCCCCGCTCCAGGTCCCAGGCGACGTGCCCGCCGCGTACCACGGTGGTGAACCGGCCGGTGAACATCCAGCCCTCGTACGCCGACCAGCCGCACAGCGACTCGACGTGGGACGCCGAGAGCTGCCAGCGGGCGGCCGGGTCCAGGAGGGCCAGGTCCGCGTCGGAGCCGACCGTCAGCCGGCCCTTCCCGGCCAGGCCGAACAGGTCCGCGGGACCCGTTCCCATCAGCCGGGCCAGGTGGACGGCGGCGGCGTCGGGGGCGATGCCTCGCGCGAGCATGCCCGTCCAGACCGACACGGCCAGTTCCTGGACGCCGGGGAGGCCGGGAGGCGCCTCGGCCGGAGGCCGGTTCTTCTCCTCGACGGTGTGCGGGGCGTGATCACTGCCGATCGTGGAGGCCTCGCCGCCGAGCACGGCCTGCCAGAGCCGGTCCCGGTCCCGGGGAGCGCGGATCGCCGGAGAGAGCCGGGTTCGGGGACCGCGCAGGGCGGTGTCGTGGTCGGTGAACGCGAGGTGGTGTCCGGTGACCTCGAAGCTGATCGGCAGCCCCTCGGCCGCGGCGGCGACGAGCAGGTCGGTCTCCTCGGCGGACGACACGTGCAGGATGTGCGTCTTCGTGCCGTACGTGCGGACCAGTTGGACGACCTTGGCGACCGCGACGATCGCTCCGGAGCGCGGCCGGTGGGGCTCATAGGCGTCATACGACTCGGGATCACCGGCGCGGGAGTCGAGCAGGTCGAAGACGTGCTGGTCCTCGGCGTGCAGCACGAGGCGCACCCCGCCCCGTGCGGCGGCGGCGAAGGCCGCCTCCAGCTGGTGCGCCTCACGGAACACCACGGGTGCGGTGTGGTGGCCCGCCATGAACGCCTTGGCGGAGGTCGCCACCTCCGGGGCGAGGTCGGCGAGCACCTCCGGATGGTCGGGGTCGGCTCCCATGTGGAAGCGGTGGTCCACGTAGGAGCGGCCCGCGATCTGCGCCGCCTTCGCCCGCAGGGTCGCCGCGTCGAGCGACGGCGGGCGCGTGTTGGGCATGTCCATCACCGTCGTCACGCCGCCGGCGAGCGCGGCCCGGCTGCCGTTCTCCCAGGTCTCCTTGTGCTCCAGACCAGGCGTGCGGAAGTGCACATGGGAGTCGATGAGGCCCGGCAGGACGTACTTGCCCGCAGCGCTCAGACGGGGACCGGCCGGCAGCGGAGCGCCCGGTGCGACGATCGCCGCGACCCGGCCGTCGCGGACGACGACGCTGCCTTCGATCACTCCCTCGGGAGTGACCAGGCGGCCTCCCTCCACCACCAGGTCGGCGGGGGAGGAGTCGGGAGATATGAGGGAGGGGGAGTTCATCGGTTCCACGGCAGGCTCACCAGTTCCTTGCAGAGGTCGTTGGTCGGTCCCATCAGGGCGACGGCCCGGGCGTCGCGCCCGAACCGGTTGATCGGATGCGTCTCCACGTAGCCGGCCGATCCCAGGAAGCGGGCCACGTCCGCCACCACCCGCTCCGCCGCTTCGGAAGCGGCCAGCTTGGAGTGGAGCGTGGTCATGCCGGGGTCGGCGGAGCTGCGCCGGCCGGCCCGCTCCACCACCGCGCGGGCGGCCTCGACCTCGGTGGCCAGGTCCACCAATCGGTGGCGTACCGCCTGGTGGGCGTAGAGTCCCCGGCGGCCGGCGTGCGCGTGGGCGGCGTCGAGCGCGGCCTGGGCGATGCCCACGGCGACGGCCCCGAGGGAGGCGCCGCTGTCGCGGACCCGGGCGATGATCGACGCCGCGACGCCCGTCGCGCCGAGGCGTGCGGAGTCCGGCACGACGCACTCCCGTACCGAGACGAACCCGGTGGCGGAGCCACGCATCCCGGTCAGCCGCATCGAGGTGTCGGGCACAAGCCCCGGGTGTTCGCCGGAGACCAGGAAGAACGTCTGCCCGGCCGACCCGTACCCGGTGTCCCGGGAGGAGGCCGCTGCCGGGGCCTCGTCCGGCGTCTGGGCCAGAACGAGGTAGACGTCCGCCAGGCCCGCGCTGGTGGTGAAGGACTTGGCGCCGTCCAGGAGCCAGTCCCCCTCGGGGGTGCGGTGTGCCCGGGTCGCGAGGTTCTTCTTGTCGGCGCCGGCCCCGCTCTCCGACCAGGCGGATGCGGCCAGCCACCGGCCGTCGGCCAGCCTGGGCAGCACCTCCCGGTGCTGGGCGGGCGAGCCGTTCTCGACGATGCGGCTGGTCACGGCGCAGTGCTGGAACAACATGATCGCCGCTGACGCGTTCACCGACGCGACCTGCTCCACACAGGTGTTGAGCGCCACCGCGTCGGCGCCCGCACCGCCGTAGCACTTCGGTACGACCAGGGCCAGCAGCCCGCTCTCGCGGAGCACCGCGACGGCTTCGCGGTCCGGCTCCCCGGTGAGGTCGGCCGCCTCGGCGCAGGCCGCCAGTCGTTCCAGGGTCGGCGGCGTGGGAAGTACGGGGGCGGGGCGCGCGGTGACGTCGCGGGCGGATCGGCGGTGGTCGCCGTGGAACACATCGATGGCGAAGGGGTCGGGCGACGCCCCGCGGCCGATGTCGTCGCGTACGGCGGTCAGGCTGTCAGCGGAACCCACGGGTTCTCCTCGGATAGCGGGGCGGCGGGGGGATGCGGGGCGTTCGTGGACCGGGGACGCGGCAGCAGTCCCCGGTACTCGACCTGCTTCTCGGCGACCGACACCCAGGCGAGCTCGCGCCGTCCGTCGGGGCCGGACGTCGAGTGGGCGGCCACCCGGACGCAGCCGCCCGGGGTGCGGATCTGCAGCAGGGCGTCGGGGTCGCGGGCCGCGCTTCCGGTCAGCGACCACGGCACGGTGCCGGTGATGCCGGCGGCGGCGCCCAGGCAGATGGCGCCGGTCAGCGCGACCGTGGGATGCCAGGAGGGGACCGAGACGGCGCGGACGTACAGGCCGCCGCCTTCCTGCGGGAGCACGGCCGCGATCTTGGGGAAGGCCCCGAAGGTGTCCCAGCCCTGCGAGGTGCAGACCGCGATCCGCAGCCGGGTCATGGTGTCGAACAGGCCGGGCGTGTCGCCGAAGAGGGCGTCCGGCCCGTCGACACCGAGGTGCGAGGCGTCGACGAAGGCGTACGGATTGCCCATCGACACCAGGGAGACGGGCACGGACCGGCCCTCGAAGGGGACGTACGTCACCGGCTCCCCCGTCATCAGGAGCTCGGGCAGCTCCAGCGGCGGTGAGCAGAGGAAGTGCGCCGTGAACCGGGTGCCGCCGCCGGAGGTCTCCTCGGCCTCGCACACCACGTTGTCGCCGTTGTTGAGGACGTTGACCCGGACCCGGCACCCCGGCACCAGCGGCTGGATCATGCCGGTGCGGGCTGCCGCCTCGACGGCGGCCAGGATCGAGTGGCCGCAGGAGCCGCGGAGGTCGAAGCTGTCGTGGCTCTGCGGCAGGGACTGGACGAACCGGTAGTCCAGGTCGAAGAGCGGGTGCCGGGAGGGGCGCACGATGGCGTTCTTGAGCACGTCGGCCGAGCCCTGCCGGGTCAGGTCGGCCCGCAGGTCGGCCAGTGCGCTCAGCAGTTGGGGATCGGACTCCGGGAGGTCGCGGCCGTCCAGCACCACGGTGGGGCAGGGTGCTCCGGCCGCCTTGACCAGGGAGGCAATCATCCGGCCACCACCGCCAGTTCACGGGCCGGCCGGAGCGGACCGGCGGACGTGCCGAAGAACTCGCTGCGCCACATCTGATGCGACATCAGGGCCCACAGGGCCAGCGAAGTACCGTCCGACGGCCGGGCCTCCTGCTCGGCGAACAAGGCGTCGACCACCTCGTACCGCAGCCGCCCGTCAGCGCGCAGGGCCTGCGGGGACAGGACGTCGCGGGCCATCGCCCACAGTCGCTGCCCCGGGGCCAGCATCGCCGTGATCGGCAGGGTGAAGGGCTGCTTGGGCCGGTTCAGGACGCTGTCCGGCAGGAGTCCCTCGGCCGCCCGGTACAGCGCGCGCTTGACGCCGACGCCGGGAACGGTGCGGTGCTGGTCGGGCAGGGACGCCGCGAAGCGCACCACGCTGGGCTGGCAGAACGGGAGCCGGGCCTCCACCGAGCTGGCCATCGAGAGGTGGTCGACGCGACGGAGGTGGTAGGCCGGCAGCCGGTACCGCTGTTCGATGCTGGTGATGCGCTGGAGCCGGCTGCCCTCGCCGTGGGCGAGGACGTCGGTGAGACCGGGCGGCAGCGGGGACGCGCCGGGGGCGTGGACCCGGGCGGCGTACTCGGAGGTGTACAGCTGCCGGCGCAGGGAGTCCGGCACCGCGGCCAGGTGGTCGAGGTAGGGGCCCGCCCAGTCGGCTCCCTCGGGTGCGGCGAGCGCCTGGGTCATGCGGCTGTAGCCGCCGAAGAGTTCGTCGGCCGCGTCCCCGGTGAGGGCCACCTTGAACCCGGCGTCCCGGACCGCCCGGAACAGCGAGAAGGTGGAGAGCGTGATCGGGTCGGCGTTGGGCTGGCCGAGGTGGCGTACGACGTCACCCATCAGGTCGGGGAAGGTGGCCGGATCGATCTCCACCTGGTGGTGCACCGTGCCGGTGTGCCGGGACACCTCCGAGGCGAAGGCCCTCTCGTCGCCCGGCCAGTTGCCCGTGTAGGCGATGTTGAACGTGTGCAGTGCCTCGCTGGAGCCCCGGTCGAACAGGATGCGGGCCGCGAGCGCGGTGACCAGACTGGAGTCGAGGCCGCCGGAGGTGATGGCCGCGACCGGCGCGTCGGCGATGAGCAGCCGGGAGACCTCGCGGGACAGCAGCTCCCGCAGCGACTCGCCCGCCCGGGACAGGCTTCGCTCCTCGTCGACCGGTGGAGCCGACTCGTACCCCATGCGCCGGGAGGTGAGGCGCAGACCGTCCTCGCGGCTGACGACCGCGGTGGTGGCGGGCGGCAGGACGTCGATGCCCTCGAACATGGTCCGCTGGCCGAAGGGGGTCTTGGCCGACAGGTAGGTGTGCAGGCCCAGTTCGTCCTCGTAGGGACGCACGGCGTCGAAGCCGAGGAGGGCGGGCAGCTCCGAGGCGAAGTGGAACCGGCCGCTGCGCTCCTCCCAGTGGTAGTAGAGCGGCTTCATGCCGGAGGCGTCGGTGGCGATCACCAGACGCGGTTCCCGGCGCAGGTCCATCACGGCGACGGAGAACATGCCGTCGAGGTGCTCGGCGAAGCGGTCGCCGTACGTGAGGTAGAGCGCGGGGAGAATCGATCCGTCGCAGCGGTCCTCGAAGTGGAAGCCCTGGCGGGTGAGTTCGGTGCGCAGCCGGTCGTGGTTGTAGATCTCGCCGTTGAAGACGACGGTGATGTCGCCCAGGCGGTAGGGCTGGTCCCCGCCTTCGGGGTCGATGATCGAGAGTCGGTTGTTGCCGAGGGCCCAGCCGGACTGCCGGGCGAAGGACTGGGCGTCGGGGCCGCCGTGGTGCTGGAGGGTGGCGACCCGGCGCATCTCGTCGTCGGTGGTGCGGGCGTGGAAGGATCCGTGGATGCGGCACATGGCTCAGATCACCTGACGTCGGAGGAGAGGCCGGCGGCCGAGTAGAGCGCCGGGTCGAACGGGCTGGGGCCCCCGCAGGTGACGAAGCGCCGGGCGTCGGGCCCGGTGTGCGGGTTTCGAGCGCCGTGCAGAACACCCGGCGCGGCGTACAGGACGTCTCCGGCGGCGACGTCGATCCAGCGGTCGCGCAGGTACATCTGGCCGATGCCCTCGAAGGCGATGAACGCCTCGTCGCTGTCGGGGTGCAGGTGGACGTTGAAGGTCTGGCCCGGCTGCTGGATGCCGCAGTGCAGGCAGAGCTGGCTGCTGCCGTTGCCGGGCCAGAAGACGAAGTTCATGGTGGCGCGGTCGGTGTCGGGGGCTATCTGGCCGGTGCCGCCGAACCCGCGCAGCTGGGTGGTCTCGTCCCACAGCGTGGAGAACGGCTCGGGGTCGGTGCCGGGCCGACGCCCTGCCGTGAGGGGGGTGCGCCAGATGTAGACCGTGAGTCCGTCCTGGTCGGCCGTGAGACTCAGGGCCTGGCCCGTGGGGGCGTACGCGGCGTGGGACCGTTCGACGCGGCGGTCGCGGGAGCCGACCGTGGCCGTCCCCCGGCCGTCGAAGACGACCGCGGTGTTCTCCTCCTCGATGCTCGACTCGGGGCTGAAGGACTCGCCCGGGGCGATCCGGACGACGTGCAGCGTGACGTGGGTGGAGCCGACAGCGGGGCTCACCGGGGTGGCGACTTCGGTGAGCCGGCCGGCCAGCGGGGCGAAGACGAAGTCTCCGGTGGAGATGATCCGTGCGTCCCCGAGGGAGGGAGCGGTGGGAGACGGCGAGGCGGTGGTGCGCGTCATACGAGGTGCTCCTTGAGGAGGGAGGGAGACGCCTGGGGCGGGTGAGGTGGCAGGGCCTGATGGCGCCCGGTGATGAAAGGCTCGCGTCCACCGGTCCCGTCGCCCTCCCGCCTCGCTACCGGGCCCCGGGAGGTGGCCGGGAACCGATCCGTAATCCGGCCACCTCCCGGAACGGCCAGCAGGCTCCACGGCGGCTCGTCGCGTCATGACGCAACGAGCCGGGGCCGGCGCGGCCCCTGGAAAGGGTGTCCGCGCCGGCCCCGGCTCGTTGAGACCTGGCTGCGCTGTGGCGGTGCTGTTCTGTGGCTGTGGCTGTGCTGTTCCGGCCCTGGCGGTGCCGTTCCGTTGTACGGCGGTACTACGGGCGGCTCTTCTCCGGGACACGGTCGGGTGCGACCGGTGACGTCGGCTTGGGCTTCCCGGACCGGGACAGGGCCGAGATCCGGCCTTCCGCCAAGGCGAGCGCGGCGATGACGAAGACCCCGCCCACCGGTACGTTCCAGGTCAGCGGTTCGCCCAGGGCGAGCACTCCGACGACCACGGAGAACACAGGTACGAGGTAGTTCACGCCGGAAGCGGTGGTCGGACCGGCGTCCGCGATCAGGCGGTTGAGCAGCGCGAAGGCGATACCGGTGGAGGCCGCACCGAGGACCAGGAGGGAGAGCAGCGGCTTGGCGGTGAGATCCCCGTGCAGGCTCCAGCCGGTCACGAACGTGGTGAGCACCACCGTGATGACGGAGGCCGCGCCCAGCTGAGCCGCGGTCACGGAGAGCGCGGGCAGCTTGTGGGGACCGATGAAGCGGCGGATGTACACGAAGCTGACGGCGTAACTCGCGGCGGCCCCGACGCAGGCGAGCTGGCCGCCGATCGAGCCGAAGCCGTCGGTGTTCCACGGCCCCACCACGATGATCAGCCCGACGAACCCGCCGACCAGGCCGGCCACCTTACGGCGCGTCGGCTTCTCCTCGGAGAGCGCGAGCGCGGCGACGCCCATGGTGATGAGCGGGGTGGCTCCCTGGATCACGCCGGCGATGGTCGCGGTGGTGTGCTGCTCGCCGATGGCGAAGAGCGTGAAGGGGATGACGTTGCCGAAGACGGAGGCCACGGCGATGTGTCCCCAGAGCGGGCGCCCCGGCAGGCGAAGGCGCTTCAGGGCGAGGATGGCGAGGACGACGAGTGCGCCGACGACCAGGCGGCCGGAGGCGAGCTGGAGGGGTGCGAACGCCTCCAGTGACATCTTGATGAAGGCGAAGCTGCAGCCCCACAGGGCGGCCAGCAGACCGAAGCGGCCCCAGTTGGCGACGTTCATGCGGTTGATCTCCTCGAAAGAGATGGAGCGGTGGAGGGTCGGGCAGGCAGGTGCGCCCCGCCGTTCAGTGGTGGTGGTGCGGGGCGGAGTGTGCGCCGTCGGGACGGTGGTGGTGATGGTGGTCGGGGCCGTCGCCCTGGGTATGCCGGTGCGGCTGGTCGTGATCGGTGTCGGGGGCGTCGACCTCGAACTGGTCGTACTTCTCCATCAGCGCGACCATCTCCTCGCGGGAGGGGCGGTTGCCGTCGGCGAGCAGGGCGGCCAGGCCCTCGAAGTAGCCCTCGCGGTGTTCGGCCGGCGTGAAGATGATCAGCATCTCCGCGAGCGAGTCGCTCTCGTTGCGGAAGCCGTGCACCGCGTTCTCCGGCACGTGCAGGAAGTCGCCGGCCCGTGCGGTACGCCAGCCGGTGCCGTCGTGCAGCCGGACTTCACCCGTGAGGACGTAGAAGGACTCGGAGATCTTGGAGTGGTAGTGCGGGTCCGCCCCGCCGGCCCCCGGCAGCATCGAGTGGTGGAAGAGCCCGAAGCGCCCGTTGGTGCTTTCCGCGAGGGCTATGAAGCGGGTGGTCGTGGCGGTCCCGATCTCGGCCTTCACCGCGTCGGCGTAGGCCCGGAACATCGCGTGGCTCATGCCTGGTCCTCCCACATGCTCAGGTAGCGCTCGCCGGTGTCCGGCAGGAGGGTCACCACGATGCCGTCGGAGAGCTCCGGCCTGCGTGCGACGCGCTCACTGGCGTACGCGGCGGCGCCGGACGAGACGCCGGTGAAGAGGCCCTGACCGGTCGCCAGCCGGCGCGCGGTGAGAAGTGCGTCCTCGTCGGAGACCGTCACGACCTCGTCGATGAGGGAGACGTCGGTCGTCTCGGCGACGAAGCCGCCGTTGAGCCCGGGGATGCGGTGCTGGCCCGCGTACCCCTGGGAGAGGATGGGCGATTTCTCCGGCTCGACGGCTATCACGCGTACGTCGGGGTCGTGCTCCTTGAGAACGCGGGCGACGCCGGTGAGGGTGCCGCCGGTGCCCACCCCGCACACGAACGCCGCGATGCGGCGGCCGAGGGAGGACACGGCTGCCTGGATCTCCGGCCCGGTGGTCTCGTAGTGGGCCCGTACGTTGTCGAGGTTCTCGTGCTGGCAGGGGAACCAGGAGCCCGGAGTGGCCGCGTGCAACCGCTCGGCCTCGGCGATCGCGCCCGGGTAGCCGAGCGAGCTCGGCGTCTGGACGATCTCGGCCCCGAACGCGCGCAGCAGCCTGACCCGCTCGGCCGTGGCGTTGTCCGGCAGCACGATCACGCAGCGGTAGCCGCGGGAGGCGGCGAACGCGGCCAGGGAGATTCCGGTGTTCCCGGAGGTCGCCTCGATGACGGTGCCGCCGGGCCGGAGCGCACCGCGTCCCTCAGCGGCACGCAGCATGTACAGGGCGGCGCGGTCCTTGCTGGAGGACATCGGGTTGGCGGACTCCAGCTTCGCCAGGACCCGGGCGCCCGGCGCCAGGTCGCGCAGCCGCAGTTCCAGCAGCGGCGTGGAACCGACGAGGTCCTCGATGCGTGAGGCGACGGCGGGGCGGGCGGGGGCGATCGAGGTGAGCGGGACGTGAGCGGTGGTGGTCATGGCTGCATCTCTCGCAATCGGGGGAGTCGGGGGCGGGCGGTCCTGGGTGTCGCCGGGGACCGGCGGAGGGGTGTCACCAGGAACCGGCGGAGGCGATGACGGTGAAGACGTCCTCCATGAGCTCCGGCCGCCGGCCGGGTTCCTTGATGACGGCGGTGGGTGCGAGCACCCGGGCACCGCCCGGGACGTTCTTGTTGACCAGGGCCTGGGCGCCGATGACCGCCCGGTCACCCACCGTCACCGGCCCGAGGACGGTGGCGTTGGCGCCGAGGATGACGCCGCTGCCGACGACGGGGTGGCGGCGGTCGCCCTCGGGGCGCTTGTTGTCGCTCCACCAGCCGACCGCGCCCAGGGTGACCTGGTGATACATGGTCACGTCGTCACCGACGACGGCGGTCTCCCCGATCACGACCCCGGCGCCGTGGTCGATGAAGACCCTGCGGCCGAGCACGGCCCCGGGGTGGATCTCGACGGCTGTCACCCGGCGGGCCCACCGGGCCAGCAGCCTGGCCGGGATGCGCCTGCCGCGACCGTGCATACGGTGAGCGATGCGGTGCGCCCACAGTGCGGTGAGCGCGGGGTGGAGGATCGCTTCCTTCCTGCCCCGTACGGAGGGGTCGCGGGTCACGACGACGGCGAGGTCCTCGCGCAGCACCGCGAACAGGCGGGGAGTGGGGGATGCCGGGGTGGCCGCCGGCTCCTCGGACTCACCGGTGCGCGCGGAGGCGGCGCCGGGTGCGGGGCCGAGGGCCGGATTCGATTCCGGTTTCGTCGGACTGAGCAGGCTCATCGTGGCTCCAGGGGCGGGGTGGGCCTCATGACTGGAGCAGAGCGTGCCCGGTGGGCTTCCCGCCGGAGTCCCGCCGCGTTCCCACCCGGCGGGAGCGTCTCGGGCTGTCGCGGAACGAGAGGGGAACGGCGCGGGAAACATTCAGGAACGTCCCGGCGCACACTCGCCGGAGTGCCGCGCGACCGTCCGTCGGACAGCCGGCCCGTTTCCGCGCCGACGGACGCCGCGGTCCCGCGTCGCTCCCCACACCGCCCCGAACAGAAGGAGTTTCCCGTGCCTGTGATTTCCGTTGACTGGTGGAAAGGGAACGATCGTGCACAGCGCCAGGAGCTGGTCGAGGAACTGACCGCATGCGTGTCCCGGATAGCCGGATGCCCGGAGGAGGCCGTCACCGTCATCGTGCGGGATGTGGAGACCGACCACTGGGGAAAGGGCGGCGTGCTCGCCGACGCTCTCCTCGTGGGCTCGTCCTCCCGGCCCGGCCCGCAGGACACCGGAGGACAGCAGCCATGACGGCATCAGCCGGATCCGGCACCGCCGATCCCCGGTGTCTTCTCCTCGTCGCTCCGTCGCCCCGGCTGGCGGCTGCGGCGACAGAGGCCGGCTTCCGTGTCGTCACGGTCGCCGACACGGCCGGATTCACGGACGAGGATCTCCGCGCCCACCTCAGGAACACCGTGCTCACCCACCAGGTGGACAGGCTGGTCGCCTGCGGGGACGCGAGCACCCATCCCGCCGTTCTGGAGACGGCCGAGGAACTGGGGGTGTCGCCGAATCCCGCCTCCGCCTCCCGGCTGCTCGCGGATGCCGCCGAGGTCAGAAACCTGCTGAACCGCAGTGGCCCCCCGTGGCAGGCACTGGCGCTGCCGGACGAGACGGAGAAGAGGCCGCCGCTGCGCGATGTCGGGTACGGGGTGGAGACCCTCACGGTCGAGGGGATGCACCGGGTCACCGGCATCGTGGAATTCCGCTTCGGAGACGGAAGCTCCGCAGACCGGAACTTCAGCGACGGTGACTTCAGCGACGGGAACTCCAGCGATCGGAGGGAGCCCGACGCCGGAAGCGGGCCCGGCTCGGACCGGGCAGCCGGAGGCGGTGCGACGACGCGGGGCGCCGGCCCGGCCGTCCACACCTTCCCCGCCCCGATCACCACCGCGGAGGAAGCGGAGATCAGAGCCTTGGCCACAGGCCTCCTCGACCTGGTCGGTTACGAGTTCGGGTACGCGTTCATCCGCGTCGCCCGCACCGAACAAGGACCACGCCTCGTGGACGCGGTGCCGCGGCAGGCGAGTTGGCCCGTCTCCCGGCTGATCGAACTGACCACGGGACTGGTCGCGGAGCGGGAACTGATCCGTGCCCTGTCGGGCAAACCCCTGAAGGCAGCGATGCCGGTGGGATGTGCGGCCGCTCTACCCCTGCCCGATCCGCCCGGAGCACCCGGGCGGATCACGGCACCCACGGATGTGCGGGAGGCGCGGGACGGGTACGTCCTCCTGACCGCGCTCACCCCCGCCGAACTCGCCGCCCGCACGGCGGCCGTGCGCGGCTGTCCCGCCTGACCCGTACCCCGCTCGATGGAAGGGCCCACCGCTGTCATCGGTGGGCCCTTTCGCGTACGTGTCTCCCGCCGCGACGCCCCGGCACTCGCCTCCTTCGCCCGCGTGCAGGGATTCCCGTCACGTTCCCGGCCGGTGTGTGACGGTTGGTAGCGGAAGTGGAACGCTCTGGGAGCGGTGCCCGCGAAAGTCATTCCCATCAGCAGGAACGCCCCGGCAAGACCACTCCAGAAGGCGGTAGATCATGCGGAACTCGGTGTCGACGATGGTGGGAATTCTTACGGCCGCCGTTCTCATGACCGGAGGCGCCGCCGCTTCGGCGGTGGCGGCGGACGACGGCCTTTCCGCCCTGTCGGCCACCACACGCTCCGCGGTGCACAGTGGATCGGACATCGGCGAAGGCCCGAACACCGCACCCCTGCAGCCTGGCACCGGTGAAGGCCCGAACACCGCACCCCCGCAGCCCGGCACCGGTGAAGGCCCCAACCTCACCCCCGCCTCGGACGGCACCGGCGAAGGTCCGAACACCGCACCCCCGCAGCCCGGCACCGGTGAAGGCCCCAACCTCACCCCCGCCTCGGACGGCACCGGCGAAGGCCCGAACGCGACATCCGCTGTCCCGCTCCGTGACGCTTTCCCGCTCATCACGGTCTGATCCACCTGCCCAACGCTCCCGTCGCCCATCGCGCGGGAGCGTTCTGCTGCCGGCGGGACGGCCTCGTCACGCGGCCTGGGACGTCGGGACTCCCATGGCGTCGAAGGCCTTGCGGGCCGACTCCCGGTGGGCCGAGGCCGCTCCCTGCTCCCCCAGGTGCTCCAGAGCGTCGGCCATACCGGCCAGCGCGCGGGCCTCCTCGGCGCGGTAGCCGATGCGCGAGGCGGCGTCATGGGCCCGCGCGTGGAGTTCCCGGGCCGCTGAATACCGGCCGTTACGCGTGTGGAACCGGCCGATGATGTTGCCGACAGCGGCCTCGCGCATGGGGACACCACTGACATCACCGAGGCTCAGGGCCGCCTCCACCCACGCTGCGGCCTGGGCACTCTCGCCGAGTCGATCGGCGACTTCGGCGGACAGGGCGAGGACCAGCGACAGGTCGGCGGGCGATATGACATCCCCGGCCAGTTTGCGGGCCCGGGCCAGGAGCTCCGCGGCTTCGGCGATCTCGCCCAGACCGATCCTCGCCACGGCCAGGTCGGTCAGCCCTTCGACCTCCTTGTCGACCGAACCGATGGAGCGGGAAAGGGCGACGGAACGGGTGGCTGCCTCCACCGCCTCCGGATACCGCCCCCATTCGGCGTACAGGCTGCTGAGGTTGGTCAGGGATTCGGCCTCGGCGCGTTCCGCACCCAGCTGCCGCTTGATCTCGATGGACTGCCGTAGTCGCGGCAGCGCCTCGTCATACCGTCCCAAGGTGCTGAGCAGGAGCCCGAGGACGCCGGTGTCCTTCGCTTCGCCGCGCCGGTCGTCGAGACGGATGGCCAGGGCCAACGCCTCCTCCGACATCTCGATGCCCTCGGTGAGGCGCCCGAGCTTCCAGCAGGCCACCGCGAGATTGGAAAGGCTGAGCCGCAGCAGAGCGTCGTCGCCCAGCCGACGGGAGGCGGCGACCGCGACACGGGCCAACTCCCTGAACTCCTCCAGGCGACCGCGCAGATCGAGAGGGAAGACGACGTTGGCAGCCAACAGCCCTACGTGCCGGTCCATCCCCCAGCGGTCGGCCAGGGATACGGCGGCCAGCAGCGAGTCCTGTTCGCGCTCCAGCCAGTCGCGGGCCTGCTCGACGGTGCCCAGCGCCGGGAGTTCGGCGGCTGACGTCGGGTGTTCGGAACGGTCTATCCCCGCCCGCCCGGGGAACAGCAGGTCGCAGGCCAGGTCGGTCGCGGCAAGCGCGAAGTCGAGCAGTCGGCCCACGGCGCGCCTGATCTGGTCGTCTCCGTCAGCCGCGGGGCGCTGCTCCCCATCGGCCTGCGGTGGCCGAAGGGCGCCGCCGCGCGAGAGGTTCTGCGCGAAGCTACGGACGAGGTCGTGAAAGGCGTAGCGACCGCTCTCGTGCTGCTGGAGCAAGTGCATGTCGAGGAGGTACTCCAGGACCTCTTCCGCCTCCCGGGCGCTGATCCCCAGCAGGGCTCCGGCGGCGTAGGTGTTGATCTCGTCTCCCGGGTACTGGCCCAGGAACCGGAACGCCTCACGGGTCTCGGAGGCCAGGCCCTCGTAGGAGAGCCGTAGCGTCACTTCGACGCTGCGCTCCCCCGAGTTGAGTTCGGCCAGCCGGTGGGCGTCGTCCCGGAGCCGGTCGACCAGGTAACGGACGGTCCAGCGGGGCCGCTTGCGCAACCGGGCGGCCGCGATACGCAGGGCGAGCGGAAGGTGACCGCAGAGTTCCGCGAGCTGGGCAACGGCCTCCGGCTCGTTCTCCGCGCGCGTCCGGCCGAGTACGCCCTCGACGAGGGCGACGCTGTCGCTCGGCGGCATGACCCCCAGGGAGACGGTATGGGCTGCGTCGAGGTCCACGAGCAACGCGCGGCTCGTGACGAGGACGAGGGTTTCGGTGGGGGAGATGAGAAGCGGTCTGACCTGCGAATCGTCAACGACGTTGTCGAGCAGCAAAAGCATCCGATGCGTGCTCATCGTGCGCCGCCAGAGGGCGATGCGGCCGTCCGCGTCGTCGGGGATCCGGTCTCCGGGCACACCGAGCATGCGCAGAAGAGCCTCAGCCGCCGCACCGGCGGTCAGCGGCCGGCCGTCAGGAGTGAAGCCGCGGAGATCGATGTAGAGCTGGGCGTCGGGGTAGCTCTCCGCCAGCTGATGTGCCGCGCGCACGGCCAGGGAGGTCTTGCCGCTTCCGCCCATGCCGTCGATCGCGACGATCAACGGCCCCGAGCCCGGGGCCTCCTCCACAAATCCGAGCAGATCGCTGACTTCCTCCTCCCGTCCCGTGAAGTCGCGCAGATCGTAAGGAAGGGTGGACGGCTTGCCCTCCGGAGTGAAAGGAACAGCCACGGACTGTTGCGGAGCGGCGAGTTCCGGACTGTTGCGGAGTACGGCGTTGTGCAGCTCCGACAGTGCGTCGCCGGGACCGATGCCGAGTTCGTCGATCAGGAAGTCCCGGACCTTGGCGTACTCCTCCAGCGCGTCCGCCTGTCGTCCGGAACGGAAGAGGGCGAGCATGAGCTGGCCGCGCAGAGTTTCACGCAACGGATGCGCATCGATGAATTCCCGCAATTCACCGATGAGTTCGCTGTCTTCGCCGGTGGCGAGCCGTAGGTCGAAAAGCTGTTCCACGGCTGTCAGACGACGTTCCTCCAAGGCGGCGGAGGCCGCGGACAGAACCGATCCACCGGTGCCGGCGAGCAATGGACCCCGCCACAGAGCCAGGGCCTCGCGAAGGGTCGTCATGGCATAGGCGCTCTGTCCGGCGACAGTGGCTGTTCTGGCCTGCTTCAATCCTTCGGTGAATCTGCCGAGGTCCACCTGTGCGGGCGTGGTGAGGGCTCGGTAGCCCGGCCCCTCCGTGACGATCAGATCCCGTCCGCCCGGGATGCGTTGTCGTAGCTCCGCGACGGCCTTGCGCACCTGATGAGCGGCAGTGGCGGGCGCGTTCTCGTCCCAGGCGGCTTCCACCAGCCGGAAGACGGGGAGTACACGCTGAGGCTCCAGTAGAAGCGTGACAAGAACCTTTTCGTGCACAGGTCCGCCGACCCGGATTCGGTCGGTCCCGTCCCAGCATTCGAACGAGCCCAGAATTCGGAACTGCACTCTGTGTGTCTCCGCGACCTCGTCCATGCTGCTTCCTCCTCCAGCGGCCATGGAGCGGCTTCCGCCACCACCCACGCATAGCCGATGCTCCGCGTTCCTGCCGTCCAGATGAGTCTCTGACAACCATCTCATCAGGGCTTCGCGTCAGGCGGCAAGACGGCCCTGGAACGTATCGCCCCGTGGACTCGGCCGTGCGGCACGGTTCATTGAACCTTTTCCGACCTGCTGGCGGGTCTGGCGAGTTGGGGCGCCCTGGGTGAGGTGGATGACGAAGCTCCTGGCCGACACGGGTTCACGACCAAGATCACCCGTGTCGGCCAGGAGTTTCGTGTGCTTGTTTACCCATCGGTGATCGATCTGTCCAGCGCGTACCTTCGTCACCGTGCCCGGTGTCTGGCCGCTCACCGCCGCGAGATCGGCACCCGATGGTGTCGCACCTACAGGCCCGCCCCCGTTTCCAGGCCGATTACGAGAGGTGGACCGACGAGCTGGAACGAGCGCGCACCGAGTTCGTACCGGCCGCCCGTACCGCCGCAAGGGCTGAGACGGGAAGTGGAAGAACGATGACGTCGCGGCCTGCCGGGAGTACGTCGGCCACAAGGTCTCCTGCACCTACCCCTACTGCGGGCGGCCGGCATTGGTCACCCCGGAGGTCCCGGCGAAAAAGCGGGGGCGCTGCTGGAAGTGCCGGCAGGAGTGGTGGCAGGCCAACGAGAAGCGGCTGAAGAAACAGCTCTACCACTGCCGCGTGGAGTGCGCCCAGCCATCCCCAAGCCTTCTGGCGACCAGAGCGTCGCCGATTTCGTGCTGCCCTGCCATGTGCAACGCCGGCACAACGCGTAGTTGAGTCCCACCTGCGCGCTGCTGTCGCCGATGAAGCGGCACCGACGCTGATCGTGGTGCACGGGGAATCCTGCACCGGCAAGACCCGCACTGCCTTCGAAGGGCCGCGATCAGCTCTCGATGCGTGAAGCGCCGCCGCACCGACCGCAAGACCTGCGAGGCCACCGTCGTCACCGTCCATGCGGTCACCAGCCGGCATGAGCTGCCCGGTGTGGAGGTACGAACAGCGAGGTGACGATCGCAATGGAGGAGCGGATCGTTGGGTATCTCCAGGAGGTGTGGGAGAAGGAAGTGGTGGGAGCCGGGCTGTGGACACTGTCTATTCCCATCCGTCTCCCGGACGAACCGACGCAACCTGCTCCGCCGCTGTCCAGCGGCCTTCCCACCTTGGAGTACTAGTGACTGTTGTTTGGATCAACGGTGCGTTCGGCGCGGGCAAGACCAGCGTCGCGGGCGAACTGATCGATCTGATCCCGAACAGCACCTTGTACGACCCGGAGCTCACCGGAGCGGGGCTGCGCGGACTGCTGCCCCAGAAGAAGCTGGCCGAGGTGGGCGACTTCCAGGACCTGAGGATCTGGCGGCGGCTCGTGGTGGACACGGCGGCCGCGCTGCTCGCCGAGGTGCCCGGGGTGCTGGTGGTGCCGATGACCCTGCTGAGACAGGAGTACCGGGACGAGATGTTCGGTGGCCTCGCCTCCCGGCGCATCCCGGTCCGCCATGTACTGCTCTCACCTGAGGAAACGATCCTCCGCAACCAGATGGCGGACCGGGCGGAGTACCCCGGCGACCCTGAGCAGAGCGAGCGGGTCAACCGGTGGGCGTACGACCACATCGGCCCCTACCGGGACGCGCTCGACTGGATCACCGCCGACGCCCATGTGATCGACAACAGCGCCCTCACGCCGCGCGAGACCGCCGAACGGATCGCGGCGGCCGTCCGCAGCGGTGCCGCCGGAGCGTGCGAGATCGTGCAGAGCCCCGAGCCGACCGCCGCGACCGTGGCGGCCGGGGTTCTGCTCTTCGACGAGGAGGACCGCGTGCTCCTCGTCGATCCGACGTACAAGCCCGGCTGGGAGTTCCCCGGCGGGGTCGTGGAGGAGGGCGAGGCCCCGGCGCAGGCCGGCGTACGGGAAGTGGCCGAGGAGATAGGCCTCCGCCTCGACCGGCTCCCCACGCTGCTCCTCGTCGACTGGGAACCGCCTTCCCCGCCCGGCTACGGCGGACTGCGCTTCCTCTTCGACGGCGGGCTGCTCCGGTCGAAGGAAGCCGGCCGGCTCCTGCTCCCGGGCTCCGAGCTGCGCGGCTGGCGCTTCGCCACGGAGCAGGAGGCCGCCGGGATGCTGCCGCCGACCCGCTACGAGCGGCTGCGCTGGGCGCTGCGGGCCCGCGAGCGGTCCACGGTGCTCAACCTGGAGGCGGGCGTTCCGGTGGGCTGAACGTGTCCTTTCAGGCGGCCGCTACCGCCGCCGCCCGCATGACCTCCGCCGCGTTCTCCGCGAGCGGGTCGCCGTGGCCGAAGCAGACCGTACGGGCATCCAGCGCGGCCAGCCGCCGGAATGTGTCCAGCGCCCGCGCCCGGTCCACGTTGAACACGCCGAGCATCACCTCCTCGACCGCCGCCACGCAGTCCCCGGTGAACAGCACTCCATGGCGCGGCAGATGGACGGCGATGGAACCCGGCGTATGGCCAGGGGCGTGGACCACCCGGGCGCCGCCGCCGAACGGGAGCACCTCGCCGTCGGCCACCTCGCGGTCGACCCGGGTGGGCGGAGCCTCCGGGACCGTCAACCCGTGCTCGTACAGCGGACGTTCCCAGTCGAGCAGGTCCGGTTCCGGTACGGGGGCCTCGCCGCGGATCACCGGCGCGTCCAGCGGGTGGGCGAGGATCTCGGCGCCGTGGCGGTCCGCCAGCTCCTGGGCGGCGCCGTAGTGGTCGCGGTGGCCGTGGGTGAGGACGATGCGGCCGATGCGGGCGGGGTCGCGGCCCAGCCCTCGTACCGCGTCCTCGATCGGTCGCGCCGCCGCGATGTCGCCCGCGTCGATCAGGGTCAACTCGGCTCCGTCGCACCAGAGATAGGCCTGGCCGATCCGGAAGCGGAACATATGCAGACGCCCGGGGAGTACCTCGATGAGATCCATGCCGCGAACGTACGCAGCCGACGGCACCCGGCGTACGGAACTACGCTTCCGGCGACTTCGCCAAGGGCGTAGCGGTGCCCCTGTCCACGGCCGGAAGAGGCCGTGGACAGGGGCACCGGCGAAGGTCAGGCCTTCTTCGACTCCGCGTAGTTGCGCAGGAACAGCGCCTCGGCGACCGACAGCCGCTCCAGCTCCTCCGGCGACACGCTCTCGTTCACCGCGTGGATCTGTGCCTCCGGCTCGCTCAGGCCGATCAGCAGGATCTCCGCCTGCGGGTAGAGCGAGGCGAGGGTGTTGCAGAGCGGGATCGAGCCGCCCATGCCGGCGGTCTGCATCTCCTGGCCCGGGTAGGCGTCCCGCATCGCGTCCGCCATCGCCGCGTAGGCCGGGCTGGTCGTGTCGGCCTGGAACGGCTGGCCCTGGCCCACCTGCTCCACCGTGACCCGCGCGCCCCACGGCGTGTGCGCCTCCAGGTGGGCGGTGAGCAGCTTCGTCGCCTCGGCCGCGTCGCGGCCGGGCGGCACCCGCAGGCTGATCTGAGCCCGGGCGCTCGCCTGCACGGACGGGGTCGCGCCGACCACCGGCGGGCAGTCGATCCCGATGACGGTGACGGCGGGCCGCGCCCAGATCCGGTCCGCGACCGTGCCCGCACCGATCAGGCCGACGCCGTCCAGGACCCTGGCGTCCTGCCGGAAGTCCTCCTCCGGGTACTGCAGCCCGTCCCAGTCGGCGTCACCGGTCAGCCCGTCGACCGTCGTCGTCCCGTTCTCGTCGCGCAGCGAGGCGAGCAGCTGGATCATCGCGGCCAGCGCGTCGGGCGCGGCACCGCCGAACTGCCCCGAGTGCAGGTTCCCTTCGAGCGTGTCGAGCTTCACCCGCAGCATCGTCATCCCGCGCAGCGTCGCCGTGACCGTCGGCAGCCCGAGCCGGAAGTTCCCGGCGTCGCCGATGACGACCGTGTCGGCCACCAGCAGCTCCGGGTGCGCCTCCGCGTACTGCTCCAGACCGCCGGTGCCCTGCTCCTCGGACCCTTCGGCGATCACCTTCACCGAGACCGGTATGCCGCCGTTCGCCTTGAGCGCGCGCAGCGCGAGCAGGTGCATGATGAACCCGCCCTTGCAGTCCGCCGCGCCGCGCCCGTACCAGCGGCCGTCGCGCTCGGTCAGCTCGAACGGCGGGGAGAGCCACGCCGACTCGTCCAGCGGCGGCTGCACGTCGTAGTGCGCGTAGAGCAGTACGGTCGGGGCTCCGGCCGGGCCGGGCAGGAAACCGTAGACCGACTGGGTGCCATCGGGGGTGTCGAGCAGGGCGATGTCGGTGAAGTCCTCGGCGCGCAGGGCGTCCGCGACCCAGTTCGCCGCGGCCTCGCACTCGCTCTTCGGGAACACCGCCGGGTCGGCGACCGACTGGAACGCGACCAGCTCGGCGAGCTCCTCCCGCGCACGGGGCATCAGCGAGGCGACGGTGTCGGAAATCGGGCGGGCGGTCATGGGCACGCTCCTCATGGCTGCGACGTTATCGGGTAGGGCACGGTGTGTACGCGCCCCGCCACGGCACCGTGGGTGTGGTGCCGTGCGGCAGGACAGAATCATGGCCGATCCTCCCACAGAGGGGCTCGGCCGGGACGCGCCGTAGGATGCCGTGAGCAGCTTGGGGCCACTGGTCGGATCGGGAGCAGAAGCACATCGTGAGCAGCGAGAACGCAGACGCCGGGCGGGAAATCGAAGAGTCGTCGTCGGTCTGGGACGTCGTCGTCGTCGGCGCCGGACCGGCCGGCGCATCGGCGGCGTACGCGGCAGCCGTGGCGGGCCGGCGGGTCCTGCTGCTGGAGAAGGCGGAACTGCCGCGCTACAAGACCTGCGGCGGCGGCATCATCGGGTTCTCCCGGGACGCCCTGCCACCGGGGTTCGAACTGCCCCTCAAGGACCGCATCCACGCGGTCACCTTCTCTCTCAACGGGAAGCTCGCCCGCACCCGCCGTTCCCGGCGCATGCTCTTCGGCCTCATCAACCGGCCGGAGTTCGACGCCGGGCTGGTCGAGGAGGCGCAGAAGGCCGGTGCCGAACTGCGCACCGGTGCCTCGGTGGTGCGGGTCGAGCAGCACGGACCCGCCGTGCCCGACCGGCGTACGGTCGCGGTGGTGCTGGCCGGCGGTGAGACGGTGCTGGCGCGGGCGGTCGTCGGCGCGGACGGCAGCGCGGGCCGGATAGGAGCACATGTCGGGGTCAAGCTCGACCAGGTGGACCTCGGCCTGGAGGTGGAGATCCCGGTTCCGGCGACGGTGGCGGAGGACTGGGCGGGCCGGGTCCTCATCGACTGGGGCCCGATGCCCGGGAGTTACGGCTGGGTCTTCCCCAAGGGCGACACGCTGACCGTCGGAGTGATCTCGGCCCGCGGCGACGGCGCCGGCACCAAGCGGTATCTGGAGGACTTCATCGCCCGCCTCGGCCTCGCCGGGTTCGAGCCGTCCATCTCCTCGGGCCATCTGACCCGCTGCCGCAGCGACGACTCGCCGCTCTCGCGCGGCCGGGTCGTGGTCTGCGGCGACGCGGCGGGCCTGCTGGAGCCGTGGACCCGCGAGGGCATCTCCTTCGCGCTGCGCTCCGGCCGGCTCGCGGGCGAATGGGCCGTCAGGATCGCCGAGGCGCACGACGCGGTGGACGCCCGCCGCCAGGCCCTCAACTACGCCTTCGCCATCAAGGCCGGTCTCGGCGTGGAGATGGGCGTGGGCCGCCGCATGCTCAAGCTGTTCGAGCGCCGCCCGGGCGTGCTGCACGCGGTGCTGACCGGCTTCCGCCCGGCCTGGAAGGCGTTCGCCGGGATCACCCGGGGCACGACGTCGCTGGCCGAGTTGGTCCGTACGCATCCGCTGGCCCAGCGGGCGTTGAGCGCGATGGACCGCTGAGCGCCGCGCCGAGGGCCGTGGGCGGAGAGCCGGTGGCGGTGTTCGTCCACGGCCTCTACCACCGTCCTGAGCACTTCGGCCCGGTCGCGGACGGCCTGCGGGCCGAGGGCGTCGACGTGGTCGTGCCCGAGCTGCACCGGGGCTCCTTGGCCGCCGATACGGCAGCGGTCCAGGCGGTTGTCGACGCGTCGGAGGAGCCGCCGCTGCTGCTCGGCCACTCCTACGGCGGGTCCGTGATCACCGGGGTGCGCGGTGCGCGCCACCTCGTCTACCTGGCGGCCTTCGTGCCGGACGTGGGCGAGAGCGCGGCCGGCCTCGGCGGGGCGTCACCGCAGCTGCGTGACGCAGTCGTGCCGGGGGAGGGGCGCGGTGGTACGACACGCCTGGACCCCGACCGGGCTGCGGACGTCCTCTACGACGACTGCCCCGGACCTCTCGCCGCCCGGGCGGTCGGCCTGCTCCGGGCGCAGGCCCCTGGCTGCGGGCGAGGAGTTCCCGAGCACCACAGCTGGAAGCGGACCCCTTCGACGTACGTCGTCTGCGCCGGGGACCGGGCGATCGATCCGGCTCTGCAACGGACGATGGCCGCCCGCTGCACCGCCGTACGCGGCGGGAGGCCGGCCGGCCGCTGACGGGGCGCGTGCTCTTCTACGTAGAAGAATCGGAGCGGCCGGAGCGGCCGGGCCGGGGCAGGCCGGCCGGGTCCGGGGCGCCGTCCAGTCGATGGGCCTCGTGCTTCGGCGGGAAGTGCCGCAGGACATGGACGACCCGGGTGACGAAGGCCAGTACGGCGGTGGTGGTGGCGACGGTGAGCACCACCGTCCGCGCGGTGCGGCCGAGGTCGAGGAGGAGCAGCGCGGGTGCGGCGAGCGCGGCGAAGGTGAGTCCGGCCAGCACGGCGGCGCTGACCAGGGCGTAGCCGATCTCGATCGTGATGGCGTCCCGCTCCGCCTGTGTCCGCCGCCCCATGGCCGCAGTCTCACAGGCGCGGCGCGCTCCCGGCAAGCGCGCCCCGCCGCGTACGGCCGGGCCGTCCGACCGTCCCCGTACCGCTCAGCCTCACCAGGTGATCGCGGAGTTGTCCGTCCAGAGCCGGGCCACCGTGCGGTCGCCGCGCAGGGTGACGGCGGCGAGCGGCAGGCGGTTCCAGAGGGTGAGGTAGAGGCCCTCCGCCGTTCCGCTCAGCTCGCAGTCCGCGTGGCCCGTCGCGTCGTCCGGCCCGGTGGCGGGCGAACGTACGGTCTGCGGCGGCTCCTCCGAGATCCGTACGGTCCACACCGCGTCCATGTCCACGGCCCGCACCCGCAGCGTGCGCGGGACGGCGGAGCGCACCCGGCTCTTCGGGCGGGCGTGGAAGCCGGTGAGGAGTTCGTCGATGCCGTCGGCCGCCCGGTCGGCACCCACCGTGGTCAGCGGCCCGCCGAGCGCCGACTCCGCGTCGACCCGGTGCACGGTCGTCTCGTTCAGCTGGCGGCGGGACCAGAACGCCAGCGGAGAAGGGGCCGGCATGAAGGTCCAGCAGTTCAGGTCGGCGGGAGCGGCCTCCAGTGAGCGGACCAGGTGGCGGTGGCCCTCCCGGAACCAGGCGAGGAGTTCCTCGCCGTCGAGATCCGGCTCTCCGCCGTCGGGATACGGCGCGGTGTGGCCCTCGGTGATGAACCCGGCCGCCCAGCGGTGCACCATGCCGGTGTGGCGCAGCAGATGGCGTATCTGCCAGCCGGGACAGGTCGGGACCGAGGCCCCGGGACCCGCCTGTTCGGCCGCCGCCGCGAGGAGCCGGCCTTCCTCGGACAACGATGCGATGTGCTCGGTGATCTCCATGGCCGGATTCTGCCAGGGGCTGGAGGCTGCCTCCGGACAGGGGACGGGACTGGTGGATCCGGCCTCCACTCAGGCGTGCGTCGCGTTGCGGGCCCCGTACCCGAGCGCGGCGGCCGCCGCGGCCAGCAGGGCCACGGTCGTCAGCGCCACCGGCAGCGAGAACCAGTCGGCCAGGAAGCCGATCGCCGGCGGGCCCAGCAGCATGCCGCCGTAGCCCAGCGTCGAGGCGGCGGCCACTCCGCTCGGTCCGGCCAGTTCACCGGCCCGGCCGACGGCGACCGGGAAGATGTTGGCCAGCCCCAGGCCGGTGACCGCGAATCCGGCCAGCGCGAGCCAGACGGTCGGCGCCAGCGAGCCCAGCAGCATGCCGGTCGCGGCGACGGCGCCGCCGAGGACGAGCGTGCGGGTCTGGCCGAGGCGTTCCAGGAGCATCGTGCCGGTGAGCCTGCCGATGGTCATGGTCAGCGCGAACAGCGCGTATCCGGCAGCGGCGAGGCCCGGGTGGGCGTCCAGGTCCTGCTCCAGGTGGAGCGCGCCCCAGTCGGCCAGTGCGCCTTCTCCGTACGCCGTGCACAGCGCGATCACGCCGAAGAGCAGCACGATCCGGCGAGCGCGCGGATCGAGTTTCCGCTGGGGCCGCTGCTGGGGTTCGTGCGGCTCGGGAGCGTTGCGGGCCGGCCGGTGGCGCAGCAGCGCGGGTCCCGCGAACGCGGTGACGAGGAGGCCGATTCCGGCCAGCAGGAACAGGTGCGTCGAGGCGGAGAGGCCGCCCGCCACCAGCCCGCCGAGTCCGGCACCGACCATGCCGCCGAGGCTGAACGCCGCGTGGAAGCTCGGCATCACCGGCCGGCGCAGCTCGGCCACCAGGTCGACGGCCGCGCTGTTCATCGCCACGTTCATCCCGCCGTACGCCGCTCCGAAGACCAGCAGGACGAGGCCGAGTGAGAGCGCCGAATGGGTCTGCGCGGGCAGAGCGATGCTCAGCGGGAGCAGGATCCCGCAGGCCACGGTCACGGCATGGCTGCCGTGGCGGCGGCAGAGCCGGCCGGTGAGCATCATCGTGATGACGGCACCGGCCGAGACGCCGAGCAGGGCGAGGCCGAGGGTGGAGGCGGAGGCGCCGGTCTGCTGCTTGATGGCCGGGATACGGACCACCCAGCCGGCGAAGAGGAAACCATCGAGGGCGAAGAACACGGTCAGCGCGGTACGGAGGCGGGCCGACGAGGGTGGGGCGGTGTCTCCGCCAGGTCCCCCGGGTAGGGCCGTCCGCAGTTTGTTTAGTTGCGGCACAAACTCAGCATAGGGGCGTGCGGAGCGCGGGCGCAACATGGTTGACGGAGACGCGCGCCACCCGCCCGCGACCTGCGGGGCACCCTTCCCGGCGGGCTCCCTCCGCGTCCGGAGGGTCTCCGGATCATGGGAGACTCGCCCTCATGAACGGCAAGGCGACCACCACCCGGACGAAGCTGGAGAGGGGCCGCAGTGCGCTCGGGCCCGCACTGGAACTGGTCCACACCGGACGCGCCCCCACGCGCGCCGTCCTCACCTCCGAGCTCGGCGTCACCCGGGCCACCGCCGGGGCGGTCGCCGCGGAGCTGGAGGCGCTCGGGCTGATCCGGGTCGACTCCAGCCCCGGTTCCGCCGCCGGTTCGCAGGGCCGCCCGTCGCACCGGCTCTCCGTCCGGGAAGCCGGTCCCGTCGTCCTCGCCGCCCAGGTCCACGCCGACGGCTTCCGGGCCGCACTGGTCGGGCTCGGTGGCCGGATCGTCGCCACATCGCCGGGCTGTGTCACGGTGATGGCCGACCCCGCGCAGGTGCTCGGCGAGGTGGTGGCCGCCGGAGCGGAGCTGCTGCGCGCGAGCGGACTGCGCTGCGTCGGCGCCGGGCTCGCCGTGCCGTCGGCGGTCGCCGAGCCCGAAGGCACCGCGCTCAACCCGCTCCACCTCGCCTGGCCCGCGGGCTCGCCGGTCCGCGACATCTTCGCCGCCTGCGTCCGGGACGCGGGCATCACCGGCCCGGCCTTCACCGGCAACGACGTCAACCTCACCGCGCTGGCCGAGCACCGCCACGGCGCCGGACGCGGCGCGCACCACCTGCTCTGTGTCGCCACCGGCCACCGGGGCGTCGGCGGGGCCCTGGTGCTCGACGGCCGCCTGCACAGCGGGAGTTCGGGGCTCGCGCTGGAGGTGGGCCACCTCACCGTGAACCCCGAGGGCCGGCCCTGCCACTGCGGCGGCCGCGGCTGCCTCGACGTGGAGACCGACCCGCTCGCCTTCCTCACCACCGCGCGCCGCGACCCGGGCCCGGAGGAGTCACTCCTCAAGCAGGCCGGTGACCTGCTGCGTACGGAGTACGACGACGCGGACGTACGGAACGCCGCCGAGGCGCTGATCGACCGTCTGGGCCTCGGCCTCGCCGGGCTCGTCAACATTCTCAACCCGGACCGGATCATCCTCGGCGGGCTCCACCGCGACCTGCTGGAGGCGGACCCGGAGCGGCTGCGGGCCGTGGTCGCCGACCGCAGCCTCTGGGGCCGCAGCGGCAGCGTGCCGATCCTGCCCTGCACGCTGGCCCACAACAGCCTCGTCGGCGCGGCCGAGCTGGCCTGGCAGCCCGTGCTCGACGACCCGCTCGCCGTCCTGACCTGAGTTTAGGCCCGGTGGGCCGGACGGCGGGTGGGTCCGCCGGCTTGTCCCGTCAGCCGACGACGGCCGAGCGGGTGGGGGCCGCCGCGACGGCCTCCGGGCTGATCGGGACGGACCCGAACGGTCCGTCGGTCGTCGACCCGTAGACCGCGAGCGGTGGCAGGGTCGAGGTGGCGCAGACCGCCGGCAAGGTGAACCAGACGGCCTTTCCGGCCGCGCCGCTCGGCCGTACGCCCCAGCTCTCGCTGACGGCGGCGATCAGGGCCAGACCCCGGCCCGAGGTGGCGAAGGAATCCGCCTCGTTCACCGTGGGGACACGGGGGTCGTGGTCGTGGACGGAGACCGTCAACCGGTCGAGCAGCAGCTCGATGTCGACGGTGCATGACTTGTCCGGCTGTGCGTGCCGGTGAACGTTGGTCAGGAGTTCGGTGACGCCGAGAGCTGCCTGGTCGATCAGAGGATCGAGATGCCAGTAGCGCAGTTGCGCCGAGATGATTCTGCGGACCTGACCGATCCGCGACGGCAGGGCTTGGAGCTCCACCGTGCAGTGCCTGCTTGGCTCGCTGATCACGGCTGCGACTCCCCGAAATAGGTCCGGAAGAAGAAGACGGACGAACGGAGCCGGCGGACGACTGACTGCCGAATCCGCTCTGCTCTTGTCGTGTCTGCTCGTGTCGCACGATCCGATTCCGCGGTCTCCCGTGGGAGCGAATCGCTCTGTCACCGATGGTGCACCTTCAGTGACGTGGATCCAGCGTGGCCCAGCCCCGCCGCCTCCGCAACTCGCGGAGCCGCGTGAGGCCCTCACCCCTCAACCCCGACGCCCGCCCGCGTTCCGCAGCGCCTCCAGGAAGCGGCGCAGCGGAGCGGCCCCGTCACGTCTGCGGTTGCGCTGCCCCATCGTCAACCGGTAGCGCACGCCGTTCACCCGGGCGATGGCCGAATCCGCCGCGAAGAACCACCGCTTGCCCGCGCTCACCGTCCCCACCGGAGCGCTGTCGATCTCACGCCCGTTGCTCATCAGCAAGGACAGCCGGCCGTCCTTGACGACCACCTGCCCGGCCCTGGTCAGCGACCGGGTGAACCGCTCGATCCTGACCCCCGACGCACTGAACTCGACGTCCGCCATCGCGGCTTCGCCCCCCCCTTCGTCACCACTGCTCCTGTTGCAGTGTGCCCGGCCGCGCCCCGGACCGCCAGAGGGCACGGAAGCCCGCTCCGCGCTGCTCGTACCGCCTGTCCCAACTGCCTCCGCAGGCAGGGTCAAAGGCAGGGCTATGGACCATCAAAGTCAACGTTTGTGCAGGTCGGGGGCATATCGTGGAGGCAGGAGCACCGGGCGGACGAACAGCGAAGAACAGCGGCGAACAGGAGCACGGCGATGGACACCCATGAGCTGGGACAGGACCGCGGGGCCACGGGGACGGTCATGGAGACGGTGGACGTCGACCGCAGCGACGCGGAGTACCGGGCCTGGCTGAAGGAGGCCGTCCGCAAGGTCCAGGCCGACGCCAACCGCTCGGCCGACACCCATCTGCTGCGCTTCCCGCTGCCCGAGGAGTGGGGCATCGACCTCTATCTCAAGGACGAGTCGACGCACCCGACCGGCAGCCTCAAGCACCGGCTCGCCCGCTCGCTCTTCCTCTACGGGCTCTGCAACGGCTGGATCCGGCCCGGCAAGCCGGTCATCGAGGCGTCCAGCGGCTCGACCGCCGTCTCGGAGGCGTACTTCGCCAAGCTGATCGGCGTGCCGTTCATCGCCGTGATGCCGCGCACCACCAGCCCCGAGAAGTGCCGGCTCATCGAATTCCACGGCGGCCAGTGCCACTTCGTCGACGACTCCCGCAAGATGTACGAGGAGTCCGCGTCCCTCGCCGCCGAGACCGGCGGCCACTACATGGACCAGTTCACCTACGCCGAGCGCGCCACCGACTGGCGCGGCAACAACAACATCGCCGAGTCGATCTACCAGCAGCTCCGGCTGGAGCGCTATCCGGAGCCCGCCTGGATCGTCGCCACCGCCGGGACCGGCGGCACCTCGGCCACCATCGCCCGCTACGTCCACTACCTCCAGCACGACACCCGGGTCTGTGTGCCCGATCCGGAGAACTCCTGCTTCTTCGACGGCTGGACCCGCAACGACCCGCATGCGAGCAGCGACTGCGGCTCCCGGATCGAAGGCATCGGCCGCCCGCGGATGGAGCCCAGCTTCGTGCCCGGTGCCATCGACCGGATGATGAAGGTGCCCGACGCGGCGAGCGTCGCCGCCGTACGCGCGCTGGAGCGGGCCATCGGCCGGAAGGCGGGCGGCTCGACGGGCACCGGGCTGTGGAGCGCCTTCAAGCTGATCGCCGAGATGGTGGAGCAAGGCGAGCGGGGGAGCGTCGTCACGCTGCTGTGCGACCCGGGCGACCGCTACCTGGACAAGTACTACTCCGACTCCTGGCTGGAGGAGCAGGGCCTGGACATCGCGCCGTACAGCGCGGCGATCGGCACCTTCCTCGCCACCGGCACTCTGACCGGCTGACCGTCCGGAGCAGCGCTCAGGCCGCCGACGCCGTCAGCCGTCCGTCCAGCCGCCGCACCGCGTCCCGGAAGGACCGGCCCATCCCCAGCCGCCCGACCCCCAGCACCGAGCGGAACGGGCCCGTCCCGTCGGCGGCGAAGGTCCACTGCACCCGGGTCCCGGCGCCGTCCGCGGTGAGCCGCCACTCCTCCACCAAGGCCCGCAGGCCCGGCGCGTTCGTCTCGTCGACCCGGTAGGCGTACCGCTCGCCCGGCTCGGCGGCCACGATCGTCTCGCGGAACCGGACCCCGCCGCGCAGCCGCACCTCCCGGCCCGCGCCTCCGTCGGTGGGCGTGGCCCGGGTGACGGCGGTGAACCAGGAGGGCCAGGAGGCGACGTCCTCCGCGAGCGCCCGGTAGACCGCGTCCGGCGGTGCGGACACCTCGGCGGCGAACACCAGGCGTATCGGCGCGGAGTCGATGAACTCCAGTCCTACGGTACGGAGTCGGCGTGCCATCGCCTGCACCTCCCGGCGGTCTGCGCGTATGGGGAGGCACACCCTAGCGGCCGGGACGTCAGTTGTCTGTACCACTGCCGGCCACCGGCCGCCGGTCCTCACCACCGCCGGCCAACGGCTCCTGGCCTTCCTTCCGGGCCCGGGCCGCGGTCCTCGCCGCCTCCGCGATGTTGCGGGCCATCCCGCCGAACACCACCGCGTGGAACGGCGACACACCCCACCAGTACGCATGGCCGAGCAGCCCCTGCGGGTGGTACAGCGCGCGCTGGCGGTAGAGCGTGCGCCCCTGGCCGTCGGAGGCCACCGACAGCTCCAGCCAGGCCAGGCCCGGCAGCCGCATCTCCGCGCGCAGCCGCAGCAGTTCGCCCGGCTTGATCTCCTCCACCCGCCAGAAGTCCAGCGAGTCCCCGACCCGCAGCCGGTGCGCGTCCCGCCGGCCGCGCCGCAGCCCGACCCCGCCGACGATCCGGTCGATCCAGCCGCGTACCGCCCAGGCGAGCGGGAAGGAGTACCAGCCGTTCTCGCCGCCGATGCCCTCGATCACCCGCCACAGGTCCGCCCGGTCCACCGGCACGACCAGCTCCCGCTCGTCCCGGTAGAGGCTGCCGCCCGCCCAGTCCGGGTCGGTCGGCAGCGGGTCGCTCGGCGCTCCCGGCAGCGAGGCGGAGGACCAGCGGGTGTCCACCCGGGCCTCCTTGATCCGCTGGAGTGCCAGCCCCAGCGCCCGGTCGAAGCCGATCGGCCCCTCCGGCGGATCGGGGACGTAACCGACGATGTCGTGCTCCCGGCAGACCACCTCGTGGCGCAGCGACTCCGCGAGCGGCCGGGCGATCGAGCGCGGGACCGGCGTGACCAGTCCGATCCAGTGGCTGGAGAGCGTCGGCGTGAGGACCGGGACCGGCACGATCACCCGCCGCGGCAGCCCCGCCGCCCGCGCGTAGCCCTGCATCATGTCCCGGTACGTCATGATGTCCGGGCCGCCGATGTCGAAGGACCGGTTCACCTCGGACGGCAGAGTGGCGCTTCCGACCAGGTACCGGATCACATCCCGTACGGCGATGGGCTGGATCCGGGTGGAGACCCAGCTCGGCGTCACCATCACCGGCAGCCGCTCGGTCAGATAGCGCAGCATCTCGAACGAGGCCGACCCCGAACCGATCACGATCGCCGCCCGCAGCACCGCCGTCGGCACCTGGGAGTCCAGCAGGATCCGGCCCACCTCGGCGCGCGAGCGCAGATGCGGCGACAGCTCCTTCTCCGGCACGCCTTCCGGCGTCAGCCCGCCCAGATAGACGATCCGCCGCACTCCGGCCGCGCGCGCCTGCTCGCCGAAGTTCCGGGCGGCCCGGCGGTCGGTCTCCTCGAAGTCGGAGCCGGAGCCGAGCGCGTGCACCAGGTAGTACGCCACGTCGACGTCCCGCATCGCCTCGGTCAGCGAGTCGGCGTCGGTGACATCGCCGCGCACCACCTCGACGCGGTCCGCCCACGGATAGTCGCGCAGCTTCCTCGGCGTCCGGGCCAGCGCGCGGACCTGGTGGCCGGCGTCGAGCAGCGCGGGCACCAGTCTGCCGCCGATGTAACCGGTGGCGCCGGTGACCAGGCAGCGCAGCCGGGCCTCGTCGGGGACATCACGTACGTCGGGTTCTTCCGGAAGATCCGTCACCTGTCCGAGTCTCGCACCTGATCCCGTACGAGGTCGGATGCGAGCCTCCGTACGGCGGAGCGCGCGTCGGCGGCGGCTCAGCGCACGGCGGCCAGTGTCCCGCCCTCGCGCAGCCTGGCCGTCAGCTGTACGGAGGCGTCGCGCGGCGCCCGTACCGCAAGCGTCGGCCCGCCCGCCGCGCCCCGCACCTGGCCGGTGGCCTCGATCCGGTCCACCGCGCGGCTGCCCGCCGCCAGGACGTACCACCGGCCGGAGGCGGCCTTCCAGTGCGTGCCCGCCAGGATGTGCTGGCCGAACCGGCTGCACAGCGCGGTGTCGTTCCGGTCGGCGACCACCGCGGCCGGGTCGGTGGGGGAGGCGGCGGGCTGGAGGAATTGGACCAGGACCCGGCCCGGTCCGCGCCAGGTGTCGGCGCGGGTGCAGAGCCAGTCGGCCGACGCCCCGCCCTCGGGCAGCCGCTGCTCGGCGAACGCCCAGTTGTTCACCGCCCGCACCCCCGAGCCCGACAGCGACCGCAGCGAACACGCCGTACGCGCCCAGGCGAGCAGCGCCTCCGGTCCTGTCGCCTCGCGCGGCTGACGGGCGGGTGCGCCACCGCCGGGCTTCGGCGTGTACGTCAGGTGTGCCGGCGCCAGATCGCCCAGGTCGGTCACCAGGAAGGCGTGGTTCTCCACGATGCTGCGTTCGGAGGAGCGCAGCTGGAGCACCGGCCACGCGTCGCAGCCGCCGCCCGCCGCCGGGCGCTCCACCGCCGCGGTGACCCCGTCCGGCCCCACCTCCAGCGGCCGGCCGGGTGTGTCCGGCGTGAGCAGATCCCGGGTGGCGGTCTCGGAGATCCAGGGCGCGAGCAGGAACCGTGCCTTCTCGCCCGTACGGCTCACCACCACGGCCGCACCCGTCGTCACGTCCGCGTCATCGGTGCGGGCGAAGTCGAGCGCCGCCGGGCCGCCGCCCGACAGCGGCTCCGCGTACCGCACCACCCGTACGCCACCGTCGTGGAACAGCACCACGGCCGCGCCGTCCACCTCGCCCGCGAACAGCAGCCGAGGCGGCTGCGCGGGCGGCACGTCGACCGTGCCCGGAGTGGCCGACACCTGTAGGTCCTCCGACGGCTCGGACCAGGCCCGCAGCGCCCGCCCGAGCAGCTCGTCGTCGCCGCGCCGGTCGCCGCGTACCGGCCAGGCGGTGAAGTCGATGCGCGAGGTGTCCGCCCACTTCTCCGCCGCCGTACGCAGCAGGGCCGCCGGGTCGAGCGCCGGGACCGTCACACCGGCTCCCGGGCTCTCGTCCCGTACGCCCTTCTCGGCGGCCACCGCGAGCGTGCCGGCCACCACGCAGAGCGCCGCCGCGAGGCACACCGCCCGCGTCCGGTGCCTGCGCCGCAGCAGATCGCTCGGCCGGGTCTGCACGGTGCACGGGTCGAACTCACCGGACCGCAGCAGCACTTGGGCCCCTGCCCGGTCCGGCTTCCCGATCCGTGCCGCGCCGCGCACCGCTCCCGCCGGATCGGCCACCCCCGCCTCGGCGAGCAGCGCCCGTACGCCGGACTCCGCCAGCCCGTCCAGCAACTGGAGTGCGAACGCGGCCCGTACGGCACCCGGCACCGCCGACAGCGCCCGGTCCAGAGCCAGTTCGTCGACACCGCCCGCCCGGGGGAAGAGCCGCAGCCCCCACACCACCGGCAGCGTCGGCCGCAGCGCGGCGGGCGCCGGGAGCCGCCCGGGCCACCAGCGGGGCCTGCGCTCGTACGCCAGAGCCGTCCGCAGCACCCGCAGCCGCATCCAGGCGTACGGGGCGTTCGCCGGAGCCTGCGCCGCTTCCGGTGAGTGCCGGGACTGAGCGGGCACCCGGGCCGTGCGGGCCGGGACGGTCCTGGCCCCGGGCAGCGCCCGCTGCACGGCACCGTGCGCGGCCAGGACGCGGCGGTGCCGGCCCAGCGCGGGCGGCAGCACGACATAGGCGAGCCGGACCAGGCGCGGGTAGTGCTCCACGAGGGCGGCCTCGGCCTGTTCCACGCCCAGGGGCTCGCTCGGTGCGGCGGCGGAGCGTTGCTGCGGTTGATGGATCGGCATGAGTTCGGTGCCTTCCGGGGCCGTGGCGGGAGGTGTCATACCGACAAACGAGTCAATCGTGTGACGGTCACATCACCCGCACCGGTCACCGGCGCCGGACGGGTCCTCGCGCCGGAGACGCCCTAGGCCAGCAGCTCGTCCAGCACCCCGCCGAACAGCCGCCGCCCGGCCGAGGCCAGCAGCGGATCACCCCATCCAGGCACCAGCCGCACCCGCAGCTCCTCCACCCACACCACATGGGAACCGGAATGCGTCGGCAGCACGTCGATCGAGGCCCGGCCCAGCACCACCGACCCGCGCTTCTCCAACAGGCAGATCCCGGCCCGGCCACCGGCCGGCGGCGTCCAGCGGACCACTTCCATCGGATCGTCGAAGGCCAGCGGACCGACCCCTGTACGGGCCGTGAACACCGTGCCGACCCTGGTCGGCGGCCCGCCGGCCACCGTGATGGCGGTCAACGGGACACGCTCGGCGTGCCGTTCCCAGTCGGTCACCCGCCGCCAGGCCTCGGCTGCGGGGAGAGGGGAGAAGCGCTCGATCCGGAAGACGGCCATTCCTCGATCCTAGGACGTCACGGCCGGACGGCGACCCGAGCGGAATCCGGCGGACCGTGCCTCAGGGATCAGCCGGGAGAGACGGTCTCCTCGGGCGACTCGTGCGACCCGCCCGCCACCACCAGGCCCGGCAGATGCTCGCCGATCTCCTCGCGCAGCCCCGGCGCCAGCCCGGCGTCCGTCACGAAGGTGTCCACCTCGTCCAGCGTGGCGAAGGAACTCAGCCCCACCGTCCCCCACTTGGTGTGGTCGGCCACCACCACGACCCGGCGCGCCGACCGGACGAAACGGCGATTGGTCTCCGCCTCGGCCAGGTTCGGCGTGGACAGACCGGCCTCGGCGGAGATGCCGTGCACGCCGAGGAAGAGCAGGTCGAAGTGGAGCGAGTCGATGGCCCGGTCCGCGACCGGCCCCACCAGCGAGTCCGAAGGCGTCCGCACTCCGCCCGTCAGCACCACCGTCGCCGTACCCGGCCGCGCGGCCCGGCCGGAAACGGGCCGCTGCGCGTCGTGGAACACATCGGCCACCCGCACCGAGTTGGTCACCACCGTCAGATCCGGTACGTCCAGCAGATGACGGGCCAGCGCATACGTCGTCGTACCGCCGGAGAGAGCGATCGCGCTGCCGGGCTGGGCCATCGCCGCCGCCGTCCGCGCGATGTCCTCCTTGGCGCTCAGCTCCAGCGCCGACTTCGCCTCGAAGCCGGGCTCGTGGGTGCTCGCCTCGACCACCGGGACGGCGCCGCCGTGGACCTTCTCGACGACCCCCTGCCGGGCCAGCGCGTCCAGATCCCGACGGATCGTCATATCGGAAACGTTCAGCCTGCGGGTCAGCTCGTTGACCCTGACCCCGCCGCGCCTGCGCACCTCGTCGAGGATCAGGGCACGTCGCTGCTCCGCGAGCAGGTTCTGATTCTCGCTCAACGCGGTCGCCCGGTCCTTCCCTCTGCCGTACGGTCCGCAGCGGTCTGCGAGACACGCTCATCCTGCCACGCAGGCATGTCCGGCGTACCACCTGGGGAGATTCCGTGAGACCGCTCACGCACCCGCCCCGCCTCCGGAATTCTGGGGCCGGGCCGGAGCCCTCGGCTCCCCGCACCCCTTCCGCCCGACCCCTGTCATGTCTTCGCCGGCCCGTGCGGCCGGCGCGCCCGAGAGAGAGTTCCGCCTTGGCTCCTGCCGTCCCGCCCCCGCCGCGACCCCCGCAGAACACCGGAGCCGCACTGGAACTGCTGGTCCACGGCGTCGGAGGCGCCACCCCGCAGGAGATGCTCGGCGATCCCCGTACCGTCCGGGTCACCGGCGACGCGACCGCCGCCGTCTACCGGCGCACCGAGGACGCCAACGGCGAGCAGCACCCGGAGCGCTACCGGGACGAGCCCGTCGCCGAGGCCTACTGCTGGTCCGGCCTCACCTCCGGCAACGGCTCCCGCGCCCTGTGGCTGCTGCTCCTGCCGTTCATGGTCGTCAACCTCGCCCACTGGATGCGGCCCACCGCCACCGGCCGCCGCCGCGCGGTCCGGCTGTACGGCGTGGTGGTGCGGCTCGTCGCGCTCAGCCTCACCGTGCTGCTCACCGCGGCCGCCTGCGAGGTGGCGCTGGACCTGGTGGCCTGGCAGTGCGCGGGCACCCCCTCCTGCTCCGAACGCCGTTCCTGGCTCGGTTTCCTGTCGAGCCATCAAGGCGGCTGGTGGTCCCAGCCCGGACGGCGCCTCGCGCTGGCGGCCGTCGTGCCCGCCGCTCTGGTCGGGCTCCTGTGGTACCTCTCCAACCGGACCTGGAGCGCCTACGAGTCCCAGAGCCCGCTGGACGCCACGGGCGCCGACGCGTGCGACCCGGACGGGACGGAGGAGGCCCACGGGCCCGGCGGGCCGGACATCGCCGACGACCCGGAGTCCGCTCGGCCGGTTCCGCCGGCGCTCAGCAGGCCCGGTTTCTGGTACGGCCGCCGGCTCGTGTCCCGGCTCCGCGCCGCGCACACCGCCGTCGGCTTCCTCACCGTCGCCGCCTTCGTCATGGGGGCCGCGGCCCGCCACGACCGGACCGTCGGCAGCTCGGTGCCGCCGGTGTTCGGCCTGGTCATCGAAGCGGCGCTCGTCCTGTGCGCCGTGGTCGCCGTATGGGTCGTCTGCCGCCGGGGCCGCAGCGAGAGCGTCCGGGACAACCGTGTCGACGGCGCCCTCATCACGTACCTGCCAGGCTCCGCGCTCGCTCTGCTCGGCCTCGCCGTCGTGCACGCCGGCTGGTCACGTCCGGAGTGGGTCTCCTCCGGCAGCCTGTCCGGCGAGACCGCCTTCCGGCTCCTCGCGCTCGGCCAGGGCCTCCTCGTGGTGATCATGGCCCTGGTAGCCCGCAGCCTCTACCGCCGCGCCCCCGAACCCCGCACCACGCTGTACGGGCTCGGCGGCCCGTCCGTCGCCATGCTCGCCTGCGCGCTCGGCGGCGTGATGACCGGCGGCGTGGCCCAGCGCGTCGCCGACTGGCTGGACGGCCCCGGCACCCCGGGCACGGGACGCGGCTCCATCATCGAGGGCCCGCCCGTCCTGCTCAGCTGGCAGGCCTCCGTCATCCCGGTGCTGTTGCTCCTGCTGCTCGTCCCGGTCGTCCTCCTCGTCGTCCGCACCGCGCGCCGGGCCCGCCGCATGGGCCCGGACATCGAAGCGGAGTACGCTCCCGAGCCGCCCGACCCCGCCCGCACCCGGCGCATCTCCCGCATCCGCGCCACCGCCGCCCTCACCGACTCGGCCCCCTGGATCGTCGGTGTGGTCTCCGCCGCCACGCTGCTCCTCGGCGCGGCGGCCGTCGTGGGCTCCTGGACCAGCGGCGAGGTGCCGGGCCTGGCGACGGACGGGGCCTCGGCGCCCGTCGAATCGCTCGCCGAGGCCGCCCAGTCGACCGGCTCCTGGCTGATCGGCTTCGGCTTCATCCTGTTCGTCGCGGGCGGCCGCCGCGCCTACCGGGACGCCTCCGCCCGGCGCACCATCGGCATCCTCTGGGACGTCGGCACCTTCTGGCCGCGCGCCGCCCATCCCTTCGCGCCTCCGTGCTACGCCGAACGCGCCGTTCCCGACCTGGCGTCGCGGATGTGCGCCTGGACGGCGACCACCAAGGGCCGGCTCATCATCTCGGGCCACTCGCAGGGCAGCGTCCTCGCAGCGGCTGCGGTCTGGCAGCTCCCGGACGCCGCCCGCCGCCGGGTCGGGCTGCTCACCTACGGCTCGCCGATCGAGCGGCTGTACGGTCGCTGGTTCCCGTCCTACTTCGGGCCCGTGCCTCTGCTCGGCCTGAACCGCTCGGTGCACTGCTGGCGCAACCTCTGGCGGGCCACCGACCCGATCGGCGGGCCCGTCCGCCTGGGCGCCGACCCCGACCCGGGCGTCGACCGGGGTCCGCTGAAGGACCCGCTGGCGTACGGACGTACGACCGCGCTCCCGTTGCCCGAACCGATCCTCGGCCACTCCGACTACCAGGCCGACCCGGTCTTCGCCAAGGAACGCGGCGCGCTCCTCGAAGAGCTCGGCCCGCGACTGCCACGGCAGAGCGGGGACACGCTGGAGAAGGGTCAGAAGAGCTCGGGGAGGTCCTCCGGGTAGAGCAGGGTCAGGTCGTCCGTGCTCGTCTCGGCCAGCTGGGCGACCCGGCCCGCGTGCCGCTCCACCATCGACTCGAAGGTCTGCCGGGCCGTGCGGCCGTTGCCGAAGGCGGGACCCTTGGGGAGCGCGGTGAAGTACTTCAGCAGCGCCTCGCCGGTCCCGTCCGCCAGGCTGTACTCGTGCTCCTCGGCCTGCTGCTCGACGATCCGCAGCAGTTCCTCGGGCAGGTAGTCGTGGAAGGTGATGGTCCGCGAGAAGCGGGAGGCCACACCGGGGTTGACGGTGAGGAACCGCTCCATCTCGTGGGTGTAGCCGGCGACGATCACCACCACCGCGTCCCGGTGGTCCTCCATCAGCTTCACCAGCGTGTCGATGGCCTCCCGGCCGAAGTCGCGCCCGGAGTCCTCGGGAGAGAGCGCGTACGCCTCGTCCACGAAGAGCACTCCGCCGCGCGCCCGGTCGAACGCCTCCTGGGTGCGGATCGCCGTCGAGCCGATGTGCTCACCGACCAGGTCGACCCGGGACACCTCCACCAGGTGGCCCCGCTCCAGCACACCGAGCGAGGCCAGGATCTCGCCGTACAGCCGGGCCACCGTGGTCTTGCCGGTGCCGGGAGAGCCGGTGAAGACGAGGTGGCGGCGGACGGAGGCGGCCTTGAGCCCGGCCTCCGCGCGGCGGCGGCCCACCTCGATCATGTCGGTCAGCGCCCGCACCTCGCGCTTGACACTCTCCAGGCCCACCAGCGCGTCCAGTTCACCGAGGACCGCCGCCGAGTCGCGGGCGGGTTCGGTGGCCGGGACCACCGGATCGGGCTCCACGGTCCGCTGGCCGGGCATCGTGTTCAGCAGGCCGGGCGTCGACCGGGTGGCCGTCAGCACGGCGGAGGCCGGAGCCGGTGCCGTACGCAGACCGCTCTCGTCGCTCGTGCAGTCGGTGACCACCGGGCCCGACGTACCGGATCCGTCGCCGCCTTCGGGGAACTCGTAACCGCCTCGCGCGCACCGCTCGGTGCGGCAGCGGGTCAGTGTGGTGCGGCAGCCGTCCATGACATGGAAGCCGTACCCCTCGCTGCCCGTCACCCGGCAGCTGTCGAAGGTGCCCCGGCCCTCGGCGGAGACGTAGAACCCGGCCTCGGCGGGGTTGGTGACGGTGCACCGCTCGATGACCGGGTCGGCGCCCTTGGTGACGATGACCCCGGTCTGGGCCGCGTCGATGGTGCAGTTGTTCAGCGTGCCGCCGCTGCCGTGGTCGCGGAACCAGGCGCCGGTGGAGGTCTCCCGGATCCGGCAGTCGTCCAGCTGGGCGGTGGCGCCGTCGCTCACCGAGACGGCGGTGTTGCGGATCTGCGAGAGGTCGCTGTCCACCACGTCGGCGCGCGAGCCCCGGTCGAGGACGAAGAGGGCGTCCGGCACGTCGTGGACCCGGCAGGCGTCCAGTATCACCGTGGCGCCGTCGCTGACCCAGACCGCCGGGTAGTCGCCCGTACTGTCGTGGATCTCGCACTGATTGGCGTCCACGCGCGTGCCCGGGTCCCAGACCGAGAGGCCGTTGCGGCCGAAGCGGCGGACCGTGGAACGCGTCAGCGTGAGCACCGAACGCGACCGCAGATCGATCGCGTTCTCCGGAATGTCGTGGATGTCGCAGTCGGCGAGCGTCAGCACCGCGTCGGTGTCCAGCGTGACGCCGTCGCCCGAGGTGCGGTGGACCGTGCAGTCGGTGAGGTGCGCGGTGGCGCGGGCGGTCACCTGGACGCCGCTGCCCTTGACCTCGTACACCTCGCAGCCGATCGCCTCCAGACCGCTGCCCTCACCGGTCACGCCGATGCCCGCACCGGAGGAGTGGTGGATACGGCAGCGGTCCAGGCGCGGATGGCCGCCGTCGCGGACCGAGACGCCGGACTGCCCGGCCGAGACGACCTCGCACTCCTCGAAGACCCCGCCGGCGCCGTCCAGGACGGCGATGCCGACCCCGGCCGGATTGTCGACGGTGCAGCGCCGCACGGTGGGCCGGGCCGCTCCGCGCACCTCGATGCCGGCGGCGGACCGGGTCACGATCCGCAGATCCGTGAACTCGGCGGTGCCGTCCTCCACCAGGAGGGCCGGAGCGGCGGAGTCCTGACCCTCGATGTGCAGATCCTGGATGATCGCGGAGGCACGGACCGTCAGCGGTACGCCGTCGACCGGCGCGATCCGCACCGAGCCGACCGACCCTTCGGGACCGCGCAGGGTCACCGCGCGGTGGACGACGAGGTTCTCCCGGTACGTTCCGGGCGCGACGGTGAGGACGTCGCCGTCGGCCGCCGCTTCCAGGGCCGCGGAGAGGGAGGCGTACTCGCCCGTGCGGCGGCGCCATCGCGATGTTCCGGTGTGCGTCACCTGGACCGTGCCCTGTGCCATGGAGTTGCTCTGCCCCCACCTCGTGCTGTGATGCCTCGGGTCGTGCTGTGGTGCCTGGGTCCGACCGTCCTCGTGTCGAAGGACGCGGACGCGGTCGGACCACCGTAGCGCGCGGGAGGGGCGGGAGTTGACGAGTCGGGGTGCTGGTGCCGCTTGCCGTACGTGGAGCGGCGCGCCCGCCGTCAGCTGCCCGTTCCGGCCCGGCCCCAGTCCGGGCCCGCCTCGGCCCACTCCCGGTCCCATTCCGCGTACCGCCGTCGCACCAGCCGTCCTACGGCCATCCGCCTGCCCGCCTCGACGCACCCGGCGGCGAGCAGGAACGCACCGGCTCCGCCGAACATCGCGTGCGTGCGGGCCGCTTCGGCGTCCATCGGCGGTCGTACGGGAAGACCCGCGCCGTCGGTCCAGATGTGCACCGCCGCGCCCGGCTCCCGCGCCTGCGACGCGGTGGTGACCTCGCCGGTGCGCGCGGTGCCGTCCGGCGCACGCCAGGCCGCCACCACGGTGGAGCGCCCGGACCCGTCGTCCGGGTCACCGGCGAACCGCCGTGCTTCCGGCGCCGGGCCCACCACCACCGCGGTCACGGCCCGCCGCTCCTCGTGCTGGACCCGTACCTCCCGCTGGAGCGAGGCCTCGGCGAGCGCACCGCCCGCCCAGCCGGCCGCCGGTGCGCCGAGCGCCAGAAGCGCCAGCGTGCCGAGCGTCACCCACGCCTCGTAGCGGTCGGTGGCACGCACCAGCGGATTGCCCCGTCCCCGCAGAACCGCTCGTACCGCCCCCACCCCTGCTGTCCCTTCCCCTCCGAACTTCGCCGTGTCCTCGTGTCCCCGTTTCCTCGCGTCCTCAGTCGAGGATCGTGACGGGATCCCCGACCCGGATCACGCCGGTCCCGTCCGGAATCAGATTCTGGCCGAAGAGCAGCTGGTTGCCGACCCGTCGGTGGCGGGCCAGCGTGAGCAGCGGCTCCCGGCCGCGCTCGGCGGTCCGCTGGTCGGTGGTGGTGATCACGCAGCGGCCGCACGGCTTCACCACGGAGAAGCGCACCTCACCGATGGCGATCCGCCGCCAGCCGTCCTCGGCCCACGCCTCGGTGGAGCCGATCACGACGTTCGGCCGGAAGCGGTCCATCGGCAACGGCCCCTCGTGCGGCCGGTCGCCCGCCGCGATCAGGTCGTTGAGGGCGTCGAGCGAGGCCGTGGTGGTCAGCAGCAGCGGATAGCCGTCGGCGAAGGAGACCATGTCGCCGGGGCGCGCGTACTGAGGGTCGACGGCTCTGCGGCGCGCCGGATCGTCGAGATGGACGAGCCGGGCCTCCGAGCCGAGGACCTCGCCGAACCAGTCGTGCGCCTCGGCCACCGCCTCGGTGACCGTGACGGTGTCCCGGTGCAGCTCCACCTCGACCAGCCGCTCCGGCCCCGGCACCGCCACCCGCAGCGGCGGACGGCCCGGAGCGGAGAGGACGATCCCGCCGTCGGTCAGCAGCACCGCGGAGATCCGCGCCATGAACGGCTGCTGACGTTGCGTGATCACCCGGGCCGCCTTGTCGACCAGCATCCAGCGGCGGTCGCCGTCGAGTCCCCATGGCTCGACGGCAACCTCGTCGGATGTCTGGACGCCCAGCGATTTCACCGGGTACCGATGGACGGACCGGAGTACAGGATTGGCCATGCGCCCATCCTGCCAGCCGCTCCTCCACGCGTACGCCCGGTTTTCCCGCCGCGCCCGCCGTGGTCGGAGACTCAGTACCCCCGGCCCTGGTACGGCCGGTTGTACGGGTCCTCGTACGGCGACGGGGCCGGGGCGGGCCGCGGCGAGGCCGGGCGCATCGACTCGTAGCCGGTGCCGGGCGCGGGGCGCTGCGGCTGAGGCTGCTGCTGGTAGCCGCGCACCGCGGAGGGCTGCTGCGGGATGTACGGCGCCGGCGCGCTCTGCAGGCCGCCGCCGTACATCGGCGCGCTCTGCGCGGGGGCCTGCTGGTACTGCGGCGCCGACTGCTGCTGCGGATAGCCGTAGGAGCCGGTGTGCTGCGAAGGAGCCGCGGGGAGGGCCGGCAGCGCCGACGGCAGGGCCGGCAGGTAGCTGCTGGAGGTGTCGTACGCGGCAGGGACGCGAATCGGTGCGATCTGCGGGGTGCCCCGCTCCGCGACCAGGGAGTCGTAGATCGGAGTGTCGGGGAACGACGCGGCGTAGTAGCCGCCGCCGAAGGCGGAGCGAGGGGAGGTCATGGCACCTAAGTTAAGCCCACGATGTGCCGGTTGGGGAGTCCCAATCTTAGGCTCATCCGATTTACGCGGGTTCTGTGGGCCAGGACTGTCAAAACATCGCTAATCGTTCGCCTATCAGGCGGCTTTCGTCGTAGGTGCCGTTGTTAACGAGAAGTGGCAGCCGGGCTACAAAGGGCGACGCACGGCCTCTTCGCGGAACGATGATCCCGGCTCGCCGGAAGGCGATACGGGCGGGGGATTACCGGTGCGGGGATGCGGAACACTTCACCGCGTGATCACCATGCGGCCCGTCCTGGAGATACGTACACCTGACGGCTTCGGCCTGTGGCCCGTCGCCGGGACCACGGCGTCCGGCTTTCTGGCGCTCGGCGGTGACCTCTCACCCGCCGAGGTCGGGACGGCGGTGATGTGTGTCGCCGACTGCAACGACATCGACCCCGACGGCGACCGCCCGCCGCGGCCGGCCGACCCGCTCGCCACCTTCCTCCACGGACTGCTGACCTTCGACGACCTGTTCGCGGCCGGCGGACTGCGGGTCACCGACGGAGACGTCACCTTCGCGCCCGGCTGCTGCGACGGCCTGGAGGACTGGCGCGACTGGTACCGGCTGGCCGGCCACGACGGCCTGCTCGGATTCGGCCACGATCCCGTGTCACCGGTCGCCGAGCGCGTCGGCGACCGCGTCCGGCTCACCGTCGACGCCGAGCGGAGCGACAGCCCGGTGATCGAACTGCCCGCGTCCGAACTCCGCAGTCTGCTCACCGGAGTCGAGCGGGACCTGACCGCCTTCCTCGCCCTGGCGGCCGATTGGTCCGCCACCTACCTACCCGGCCACCACGCTCCCGTCGCCGCCGCCCTCGCCCGCGCGCTCGGCCTCGGGCCGCGTAATCCGGCCGCCTAACCCACGACTTGGGCCACCGTCGAGTTGTGCGGCGGCGACCGGATTTCCGAACGGTCAATGCCTGGCCGGTGAACTGACCGCAGATGGACGACTGTTGTGGCCCGAACCACCTAGGTTCCGATGGGAAGTCCGGGAAGCGCGCCGGATCTACGCGATCATGGCCGGATGAAAGCACGTTTCCTCGGCATACCCGAGCTGACCGAAGTCCCGTCCGTAGCCGTCGTGATCGACGTCATGCGCGCCTTCACCGTGGCGGCCTGGGCCTTCGGCCGGGGAGCGGAGAGGATCGTTCTCGGCGAGTCGCTCGACGAGGTCCTGTCGCTCAAGGCCCGCCACCCGGAGTGGACGGCGCTCAAGGACGGCCCGCCGGCGCCCGGGTTCGACGCCGTCAACTCGCCGGGCCTGCTGCGCTCTCTCGACCTCGGCGGCCGGACCGTCGTGCAGAAGACCACGGCCGGGACGGTCGGCGCGCTCGCGGTGAAGGACGCGTCGCTGGTGCTCTGCGCCGGGTTCGTGGTGGCGGAGGCCACGGCCCAGGTCCTGCGGGCGCGTGCGGGCGACAGCGTCACGTTCGTGGTCACCGGCGAGGACGGCCGGGCCGACGAGGACCTGGCGTGCGCCCAGTACATCGCGCGGCGGGTCACCGACCCCGGGACGGACGCGGCGGCGTACCTCCACCGCGCCGGCGACTCACGCGCCGCCGTCGAGCTGGCGGAGGGAGTGCGCCAGGGCGTCCACCCGGACGACATCGCCCTCTGCCTCGAACTCGACCGGTTCTCCTTCGCCATGGTGGCGGCACCGGAGGACTCCCTCATGGTCCTGCGTCCCTACCCGGGCCACCGGTAGCCGTCGAACCGTCCCGGTGGCCGCCCGGTGGAGGGATTAGGTTGTGGGGCAAGGCCTGCGGGCAGCCGGAACCGTGATGGGGGCGAGCATGACCATGCAAAAGGGAACCAACGTTCCGGTGCCGGCGGGCACCGTGCGCGTCGAGCTGGGGTGGCGGGCCGCCGTCGGCACCCCGGATGTCGACGGTTCCGCACTCCTGCTGGTGTCCGGCAAGGTCCGCACCGACGCCGACTTCGTCTTCTACAACCAGCCGGCCCACGCTTCCGGCGCCGTCCGTCACGAGGGCAAGCGGACCGGCGGCGACGGGGTCACCGACACGCTCCTCGTCGACTTCGGCCGGGTCGAGCCGGCCATCGACCGCATCGTCGTCGCGGCCTCGGCGGACGGCGGCACCTTCGGCCGGGTCAGCGGACTGTACGTACGGGTCGTCGACGCGGTGGGCGGCGCCGAGCTGGCCCGCTTCGACGCAACGGACGCCACCGTCGAGACCGCGTTCATCCTCGGCGAGCTGTACCGGCGCCAGGGCGCCTGGAAGTTCCGCGCGGTCGGGCAGGGTTACAGCAGCGGGCTCGAAGGCCTCGCGACCGACTTCGGCATCTCCGTCGACGAACCGCAGCAGGCCGCCGCACCGCCCGCACCCACCAGGCCCGCCGCCCCCGTACCGCCCACACCTCCGGCCCCCACCCCGGCGCTCCACACCGCCCCGCCCACACCGCAGGCCCCGCCCGCCCCGGCGCCTCCACAGCCGGTGCGGCTCTCCAAGGTCACGCTCACCAAGGAGGCCCCGTCCGTCTCGCTCGCCAAGCAGGGCGGCACCTCCGGCACGCTCCGCGTCAACCTCAACTGGGAGGTGCGCAAGCAGTTCAAGGGCTGGGGCGCCAAGCTCGGCCGGGCCGTCGCGATGCACGCGGATCTCGACCTCGACCTCTGCGCGCTGTACGAACTCACCGACGGCCGCAAGGGAGTGGTGCAGGCCCTCGGCAACGCCTTCGGCTCGCTGGCCCAGCCGCCGTTCATCCACCTCGACGGTGACGACCGCACCGGTGCGCTCACCACCGGTGAGAACATGACCGTCAACCTCGACCGCAAGAACCTGCTCCGCCGCGTCCTGATCTTCGTCACCATCTACGAAGGCGCCCGCAGCTTCGCCGACCTCCATGCCACGGTCACTCTCCAGCCGCAGAACGGCGCGGCGATCGACTTCTCCCTCGACGAGTGCACCGTGCCCTCCACGGTCTGCGCGCTCGCGCTGATCACCAACGACGGCGGCGACCTCACCGTGCAGCGCGAGGCCCGCTACCTCGTGCCCGACCGCGGCGTCAGCCCGCAGCGCACCATCGACGCCGCCTACGGCTGGGGCATGAACTGGACGCCCGGCCGCAAGTGACCGCCGCGCCCGCCCGGCCGGACCTTCACCGGCCGGGCGCGGCGCCGGGCATCCCGTCGGGATCGGGCCGCGCGTAGGTACGGCCCTTCCACGCGGCCCCGCGACCCCGGTAGTGCTGGACCGCCGAGTCCACCGTCATCAGCAGGTACAGCACCGCCGTCAACGGCAGCAGCGGCCCGAGCCACGGCGACTGCCGGTAGTACGCCAGCATCGGCAGGTACGTCGCCGTCATCACCGCCCACGCCGCACCACCCGCCCAGGCCGCCACCTCGTCACCCGTCGCCAGACCCGCCACCAGGGCCGCGGGCGGTGCCACGTACACGAGGAGCAGGCCCGGCACCGTCCCGGCCAGCAGCAGCGGACTGTGCCGCAGCTGCGCGTACGCACTCCGCGCCACCATCCGCCACAGGTCCCGCAGCCCCGGATACGGCCGCACGCTGTCCACCCGGTCCGCAAGCCCCAGCCAGATCCGGCCGCCGCCGCGCCGCACCTCCCGCGCCAGCGACACATCGTCGATCACCGCATGCCGGATCGACTCCGGGATCCGCGCCCGCTCGGCCGTCTCCGCCCGCAGCAGCACACAGCCGCCCGCCGCCGCAGCCGTACGCGACCCGGCCCGGTTCACCCGGCGGAACGGATAGAGCTGCCCGAAGAAGTAGACGAACGCGGGCACCACCAGCCGCTCCCAGAAGCTCTCCACCCGCAGCCGCGCCATCTGCGACACCAGGTCGTAGCCGTCCGGCCCCTCGGTCCCGGCCGCCGCCACCAGGTTCCGCAGGCTGTCCGGCTCGTGCGCGATGTCCGCGTCGGTCAGCAGCAGGAAGTCCGGCTTGTGGGGCTCGGCCAGCGCGATGCCGTGCCGCACCGCCCAGAGCTTGCCGGTCCACCCGGGCTCCGGCTCGCCGGGCTCCACCACGGTCAGCGGCAGTCCGCCGAAACGTCCCCCCAGCTCGCGGGCGAGCGCTCCGGTGCCGTCGCGGGAGCAGTCGTCGACCAGGATGATCCGCGCCTCGCCCGGATAGTCCTGGACCAGCAGCGAAGGCAGGCTCACCGGCAGCATCTCCGCCTCGTCGCGGGCCGGTACGACCACCGCCACCGACGGCCAGCGAGCCGGCTCGGTGCGCCGTGGCAGCCGCTGGTCGGTCCGCCAGTAGAAGCCCTGCCCGAGCAGCAGCCACACCCACGCGATCAGGGAACCCACGGCGATCCAGGCAACGGCGCTCATTGGCCGCAGTCTGCCCCACGGAGACCGGTCCGCAAGGGCTGTCGGCTAGGGTGACCGGGTGAAGATCGCGCTCATGGACTCCGGAATCGGCCTGCTGGCGGCAGCGGCCGCCGTTCGCCGACTGCGGCCCGACGCCGAGCTCGTCATCTCCTCGGACCCCGGCTCCATGCCCTGGGGCCCGCGCACGCCCGAGGACGTCACCGTCCGCGCGCTGGCCGTGGCCCGCGCCGCCGCGGCCCACCGGCCGGACGCGCTGATCGTCGCCTGCAACACCGCATCCGTCCACGCCCTGCCCGCGCTCCGCGCCGCGCTGGAGCCCGCGCTGCCGGTCATCGGCACGGTCCCGGCCATCAAGCCCGCGGCCGCCGGCGGCGGCCCGGTCGCCATCTGGGCCACTCCGGCCACCACCGGCAGTCCTTACCAGCGCGGGCTGATCGCCGAGTTCGCCGGCTCCGTCGATGTCACCGAGGTCCCGTGTCCGGGCCTGGCCGACGCCGTGGAACACGGCGACGAAACCGGTATCGACCGCGCCGTCGCCGCGGCCGCCGCCCTCACTCCGCCGGGCGTACGGGCCGTGGTCCTCGGCTGCACCCACTACGAGCTGGTCGCCGACCGCATCCGCGCGGCCGTCCAGCAGCCCGGCCACCCGCCGCTCGTCCTGCACGGCTCCGCCGGCGCCGTGGCCGCGCAGGCGCTGCGCCGGATCGGCGCCGAGCCCGCTCCGTCGGCCGCACCTTCCGGCACGCTCACCGTCCTGCTCGCCGGCCGCCCCGGCACCCTGCCGCCGCCCGCTCTGGCCTACGCGGAGGGCCGCACCCTGCAGTCGGTCGCACCAGCTCGCTGACCTGCGGCTTTCCGGCGATCTCCGCCGCACGTCCGGTGGCCGCTCCCGGGCCGGTCGGCCGGATCGTGGGTACGCTGCGGATATGACGGACCACTCCGGGAGCGCGCACCACGGCTCGACGCAGGCACCGTCCACCGTCTGGACCGGCCGCGCGACCAACCACGTCCAGTGGCTCCTGGCCCTGGCGGGCGCGGGCTGCATGGCTCTGGGCATCGAGCTCGCCGTGGTCTCGCCCTGGTCCTCCGGGATCGCCCCGCTGCTGATGTCCGTCATCGGCTGCCTCGCCGTCGGCCTGCTCATCCTCTTCGGGACGCTCGCCTTCGTCCATGTGGCCGTGAAGGTCGACGGCGACGCCCTGGAGGTCCGCTGCGGCCACGCCGGGCTGCCGCGCCGCCGGATCCTGCTCGACCATGTGATCGGCGCGGAGTACGTCCCCAAGGTCAACCCGCGCCAGTGGGGCGGCTGGGGCTACCGCTGGCGCCCCGAACAGGGCACCGCCGTCGTCGTGCGCAAGGGCGAGGGCGTGGCGCTGCGGCTCGGCGACGGCCGCACCTTCACCGTCACGGTGGACGACGCGGAGACCGCCGTACGGTTCATCCGCGCACGCCTCCACCTGGCCGCGAGCGCGGAGCGCGACCGCGACTGAGCGCACGGGGCCACCGCAGGCCTTGGCCGACGGCGGGTGCGCCGCAGGCTCTTGGGGCGGCCGCGGGTCTTGGGCGACCGTGCCGCCGCCGCAAGCCCTGACCGGCCAGGATGGGCTCCTCACACCGATGCCCACCCGGCAGACCATCCCCGGCCAGGCCGTCCCGCGCACACAGCCCGACATCCCGCACACACAGCCGCCCACCGTAGACTCCGCCAGGTGAGCGCCACTATGACCCCCGTCGACGACCCGCCGCCCGCGCCGACACCCCGTACCGCCGGAATCCTCCAGCGACTCCTGCGCCCGGCCGCCGCCGCCCTCTCCGGCGTACTGCTCTACGCGAGCTTCCCGCCCCGGCCGCTGTGGTGGCTCGTCCTGCCCGGCTTCGCGGTGCTCGGCTGGGTCCTGCACGGGCGCCGGCTGCGCGCCGCCTTCGGCCTCGGGCTGCTCTCCGGGCTCGGCTTCATGCTCCCGCTGCTGCACTGGACCGGCGAGGACGTCGGCCCGGTGCCGTGGCTGGCCCTCGCCACCGCCGAGGCACTCTTCATCGCGGTCGGCTGCCTCGGGATCGCCGCCGTGAGCCGGCTCGCGTACTGGCCGGTCTGGGCCGCCGCCGTCTGGACGCTGGACGAGGCGGTCCGCGCCCGGATCCCGTTCGGCGGCTTCCCGTGGGGCAAGATCGCCTTCGGCCAGGCGGAGAGCGCGTTCCTGCCGCTCGCCGCGCTCGGCGGCACGCCGCTGCTCACCTTCGCCGTCGTGCTGTGCGGCTTCGGCCTGTACGAGGCCGTGCGCCACCTCCGTACCTACCGCTCCTCCGGCACGGTGCACCGCGCTGCCGCCGCCGGAGCCGCCGCCTGCGTCCTCGTACCCGTCGTGGCCGCGCTCGCCGCGCTCCCGCTGGTCGACGACTCAGCCGAGGACGGCACCGCCACCGTCGCCGCGATCCAGGGCAACGTGCCCCGCCTCGGTCTCGACTTCAACGCCCAGCGCCGCGCGGTCCTGGACAACCACGCCAAGCGCACCACGCAGCTCGCCGACGAGGTGAAGGCCGGCAAGGCGAAGCAGCCGGACTTCGTCCTCTGGCCGGAGAACTCCTCCGACCTCGACCCGTACCTCAACGCCGACGCGTACCAGGTCATCGACAGCGCGGTGAAGGCGATCGGCGTCCCGACCGTCATCGGCTCGGTGGTCGAGAAGGGCTCGGACAGCCTGCGCAACACGCTGATCGAGTGGGACCCGGAGAAGGGCCCCGTCGACACCTACGACAAGCGGTTCATCCAGCCGTTCGGCGAGTACATGCCGATGCGGACGGTCGCCCGCTTCTTCAGCGAGGACGTCGACCGCGTACAGCGCGAGTTCGTCCCCGGCACGAAGGTCGGCGTCTTCGACCTCGCCGGTACGAAGGTGGGGCTGGTGACCTGTTACGAGGCCGCCTTCGACGACGCCGCCCGCGACACCGTCCTCCACGGCGGCCGGATGATCGCCGTGCCGAGCAACAACGCGACCTTCGGCCGCAGCGAGATGACCTACCAGCAGCTCGCCATGTCCCAGGTCCGGGCCGTGGAGCACGGCCGGTCCGTCGTCGTCCCCGTCACCAGCGGCGTCAGCGCGGTGATCCGGCCGGACGGCACGATCGCCGACCGCAGCGGCATGTTCACTCCCGACGCGCTCGTCGCCGAGGTCCCGCTGCGCTCCTCGCTCACCCCGGCCACCCGGATGGGCGCGCTGCCGGAGGGTGTCATCGCGCTGCTGGCCGTGGCGGGCCTGGGCTGGGCCGGCGTGTCGGCGGTACGGGCACGGCGGGGGACCGCGAAGTAGTCCGCAAGCGGCCACGTAGGCTCGGATCCATGGCGACTCCCGACTTCATCCGCACCATCCGCGCCACCGCCGGACACCAGCTCCTGCTGCTGCCCGGGGTGACCGCCATCGTCTTCGACGACGAGGGCCGGGTCCTGCTCGGGCGGCGCGCGGACACCGGCGAGTGGTCGGTGGTCGGCGGCATCTCGGAGCCCGGCGAGGAGCCCGCGCTGACGGCGGAGCGCGAGGTGCTGGAGGAGACCGGCGTGCACTGCGTGGCCGAGCGCCTGGTCCTCACCCAGGCGCTCCAGCCCGTGCAGTATGCCAACGGCGACCGCTGCCAGTACCTGGACATCACCTTCCGCTGCCGGGCGACCGGCGGCGAGGCCCGGGTCAACGACGACGAGTCGCTGGAGGTCGGCTGGTTCCCGCTGGACGCGCTGCCGCCGCTCGCCGAGTTCGCGCTCTTCCGGATCAAGCAGGCGCTGACGGAGGGGCCGGCCTGGTTCCAGCCGACCTCGGTGGACGCCTGACCTCTACCTGTCCGGCCCCCGCCACAGATGGCGCACCCGCAGCCAGACGTCCCGCGCCTGCCGGCCCGCCGTCGTACGGCTCCGGGCCACCAGCTGGCGGGCCTGTTCCGGCGTCTCCACCATCGGGCCCGAGCCGCGCAGCGGCCGACCGGCCGTCTCGTGGAGGAAGAACGTGGCCACCAGGCCGATCACCCCGGCCACCATCAGGTAGTACGCGGGCACCATCTCGTCGCCCGTCGCCTCCACCAGAGCCGAGGCGAACAGCGGCGTGGTGCCGCCGAAGAGCGAGACGGAGACGTTGAAGGCGATCGACAGCGCTCCGTACCGCAACCGGGTCGGGAACAGCGCGGGCAGCGTCGAGGCCGCCGTCCCCGCGAAGCAGACCAGGAGCAGCCCGAGCACCGCGCAGCCGAGGGCCGGCAGCAGGATCCCGCCCTGCCGGATCAGCAGGAACGCCGGCGTGGCCAGCACGATCAGCGCCACGCTGCCCGCCATGAACACCGGTCTGCGGCCCCAGCGGTCCGAGGTGCGGCCGACCGTCGTGATCATCAGCACCACCAGCAGCATCGTCCCCAGGACCAGCAGCTGGGACGTGGTCTCCGGTTCGCCGAGCGTCTGGGACATGTAGGTCGGCAGATAGGACGTGACCATGTAGTTGGTGACGTTGTAGAGCAGCACCAGCCCCATGCAGATGAGGACCGCCTGCCAGTGCCGGGTGAAGATCTCCTTGAGCCGGCCCTTGCCGGACTGCCGCGCCTCCTCCACCGGATCGTTCTCGGTACGCGCCTTCGCCTGCGCCTCCTCCTCGCGCTGGAACGCCGGGGTCTCCTCCAGCTTGAGCCGAAGACCAGGCCGCCGAGCGGGCGCACCAGGAAGGCCGCGGCGAAGGTCGCGAAGGTGGAGACCACCTGTGCGCCCGGTGAGCTGGAGGGGAAGAACACCTTGCCGAGCGTTCCGGCCAGATAGGCGTAGACGCCGAAGTCGAACCACTCCATGGTGTTGCCGAGTGCGGCGGCCGTGACGGCCCGGCGCACCTTCGGCGGATCGGTGACGGTCACGTCCTGCTCGCGCAGGGACCTCTTCCGTCGGCGGATGACCGTACGGACCATGCGTTCCACTGCGGCGTTGTCGTTCCCTCGGCGCGGCACCGTCCGATTCTTGGCCCGCCGCCCGCGACCGGCCTCCCGGGCGGCCCGCACGGGTGACCCGGCACCGGGCCGGCACCATGGAGGCGATGGGCCGGTTCGCCGGCAGGTGTGTGACCCGGCGCCTGCCGGGGAGGTGTGCGGCATGCACTCCTGGAACCTCCACGACATGCCCGACCTCTCCGGCAGGACCGCCGTGGTCACCGGCGCCAACAGCGGCATCGGGGCCGTCACCGCGCTCGCCCTCGCCCGCTCCGGCGCCCGCACTCTTCTCGCCTGCCGCGACCCCGAGCGCGGCCGGCGTGCGCTGGAGGCCGTCCGCCGCGCCGCCCCGCGCTCCGACACCCGGCTCGTCCGCCTGGACCTGGCCGATCTGGCCTCCGTCGCCGAGGCGGCCGACACCATCGCCGAGGAGGCCGACGGCCGCCTCGACCTCCTGGTGAACAACGCCGGAGTGATGGCCCTGCCGCCGCTGCGCACGGCGGACGGCTTCGAGATGCAGTTCGGCACCAACCACCTCGGCCACTTCGCTCTGACCCTCCGGCTGCTGCCGGTGCTCGGCGCGGCGGGACCGGCCCGCGTGGTGACGCTCTCCTCGCTGGGCCACCGCATCGGCCGCATCGACCTCGGCAACCTCAACGCCGAGCGCGGGTACAGCAAATGGGGCGCCTACGCGCAGTCCAAGCTCGCCAACCTGCTCTTCACCGCCGAACTCGACCGGCGCGCCCGCGCCTCGGGCCGCGACCTGCTCGCCCTGGCCGCCCACCCGGGCCTCTCCGCGACGGAGCTGGGACAGGCAGGGCCCAAGCTGGCCGGCCGCAACTGGGCGGCGAGGCTGGAGCGGGCCTCACGCCTCTACACCCAGCCCGCCTCCGCCGGTGCGCTGCCCGCGCTGTACGCCGCGACGCTTCCGGACGCGCCCGGAGGCTCGTACTACGGCCCCGGGCGCCTCGGCGAGACCCGGGGAGCGCCGGCCGAGGCCTGTAAGTCCGCGCGAGCACGGGACATGGACATGGCGCGGGCGCTGTGGGACGAGTCGGCGCGGCTGACCGGACTGGACCCGGACCTCGTCTGAGGCGGGAGGCGGTCCAGCGGGAACGGAGATGGCGATGTACGGTCAGCTCAAGGCTCTCACCGGCGGTTATACGGTCAACGGCCTTGCACGGACAGTGAGTAGAGGAGAGACATGAGCGTCGACGACGTTGAGTTCCGCCGCAGGATCCGCTCCGACGTCCCGCACTCGGCGAGGGTGTGGAACGCCTGGCTGGGTGGCAAGGACAACTACCCCGTGGACCGCGAACTGGCCGACGCGGTGAGCGCCGCCTACCCGCAGATGGTCGACATCGCGCGCGCCTCCCGCGCGTTCCAGGCCCGCGCGATCCGGCACCTCGCCTCGCTCGGCGTCCGCCAGTTCCTGGACGTCGGCACCGGCCTGCCGGTGGCGAACAGCACCCACGAGGTGGCGCAGAGCGTCACGCCCGACGCGCGCATCGTCTACGTCGACAACGACCCCATCGTCCTCGCCCACGCCCACGCGCTGCTGACCAGCGCTCCGGAGGGCCGTACGGAGTACGTGGAGGCCGACCTGTCCGACACGGACACGGTGGTGGACGAGGCCGCGAAGACGCTCGACCTCTCCGAGCCCGTGGCCGTCCTCCTGCTCTCGACGCTGGGTCATCTGACCCCGGCCGACGGCATCGAGGTCGTCCAGCGGTACATGGCCCGGATGCCGTCCGGCAGCTACCTGGTGCTGTGCGACACGGTGAAGACGCCGCAGACGCTGGCCGCGCAGGAGGCGTACGACTCCGGCGAGAACCCGCCGTACCTCGTACGTGAGCCGGAGGAGATCACCGGCTGCGCCGAGGGCCTGGAGATCATCGAGCCGGGCTTCCTGTCGATCGCGCTGTGGCGCCCCGAGGAGGACGACCCGGTCCTGGTCGACCAGTGGGGGCTGGTGGCCCGCAAGCCGTAGGCGGTGAGCGGGACGGTGTGCTGAGCGGCGAAAGGCTCCAGAGCCTTTCGCCGCTCAGCCGTTCCGGCGCCGGGCCGTGGTGTCCTCGCGCGGTTCGCCGGTACGGCGGGTGAGCCGACGGCCGTGGTCCTGGTCCTGCCGCGACTGCCGACGGGATACGGCCCGCTCTTCGGCCATCCGCGGTGCTCTGATCGATCAAATACCCCCCAGGGGGTGTAGGTCGGCGCTTTTGGAGAAGAAGCCAGAGAGGACCGACACCGCAGGACGACGTAGAAGGGCTGCCGCCACCATGATTCCTGAGCCTCGGACCATCGCCGCGCCGAAGGCCATGACGTTCGCCCGGCTGCTGGAGAAGATCAGATACGAGGGCGCCTACCCCACGCGGGAGCGCGCCGAGGAGGCCCTCCGTGCCGTCCTGGGCGGCCTCGGGGCGCAGATCACCGGCGAGGAGCGGGTCGCGTTCGCCGCCGCGCTCCCCAGAGAGGCCGCCCAGGTGTTCACCGCCGAGGCTCCCGGCATCGACCCCGCGCCCGCCGTCCACTTCGTCGACGACCTGGCCGCGCGGACCGGCGGCACGGCGGCGACGGCCCGCTGGGACGCCGGCACCGTGCTCGCCGCGGTCGGCACGCTGATGGACCCGGCCCTCGTCACCCGCATCATCGACGGCCTGCCGACCGGCTACGCGCTGCTCTTCGGCCGCGCCCAGCTCACCACGGCGGCCTGATCACAACGGCCCGGCCCGCGGCCTTGTCCTCGGTGTAAGAGGGCGGCAGCCTTTTCCGGCCGTCAGACGACCTCGTCGAGACGGCCGGAGGCGACATCGAAGACGAAGCCGCGGACCTGGTCGGTGTGCGGGATGAACGGACTGCCCGTCACCCGCCGCAGCGACTGCCGTACGTCACCCGCCGCGTCCGGGAACGCCTCGGCGGACCACGGCGGCCGGATACCGGTCTCCTCCTCGATCCCTCGGCGGAAGGTATCGTCGGTGAACGTCACCATGCCGCAGTCCGTGTGGTGGATCAGGACGATCTCCCGTGTCCCCAGCAGCCGCTGACTGATCGCCAGGGACCGCACCACGTCATCGGTGACCACGCCTCCGGCGTTCCTGATGACATGCGCGTCGCCCTCGGCCAGGCCGAGGATCCCGTACGGATTCAGCCGCGCGTCCATGCACGCGACGACGGCCGTGCCACGGGCGGGCGGAAGCGGGAGAGGGCCGTCGAACGTCGACGCGTACACCTCGTTGTGGGCGAGGAACTCTTCGGTCACGCTCATGGCTGCTCCAGTGCTCGGTCGCGGGGGAGCACCGAACCTACGCAGCCGGGCCGGCGCGGCGGAAGCCCGACGCCGGGTCCGCCACGAGACCGCAATACGCCCGCATCACTCCATTTCGTACAGCTGTTCCAGTCCGGCCCGGTCTCAGCTCTCCGCCGGGCGCTCCAGCGCCCGGAGCGGGCGGGCAGTGCGGCGGCCGCCTCGGTGAGCGTCAGGACGGTGTCCTCGGCGTCCCGCGCGGCCGCCTGATCCACCGCCTACCGGCGGATCGTCACCGGATCGGTCTCCGCGTCGTTGTGCCGGCGCGCCCAGTTCTCCAGCGCCACCCGGCAGGCGTGGTCGAGGTGGCGCAGGCCGCTCAGGTCCAGCTCCATGGGCTGGTCCTGCGGCAGCTTCTCCAACTGCTCCAGGATGCGCGGCAGTCGGAGGAAGGTCGCGTTGCCGGTGAGCGTCACCACGACGCGGCCGCCGGTGAGTTCGCGGGTGGAGAGCTGTACGTGGGAGGTCTCCCAGGCCGACTTGACCACGGCCAGCAGCAGACCCAGCACCACACCCTCGAAGAGGTTGGTCACCACGATGGCCAGCGCGGTGACCGCCAGCAGCACGGCCTCGCCGCGGTGTTCGCGCCAGAGCGGGCCGAACTCCTTCCAGGGCACCAGCTTGCACCCGGCGTGCACCAGGATCCCGGCGAGCGAGGCGAGCGGGATGATGCCGATGGCGGCGGGCAGCAGCGCCGCGAAGAGCAGCAGCCACAGCCCGTGCGCGACCCGGGAGAGCGCGGTCGTGGCTCCGGCCTGGACGTTGGCCGCGCTGCGGACGATGACCGCCGTCATCGGCAGTGCGCCGAGCGCTCCGCAGATCGTGTTGCCGACGCCCTGTGCGACCAGCTCCTTGTCGTAGTTCGTACGGGGCCCGTCGTGCATCCGGTCGATGGCCGCCGCGCTGAAGAGGCTCTCGGCCGAGGCGATGAGCGCGAAGGCGAGCACGGTTCCGATGACCGCCACGTTCGTGAGGTTGCCGAACTCCGCCGCGCCCGGCAGTTCGATGGCGTGGAGCAGTCCGTTCACATCGGCCACCAGCGGCCGCAGCCCGGCGAGCGCTGCGACGGCGGTGGCCAGGCCGACCGCGGCGAGCGGCGCGGGCACGAGGCGCACGCGCGCGGGGAGCTTCGGCCAGATGAGGAGGACGGCCACGGTACCGGCGCCGAGCCCGAAGGCGGTCAGCGCCTCGTGGTCCGTGGCGATCTCGGCGGCGAGGCCGGGCAGCCCGGCGAGCTTGGCGAGCGCGGTGCCCGGCTGTTCGGTGTCGGCCATGGCGTACAGCTGGCCCAGCACGATGACCAGGCCGATGCCGGCGAGCATGCCCTGCACCACGGAGACGGAGATGGCCCGGAACCAGCGGCCGAAGCGGGCCACGCCCAGCACCACCTGGAGCAGGCCGGCGGCCAGGACGATCGGCCCGAGCGTGCCGAGGCCGAACTCCGTGACCGCCTCGTAGACGAGCACGGTGAGGCCGGCGGCGGGCCCGCTGACCTGGAGCTTGCTGCCCGGCAGCATGCCGACGACGAGGCCGCCGACGATGCCGGTGACCAGGCCGAGTTCGGCCGGTACACCGGAGGCGACGGCGACGCCGAGGCAGAGCGGAAGGGCGACGAGGAAGACGACGAGTGACGCCAGCAGGTCACGTCGTACGACGTGGGGGTTCTTGAGTTCCTTCACGGAGATCACGGGTGACGATTCCCTTGAGGGTCAGATCCGCGCCCGGCCGGGGGCCGGGCGCGGATGGGTGGGGGCGGGAAGCCGTCAGAGGCGGCCGTACGACGGGCCGCTCTCCGGCCGGTGAACGCTGTACGAGCCGTGGTGCACTACGCCACCGCTCGTACGGACAGGTCTCGGGGGCCGGGCGTACGTGGGGAGCCCGGACTCCTTTGCGTTCGCGGCGCCGTGTCCGGTGAAAGTCCGGATGGGTACGGCAAGGGACTTCATGGGTGGCCTGCCTCCTGCATCCGGCGGTGCCGGGGAGCGGTGTGGTCGGGTCATATTGACGAATGCACTGATTAAATCCGTATGAATGTTCGGAGGGGGAGATGTGTTCCACCTCGTGCTTTGTCGAACATCCTGCTCGTCCGGACGCGCGGCCGGCGCCCGGACGTATACGAGTACAGCTCAGCATATAGACCGGAACTTTGCTATCGCATTACCTTCTCGTGAAGGAACGCGAATGCGCCATTCTTGTCATTCATTCGGCTTGTTTTTTGTGATTGCGAAAGGATTGAGGCGAGGGCGTCAGATGCGACGGCCGTGCAGGAAGAGATGCGGCTCCGGTACGCCTGCCGGGTGATCCGGAGTGAACAGCACGCTGTGCCGCTCCTCCACCGCGAACCCCGCCCCGGCCACCACGGAGGCGAATTTCTCCTCGCCGAAGCTCGACACCACCACCGGCTGTCCCATGAAGACGGCGCTCACGTCCGCCACGTCCACCGGAACGGTGGCCACGGCCAGCCGGCCACCGGGCTTCACCGCGCGTGCCAGCCGGCCCAGCAGCTCCGTCTGCTCACGGCGGGACATCTGCAGCAGCGAGAAGTAGACACAGGCGGCGTCGAACTCCTCGTCCGCCCACGGCAGCTCCCGGATGTCGCCGCACCGGAATTCGGCCTCCGGCACCTGCCGGGCCGCCAGCGCGGTCATCACCGGAGAGACGTCGACGCCCACCACCCGGTGTCCGGCCGCCGCCAGCCGCCGCGCGGTCGGCACTCCCGTACCGCTGCCCACGTCCAGGACCCGGCTGCCCGGCGCCAGGTGCTCCAGCAGCCTGTCCAGCGAGGCGTGGTGGGCGGCCGAACCGGCGAACGCCCGCTCGTACGCGGCCCCCAGCGCGTCGAACACCGTCGCGGCGGAAAGGCCGGAGCCGCTCTGCGCGTCCATGGCTCCGTCCGGGCGCTCCGCCGGCTCTCCCTGGCGCTCACTCATCGGCGTGGTCCTTCCCGTGGTCCGGCGGCCGCCCGGGTCCGCGTCCCCGCCGTCCGGGTCCGCGTCCCCAGCGTCCCCGTACGCGCGCCTGAGTATGCGCGGCCCGCACCGCTGAGTACCTGCCCCGATGTTCCGCCGTCCGCCCGCTGTTCGAATGAGGCCATGAACTCCGCAGCGCAGCGCCGACCCCACATCCAGCACGTCACCACCGCGGGTACCGCCCTCGCGGTCACGCTGCTGCCGCTGGTGGTCGGCGTGCTGCTCGCCAAGTCCATGGCGGCGGACCCGATGACCTCGGTGAACGCGCTCGTCACCAACGGCGCCCACCGGCCCCGGGTCTCGCCGAAGCAGTGGCGCAGCTGCGGCGGGGACGCCCTGCGGCGCCTGCGCACCACGGGACGTCCCCGACTCGTCCGCCGCTGACGGCGGGCCGCACCGGCTCAGCCGACCGGCTGTGCCTCGTCCGCCGACGGCCGGTCGAACTGGGTGCGGTACAGCTCCTCGTACCGGCCGCGTGCCGCGAGCAGTTCGGTGTGCGTGCCGCGCTCGACGACCCGGCCCGCCTCGACGACGAGGATCTGGTCGGCCGCCCGGACGGTGGAGAGCCGGTGGGCGATGACCACGGCGGTCCGGCCTTCCAGCGCCTCGCCGAGCGCCTCTTGGACGGCTGCCTCGGAGGTGGAGTCGAGGTGCGCGGTCGCCTCGTCCAGGATGACGACGCGCTGACGGGCCAGCAGCAGCCGCGCGATGGTGAGCCGCTGACGCTCACCGCCGGAGAGCCGGTAACCGCGTTCGCCGACCACCGTGTCCAGCCCCTGCGGCAGCGAGGCGATCAGCCCCTCCAGCCGGGAGCGGCGCAGCGCGTCCCAGATGTCGTCCTCGGAGGCGTCGGGCCGGGCGAGCAGCAGATTGGCGCGTACGGACTCGTGGAAGAGGTGTCCGTCCTGGGTCACCATGCCCAGCGTGTCGCGAAGCGAGTCGGCGCTCAGATCCCGTACGTCGATCCCGTTCAACCGTACGGAACCGGCGTCCACGTCGTACAGCCGCGGCAGCAGCTGCGCGATGGTCGACTTGCCCGCGCCCGACGAGCCCACCAGGGCGATCATCTGGCCCGGTTCGGCGCGGAAGGACACCTCGTGCAGGACCGTGGTGCCGCCCCGGCTGTCCAGCGTCGCGACCTCCTCCAGCGAGGCGAGCGAGACCTTGTCCGCCGACGGATAGCCGAAGGAGACCTTGTCGAACTCCACCGACACCTGGCCCTCCGGCACCGCGCGGGCGTCCGGCTTCTGGGCGATCAGCGGTTTCAGGTCCAGCACCTCGAAGACCCGCTCGAAGCTGACGAGTGCGCTCATGACCTCGACCCGGGCTCCGGCCAGCGAGGTCAGCGGAGCGTAGAGGCGGGTCAGCAGCAGGGCCAGCGACACGACGGCACCTGCCTCCAGGGTGCCGCGCAGCGCGTAGTAGCCGCCGAGCCCGTAGACCAGTGCGAGCGCGAGGGCCGAGACCAGGGTGAGGGCGGTGATGAACGCGGACTGGATCATGGCGGAGCGGACCCCGATGTCACGGACCCGGCGGGCCCGCTCGGCGAACTCGGCCGACTCGTGCGACGGACGGCCGAAGAGCTTGACGAGGGTGGCGCCGGGAGCGGAGAACCGCTCGGTCATCTGCGTGCCCATCGAGGCGTTGTGGTTGGCCGCCTCGCGCTCCATTCCGGCCATCCTGGCTCCCATCCGGCGGGCCGGGATGACGAAGACGGGCAGCAGGACCAGCGAGAGCACGGTGATCTGCCAGGAGATCGTGAGCATCACCGCGAGCGTCAGCAGCAGGGTCACGAGGTTGGAGACGACACCGGAGAGCGTGTTGCTGAACGCGCGCTGGGCGCCGATCACGTCGTTGTTGAGCCGGCTGACCAGAGCGCCGGTCCGGGTGCGGGTGAAGAAGGCGACCGGCATCCGCTGCACGTGGTCGAAGACCGCCGTCCGCAGATCGAGGATCAGCCCCTCACCGAGGTTGGCCGACAGCCACCGGGTCAGCAGGCCGAGACCGGCCTCGGCGACCGCGATCAGCGCGATCAGCAGAGCGAGCCGGGTGACCGTACCCGACTCCGCTCCGCGCACGATGGCGTCGACGACCCGGCCGGCGAGGACCGGAGTGGCCACCGCGAGCAGCGCGGTGACGACGCTGAGCAGGAGGAACCGGTAGATGCGGCTCCGGTGGGGCCGGGCGAAGACCAGGATGCGCCGTAACGTCGCTCTGGAGAAGGGCCGCCGGTCGTGCTCGGCGTTCATCGCGCTGTGCAGCGATGTCCACGCGGTGACTTCCATGTCCATGGGAGAGCTCCGAACTCTGCTGATGTGGCTGTGCGGACTGCCTTGAACGCTAAGCTCTCAAGTTTGGTTGAGGTCAACGGTGCGGTCCGTGCTCCGCCAGGCGTCGGTCATCGGCCGGTGCGAACCTGGGAGCGGACCCTGGGGTGAGTACGGCGGCCTCCGGGGCAGTCGGCTGACAGACGGAGAAGAACGAGCGAGCAAGGGGAGAAGTGGCGTGCGCATCGATCTGACAGGCAGGAAAGCGGTGGTGACCGGTTCATCGCAAGGCATCGGCCTCGCCATCGCCACCGGGCTGGCCGCGGCGGGAGCCGAGGTCGTCCTGACCGGACGCGGCCGGGAGCGGCTGGAGACGGCGGCGCGGTCGCTGCGCGCCGAGGTGGCGGAGGCGGCCGTCACGACGGTGGCCTGCGACCTGACGACGGACGAAGGCGCCGCCGAGCTGTACGCGGCCGTCCCGGAGGCCGACGTGCTCGTCAACAACCTCGGCATCTTCGGCTCCCGCCCGGCCCTGGAGATCACCGACGAGGAGTGGCGTACGTACTTCGACACCAACGTGCTCTCCGCGGTCCGGCTCATCCGCCACTACCTGCCCGCGATGACCGGGCAGGGCTGGGGCCGGGTGCTGAACATCGCCAGCGACTCCGCGATCGTCATCCCCGCCGAGATGATCCACTACGGCATGTCCAAGACCGCGCTCCTCGCCGTCTCCCGGGGCTTCGCCAAGGAGGCGGCCGGTACGGGCGTGACGGTGAACTCCGTGATCGCCGGCCCGACGCACACCGGAGGCGTGGAGGACTTCGTGTACGAGCTGGTCGACGAGGACCTCCCGTGGGAGGAGGCGCAGCGTGAGTTCATGCGGCTGCACCGGCCGCAGTCGCTGCTCCAGCGGCTCATCGAGCCCGAGGAGATCGCCAACCTGGTGGTCTACCTCAGCTCCGCGCAGGCCTCCGCGACGACCGGGGCGGCGGTGCGGGTGGACGGCGGATACGTCGACTCGATCGTGCCCTGAGCGATGCGTACGGGAGTACGGCGGAGAGGCGGCGGGCGGTCGGGACGGTCATGCGGGGCTGGCATGATCGGAGGATGAACGAGAGCATCATCGCCGCGTGTGACGGCGCGTCCAAGGGAAATCCCGGACCGGCCGGCTGGGCCTGGGTCGTCGCCGACGCGCAGGGCACCCCTCAGCGCTGGGAGGCGGGTCCGCTGGGCACCGCGACGAACAACGTCGCCGAGCTCACCGCGCTGGCCGAGCTGCTGGAGTCCACCGACCCGGCGGCGCGCGTCGAGGTGCGGATGGACTCGCAGTACGCGATGAACGCCGTGACCAAGTGGCTGCCGGGCTGGAAGCGCAACGGCTGGAAGACCTCGTCGGGCAAGCCGGTCGCCAACCGCGAGCTGGTCACCCGCATCGACGCCATGCTCACCGCGCGTACGGTCACCTTCCGCTATGTGCCCGCCCACCAGGTGGACGGCGACCCGCTCAACGCGCTCGCCGACCAGGCCGCCGGCGAGGCGGCGGTGGCGCAGCGGCCGGCCGGTACGGCGCACGGCGCCACGGCCCTGCCCGTACCCGCCCAGGCGCGCTCCACGAAAGGGCGTACGGAGGCGGGCGGCGGCGCGGGAGAGGCGAAGGCGAAAGGCGCGTCCCGGAGCGGGCGGTCCTCCGGCGCGACGATCAAGGCGCGGTTCGCTGGCCGGTGCCACTGTGGAAGGCCGTACGCGGCCAAGGAGCCGATCGCGAAGAACCCGAACGGCTGGGGCCACCCGGAGTGCCGTACCGCCCCTGCCTGATCGCACGGGAGCCGACCGCACGTGAGACCCCCGCCTGATGATCACCTGGGAGAGTCCCGGCCACGCGTCATGATGGGGAGTCCCGGCCCTTGTTCACGCGGCGGGCATCAGACGTCGGCCCAGACGAGCCGGCCGGCCAGCGCGGCGCGTGTGCCCCAGCGGGCCGCCAAGGCGTCCACCAGCAGGAGGCCCCGGCCGTCCTCGGCCAGGCAGTCGAGCGAATCGTCACCGTCGGGGCCGTCCGCCGCCGGAGCCGCCGCGACGGGCAGTCCCGACGCGTCGGGCGAGGACGCCGGCGCCGGGATCCGGCCCCGGCCGCGGTTCCACACGCAGATCCGCACGCCCTCCGCCGAGCGGAGAAGCCGACAGCGGATCCGGCGGGTGCTGGTGTGCTGCACGGCGTTGGTGACCAGCTCGGTCACTATCAGCGCCGCCGCCTCGATGCGTTCCACGGGTTCTCCCCACGCGCGCATCGCCTCCTGCACCCGGTGACGGGCCTCGGGAACGCCCCCTGGCAACCGGGGGACCCACCAACTGTGCGCACCTCTGACTCCCCCGCCTTCCGGAGTGCGTTCCGCACTCATGGCTATTTCCGACATGTATGCACTCTCGGTGCAAAACACGTACTTTGCAAGCGACAGAATGTTTGAGGCCCCGCTCCGGGGCTCGACGAACGAGGTACGAGCATGCGACCCCGCTCCGGCCCCACGGTGCAGCACCGCGTCCTGGCCGCCCGGCTGCGGATCCTGCGGGAGCAGGCGGGCGTCACCCTCCGGGCCGCCGCCGACGCGCTGGACGCGCACCCCGCGACCGTACGGCGGATCGAGCGGGCCGAGACCGGGCTCGACGCCCGGCAGGTCGCCGAACTGCTGCGCTGCTACGGGGCGCCGCCGCGCGTCGCCGAGCCGATCCTGGCCGGGCTCGGGGCCGCGAACCTGCCCGGCTGGTGGCACCGGTGGCGGGACGCGATGGAGAGCTGGCAGCAGGACGTCATCGGCGTCGAGTCCTCCGCGAGCCTGGTGCGCACCTGGCACCCGGCCCTCGTGCCCGAACTGCTGCGCACCTCCGCCTACGCCGCCGGCCTCTACCGCATCCGTCACCCCGACGACAGCCCCGCCCTGCGCGAGCGCCGCCTGGAGCTGCTGCGGCAGCGGCAGCGCCGGCTGACCGGGCGCGGTACGGCCCTGTGGGCCCTGCTCCCGGCCGTCGCCCTGCACACCCGGGTCGGCGACCCGGCGACGATGGCCGGGCAGCGGCAGGCGCTGGCCGAGGCGATGGAGCGCCAGCACATCACCGTTCAGGTGGTGCCGCTCGACCACCCGCCGCACCCCATGACCGCCATGCCGCCGCTGCACCTGCTCCGGGTGCCCGCTCCGGAGATCGGCGACCAGGCCGTCCTGGAGATGCCCGGCGTGCGGGTCGACCTCATCGACGACCCGGACGCCGTGATGGCCCACCGCATCCGCCTCGACGCCGCGTGCGCCGCCGCCCCGCCTCCGGAGACCCCGCTGCCGCTCTGAGCGCCCGGGATGCGGTCCGGACCCGGGCCGTCCAGTGTGGGGGAGTGGTGCGGCAGCGGTGGGCCCAGTGGATTCCGGTCGGGGTCGTCGTCCTGGCGGTCGTGATCGACCTGGTGACCCCGACCGACATCACCTCCGCGCCTCTGCTGGCGACCGCGCCCGTCGCCGCCGCCGCACTCCTGCACCCGCCCGGCATCATCGCGATCGGCGCCCTCTCGATGGCCGTCCAGGTGATACTCGCCCGGGTCGACCACACCTTCGGCTGGCACGGAGGCGTCACCAACCAGCTCACCCTGCTGGCCGTGACCGTGCTCGCCGTCCTCATCAACCGCACCCTCGCGGGCCAGAGCGCCCGGACCCGGCGCGCCCGCCAGGTCGCCGCCGTCGCCCAGGCCGCCGTACTGCCCCGGCCTCCGTCCCGCCTCGGTGACCTCAGGATCGCCGCCCGGTACGTCCCCGCCGAGGACGAGGCCATGATCGGCGGCGACCTCTACGTCGTGCAGGAGACCCCGCACGGGGTGCGCGTCATGGTCGGGGACGTGCGGGGCAAGGGGCTGGGCGCCGTCAGCGCGGTCTGCGCCGACCTCGGGGCCTTCCGGTTCGCCGCCGACGAGGCGGAGGACCTGCCGCGTCTGGTGGCCGCGCTGGAGGGGGCCCTGCTGCGCGAGGGCGGGCGGCGCGGCGGCCAGGAGCAGGAGGAGGGTTTCACCACCGCGCTGCTCGCGGAGTTCGCCGCCGGACTCGACACCGTACGCATCGTCAACCGCGGCCATCCGCCGCCGCTGCTGCTGGACGCCCGCGGCACGGCCACCGTCCTCGAACCGTCCCAGGAGGCGCCCCCGCTCGGCATGGCGGACCTCGGTACCTGGTCGGCACAGGTCGACACGTTCGCCTTCCCGCCAGGCTCCACGCTGCTCTGCTACACGGACGGCGTCACCGAGGCCCGCGACGAGGCCGGGGTCTTCTACGACGCAGCCGTACGGCTGCCCCGCCTTCTGCGCCACCGCTCGCTCGTCGGCGATCCACCGGCGCCCGCGCAGATCCTCCAGCTGCTGATCGAGGACGTCGGACGCCACACCGGCGGCCGCATCCAGGACGACCAGGCCCTCCTCGCCCTATACCGCCCCGGCCCCGAAGCCGTCCGGTTTCCCCGGCGGCCACGTGTTTGAGGCGCGGATCATCGGTCACCCGGACGTTACGGCCGTACGGCAGGTGCCTACGGCACGCATCCGACACCGGGAGTGAGCAGCATGGAGAACTGGCGCACGCACGCGGCCTGCCGCGAGGAGGACCCGGACCTGTTCTTCCCCATCGGGACGTCCGGCCCCGCCGTCGTCCAGGCCGCGGAGGCCAAGGCGGTCTGCCGGACCTGCCCGGTCCAGGCCCAGTGCCTGGAATGGGCCCTGGAGAACGGCCAGGACTCCGGCGTCTGGGGAGGCCTCGCGGAGGACGAACGACGCGCGCTCAAGCGCCGGAACCGCCGGCGTACCGGGAACACCGCCGGCTGACTCGGCCGCAACGCCGTCAGCGGCGGTCGATTGGGTAGACGATGAGCCATGGACACCACCGTTTGGCTCGTTGTCGCCGCCGTCGCCGCGCTGGCCATGCTGGCCTTGGCCGCCGTTCTGCTGGTGCGGGTCTTCAAGGCCAGGAAGCTCCTGGTCGACGCCGGGATCCCGCTGCGCAGCAAGGCGCTCGTCTGGGCGGCCGTCGTCTACACCGTCTCCCCGGTCGACCTGCTGCCGGACCCCGTCTACCTCGATGACATCGGCTTCCTGCTGCTCGCGCTGCGCTCCCTGCACCAGGCCGCCGCGTCGGCCGGACTGGGCCGCGCCAAGGGCGCGGGCGCCCCGGTGGAGATCCCGAAGCTTCAGAAGACGAGCGAGCCCCGCCGACCCGACGCTGTGCGTTAGGCGCTAGGCGTTACGCGCCGGCGCTGCAGGATGATCCGCCGCTCGGCTCCGGCTCGCCGTCCTGAGGCTGCGGCGCCGACTGGTTGTCAGGCTGCTGTTCCTGCGGAGGCGGCGCCGGCTGGCTGTCGGGCTGCGGCTCGGGCGGGGTGTCCGGAGGTGCGGGCTCGGTGTCCGCATCGGGCTCGGGCGCGGTCGTCGGCGTGGTGGGTCCACCGTCGTTCGGCGGCGTGGTCCCGCCGTCCTGTGGCGGCGGATCGTCGCGCGGCGGCGTTGCTTCGCCCGGTCGACGGGCTGGTCGTTGAGGAACGTGCCGTTGTGGCTGCCGAGGTCGACGATCTCGTGCCGGCCGTCGGGCAGCGCCCGTAGCTCGGCGTGGTGGCGGGAGACGACGAGGTCGTCGATGACGAGGTCGTTGCCGGCGTCGCGGCCGATGCGCACGGTCTTGGCGGGCAGCGGCCGTACGGTGGTCGGCTGCCGGAAGGTTCCGGGGGCGGCGGGCATCGAGACGGCGGAGGGCCGGTCCGGGGTGGCGGGGCGAGCGGGAGGTTCGCGGCCTAGCAGGACGGCGCGGGGGCCGTCGCCCGGGTTGCCGAAGTGGATGATGCTGCCGGCGCCGACGCCCGACTCGTGGACGCGGTGACCACCGGTGTACGTGCCGTTGGTGCTGGCCTCGTCCTGGAGCGTCCAGTGACCGGCATCGGGATGGAGGACCGCGTGGTGCCAGGAGACCCGGGCGTCGTCGATGACGATGTCGCTCTCGGGGTCGCGGCCGACATGGTAGTCCCGGCTCGGACTCATCACGGTGGAGCCGATATCGGTCTCCAGGACGAGCTCGGGCGCTGTCGGCGCTGCGGGCCTACTTTGCCATGTCCGAATTCTATTGAGACGTCACGATCGCCGCCCGTCGCGACCGGGGTTGAGCGTGGAGCGGAGTGCCGGAGTGCGGGATGCCGCGCTGTCAGCGCAGCACGGTGGCGAGGATGACCTTTCCGCCGTCCGCCGACTCGCGGACCGTGACCTCCTGGGCGAGCCGCTGGACCATCGGCCAGCCGAAGCCACCGGTGCGGCCCGTCAGGTCGGGCGTCCGGTCCTGCGGGTGTGCCGGGCTGGGGTCGGTGACGCGGACGTGGACGCCGGTGCGGTCCGCGGTCAGCCAGAGCGCGGTGACGGATCCGGCGTGCCGGACGGCGTTGGTGACCAGCTCGGTCACGAGGAGCAATAGGTTCTGCACCACGTGCGAGGCCGGTGCGGGATGCAGCCGGGAGAGGAAGCTGGTGACCGCGTCCCGGGCGTCGGCGGCCTTCTCCGGTCGGCAGACGTAATCAGTGCGGGTCTCCCCGTCCGGTGAGAGTGTCATCAGCATGCGGTCGTTCATAGCGGTCACCCCGTCGCGTGAGCTTTCTGGCTGAAGTCCAGGTACCCCGGTATCGGCGTTTCATGGAAATCGCCGCAAGAACGGGTGAACCCGGCCCTCTCACGCCTCAGCTCTCGCCTCTCAGCCGGCCCCGCCGGCTGCGGTCCTCTCAACCGGCCCCGCCGGCTGCGGTGGGCCAGGGCGCGGCGTACGGAGGCGGAGCCGGTGGTGGTCACGTTCGCCGGGACGTCGAGACCACGGCTGATGGTGTCGTACGCCGTCCGGTAGCCGCCCGAAAACTCCGCCCGGTGCAGTCGCAGGTCCTCCTCGACGAGGCGTCGCAGGGCTTCCACGTTCGATGACCTCGTTCATGCCGGCGAGCATCCTCCCGGCCTGCTCCTCGCTCAGGGGTGCGGAGGGGTGGCGGCGGTCGTCCTCGTCTGTCGTACCGCAGGTTTCTATCGTTGAAAATTCTCGGTGCACGACCGTTGTGCCGTGTTTGGTGTTGTGGCTCAATGTTCGACTATGTGCAGTACCTCGCCGGTTCGAGGTACTCCCGGCTCTTCGATGAGGATGACGCCTTGACACGACAACACCCGCGCCCCCGTGCCCTGTTCAGGGCCCTCACCTGCGCCGCAGCGCTCCTGATACCGGTCGGCGCCACCTTGGTGCCGACGGCCGCCGCCGCACCCGCCACCTTCGCTCCGGCCTCCGCCGCCGCCTTCACCGCCGACGACCCGGTCACCGATGTGCGCGGGCTGAAGGGCGAGTACTTCAGCATGTCCGCGCCCGGCGCCCGGGACTTCGCCGAACTCGGCGCCATCTCCCTGGACCCCGAGATCAACTTCCCTGGTCTCACCGGGACGTTCGAGTCGGCGACCGGCAGAACTGAGCACACCACCGCCCGGTGGACCGGACAGCTCGAAGCGCCCGAGACCGGCTCGTACACCTTCTCCGCCATCGGCGACAACGGCTTCCGGCTCTTCCTCGACGGCAACGTTGTCATCGACCACTGGCAGCCGGACTGGGACAACGAACAGCGCAGCGCGCCGATCACCCTGAAGGCGGGCGAGAAGCACGACTTCAAGCTGGAGATGTTCCAGGACGTCGGCGGCGCCAGCATGTTCCTGCGCTGGCAGAGCGACACGCTGAAGAAGCAGATCGTGCCCGAGTCCGCCTTCACCCCGCCCGCCGACTTCGAGGTCTACCCGGTCGCTCTGACCGTCGCCGAGAACGGCAAGCGCCTCCAGGCCACCTTCAAGGACCGCGTCGCGAACTACGAGAAGGTGAAGGACCACCTCAAGATCGAGGTCGACACCTCGCCGATGCCGGTGAGGAAGGTGAGCCGCGCCGCGAACAACCCCCGCGCGCTGATCATCGACCTCGCCGCTCCGGTCCTGAAGGACCAGCGGGTCAAGGTCGTCTACGACGGCAAGAGCGGGCTGACGTCCGGGACCGAGACCGTCCCGGAGATCGGTCGGACGGCCAAGAACCTCTCCACACACCGCCTCACCACCACCTGGGGCGACAAGCTGGACAAGAACAACCCGCTGCCCGAGTACCCGCGTCCGCAGCAGGTCCGCGACAAGTGGAAGAACCTCAACGGCCCCTGGGAGTTCGCCGGGGCCACCGAGGGAGAGAAGCCGGTCTTCGGCAAGAAGCTCGGTGAGCGGATCATCGTGCCGTTCCCGGTCGAGTCCCAGCTCTCCGGCCTGGAGCGCGACGAGGACCACATGTTCTACCGCAAGCTCGTGACCGTGCCGAAGAACTGGTCGGTCGGCAAGAACGGCAACGGCAAGAACCAGCGGCTGAAGCTCAACTTCGACGCCGTCGACTACCGGTCCACGGTGTGGGTCAACGGCGCCAAGGTCGCCGAACACACCGGCGGCTACACCGGGTTCAGCGCCGACATCACCGACGCTCTCAAGGGCAGCGGCCCGCAGGAGATCGTCGTCGCCGTCACCGACAGGACCGGCCCGAACCAGCCCAAGGGCAAGCAGTCCACCCGTCCCGGCGGCATCGTCTACACCCCGACCTCCGGCATCTGGCAGACCGTGTGGATGGAGCCGGTCGCGCCCGCCGCCATCGACTCCCTGACCACGACCCCGGACATCGACACCGGCAGCCTCGCGGTCACCGTCAACTCCGCGAAGGCGTCAGCCGGTTCGCGTATCACCGCCGTCGCCCGCGACCACAAGGGCAAGGCCGTCGGTACGGTCACCGGTCCCGCCAACCGCAAGCTGAGCCTCCAGCTCAAGAACCCGCGCCTCTGGTCGCCGGACGACCCCTACCTGTACGACCTCGACGTGACGCTCACCGACGGCCGGTCCAGGGACGGCGTCGAAAGCTACTTCGGCATGCGCCAGTTGAAGGTCACAGAAGTCGGCGGCTACCAGAAGCTCGTCCTCAACGGGAAGCCGTTCTTCTCGCTCGCCATGCTCGACCAGGGCTTCTGGCCCGACGGCCTCTACACCCAGCCCAGCGACGCGGCTCTCATCTTCGACCTGAAGGCGCAGAAGGACCTCGGCTTCAATGCCGTACGCAAGCACATCAAGGTGGAGTCGCCGCGCTGGTACTACCACGCCGACCGGCTCGGCCTGCTGGTGTGGCAGGACTTCGTCAACGCCGACATCGACAACGACGCCGGGAAGAACGCCTTCCTCACCCAGGGCAAGGAGTTGATGAAGCAGTTCCACAACTACCCTTCGATCAGCGGCTGGATCGTCTTCAACGAGGGCTGGGGCGAGTGGGACCGGACGGCGACCGGTGAGATCGCCGAGCAGGTCAAGGCGCTTGATCCGTCACGTGTCGTCAACGCGCACAGCGGCGTCAACTGCTGTGCCTCAAAGGGCGATTCCGGCAAGGGCGAGATCATCGACCACCACGACTACGTGAACGACGACCCGGCCTTCCCGGACGACCGCCGCGCGGCGATGGACGGCGAGCACGGCGGCTTCACGCTCCGGACGCCGGGTCACATGTGGCCCGGTGCACCTGCCAACATCTATTCCGGCGTGGCGGACAAGGCCGCTCTCACCGCCAAGTACGTCGACAACACTCGTACGTACTATCTCGCGGCCGCCGGCGCCGAGCTGTCCGGCTCCGTCTACACGCAGGTCAGCGACCTGGAGAACGAGCTGAACGGGCTCTGGACGTACGATCGTCGAGAGATCAAGGTCGACCCGAAGAAGGTCCGGGAGATCAACCGCCAGGTCATCGCCGCCGGAGCCGACGCCGGCCGGCGCGATGAGCTGAAGGGCGGCGGCTCCTGGTCGCTCGACGAGAACAAGGGCGCCACGGCCCGCGACAGCGGTCCCAACAAGGCCGATCTCACGCTGGAAGGCGGCACGTCCTGGGCTCCGGGCGTCACGGGCTCGGCGCTGAAGTTCAACGGCCAGGGCCAGTACGCGCAGAGCGCCGGTCCCGTCGTGGACACCACGAAGGACTACACCGTCTCCGCGTGGGCCTCGCTGGACGCGCTGCCCGGCAACTACGCCACCGTCGTCAGCCAGGACGGCCGGCGCACCGAGAACCCGTTCTATCTCCAGTACGGGCAGGGCGCGTTCGCCTTCTCCACTCCGGGCGGCAAGCGCGCCCGCCTGGAGATCACACCGGAGACCGGTAAGTGGTACCACCTGGTCGGCGTCCGGCAGGGCAGCGAGGTGAAGCTGTACGTCGACGGAAAGCTCGCCGCCACCACCGAGGCCGGACCCGCCGATGTGAGCACCGGCCCGCTCTCCGTCGGCCGGGCCCAGTACGGCGGCGCCAAGACCGACTACTGGCACGGGTCGGTCGACCAGGTCGGGGTCCATGACAAGGCTCTGACCGCCGATGAGGTGACCGCTCTGTACGGCAGCGGCAAGCCGTAGCAGGCAGCCGGCCCGGCAGCGGACGGCAAGTTCTCCGTCGCTGCCGGGCCGGCCGGTCGGTCACCGCTCCTGAGGAATCACGGAGCCCAAGGAGCATCCACCGCCCACGTCGTGTCCTGCGCGAACAGGGCCGGGCTGTCGAAGGCGCGTCCGCCGCCCGGCGTGGCCAGCCACACCTCCGAGCCGATGTGACGCAGATAGCTGCCCGGCAGGTTGGCGCTGGTGAACCGCACTCCGCCGTTGCCCGCCACCGCGCACCAGGTCGCATCCGCCTTGAACAGCGCGGAGTTGTCGTTGGCGTCGCGGTGGACCCGGAAGTCCCGGTGGCGGAGGAACTGGCCCGGATAGTTGCGGGATTCGAAGGAGTAGCAGTTGCTGTTGGCGAGGCCGGTGACGACCTTCCAGGTGGCGTCGGCCTTCAGCACCGCCGGACTCCCGCTGTTCACCACCTCGGTGAAGGCCTGCGCGTTGTAGTGCCGCAGGTGCTTGGCGGTGTGTCCCGGCGTCGTGACCCGCAGAGACCGGTACTGACCGGTGGGCAGGGTCACCGGAGGAGCCGGGGTGCGGGAGGCCTGGATGAGTGCCTGGTTGGCGGCCTTCACCCGAGCCGTGTCGACCTTGACGACCTGGCGGTCGTAGGTCAGCAGTCCGTTCACCTCGTTCTCGACGTCCGTGATCTCCGTGTAGACCGACGCGGAGAGTCCGGCCGGGAGCTGGCCGATCCGGATGGCGTCGAGCAGGCCGACGAACCGGTTGTTGAGGGCCGCGACGCTCGGCTGGTCCTCGTAGCTGAACCCGCCGCCCGGGTACCACTCGTGGCCCGGAACCTTGTAGCCGAGTCCGCCGAACTCGCCGAGCACGGCGGCCCTGGTGGCGGTCGGAGCCGTATTGCCCGGGCCGACGTAGATGTGGTTGTCGACCACGTCACCGTTGCCGCCGTCGACCGAGCCGCAGCAGTTGACCCCGCTCATGTTGTTGACGAGGCGTGAAGGATCCTGCGCCTTGACCTCGTCGGCGATCCGGGCCTGGTCGTACTGGCCCCAGCCCTCGTTCTGGTTCACCCACATGACCACCGACGGCGAACTGCGGTGCTGGTCGATGATGTTCCGGTACTCCGCCTCCCATTGCGTGCGCGCCGGCCCGTCCGGGACCTTTCCGGTGTCCATCGACGGCATGTCCTGCCAGACCAGCAGCCCCAGCCGGTCCGCCCAGTAGAACCACCGCTGCGGCTCCACCTTGATGTGCTTGCGGACCATGTTGAAGCCGAGATCCTTGTGCGCCTGGAGGTCGTACCTCAGCGCTTCGTCGGTCGGCGCCGTGTAGATGCCGTCCGGCCAGTAGCCCTGGTCCAGCGTGCCGGTCTGGAACACGAACTTCCCGTTGAGCACCGGTCGCAGGATGTTGTCGACCCTCGCCAGCCCCACCGACCGCATACCGGTGTAGCTGCCCACGGTGTCCGTGACGGCCGAGCCGTCGAGGAGGTCGGCCCGTACGTCGTACAGGAACGGGTCCTCCGGGCTCCACAGCCGCGGGTTCGGCACGGATACGGCGATCTCGCCGCTCACCGATCCGGTCGCCGAGCCCACCACCGTACCGCCGCTGGAGACGGTGATCCGGGCGCTCCGGCCCGCCGCGCCCGCCGTCTGGACCCGGACCCGGAGCGTGCTGTCGCCGAGATTCGGTGTCATGTCGAGGCGGGTGATGTGGGCGGCGGCTACCGGTTCCAGCCAGACCGTCTGCCAGATGCCGGAGGCCGCGGTGTAGAAGATGCCGCCGCCCGGACGCGGCTTCACCTCGTTGATGCGCTGCTTGCCGACGGCCTGGCCGCCGGTCTGGCTCGGGTCGTAGACGGAGACCACGACCGTGTTCGTACCGCCGCTGAGCTGCGGAGTGATGTCGTACGCGAACGAGTCGAAGCCGCCCTTGTGCGCGCCGACCTGCGTGCCGTTGACCCAGACGGTGGTCTGCCAGTCGGAGGCGCCGAAGTGCAGCGTGACCCGGCGGTCGTTCCAGTTGGCCGGGACGGTGAAGGCGCGCTTGTACCAGAGCTTGTCGTTCTCGGTGATCCGGCGCTGGATGCCGGAGAGGGCGGACTCGGCGACGAACGGGACGCGGATCTGCTCCGGGAATGTGGCGGGCTGACCGGCGTCGCGGCCGGTGACCGCGAAGTCCCAGATGCCGTTGAGGTTCGTCCAGTCCGGGCGGGTGAGCTGCGGGCGCGGATACTCCGGCAGCGGCTTGTCGACCGGGACCTGGTTCGTCCACGGCGTCGTCATGGGCGGCGGCTTCGGCGTCCAGGCGGCGGGCACGGCGGCGGCCGGTGCGGTGCCGCTGCCGACGAGAGCGGTGGCCACCAAGGCGAGGAGGCCGGTGGTGGCCGTTGATCTCCGCCACCAGGTGCGGGGTGCTGGGTGCATGGTTCGTCCGTCCTTTTCTCGGTTGTACGGGGAGGAGCGAGCGGCGACGTCAGAGCAGCCGCCACAGATGGTCGGCCGTTCCGTTGTCGTCGTACTGGACGACATGGGCGCTGTCGGCCGTGGCCATCCCGTCCACGCCGAGCACCTTGTCCGAGTTCCGGTTACGGATGCGGTACCAGCCGCCTCCGTCCGGGACGAGCTGCCAGAGGTGGTCGGCGGTGTCGTTGTCGTCGAACTGCACGACGTGCGCGCTGTTCGCGGTGGACATCAGGTCGACGCCCAGCACCTTGCCGGAGTGCCGGTTGCGGATCCGGTACCAGCCGTCGCCGTTGGCCACCAGCCGCCAGAGGTGGTCCGCCGTTCCCGTGTCGCCGAACTGCACGACGTGGGCGCTGTTGGCGGTGGACATGCCGTCCACGCCGAGCACCTTGCCGGAGTGCCGGTTGGCGAACCGGTACCAGCGGTCCGCGAGCCACGGTTCCGCTTCCGGTGCGGCCGTCGGGAACGAGGTGATCCGCAGACGGGCCGCGCCCATCGGGACGAGCGTGACCTCCTCGACCGGTTCGGTGGAGCGCGCAGGGCTCGGCCGGAGCGGCGCGACCACGCGCTCGTCGTCCGCCGTCCACTCCGGGATACGGCGGGCGCGGGCGGTCATGGTGAGCGGGGTTCCGGTGTGGGTGAACGGGTTGTCGCCGGGGGCTCGGCCCGTGGAGTGGTGGCGGAGGTCGGCGGTGGGGCGCGCGGGATCGAGGACGAGGCCGTAGTTCCACGGGCTCGTGGCGTGGACCGCGTACTCCGGGAACGTGGTGCTGCCGCCGATCCGCTCGTACCGCTCACCGATCCGGAGCGAGTACGTGAGCGGCCCGTGGTCCACGCTGACCGAGCCGTGGTTCGCCGGCCAGGTGCGTACGGTGGTGCGCTGCGGCAGCCGCAGAGTGACCCGGTCGCCGCTCGACCAGGTGCGGTCGATCCGGGTGAAGGCGGGCCCGGCGGGAGCGGAGATCCGCAGGCCGTTGACCCGTATGTCCGGGTCCTCGCACCACGCCGGGACGCGGAGGACGAGCGGGAAGCGCAGGGGTTTCGGTGCGGTGAGAAAGAGCGTGACCGTGTCCGTGAACGGGTAGCCGGTCTCCTCGGTGAACGTCACCTCCGTGCCGTCGGCGACCTTCGCCGTCACCTGGCTCGGCGCGTACATCGCCGCCGCGAGCCCGCCGTCCGGCGTGGCGAGCCACAGCTCCTCGGTGAAGTACGGCCAGCCCATACCGTAGTTGTGCGGGCAGCAGCGGTACTGGTCCACGCCCGGCAGATACGCCAGCATCGCGAACGGGTTCTGGAACTGGCGGTCGCGCTTGGGCTCGTTGTCCAGGTCCACGCTGTTGGCGCAGGTGATGTAGTGGACCGCCTTGCCCGACGGATCGAGCGACGCCGGCAGCGAGTTGAACGCCAGCTCCTCGCAGCGGTCCGCCCACAGCGGGTCTCCGGTGATCCGGGTGAGCAGCTGGTGGCTGGCCATGAATTCGACGATTCCGCAGGTCTCGAAGCCCTGGCGCGGATCGCCGTGGCCGGGCCGCGCGTTCTCGTCGCCGGCGAAACCGCCGCCGGGGAACTGGCCGTAGGCGTCCATGGCCTTGGCGTACGTGCCGTAGGTGTTACGGGTGTCGGTCGCCGAGCCGCTGCGCAGCGCGAACTGGGCCGGTTCGCGGAAGCCTTGAGCGATGTTGACGTTGTGCGGATTGACCAGATTGTTGCCCCAATCGGCCCCGTACCGATGGATCTTGTCGACGAGGTCCATGAGGAACGCGTCACCGGTGCGGTTGTAGAGCCACATGACGCTGTCCAGGCCGTCGCCCCAACGCAGAGCGATCCAGCTGGTGTTGAAGGCTCCGGGGTCCTGGGCGTTCATGTAGCGGAAGAAGCGGCTGAGGAACGGGACGATCCTGGTGTCGCCGCTGTACTCCTGCCAGGAGCGCAGCGCCTGGATCAGCGGCAGGAACGGCCAGAAGTCCGGGCCGCCGTTGAGCGAGGTCCGCAGCGCCTTCGGGCCGAAGAAGCCGTCGCTCCGGCCGGTGGCGAGGATCGCGTCCAGCCAGCGGCGGGTGGTGGCGAGCGCGGTGGCGTCGCCGGTGACGATCGCGAGGTCGGCGTATCCGCGTAGCCAGTACGGGACTTCCTCCCAGCCGCCGCGGTCGGGACGGACCCAGCCGGTGGCCGTGAAGTCGAGAAAGTGCGAGAACTCCTCGTACCGGCCGCACAGGCCCTCCAGTTGGAGCCCGAGCTGACCGGCCAGCCAGCCGCGTGCCTTCACCTTGCCCGGTGGCAGTTTGAGGAAGGCGGTGGGGTGGAGGGGTGCGGCGTTGGGGGAGTAGTGGCCGCCGGGCGCGGCCGGCACCTGGTGGCGGACGGGCGTCGCGGCGGTGGCCCACCGGCTGGACGCGCCGGTGGCGACGGCGGTGGCCACGGCGGTGGTGATGAGCTGCCTGCGGTTCAGCGGCATGGGTACGGCTCCTGCTCTGAGCCGGGTCCGCCTGAGCTGCGACCGGCTCGGTGGGGGTGGTGGCCGCGCGCGATACGGATGCGCGGGCCCGGTGCAGGGCGTGGTGCGGGACGCCGTGGTGCGCGAACCTGGTGCGGAGGCCGCCCGGCCGGGGGAGCGGCGGGGCGGCCGTTCGTGGGCATGCCGACGGCCGCCGTCGCGCGGGCGGCCCGGCGTACGGCATCCGTTCTTGCAACGTTGGAAATACGGCATCCGGCGGTATGACAGCACGACGCCGGGCGGCTGTCCAGAGGGTGCGCAGGAGCCGTTGCCGTACGGTGCGTCGCTTCCCGTACGGGTGCTCCGCCGGGTGGCCGACACATTTTGGAAACGCATCGACTCCGCTCTTGCCGCCCGTGCCGCACCGCATATATAACGTTGTAAACCGAGCCACCGACAGCCCAGCAGGTTCTCGCGACCGGTGTTCCCGCACGTCGGAGCAGGGCCGTGAGGAGTGCAGTGGCACCCGCCGCCGCGCGGCCGATGCCTCGTCCCGCCCTGCCCGACCGCACGCCGCCGCGCGTGCCGTCAACCCGCCAAGGAGCGTTCCGCGCATGATGATCCAGCGTCGACCCCGTACCCTCGCCGTGGCCTGCCTCCTCGCCGCCACCGCCACGCTGGCCGCCGCCGGCTGCGCCAAGTCGGAGACCTCGAACACCGCGGGCGGCGACAGCAGCCAGGGCGCCCAGGAAGCCAAGTCCCCCGACTCCACCTCCGGTTCGGGCTGCTCGCTGGAGACCTACGGCGCGCCGAAGCTGGACCTGAAGGACGCCGTCGTCGGCTTCTCCCAGTCGGAGAAGGAGGCCAACCCGTTCCGGATCGCCGAGACCCAGTCCATCAAGGACGAGGCGAAGAAGATCGGCGTCAAGAAGCTCCTCACCACCAACGCCCAGTCCCAGCTCTCCAAGCAGATCAGCGACATCCAGGACATGCTGTCGCAGGGCGCGCAGTTCCTCATCGTCGCGCCGCTCAACTCCGACGGTCTGGAGCCCGCGTTGAAGGCGGCAGCGGCCAAGAAGGTGCCGGTCCTCACCATCGACCGCAAGGTCAACTCCACCGCCTGCAAGGACTATGTGGCCTTCCTCGGCTCCGACTTCGTGGAGCAGGGCAAGCGCGCCGCCGACGCGATGATCAAGGTGACCGGCGGCAAGGGCAAGGTCGCGATCCTGCTCGGCGCCTCCGGCAACAACGTCACCACCGACCGCACCAAGGGCTTCGTCGACCAGGTCAAGGCCGAGGCGCCGGGCCTGGAGATCGTGGCCCAGCAGACCGGCGAGTTCGCCCGCGACAAGGGCCAGCAGGTCATGGAGCAGCTCATCCAGTCCAAGCCCGACATCACCGCCGTCTACGCGGAGAACGACGAGATGGGCCTCGGCGCGCTCACCGCGATCAAGGCCGCCGGCAAGAAGCCCGGCAAGGACGTCAAGATCGTCTCGGTCGACGGCACCCGCAACGCCGTCCAGGCCCTGGTCAACGGCGAGTACAACGCGGTCATCGAGTCCAACCCGCGCTTCGGCCCGCTGGCCTTCGCCACCGCGCAGAAGTTCTACGCCGGTGAGGAGATCCCGGAGAACGTGATCATCACCGACCGCGAGTACGACGAGGCCAACGCCAAGGAGTCGCTCGGCGGAGCCTACTGACCCCGACCGGACGCCCAGGGCGTGTCCGGCGGATCAGAGCCGGGTCCACGACGGCTGGCCCGGTACCTCGCGGCGTTGCCGAAACGCCCGAATCGCTCCGCGATGAGGACGTTCCAGCGCCTTGCGATGCACCGCACCGGACGCCGCGGCCCATCCGGTCCTGATCCGCCGGACACGCCCTGGCCGCCGCGACGCCCCGCGCGCTCACGGCGGCCCGGCCCCGTTCCCGTACCACCGGAAGGCCGCCATCCCTGGCCTCCCGTAACACCGGAAGTAACACCGGAAGGCCAGGATCCATGGCACCCACCGAAGCGACACCCCGGCACGCGGAGACCGCCGTCGCGGAACCCGTGCTCGAAGCCCGCTCGGTCAGCAAGCGGTTCCCGGGAGTCGTCGCTCTCGACGACGTCTCCTTCTCGCTGCGCGCCGGCGAGACCCACGCGCTCGTCGGCGAGAACGGGGCCGGCAAGTCCACCCTCATCAAGGTGCTGACCGGCGTCTACCAGAGCGACGACGGCGAGGTACGGGTCGCGGGCGCGCCCGTCCGCTTCGCCCGGCCGTTCGAGGCGCAGCAGGCCGGGATCTCCACCATCTACCAGGAGGTGAACCTCGTCCCGCTGATGAGCGTGGCGCGCAACATCTTCCTGGGCCGCGAGCCGAAGAACCGTTTCGGCCTCATCGACTTCGCGCGGATGAACCGCGAGACCACCGAACTCCTCGACGGCTTCGGCGTCCGCGTCGACCCGAAACGCCCGCTGCACACCCTCGGCATCGGCACCCAGCAGATGGTGGCCCTCGCCCGCGCCGTCTCCGTACAGGCGCAGGTCGTCATCATGGACGAACCCACCTCATCGCTGGAGCCCCGCGAGGTCGAGACCCTCTTCCGGGTCATCGAGAACCTGCGCGGCCAGGGCATCGCCGTCCTCTACGTCAGCCACCGCATGGACGAGCTCTACCGCATCTGCGACCGGGTCACCGTCCTGCGCGACGGCCGCCACATCCACACCGGCGACCTCGCCGAACTGGACCGGATGCGGCTCGTCTCGATGATGCTCGGCCGCGACCTGGCCGAGGTGCGCCGCGAGGGCCTCACCAGCTTCGACGCCGCCGGCCACGACGTGGCCCGGACGCCCGTCCTCACTGCCACCGGCCTCGACCGCCGCCATCAACTGCACGACATATCACTCCAGTTGTACGGAGGTGAGGTATTGGGACTCGGCGGGCTGCTGGGCTCCGGGCGCAGCGAGACCGCCAAGGCGCTGACCGGCGCGCTGCCGCTGGACGGCGGCGAGATCACCGTCGACGGCAAGCGCATCGGCCGGCCCACTCCGGCCGCCGCCATCCGCGCCGGCATCAGCATGCTCCCCGAGGACCGCAAGGCCGAAGGCATCATCCCGCAGCTCTCCGTCCGCGAGAACATCGTGCTCGCCGCCATGCCCCGGCTCTCCCGGGCCGGGATCGTCTCGCGCGAGAAGCAGGACCGGATCGTCGACATCTTCATGGAGCGGCTGCGGATCAAGGCCTCCAGCCCCGAACAGAAGGTCGGCGAGCTTTCCGGCGGCAACCAGCAGAAGGTGCTCCTCGCCCGCTGGCTCTGCCTGGAACCCAAGGTGCTGCTCCTGGACGAGCCGACGCGCGGCATCGACGTCGGCGCCAAGGCCGAGGTGCAGAGCCTCATCGACGACCTCGCCCGCGAAGGCCTGGCCGTCCTGCTGATCTCCTCCGACATCGAGGAGCTGATCGAGGGCGCGGACCGCATCGTCGTCCTGCGCGGCGGCGCGGTCGCCGGTGAGCTCGCCGGCGACGAGGTGGAGGAGAGCCGCCTGCTCGAAGTGCTCGCCGACCACACGCCCGACGGTACGGACCCCGCCTCCGCCGACCGCACGCCAGGTGCCGTACCGGCGAAGGACAGCTCCGCCGACCACACGCCCGAAACCGGCCGGAAGGCCCCGGCGGCCGGCCAGGAGGACCCCCGATGACCACCCAGGCCACCCTGCCACGCCCCGCGAAGCCGCCGGCCCGGCTGCGCGACCCCGCCTGGTACCAGGAGTACGGCGTGTACGCGGCCGTCGCCGTCGTCCTGCTCTTCAACGCCCTGTTCACCGAGCACTTCATGACGGCCGACAACCTGCGCACCCAGCTCGTCCAGGTCGCCCCCATCGTGATCGTCGCGCTCGGTATGGCCCTGGTCATCGGCACCGAGGGCATCGACCTCTCCGTCGGCTCCACGATGGCGCTCGCCGCCGCTCTCCTGCCGCTCTACCTCGGTTACGGCCTGGTGCCCGCGCTCCTGATCGCGCTGCTGGCCGGAGCGGTCGTCGGCGCGATCAACGGGACGCTCGTCTCACTCGTCGGGCTGCAACCCATCGTGGCGACCCTCGCCCTGTTCGTCGGCGGCCGAGGACTCGCGCTGGTGATGGCGGACGGTCAGCTCAAGCAGATCGTCAACCCGGACATCCTGGCGCTCGGCACCGGCTCCTTCCTCGGCATCCCGCTCGTCGTGCTCATCGCGGGCGTGCTCGCGCTGGCCGTCGCGTTCCTGGTGCAGCGCACCACCTTCGGCCGCCAGATCGTCGCCATCGGCGGCAACCGACCGGCCGCCGCCCTGTCCGGACTGCCCGTCAAACGCGTCCTGATCGGCGTCTACATCCTCTGCGGCACGATAGCCGCGCTCGCCGGAATCCTCGCCACCGCCCGGCTCACCGCCAGCGACCCGTCCTCGCTCGGCACGCTCATGGAGCTCTCCGCCATCACGGCCGTCGTCGTCGGCGGCACGCCGCTGAACGGCGGTTCCATCCGGGTGCTCGGCACCGTCGCGGGCGCTCTGCTGATGCAGCTGCTGCGCGCCACCCTCGTCAAGCACGACCTGCCCGACTCCACCGCACAGATCGCCCAGGCGGCCATCATCATCGCCGCCGTCTACGTCGCCCGGGAGCGTCGGTCCCGATGAAGAACACCACCTCCGCCGCCCCGGCTCCTCAGGTGCCGGCGCCGCTCAAGAACGCCCCGACCCGCCCCGAACCGCGCTCCGAGCGCTCCACCGGCTCCCGCATCGGTGAACTCGTCCAGCGACAAGGCGTCCTCGCGGTCCTGCTGACCGTGATCCTCATCGCCTCGTTCGTCTATCCGACCTTCGCCAGCGTCGACAACGCGCGCGGCGTCACCGTCCAGGCCTCGTTCCTCGCGATCGTCGCGCTCGGCATGACGCTGGTCATCATCACCGGCGGCATCGACCTCTCCGTCGGCTCCGTCTTCGCCCTCGGCGGTGTCCTGGCGGCCTGGGCCTCGCAGTGGGGCTTCCTCGCCGCGCTGCTCGTCCCGCTCGTGGTCTGCGGTGTGATCGGCCTGGTCAACGGCCTGCTCATCGCCCGCGCGAACATGGCGCCCTTCATCGTCACGCTCGCCACGCTCCTCGCGGCGCGCGGCATGCTCCTCGCCTTCACCGACGAGGGCGCCACCACCTACCTGGTCCCGAAGGACTCCGCCTTCGCCGAACTCGGCCAAGGCAGCGTCTGGGGCTTCGGCCATCCGATCCTCATCGCGCTCGTCCTCTTCGGCGCCGGCGGACTGCTGCTCCAGCGGACTTCGTTCGGCCAGACCCTGTTCGCCGTCGGCGGCAGCAGCGACGCGGCCACGCTGATGGGCCTGCCCGTCGCCCGTACGAAGATCCTCGTCTACACGCTCAGCGGACTGCTCGCCGGACTCGCCGGAGCGCTGAACGCCGCCCGCCTCTCCTCCGGCGTCACCATCGTCGGCGTCGGCATGGAGCTGGACGCGATCTCCGCCGTCGTCATCGGCGGCACGCTCCTCATCGGCGGCGCCGGATCGATCAGCGGCACGCTCTGGGGCGTCCTGCTGCTCGCCGTGATCCAGAACCTCATCAACCAGATCGGCTCGCTCAACTCCTCGTACCAGTCGGTGGTCAGTGGCGGCTTCCTTATCGTTGTCGTGGTGGCGCAGCGTTACCTCGCGCGCAGCCGGAGAACCACCTGAACCGGACGGGACCGTACGGACCGGGTCAGCGACGAGTAAACCGAGTAACAAGGAGTGCCGTGGGCGTCAGCCTCAAGGACGTAGCTCAACGGGCGGGCGTGTCCATCAAGACCGTGTCGAACGTGGTCAACAACTACCAGCACGTCACCCCGAAGATGCGCGCCAAGGTGCAGCAGGCCATCGACGAGCTGGGCTACCGGCCGAACCTCACCGCGCGCCATCTGCGCAAGGGCCGCACCGGCATCATCGCGCTGGCCGTGCCCGAGTTCGGCAACCCGTACTTCGCGGAGCTGGCCGGTGAGGTCGTCGACGCCGCCGCCCGGCACGACTACACCGTCCTGGTCGACCACACCGGCGGCCTGCGCGAGAAGGAGCTGCTGGTCAGCCAGGGGTTCCGGTCCCATGTCATCGACGGGCTCATCCTCAGCCCGATCCACCTGGAGACCGAGGACCTGATGGCCCGGACGGAGACGGCACCGCTGGTGCTGCTCGGCGAGCGGGAGTACGAGGCACCGTACGACCACATCGCCATCGACAACGTGGCCGCCGCCCGCGAGGCCGTCGCCCACCTCATCGGCCTCGGCCACCGCCGGATCGCCTTCCTCGGCTCCCGTACCGGCCAGGAACGCCAGCCCGCCCACCTCCGGCTGCGCGGCTGGCGCGAGGAGCTGGCCGCCTCCGGCATCGCACCCGACGAGTCCCTCGTCGTCGTCACCGACGGGTACGGGAGGGAGGACGGCGCGGCCGCCATGGCCTCGCTCCTGGACCGCGGCGAGCGGCCCGACGCCGTGTTCGCGTACAACGACATGATCGCCATCGGCGCCATGCGCACCATCACCGAGCGCGGCCTGACCATCCCGGGCGACATCGCCGTCGTCGGCTTCGACGACATCGAGGAGAGCCGGTACGGCGCCACCACCCTCACCACCATCGCCCCGGACAAGGCGGCCATCGCCCGGCTCGCCGTCGACAGCCTCGTCGAACGCCTCGCCGGCACCCCGGTCGCCGAACCCCGGCGCCCCCGCCCCGGCTACCGCCTCGTCCTCCGCGAATCCACCGGCCCCCGTGAGGCCCCCGGCCCCTCCTGAGGCCCTTCTCCCAAGGAACCCCCCATGCCCACCGTGCACCGCACATCCTTCGGCCACGCCCACGGGCGGACGGAGGTCGACCTCTGGACCCTCGAATCGGGCACCGGCGTACGGGCCGAGATCCTCACCTACGGCGGCATCCTGCACAGCCTCACCGTGCCGGACACCGCCGGAAACCCGGGCCCGGTCGTCCGCTCGCTGCCCGCACTCGACGACTACACCGACAAGAACCCGTACTTCGGAGCGATCGTCGGCCGGTACGCCAACCGCATCGCCCACGGCCGCTTCACCCTCGACGGCACCACGCACCACATCCCCGCCAACGACCGGGGCCACGCCCTGCACGGCGGCCCGGACGGCTTCCACACCCGGATCTGGCAGGCGGAGGGCGACCGTACCGACTCCGCCGCCGTCCTCCGCCTCACCCTGCACAGCCCCGACGGCGACATGGGCTTCCCCGGAGCGCTCGACATCACCGCCACCTACACGCTGGACACCGCCGGAACCCTGGCCCTGGAGTACACGGCCGTCACCGACCGCCCCACCGTCGTCAACCTCACGCACCACGCCTACCTCAACCTCGGCGCCGACGACATCCTCGGCCACACCCTCCACCTCGACGCCGACCACTACCTCCCGGTCGACGCCGACTCCATCCCCGAAGGCTCTCCGGCCCCGGTGACCGGCACCCCGTTCGACCTCACCGACCCACAGCCGCTACGGGACCAGCTCGCCCGCTCGCACCCCCAACTCGCCCTGGCCGGAGGCTTCGACCACTGCTGGGTACTGCGCGACCAGGAAACCGCGACCCTCCGCCGCGCCGCCCGCCTCAGCGCACCCGACGACCTCCGGACGCTGGAGCTCTGGACCACCGAACCGGGCGTGCAGGTCTACTCCGCCAACCAGCTCGACGGCGCCTTCACCGACGGCACGGGCCGCCGCCACGAACGCCACGGCTCGCTCTGCCTGGAGACCCAGCACCTGCCCGACTCACCCAACCGCCCCGCCTATCCCAGCACGGTGCTGCGCCCCGGCGAAATCCTGCGCAGCCGCACCGAATGGCGCTTTCCGCACCTGGACTCATAAAAGGAGTCGCGGACTTTGAAGGCCCCCTGCCCGGGTCCATGAACTCCAGCAACCGCTGCCGGGGTTGACCCGAGGTAAAGGGACGCTGGAGTCCGCGTTTGACGGCCACCGGCCGGTGGCCGGCCCGGTTCCGGAGCGGCCGCGCACCGACCACGACCCGCTGCACCGCAAAAAGTGTCTGCTGCGCACGGTGCGGCGGGTCGCGGGATGATGCGCCTACTTCAGGTACGGGCCGGCCGTGCCGATCTTCCCCGGTGCGGCGTTCTTCCCGCCGAGGTCCAGGACGTACACGCGGAGGTTCCCCTTGCCCGGCGCCGGAACCGTGAGCATGCCGCCGCTCACGACCTTGGTGTCACCCGTCACGGCGTCCTTGTACGTGCCGTTCGGGATGCCGGTGTACGTGGCGCTTGTGGAGACCGTCACCAGCGCGAAGCTGTCGGTGCCGCTCGCCGCGTCGGTGTAGCGCCGCTTGTACGCCATGGAACCGCTGATGCCCTCCGTGGAGTACTGGCCCATCTGGAGCGCCGGCACCGCGCGCCGGATCTCGTTGAGCCGCTGGAGGTGCCGGGCCAGCGGCGCGGCCAGCGTCTTCGCGACCTTGCCGGTGGCCGAGGACACCTTGCCGAAGCCGGACGCCGTCACCTCACCGGCCAGATGGTCCCCGAAGTAGGCACGTCCGGTCGAGGCCAGCGGGCAGCGCGGCCCGCAGTCGATCTGCCGGCCCTTCTGGAACTCGATCTCGGAGCCGTAGTAGAGCGTCGGGATGCCTCGGAACGTCCACATCAGCGCCATGTTCTCGGCCCACGCGTCCGTGCCGCCGGTGTACCGCTCGCCGCTCTTGTTGGGCCCGTAGTCGTGGCTGTCGACGTAGACCACGTTGTAGGTGGCGTCGTGGTAACTGTCGTCGGAGTCCTTGCCGTTGTGGAAGGCGTTGTCCGCGTCACCGAAGTTCATGTGCATCCGCATGTCGATGACGTTCATCCCGGAGAACCGGCTGCGGTCCGGTGCGTGATAGGCGTTGCCCTTGAGGAAGGCGTTGTCGGAGACCGGCTGAGCCGCTGTTCCTCGCTGCTGCTCGTAGTCGTACATCTCCAGAGCGGCCTTCTCGTCGTCCGCGCTGTACTCCTTGCGCTCCTTCCACGTGAAGAACTGTGCGGAGTGGTTGACCGAACCGCGGTTCCACTTGTCGTTGACGAAGGCGGCCACCTCGCCGAAGACGAAGAAGTTCTTCGCCGCCCCGGCGCCGAATCGCGCCGTGACCCGTTCCTGGATCGCGGGCAGGAAGCGGCGGTTCCAGGTGGTGCGCGGGATGTGCACCGCCGTGTCGAGCCGGAAGCCGTCGACGCCCATGTCGATGTACTTGTTGTAGGCGCCGATCAGATAGTTCTGGACCTGGGCGTTCTCGGTGTTGAAGTCGGCGAGGTCGTCGTGCAGCCAGCAGGAGCGGGAGTCCTCACCTTCCCAGTTGCCGATCCAGCAGTTGTGGTAGAGCGCCTTCGGGAACATGCCAGAAGTGGGGCTCGGCCACTGGCAGTTGTAGATCCGGTAGCCCTCCGGTGAGGTGTGCCCGGTAGGCGTGCCCCAGCCGACGCAGGTGTTGCCGGTCGGCTCGGCCGTGGACCACAGATCGCCGTTGTAGTACGACTTCCCGGACTTCGGCTCGACGGTGAGCCCGTCGTACGCGAAGCCGTCGTTCCTCTCGTCGTAGTACCAGCTCCACTGCGTGTCGCGGACGCCGTACGCCTTCGGCGTGAACAGGCCCTTCGCGCCCCAGCGTGAGGAGTGGTTGTGGATGACGTCCTGGTAGATCTTCATGCCCTTGGCGTGCGCCGCGTTGATGAGGTCCTGGTAGGAGGCGCCGGCCGACTCCAGGCGCGGATCGACCTTGTAGAAGTCGTAGCCGTGGTAGCCGTGGTAGTCGTAGTCCGAGCGGTTGAGGACGACCGGTGTGATCCAGATCGCGGAGAAGCCGAGCCCCTTGATGTAGTCGAGCTTCTGCACCAGACCCTTGAAGTCCCCACGGAACATGGGGTCGTTGTTGGCCGCGTTGCCGGACTTCTCGTGCTGGCTGCCGCCTCGGTTGTTCGTCGTGTCGCCGTCGTTGAAGCGAGCGGTGAGCACGAAGTAGATCGGGTCCTTGCGCGGATCGGTGCCCAGCGGAGCGCCGGTCGCCGGAACCGTGGGCTTCTCGCCGGTGGTGGCGGTGGCCGGTGCGGAGTCGGCCGATACGTTCTGGGCGGCGTCGACGGCCCGGACGGTGTAGCGGTAGGCGGTCCTGGCCTCAAGTCCGGTGTCGGCGAAGACGGTGGAGCCGGCATCGGTGACGAAGGTGCCCTTCGTGCCGCCCGTCCGCGTCACCTGATACTTCGTCACCGTTCGGTCGTCGGTGGCCGGTTCCCAGGTCACCAGGACGGACACGCCGTCGGCCGCGGCCTTCACGTCTCCGGGCACGGAAGGTGGATCGGTGTCCGGTTCCTCGGCGGCGCACGGATCCTTGGCCGTGGCGGTCACCTCGCGGTCCTTCACCGTGGTGAGCCCGGCCGTGAGGGTGTAGTCGCCGCCGTTGTTGTTGTCCCAGACTCCGTTGCCGTTGTTGAACGCGGCCTGGAGCCCGGTGGCGCTGCCCAGGTCCACAGTCCGCCGCACCCAGCCGGTGCAGGCCGCCTCCATGCCGACACCGGGAACCGTCGTCCAGGCTCCGCCGTGCGGGCGGTAGTGCAGGTTGACGGTGGACCAGCCGACGGTGGAGGTCGCGTAGTAGACGGATGCGGTGTCGGGCCCGCCGGGATCCGGCACCTCCGGGCCCGTACCCGTACACGGGTCGCTGTGCGCCACGACCCCGTCCTTGACGGTGATGTTCCCGGTGCCCAGGTCGTAGTTCTTGCCCGCGTTGTTGTCCCAGGTGCCCGAGCCGTCGGTGAAGGTGGCCTTCAGTCCGCTCGCACCGCCCGAGGGAACCGTCAGCTTGACCCAGTCGGTGCAGGCGGAGGTCATACGGGTGCCGGGCACGGTGGTCCAGGAGCCGCCGTCGGGGGCGTAATGCAGGTGGTACGCCGACCAGTTGCGGGTCTTCGTGGAGTAGAAGACGGTCGCCGTGGTGTCGGCGGCGGCCGTAGCGGCGACGGGTGCGGTGGCCGGAGCGGGGGTCGGTGGGGGAGCGGCTTCCGGTACGGCGGTGAGGAGTCCCAGCAGTCCGGCTGCCACCACGGCGGCGGCGAGCGGGCGGCCGGACAACCGGCGGGAGGTGCGTCTCATACGTGTCTCCAAGGAAGGGGAGAACCGGGAGAACCCTGACGCGCCTCGGGGTTCGGAGAAGGGGAACGGCGAAGGGGAACACGGTCCGGCGGCAAGCTCTGCCGGAATGTTGCTGCAATCTCTTGCGCGGTGGAAGTTACCGGTGCATGACAGGCCCGTAAAGAGGTCCGGCAGGACCGGCTCACCGGAATGGATCACCGGGCGTGGGCGTTCGCACGGCCATGACCTTCTCCGTTGATGTGACCGTGCGCGGCTACGAGCTCGACACCCAGGGCCACCTGAACCAGGCCGTCTACCTCCAGTACGCGGAGCACGCACGCTGGGAGCTGCTGCGGGCCGCCGGTCTCCCTCAGGAGAAGCTGCTCGCCGGCGGCATCGGCCCGGTCCAGCTGGAGGTCACCGTCAAGTACCGCCGCGAGCTGCGGGGCGGCGAGCGCGTACGGGTCACCTGCCGGTTCGACTACGGCACGGGCAAGACGTTCACGCTGGAGCAGCAGGTCATCAAGGAGGACGGCACGGTGGCCGCCGAGATCACCGGAGTGGCCGGCGTCCTCGACCTGACCGAACGCCGCCTCGTCCCGGACCCGCAGGGCCGCCTGGCGGCGCTGGCGGGCAACCCGGACCTGCTGACGGGCTGAGCCGCCGACGAGGTGGACGCCCCCGCCCATACAGGGCGGAGGCGTCCATTGTCTGCGAGGAGGGCGTCAGACAGCCGTGCCGACGACCAGGTGGTCGCCTGGGATGCCGGCCTTGCCGGGCGCGTAGTAGTCCTTGATCCCGGCGACCCACGTCTCCACCCGGATCCGGTCCTCGCCGGTCGGCTCGAAGGCGTCGAAGAGCGCGTCGATGTTGGCCGGTTCGAACCCGATCGCCGTCATCAGCGCCATGAACAGCGGCCGCTCGATCAGACCGTCGCCGTCCGGATCGCCGAGCGCGGCCAGCGCCTCGGCGAAGACGGCGACGGTCGCGTCGAACCGCTCCGGCGACAGCACACAGGCGGTGAACTCCTCGAAGCTGATCTCGCCGTCGCCGTTCTCGTCCAGCTCGGTGAGCAGGGTCGTCCAGTACCGCCGGAACGCCGCGCGCATCGCGTCCTTCGCCGCCTGGTCCGAGGCGTGTGCCTCGCGTACGACGCGCTCGGCCATGAGCTCGAAGTCGTCGGCCTCCAGGACCCCGTTGGCGTTGGCATCGAACAGGGAGAAGACGAGCGCGACCCGCCGGTTGGCCTCAGTGGTCATGAATCCGTCACCTTTCGCCGTACGGTCCCGCCGGCCGGCAGCCCGGTCGGCGCATCCACTCTCGGGCCGAGGGACGGCGGGCACGGCGAAAGCCGTACTCCTTTCACCTGAAGGACGTAACCGCCCTGGCGTAAACGTCGAGTTGAGGCAGACGGCGGGGCGCAGTGGCTCCGCACGCCCCGGTACGGGCCGTGGACGCCGGAGTCGTACCGGAGAAGCGGTGGAGCCGGCTGCCGGGTCACCTTCTAGGCTGTGCGGATGCGAGAGACAGCCGCCGCGACCGGCCTCCGTACGACCGGGGCCCGCGCCGCATGACCAGGGAAGCCGGACCGGCCGCGACCCGGGAGACCCGGTCGCTGCCCGCGCACGCGCCCGGAGCCGTCGAGACGCCCTTCGTCATCCAGGCCTACGACGAGGTCGTCTCCCACGACACCGACTGGGACGCCCACTCCCATCCCTTCCACGAGCTGCTCTGGAACGAGCGGGGTGCCTCCTCCGCGGTGGTCGGCGAACGCATCTGGACGATCACCCCGGCCCTCGGCCTCTGGATGCCGGCCGGAACCTTGCACTCCGGATCGGCGACGGCCGGGACCTGGTTCCGGGCGAGCTTCTTCGGCTTCCGTACGACGTCGTCGATCTCCGGCACTCCGGTCGCCGTCGAGATCACGCCGCTGCTGCGCCTCCTCCTGGAACGGCTCGGCGAACCCGGACTCGCCGCCTCCTCCCGGGCCGCGACCGAGGCGCTGGTGCTCGACGTCCTCGCCCCGTCGCCCCGCGAACTGCTCGTGCAGCTCCCGACCTCCGACCTCCTGCGCCCCATCGCGGACGCGGTCCGCGAGGACCCGGCCGACCAGCGGACGCTGGCGGACTGGGCCTTGGAGCTGGGCGTGAGCACCCGCACGGTCACGCGCGCGTTCAGCGCCGAGACGGGCACGAGCTTCGTACGGTGGGTCGCGGCCGTCCGGGCCCAGCACGCGATCGACCTGCTGACCCGCGGCTGGGACGTGGAGTCGGTGGCCGAACAGGTCGGCTACCGCTCGTCCAGCGCCTTCGGCGTGGCCTTCCGCCGGACCACCGGGCTGACTCCGGGGACGTTCCGGCCGGGGTGAGCCTCACGCGATGAGCAGGCGCAGGCCCAGATCCGCCGCGTCGAGACCGGCCAGATCCGCGTTCCGCTCGGCCCACCGGCCCGAGGCGAGGTCGTCGCCGAGGCTGCGCACCGCACGCCGCTCCGCCTCGGGCCCGACCCTCGTCCACACCGACATCGCGCGGCGCACACGGTCCTCCAGGTACGCCTCAGGCCGGCGCCAGTACGCCTCGAAGAGACCGTCGGCGCAGTCCCACGGGACCGGCACCGGCTCGGCGCGGCCGCCGACGGCGTCGGCCATCCCGGCGAGCGACGGGAACTTCGCGAGGACGCCGGTGAACTCGGGCAGATAGTCCCGGGTCAGCCAGAACCGGTCCGGCCACCCCGGCTCGTCGGTGTCGAAGGTGAGCACCACCACGCGCCGCGCCACGCGCCGCATCTCCTGCAGCCCCGCCGGCGGATCGCCCCAGTGGTGAACGGTGGAGACGGCCATGGCCACATCGAAGGAGCGGTCCGTGAACGGCAGGCGCTCCGCGGCGGCGGCCACACACGGCGCCGAGCCCGGCGGCCGCCGCGCCCGCATGACCGCCGACGGCTCCACCGCCGTCACCTCGCGTTCCACGGGCTCGTAGGAGCCCGTACCGGCCCCGACGTTCAGCACCGTCCGCGCCTCTCCGAGCGCGTCCCAGATCCGCGCGGCGATCCGTGGAGCGGTGCGGCGCGTCGCGGTGTAGGCGCCGCCGATCGCGTCGTACAACCGCGCGCCGAGCATCTCCAGCTGCTCCTCCGGTGTCACCCTGACCCCCTTCGCCCGTGCCGCCAGTTCTCTGTCGATGGCCGCCACCATCGTGTCGGTGCGAGCCCGCCGCTCCAGCAGCAGGCGACGCTGCCGGCGCAGGTGCGCCACCGCGTCGGCCGACGGATCGTCGACCAGCTCCGCGATCTCCCGCAGCCCGAAGCCCAGCCGCCGGTAGGCCAGCACCTCCCGCAGCCGCTCCACGTCGGCGGCCGCATAGGCGCGGTATCCGGCCGTGGTCCGCGCCGACGGCCGGACCAGCTCGATCTCGTCGTAGTGATGCAGCGTGCGGACGCTCACGCCGGCCAGCTCCGCCACGCGCCCCACGGTCCAGTGATCTTCCACGGCACCGACTATGCGGCCTGACGTCACGTGAGGGTCAAGAGCCTCGTCCGCCCCCGTGCATGTCCTCATCGCTACAGCGCCTGTCTCAAACAGTTGATTGCGACAGCCGCACCTCCTCTCATAAAGTGCAAAGGCAAGCCTTACCTAAGCCGCTGCGCCTCCGCGTCGCACCCTTTCACGACGGCAGCCCACGCCCGGACGTGCGGGAAGCGGCATGCCGATCCTCCGGAAAGCCGGGTACTCACCCATGTCCTCACATCGCCTCCGCCTGCTCGCCGTGGCAGCCGCCCTCGTCTCCGTCGCCGCCTGCGGCGGGAACGGAAGCGGCGACGCCGAGAACAAGAAGGACGAGGGGAGCGCCGCCGGCGCCTTCCCGCTGACCGTCGAGCACGCCCTGGGCAAGACCACCATCCCGGCCGAGCCGAAGCGCGTCGCCACGGTCAACTGGGCCAACCACGAAGTGCCGCTGGCACTCGGTGTGGTGCCGGTCGGCATGGCCTCCGCCAACTTCGGCGACGACGACGGCGACGGTGTGCTGCCGTGGGTCGAGGAGCGGCTGAAGGAGCTCAAGGCCAAGACGCCGGTGCTGTTCGACGAGACCGACGGGATCGACTTCGAAGCCGTCGCCGACACGAAGCCCGACGTGATCCTGGCCGCGTACTCCGGACTGACCAAGAAGGACTACGAGACCCTCAGCGAGATCGCACCCGTCGTCGCCTACCCGGACGCCGCCTGGGCGACTCCGTGGCGCGAGATCATCCGTACCAACAGCGAGGCGATCGGGCTCGGCGCCGAAGGCGAGAAGCTGATCACCAGGCTGGACGGTGACATAGCCAGGACCGCCGCCAAGTACCCGCAGCTCAAGGGCAAGTCGGCGATGTTCATGACGCACGTCGACCCCAACGACGTCAGCGAGATCGGCTTCTACACCACGCACGACACCCGGACGCAGTTCTTCAAGGACCTGGGCATGACGACGCCGGGCAGCATCGAGAAGGCGTCCGAGGGCACGGACAAGTTCGCTCTCACCAAGAGCGCCGAGCAGATCGACGCGTTCGACGACGTCGACATCATCACCGGCTACGGCGACGACACCGGTGAGTTGCTGAAGACCATCGGCAAGGATCCGCTGCTCTCCAAGATCCCGGCCGTCAAGCGCGGCTCCACCTACCTCCTGCCCGGCAGCTCGCCGCTGGCCACCGCCGCCAACCCGACGCCGCTGTCGATCAGTTACGTGCTCGACGACTACGCCGCCGCTCTCGCCAAGGCCGCGGACAAGGTCAAGTGACGGCTTCCACCGACCGGCGCCCGCCGGACGCCACCGTGGCCCGGCGTCCGGCGGGCGTCCGCACGCTCCGGCTCCTCGCCGCCGTTCTCGTCCTGGCCGCCGTCATGGTGGCGTCGATCGCCTTCGGCTCACGCGATGTGCCGTGGACCGACGTCCAGGCGGCGCTCGGCGGTGCCGAGGAGACCCTCGGCCAGGCGGCGGCGACGAAGCGGATTCCTCGTACGGTCCTCGCGGTCGTCATCGGCGCGGCACTCGGCCTCGCCGGAGGCGTGATGCAGGGCGTGACCCGTAACCCTCTCGCCGACCCGGGCATCCTCGGCGTCAACATGGGTGCATCGCTCGCCGTCGTCACCGCTGTCGCGTTCTTCGGGCTCTCCTCGCCGACCGGCTACATCTGGGTCGCCATCGCGGGTGCCGCTCTCTCCGCGCTCTTCGTCTACACCGTCGGGACGCTCGGCAGGGGAGGGGCCACGCCGCTCAAGCTGGCGCTCGCCGGAGCCGCCACCTCGGCGGCCTTCGCCTCGCTGGTGAGCGCCGTCATCCTGCCGCGTAACGACATCGCCGGAAGCTTCAAGCTCTGGCAGATCGGCGGCGTCGGCGGCGCCTCCTTCGAGCGCATCGGACAGGTGGCGCCGTTCCTCGCGGTCGGCTTCGCCATCTGCCTGCTCTCCGCGCGCGCCCTCAACTCGCTCGCTCTGGGTGACGAGTTGGCGGCCGGTCTCGGTGAACGCGTCGCCGTCGCACGAGCGGTGGCCGCGCTCGGCGCCGTCACTCTGTGCGGAGCCGCGACCGCCGTGGCCGGGCCCATCGGCTTCGTCGGCCTCGTCGTCCCGCACACCTGCCGGCTGCTCGTCGGCGTCGACCACCGCTGGCTCCTGCCGCTCTCGGCGCTGCTCGGCGCGGTCCTGCTCACCGCCGCCGATGTGGCCGGCCGGATCGTCGCGCGGCCGGCGGAGATCGACGTCGGCATCGTGACCGCGCTGATCGGCGCCCCCTTCTTCATCTACATCGTCCGCCGACAGAAGGTGCGTGCCCTGTGAGCGCCCCCGTCCTCACCCGGCCGGCCCCGCGCGAGGCGGCCCCGGCGTCCGTCGCGGCCGCCACCCGCCGCCGGATCCGCGGCGCCTCCCGCCGGCGCCGGGTGATCCTGGTCCTGGCCGTCCTCGTCGTGGCCGCGTTCGCCGTGACGCTGATGGCGGGCCGTACGTTCTATCCGCCCGGCGACGTCCTGCGGGTGATCCTCGGCGAGCAGGTGTCCGGCGCCTCCTTCACCGTCGGCCGGCTGCGGCTGCCGCGCGCGGTCCTCGCCGTGGTCGCCGGATTCAGCTTCGGGCTGGCGGGTGTCACCTTCCAGACGATGCTCCGCAACCCGCTCGCCAGCCCCGACATCATCGGCATCAGCTCCGGAGCGAGCGCCGCCGCGGCCATCGCGATCGTGACGCTCTCGCTCGGTGAGGTGCAGGTCTCCGTCCTCGCCATCGCCGCCGGACTCGGTGTCGCTCTGCTCGTCTACTCGCTGGCGTTCCGTGGCGGAGTCGTCGGCACCCGGCTCATCCTCATCGGCATCGGGATCTCCGCGATGCTCGACAGCGTCACCTCCTACGTCCTGTCCCAGGCCGCCGAATGGGACCTCCAGGAGGCGATGCGCTGGCTGACCGGCAGCCTCAACGGCGCCACCTGGGACCAGGTCGTCCCGGCGTTCGTCGCGGCCGCCGTCCTCACGCCACTCCTCCTCGGCCAGGCCCGCAGCCTGTCCGCGATGCAGCTCGGCGACGACACCGCCTCCGCTCTCGGTGTACGGGTCGAACGGACCCGGATCACCGTCATCGTGGCCGCCGTCGGGCTGATCGCCTTCGCCACGGCGGCCGCCGGACCCATCGCGTTCGTCGCGTTCCTCTCCGGACCCGTCGCGGCCCGGATCGTCGGCGCGGGCGGTTCGCTACTGGTGCCCGCCGGGCTCGTCGGCGCGCTGCTGGTCCTCGTCGCCGATGTCACCGGCCAGTTTGCCTTCGGCGAGCGCTATCCCGTAGGCGTCGTCACCGGCGTCCTCGGCGCCCCGTACCTCGTCCACCTGATCATCCGCACCAACCGGGCGGGAGGCTCGCTATGACCACCGACCACCAACTGACCGCCGAACACCTCACGCTCGGCTACGGCGACCGTACGGTCGTCTCCTCGCTCGACCTGGTCGTACCGCCGGGCAGGATCACCGTCATCGTCGGCGCCAACGCCTGCGGCAAGTCGACCCTGCTGCGCTCGATGTCCCGCCTCCTCGCACCCCGCGAGGGCCGCGTCGTGCTCGACGGCAAGGAGGTGCACCGCCTCCCGGCCAAGGAACTGGCCCGTACGCTCGGGCTGCTGCCGCAGTCACCGGTGGCGCCCGAAGGCATCACCGTCTCCGACCTCGTGGGCCGCGGCCGCCATCCGCACCAGTCGGTGTTCTCCCGCTGGAACGAGAAGGACGACGCCGCCGTCGCCTCGGCCCTGGAGGCCACGGCCACCGAACCGCTCGCCGACCGCGCGGTCGACGAGCTCTCCGGCGGACAGCGCCAGCGCGTCTGGATCGCCATGGCGCTGGCCCAGCAGACCGACCTGCTCCTGCTGGACGAGCCCACCACGTTCCTGGACGCCAGCCACCAGATCGACGTGCTCGACCTGCTGACCGACCTCAACCGCTCGCGCGGCACGACCATCGTGCTGGTCCTCCACGACCTCAACCTCGCCGCCCGGTACGCCGACCACCTCATCGCCCTCGCCGACGGAAAGCTGCACTCCTTCGGCACCCCGGCCGAGGTGCTCACCGAGGAGACCGTCCGCGCGGTCTTCGGCCTGGAGAGCCGCGTCGTCGAGGACCCCGTCTCCGGCCGGCCGCTGATGCTGCCGATCGGCCGCCACCACGTGCGGGGAAGGCCGGGCCCTCAGGAGCCGAGCAGCGCGGAGCCGTACCAGTCCGAGGCGTCCGCCACTCCCGGCAGCGCGAGGAAGTAGCCGCCGCCCGTCGTGGTGCTGAAGTCGGCGAACCGCTCGCCCTCCAGCCGCTTCTGCACGGTCGCGAACTGCCGGACGATGTCCCGCTGGTAGCAGCAGAAGACCAGCCCGACGTCGAGCGTGCCGTCCGGTGCGAGGCCGCGGTCGACGTTGTAGCTCCGGCGCAGCAGCACCGAGTCCTCGCTCCCGGCGGTCCGCGGATTGGCCCGGCGGATGTGCGAGTCCAGCGGTGTGACCCGGCCCTCCGGATCCCGCCCGTAGTCCGGCAGGTCGCTCTCCTCGCGTCCGTCGAGCGGCGCCCCGGTCGACTTGCGCCGGCCGAAGATCCGCTCCTGCTCGCCGAGCGGGACCCGGTCCCACGCCTCGGCCCGCAGCCCGATGGTGCGCAGCACCTGGTAGCTCCCGCCGCGCGCCCACCTCGGCGCCTCCGGCCCGACCCAGACCAGCCGGTCCATCTCCCGCGCCGACGCCGTGTCCGGGTGCGCGGTGCCGTCCTTGAAGCCGACGAACGACCGCGGAGAGCCCTCCGGCCGCGGCGGGTTCAGGAAGCCGTCGGTCCGCCACCGCGTCCGCAGCAGCCCCGAGGCCTCCCGCGCCAGATCCCGTACGACATGGAGGACGGCGTCCGGGTTCTGAGCGCAGACCTGCACCGAGAGATCGCCGTGACAGCTTCCCGGTTCGAGCCGGTCGCCCGGGAACTCCGGCATCGGCACGAGCCCGGGCGGCAGTGCGTCCGCCAGCCCGTACCGTCCGTCGAACAGCGAGGCACCCACGCCGACGGTGATGGTCAGCCGGTCCTCCGGGCCCCGCACCGCCGCCACGTCCGGATCCAGCGGTGTGACCCCTGCCGTCAGGATGCGGCACCGTACGGTCAGCTTCTTGAGGAGCGCGGCCAGCTCGGCCCGGTCGCGCGCGAGCACGTCGAAGGCGGCGAAACCGCCGAACCGCTGCTGCCGGGTGAGGATGCCCGCCTGATGCGCACCGTGGAACGGCACCCGACCGTCGTCAGAACCGGCCGCCGGCGCGCCGGAAGCGGTTCCCACCGCCACCGTGCCGGTCAGCCCCACGGCCCCCACGACACTCGCGGCTCCTCGTACGAAAACCCGTCGGCCGGGACGCGTATCCCGGCGTTGGTCACTTTCCGTCATGGCCGTTCTCCTTCCGGGATTTTGGCGGTCCGCTCCGTCTCCTGGGCGCTACCGCGCGGAACGCCAGCTCAGCACGGTTTCCTCGGGCAGGACGGGTCGCTTGGGCCGGGCGGCTGAGCGCCGGGGCGTGCGCCCCTCTGATCGGCTGACTGCGGAGCGTGAGTGACATGTTTCCCGGCGCGACGGGGGACACAGGGGAGGTCTGTTCCCGGGCCCTGGGCCGGGATGCCCGAACACCCCGAACCGGCCATTGGGAGAACCTCGGTGGAGAACACCTCGGTCCGACACGCCTCGGTGCAGAACACCTCGGTGGAGGACAAGGAAACCGTACGGAGCTGTCCCTTCGACTTCGCACAGCAGCTGGAGTTCGACCCGCGGCTCAAGGAGCTGCTCACCGAGGAGCCCGTCTCCCGTATCCGTATGGCGTACGGCGACGGCGAGGCATGGCTCGTCACCCGGTACGAGGACGTCCGGACGGTCACCACCGACCGGCGCTTCAGCCGCGGCGCCGTACTCGGCCGCGACTTCCCCCGGATGACCCCGGAGCCGATCGTCCAGGCCGAATCCATCAACCTCATGGACCCGCCCGCCAGCAGCCGGCTGCGCAGCCTGGTCGCCAAGAGCTTCACCCCGCGCCGCGTCGAGCAGATGCGGGAAGGAACCCAGCGGGTGGTGGACCGGCTGCTGGACGGGATGGAGGAGGAGGGCTCACCCGCCGACTTCTTCGCCCGGGTCGCCGCGCCGCTGCCGCTGATCACCATCTGCGAGGCGCTCGGCATCCCCGAGGCCGACCGCCCGTGGCTCCGCGCCCACGCCATGACGATGATGAACGTCGGCGCGGCGGGCAAGGAGGACGCGGTACGGGCCAAGGCCGAACTGCGCGGCTACTTCACCGAGCTGACCGCCGAACGCCGCCGCTCGCCGGGCCAGGACCTCATCAGCACCCTGGCCACCGCCCGCGACGGCGACGAACTGCTCGACGACAAGGAACTCGCCGTCATGGCGATGGTCCTGCTCATCACGGGCCAGGACACCACGACGTACCAGCTCGGCAACATCGCCTACACCCTGCTCACCCGGCCGCAGCTGCTGAAGACGCTGCAGGCCGAACCCGAGCGGCTGCCCCGCACGCTGGAGGAGCTGCTGCGCCACATCCCCTTCCGCAAGGGCGTCGGCATCCCGCGGATCGCCATGGAGGACGTGGAGCTCGGCGGGGTCGTCATCAAGGCGGGCGACGTGGTCCATGTGTCATATCTGACGGCCAACCGCGACCCCGCCAAGTTCGACCGTCCCGACGAGCTGGACCCCGACCGGCCGTCCATCCCGCACATGACCTTCGGCTGGGGCGCCCATCACTGCCTGGGCGCGCCGCTCGCCACCATGGAGCTGGAGGTGGCCTTCGCCACGCTGCTCGCCCGGTTCCCGGCCCTGCGTCTCGACGCGGCGCCCGAGGACATCCGGTGGAACACGACGTCCATCTGGCGTCACCCGCTCGCGCTGCCCGTCACCTGGTGACGAGAGCCTCCGCTCCCAGACACGAGGAGAACCCATGGCGACCCTGTGCCGTCCGGCCATCGCTGTGCCCGAACACGTCATCACGATGCAGCAGACCCTGGAGCTGGCCCGGGAGACCCACCACGGCCACCCCCAGCGCGACCTCGTCCTGAGGCTCATCCGGAACACCGGCGTCCAGACCCGGCACCTGGTGCAGCCGATCGAGGAGACCCTCAAGCACCCCGGCTTCGAGCTCCGCAACCAGGTGTACGAGGCCGAGGCCAAGACCAGGGTCCCCGAAGTGGTGCGGCAGGCCCTCGCCAACGCCGGGACCGAACCGGCCGACATCGACCTGATCATCTACGTCTCCTGCACGGGCTTCATGATGCCCTCGCTGACCGCCTGGCTCATCAACACCATGGGGTTCAGACCCGAGACCAGACAGCTGCCGATCGCCCAGCTCGGCTGCGCGGCCGGCGGCGCCGCGATCAACCGGGCGCACGACTTCTGCCGGGCCTACCCGGACTCCAACGTCCTCATCGTCTCCTGCGAGTTCTGCTCGCTCTGCTACCAGCCCACCGACATCGGCGTCGGATCGCTGCTCTCCAACGGCTTGTTCGGGGACGCCATCTCCGCCGCCGTCGTACGAGGGCAGGGCGGCACCGGCATGAAGCTGGAGCGCAACGGCTCCCACCTCGTGCCCGACACCGAGGACTGGATCTCCTACGCCGTCCGCGACACCGGATTCCACTTCCTGCTCGACAAGCGCGTGCCCGGCACCATGGAGATGCTCGCGCCGGTCCTGAAGGACCTGGTCGATCTGCACGGCTGGTCGGTGCCCGCCATGGACTTCTTCATCGTCCACGCCGGCGGGCCGCGCATCCTCGACGACCTCTGCCACTTCCTCGATCTGCCGATGGAGATGTTCCGCTACAGCCGGGCCACTCTCACCGAACGCGGCAACATCGCCAGCTCCGTCGTCTTCGACGCGCTCGCCCGCCTCTTCGACGACGGCGGTGCGGCCGAGTCCGCACAGGGCCTGATCGCCGGATTCGGGCCCGGCATCACCGCCGAGGTCGCGGTCGGCAGCTGGACGCACCACGACCCGGCGGGCGACCCCGACCGGGAGCTGGCCGACCTGGAGCTCACGACGGGCGTTGCGCTGTCCGGCTGAACCCGTGTTAAGGCGCGGTACGGGCGGGGACGAAGGACCGGGTATTCGCGCTTCGCGTCCGCACACCAGCACCGCGAACGAACCCCACCCAAGGAGACCTGCATGCGCCTGCGCGCCCGATGGGCCCCGGCAGCCCTGCTGCTGATCGCGCCGCTGATCGGCACCACCACCCCGGCCGCCGCCGACACCGGACCGGAAGGGGTCCCGGTGGAGCGCTCCGCCCGGGCCGTCCCCGGGCAGTACATCGTCACCCTGGAGCCCGGACTCTCTTCGGACGCCGTCCTGAAGGAGTTCGGGCTCCGCCCGTTGTTCACGTACGGGAACGTCCTGCACGGGTTCGCCGTCACGCTGACCGCCACCGAACTGGAGGCCGTGCGGGCCGTCCCCGGCGTGCTCGCCGTCGAGGAGAACGCCGAAGTGGCCGTGGAGGCGCCGAGGACGGGCGGCCTCTTCCGGGCCCCGGCCGCCACCTGGGGCACCGACCGGATCGACCAGCGCGCGCTGCCGCTGGACGACACGTTCACCACCACCGCCACGGGTGACGGCGTGAAGGTGTACGTCGTCGACACCGGGATCGAGGCCGGTCACGCGGAATTCGGCAGCCGGGTCGTGAGCGGCTACGACGCGGTCGGCGACGGCCGTGACGGACAGGACTGCAACGGCCACGGCACCCATGTCGCCGGCACGGTCGGAGGCGCGACCTCCGGCGTGGCGAAGGACGCGTCGCTGGTCAGCGTGCGAGTCCTGAACTGCCAGGGCCGGGGCACCTGGGCCGGCATCATCGCCGGGTTCGACTGGGTGGCCAAGGACGCGGCGGCCGGCTCCACCCCGGCCGTCCTGAACGCCTCGCTCGGCGGGGCCCGTTCCCGTGCCGTCGACGCGGCGGTCGAAGCCGTCGCGGACGCGGGCGTCGTGCCGGTGGTGGCGGCGGGCAACGAGGACCAGGACGCCTGTGACGTCTCGCCGGCCGCGGCCGACGGTGTGGTCACGGTGGGCGCGAGCGACCGGCAGGACCGGGAGACCGCGTTCAGCAACTGGGGCTCGTGCGTGACGCTCTACGCTCCCGGCGCCGACATCGTCTCCGCGAAGCTCGGCGGAGGCACCGTCTCCCTGAACGGCACCTCCATGGCCAGCCCGCACGTCGCGGGCGTCGCCGCTCTCCACAAGGAGGAGAACCCCTCGGCCACGCCCGCCGCCGTGACGCGCTGGCTGACCGACACCGCCACCCCGGACGTGCTCTCCGGCCTCGGCCAGGGCTCACCGGATCTGCTGCTCTACACCGGCGGCCTCTGACACACCGCCGGCCGGGGGCCGGTGAGCGATGGCCGACGCGCCGTCCGCTCACCGGCCCCTTCTGCGTCCGGCTGTTGTCGGAACAGTGGACGGTCTCTCATTTCTCTGCAACTCTCTGACCGCACAACGCAAAACCAAGCCGTAGTGCGTGCAGAATCGCGTGTTTCCTGACTACGGATCCAGAGCCGCGCCCTCGTCGCGCCGTGCGCCGAGGCCGAAGATCGGGGAGCTATGAGAGCCCAACGCTGGAGATGGCGGGCGATATCCGCTGTGGTCACGACCAGTCTTCTGATGATCGGCTGGCCGTCGCTCACCGCCTCGGCGGCCGACGGCCCCAACCTCGCCGCGGGCCGGGCCGCGGCCGCCGGCAGCGCCCATGCCGAGTACCCGGCCCCGAACATCACCGACGGCAACGCGTCGACGTACTGGGAGAGCGCGGGCGGCAACCTGCCCCAGTGGGTGCAGACCGACCTCGGCACATCGGCGCGGGTCGACGAGGTGACCCTGAAGCTCCCGCCGTCCTGGGAGAGCCGCTCGCAGACCCTGTCGCTCCAGGGCAGCGCGGACGGCACCAGCTTCGCCACGCTGAAGAGCTCGGCCGCCTACTCCTTCACCCCGGGCTCCGCCAACACGGTGAAGGTCTCCTTCCCGGCCACGCTGACCCGCTTCGTCCGGGTGCACATCACCGCCAACACCGGCTGGCAGGCCGCGCAGCTCTCGGAGCTGGAGGTGCGGGCGGCCGCCGCCTCCTCCGCAAACCTCGCCGCCGGGAAGACCCTCAAGGCGAGCAGCAGCAACGGAAGTCACGTCGCCGTCAACGCCAGCGACGGCAACCGGACCAGCTACTGGGCGAGCCGGGAGAACGCCTTCCCGCAGTGGATCGAGGCCGACCTCGGAGCCTCGGTCCGCGTGGACCGCGTCGTCCTGCGGCTGCCCGACGGCTGGGCCGCGCGCAGCCAGACGCTGAAGCTCCAAGCCTCCGCCAACGGCACGGAGTTCACCGACCTCACCGCCGCCAAGGACTACCGCTTCGACGCGGCGGGCGGGCAGTCGGCGACGATCTCCTTCGATCCCACGACCACCCGGTACGTCCGCGTCCTGGTCACCGCCAACACCGGCAGCCCGTCAGCCCAGTTGGCCGAGCTGGAGGTCTACGGGCCCGCCACCGGCGACACCCAGGCCCCGACCGCACCGGCCGACCTGGCGTTCACCGAGCCCGCCACCGGCCAGATCCGGCTGACCTGGAAGGCGTCCACGGACAACACCGGCGTCACCGGCTACGACGTCTACGCCGACAACACGCTGCTGGCCTCCGTCGCGGGCAACGCCACCACGTACACCGACACCCGCCCGGCCGGACAGACCGTCTCGTACCATGTGCGCGCCAAGGACGCGGCCGGGAACGTCTCGGCCAACAGCAACACCGTGACCCGCACCGGCGACACCGGCGACACCCAGGCACCCACCGCACCGACCGCGCTCGCGCTCACCGAGCCGGCTGCCGGGCAGATCCGGCTCACCTGGCAGGCCTCCACCGACAACAGGGGCGTCACGGGCTACGACGTCTACGCCAACAACGTGCTGCGCGGCTCGGTCGCGGGCAACGTCCTGACGTACACCGACACCCAGCCGGCCACCACCACCGTCAGCTACTTCGTCCGGGCGAAGGACGCGGCGGGCAACGTCTCCACCAGCAGCAACACCGTGACCCGCAACGGCTCCACCGGCGCCGCCTCCAACCTCGCGGTCAACAAGCCGATCACGGCCTCCTCGGTGGTGCACACCTTCGTCGCCGCCAACGCCAACGACAACAACACCGCCACCTACTGGGAAGGCGCGGGCGGCAGTTACCCGAACACGCTCACCGTCCAGCTCGGCTCCAACGCCGACACGCAGAACGTCGTCGTCAAGCTCAACCCGGACAGCAGCTGGGGACCGCGCACCCAGCGCATCGAGGTCCTGGGCCGCGAGCAGAGCGCCTCGTCCTTCAACTCCCTTGTCGCAGCGAAGGATTACGCCTTGAGCCCGGCGAGCGGCAACACGGTGACCATCCCGGTGACCGCCCGCGTCGCCGACGTCCAGCTGAAGTTCACCGCCAACAGCGGCTCCGGCGCCGGCCAGGTCGCGGAGTTCCAGGTGCTGGGCACTTCGGCGGCCAACCCCGACCTCCAGGTCACCGGCATCACCGCGTCGCCCGCCTCCCCGGTGGAGTCCGACGCCATCACGCTGACCGCCACCGTCCGCAACGCGGGCGCGATCGCCGCACCGGCGAGCAAGATCGACTTCCGGCTCGGCGGCTCCAAGGTCGCCACCGGCAACGTCGGCGCTCTGGCCGCCGGTGCCTCCACCCAGGTCAGCGCCGCCATCGGCGCCCGAGGCGCGGGCAGTTACGTCCTGAGCGCGGTCGCCGACCCTACGAGCGAGGTCATCGAGCAGAACGAGACCAACAACACCTACACGGCCGCCTCTCCACTGGTCGTGCAGCCGGTCTCCAGCTCCGACCTGGTCACCGCGTCCGTCACCACCTCGCCCTCAGCCCCGGCCGCAGGCGACACGGTCACCTTCTCCGTCGCCATCAAGAACCAGGGCACCATCGCCTCCGCGAGCGGCAGCCACGGCATCACGCTGACGCTGCTCAACTCCCAGGGCGCCACGGTGAAGACCTTCACCGGCGCGCACACCGGCGTCATCGCGGCCGGCGCCACCACCGCACCGGTCCCGCTCGGCACCTGGGCCGCCGCCAACGGCTCGTACACCCTGCGCACGGTCCTGGCGGCCGACGCCAACGAACTCCCGGTCAAGCGCGAGAACAACACCTCCACCGAGTCCCTCTTCGTCGGACGCGGCGCCAACATGCCGTACGACATGTACGAGGCGGAGGACGGCACCACCGGCGGCGGCGCCCAGGTCGTCGGCCCGAACCGGACCGTCGGCGACATCGCGGGCGAGGCGTCCGGACGCAAGGCCGTCACGCTCAACAACACCGGCAACTATGTGGAGTTCACCACCAGGAAGTCCACCAACACGCTGGTCACCCGGTTCTCCATCCCGGACTCCGCGAGCGGCGGCGGGATCAACTCGACGCTCAACGTCTACGTCGACGGCACCTTCCTCAAGGCCGTCGACCTCACCTCCAAGTACGCCTGGCTGTACGGCAACGAGGCCGCACCCGGCAACTCCCCGAGCGCCGGAGCGCCCCGCCACATCTACGACGAGGCCAATGTCATGCTGGGCCGGACGGTCCCGGCCGGCGCCAAGATCCGGCTCCAGAAGGACGCCGCCAACTCCTCCGCGTACGCGATCGACTTCGTCAGCCTGGAGCAGGTCGCACCGGTCGCCAACCCGAACCCCGCCACGTACACCGTGCCGACCGGGTTTACGCACCAGGACGTCCAGAACGCCTTGGACCGGGTCCGCATGGACACCACCGGAAACCTGGTCGGCGTCTACCTGCCGGCGGGCGAGTACAGCACGGCGAGCAAGTTCCAGGTGTACGGCAAGGCGGTCAAGGTGGTCGGCGCCGGGCCCTGGTACACCCGGTTCAACGCTCCGACCACGCAGGACAACACCGACATCGGCTTCCGGGCCGAGGCCAGTGCCAAGGGATCGTCGTTCGCCAACTTCGCCTACTTCGGCAACTACACCTCCCGCATCGACGGTCCGGGCAAGGTGTTCGACTTCTCCAACGTGTCGGACATCGTCATCGACAACATCTGGAACGAGCACATGGTGTGCCTCTACTGGGGCGCCAACACCGACAACATCACCATCAAGAACTCCCGGATCCGCAACATGTTCGCCGACGGCATCAACATGACCAACGGGTCCACCGACAACCTCGTCACCAACAACGAGGCCCGCGCCACCGGTGACGACAGCTTCGCGCTCTTCTCGGCGATCGACGCCGGAGGAGCCGACATGAAGAACAACGTCTACGAGAACCTGACCTCGATCCTCACCTGGCGCGCGGCGGGCGTGGCCGTCTACGGCGGCTACGACAACACCTTCCGCAACATCCACATCGCCGACACCCTGGTGTACTCCGGGATCACGGTCAGCTCGCTGGACTTCGGCTACCCGATGAACGGCTTCGGGACGCAGCCGACGAAGATCGAGAACGTCTCGATCGTCCGGTCCGGCGGCCACTTCTGGGGTTCGCAGACCTTCCCCGGAATCTGGCTCTTCTCGGCCTCCAAGGTGTTCCAGGGCATCCGGATCTCCAACGTGGACATCGTCGATCCGACGTACAGCGGCATCATGTTCCAGACGAACTACGTCGGCGGACAGCCGCAGTTCCCGATCAAGGACACCGTGCTCACCGACATCTCCATCTCCGGCGCGCGCAAGAGCGGTGACGCCTTCGACGCCAAGTCCGGCTTCGGGCTCTGGGCCAACGAGATGCCGGAGTCGGGACAGGGTCCGGCGGTCGGTGAGGTCACCTTCAACGGTCTGAGGCTCAGCAACAACGCCCAGGACATCCGGAACACCACCTCCACCTTCAAGATCAACATCAATCCGTAGCGAGGAGCCGGAACATCGCAGGGAGAGGGCGCTTCCCGTCGGCCGGGAGGCGCCCCTTCCGCGTACATTCCTTGCATCGAGAAGTCGGAGACTTGCAGTGCTTACGTTAGCCTTGCGGCCATGACGCGACGACTTGCTCAGGTAGCCAAGAAGGTTGGGGTCAGCGAGGCCACGGTGAGCCGGGTGCTCAACGGCAAGCCCGGGGTCTCCCGCGCCACCCGGCAGTCCGTGCTCACGGCGCTGGACGTCCTCGGCTACGAGCGGCCCACCCAGCTGCGCGGCGAGCGGGCCCGGCTGGTCGGCCTCGTCCTGCCGGAGCTGCAGAACCCGATCTTCCCGGCCTTCGCCGAGGTGATCGGCGGAGCCCTCGCGCAGCAAGGGCTCACGCCGGTCCTGTGCACGCAGACCAAGGGCGGTGTCTCGGAGGCGGATTACGTGGATCTCCTGCTCCAGCAGCAGGTCTCCGGCGTGGTCTTCGCCGGCGGGCTCTTCGCGCAGGCCGACGAGGCGCACGAGCACTACCACCGGCTCGCCGAGCGAAGAATCCCTGTCGTGCTGATCAACGCCCCTATAGAAGGCCTCGACTTCCCGTGTGTCTCCTGTGACGACGCGGTCGCCATCGAGCGCGCCTGGCGCCACCTGGCCTCTCTCGGCCACGAGCGCATCGGCGTGGTGATCGGCCCATCCGACCATGTGCCGTCCCGCCGCAAGCTGGCGGCGGCGCGCTCGGTCGCCGAGGCCACCGGCGGCCGGCTCGCCGAGGAGGACGTCGAGCGCTCGATGTTCTCGCTGGAAGGCGGCCAGGCGGCCGCCTCCCGGCTGCTGGAGCGTGGTGTCACCGGCATCATCTGTGCCAGCGACCCGCTGGCACTCGGCGCGGTCCGGGCGGCCCGCAGGCGCGGCCTCGGAGTGCCGTCGGACGTCTCGGTCGTGGGTTTCGACGACTCGGCCTTCATGAGCTGCACCGAACCGCCGCTCACCACCATCCGCCAGCCCATCGAGGCCATGGGCCGAGCGGCCGTGGAGCTGCTCTGCGCGGGCATCCAGGGCGGCGCGGTACCGCCCGGTGAGCTGCTGTTCGAGCCGGAGCTGGTGGTACGCGGCTCGACGGCGAAGGCGCCACGCTGAGGCGTGGCCGAAGGGGATCGTCGGCTTATGCGTACGGCTGTCTGACAATTGCGAAACATGAGGTCAATCCTGCGGATGTTCTGCGGGTGCCTTCCATATCCGCTATCCGCCCGGCCGCTCGGTGCCCGGCCTCCGGTCTCCTGTCTCCCGTCTCCGTTCTCCGGCAGGATCGCGGGGCGGCAGACGCTGCGGCAGAGTGGGCACCATGGACGACCTCAACGCACTCGCCGATGAGCACCTGACCGCCGCGCGTGCCTCCGCGCACGGCCGCAGCGCGCACCTCCTGATCCAGGAACCGCCTTTGCGCCAGACGGTGATCGCCCTTACCTCCGGCTCGGCGCTCGACGAGCACAACGCGCCGCCCGCCGCCTCCCTCCTGGTGCTGCGCGGCACGGTCCGCCTCACCGCCGACTCCGGTGACGCCGAGCTCCCGGCCGGCACGCTCCACGCGATCCCGCAGGAGCGCCACGGGCTGCTGGCCCTCGACGACGCGGTGGTGCTGCTCACGGCCGTCAACGACTGACCTCCGCCGACCGCTCACGGAGCAGCCGGAAGCCGCACGGCCGGGCAGGTGTGTCCGGGCCGGGACGTGGCAGGAGAGGATCGAGGGAAGCCGGGACGTCCGACGGACGAGCACCCCGCCCCGCCGCGTCCGACCACGTCCCCGGAGAACCAGCTTGACCACCCAGACCGCCGCAGCCGCGGAACCCGCCGCGCCCGCCGCCGGACGCTCCCGCACGCCGCGCAGCTGGCTCGCCGCCCTGCGCCGCACGCCCCTCTCGCTGTGGAACGACGACATCACCGACTGGGCCGCCGCCCTGACGTACTACGCCATCCTCGCGCTGCTCCCGGCCCTCCTCGTCACCGTCTCCATGATCGGCCTCGCCAACCCCGACGCGACCACCGCCCTCATCGCCGACATCACCGCCTTCGCCCCGGCCGAGTCCGGAGAGGCGCTGCGCCGCCCGCTGGAGGCGGCCACCGAGCAGCGCTCCGCCGTCTGGCTGCTGGTCGGGACCGGTTCCGTGAGCGCCGTCTGGTCCGCGTGCAGCTACCTCGCGGTCTTCCGCCGCGCGATGCACGCCATGCACGGCGTGAGCGACCACCGCCCGCCGCTGCGGCAGGCGCACATCATCGTCGTCTCCGCGATCGGCCTGCTCGTCCTCCTGATGACCAGCGCCTTCGCTCTCGTCCTGACCGGGCCCCTGGCCCGCTGGCTCGGCCGCCGCGTGGGCCTGCCGCACGAGGGCGAGACGTTGTGGGCGGCGCTGAAGTGGCCGCTGCTGGTCTGCCTCGTCGCCTGCCTGATCATGGTCCTCTTCAGCACCGGCCCCCGCTCGGCGCGCGGCATCCGCCGAGGCCTGCCGGGCGGGGTCCTGGCCGCGTTCCTCTGGCTCACCGCGTCGGCCCTCTTCGCTCTGTACGCGACCCAGGTCGGCAGCTACAGCAGGCTCTACGGCTCTCTCGCCGGACTCGTCGTCTTCCTGATCTGGGTCTGGTTCGCCAACCTCTCGCTGCTCGCCGGCGCCCAGTTCAACGTGGAGCTGGCCCGCCCGGAGCCGGAGAAGAAGCCGGAGAAGGCGTCGAAGGAGAAGCCCGGTGAGGCGCCTCGTAAGGAGCCCGAGGAGGGTCCGACGGACGAGCCGGAGAAGAAGCCTCGCGAGGGGCCCGCTACGGCCGCAGGATGAGGCGCACCGGATCGCCTTCCTTGGTCTCCATCCGCCGCACCGCCACCGCCGCCTGGTCCAGCGGCAGTACGCCGGTGACCGACCGGGAGAAGTCCAGCCGCCCGCCCTCGGCGAGCCGGACGAGCTGCGCCACATGGTGCTCCTCGGAGCCGTAGTGCCCGAGGATCCGGTGCTGGAGGTAGCTGAACCGGGTGGAGCGGTCGACCGTCAGCGGCTGGTCGCTCAGCCCCACCAGCACCAGGCGCCCCTTCGGCGCCAGCACGCTCAACGCCTGCTCCCGGACATCCGGTACGCCCGCGAAGTCGAAGGCCGCCTCCAGGCCCGCGCCGCCCGTCGCGCCGAGCACCTGCTCACGCAGGCGCGGATCGCCGGAGTCCAGCGCCAGGTCGGCTCCGAAGTGCAGGGCCCGGTCGCGGGCGGCAGGGACCGGATCCACCGCGATCACCGGGTACGCGCCCACGGCTCGCAGCAGCTGGACGGCGTGCGCCCCGAGACCGCCCGCGCCCCAGACCCCGACGGCCTGCGCCGGGCGTACGTCACCGGTGACGGTCACCGCCGCCCACGGGGTCGAGACCGCGTCCGGGATGATCGCCGCCTGGTCGAGCGGGAGCGTGAGGGGCAGGGCGACGAGGGTGGTGGCGGAGGCCACGGCGTACTCGGCCCAGCCACCGTCGTAATCGACACCTCGCGTGTGCGTCCGGCCGTCGCGCCGCTCACCGGCCTGGAGGACCACCCGCTGTCCGGCCGTCCAGCCGTCGACCTCCGGTCCCAGCGTCTCGACCGTCCCGGCCACCTCATGGCCCAGAGTGACCGATTCTTCCTGCAGATACAGCGGCGTGAGTGTGCCGTCGACAAGATGCACATCGGAGAGACAGACTCCGGCCGCCGCCACCTTCACCAGCACCTCGCCAGGCCCCGGCACCGGCTTCGCCACCTCCTCGACGGAGAGCGTGCGGGTGGGCAGGTGCAGGCGCACGGCGCGCATGCGGTCCATGGCAGGGTCCTTGTCGTGGCGGCATGACAGTACGGCCCGGTCGCGGGCCACGGGACCCGGCCGGTCAGGCCTTCGAACGGTATCCGGCCACGATCGGCATCGTCTCGCGCAGCACCCGCACACTGTCGTTCGACGCGTCGCCGAGCCGGTGGCCCTTCCAGAGCCCCTCGGCGCTGGAGAACCGGCTGATCCGCTTGCAGTGGGTGCCGCACGCGGCGCGGTACGCCATGAGGGTGTAGTGGCGGCCGTCCTCGGTGATCCAGCCGGTGTTGTACGGGCGGGTGCGGCTCACGTTCATCGACCCGCCGGTGTCCGACGCCAGCGTCGTACGGTCGTGTGCCAGGCCCAGGTTGTGCCCGATCTCGTGGCTCGCCGTGTCCAGCTCGATGCCGTCGACCTCGACGACCGCGTACGCGTACTCGTGAGTGGAGCTGTCGAGAGCGGGCGTGTAGTCCGCCGTGCCGCCGCCGCGCTCGGCCCGCTCCACGACGAGCGTCACCAGATCGGCGCCGTACCGCTCGCGCTGCTCGTGCACCTGGCGCCCGAGCCCCGAGGTGTGGTCCTTCAGCACGGCGTACGCGGCGCGGAACTCCTCCGAGCCGTCGTACCCCTTCGCCGTGTACGGGCGGACGACCCGGATGATCCCGCAGAGCCCGTCCGCCGCCAGTGAGCGGTTCATCCGGGTCGCGATCCGCTGGGCCGAGGCCGGGACCCGGTGTTCGCCGCCGACCCGCTTTGCTGCCTTGGGCGTGTGGACCACCAGCACATCGACGACGGGGCAGCGCAACACCCCCGAAGCGGCCGCCGGAGTGACCGGGGCGCTCGCCGAGGGCTCGGCGAGGAACGGGGTAACGCAGAGGGAGACGGCGAGGCCGGTGGCCAGTGTCGCTTTCAAGAAGATTGCGTGCATGGGGAGTTGACTCCATCCGGAGAGGGCGGGCGGAGGGGGCTGCTCGGAATGACCAAGCGTCTCTTCTTTCTAACACTCGGTGAACTTTGCCGCCCGTCGCGCTGGATACCGGGCGGTACGAAGGTCGAGGCCGGGTGGAGGGATGTGGCGGTGGGCAGGTGGGCAGGTACACGTGTACGAACTCGCACAAGCGGTACGGCAGTCGGTGGCAGAGGGGCGTGTGTGACATGACGGAACAGTGCGAATGGCGGTTCTCCGACGACCGGGGTCAGCTGTCGACGGCGGTCCGGCGGCCCGAGCGGGTGCTCGCCTATGTCCAGGCCGGGGCGACGCTGTGGGGCCTCGGCATCCGGCCGCAGGGGATCTTCGGCTCCGACCATGACGGCCCCGACCCCGACCGCGCCAAGACCGGGACGCTCCCGCTGGACGAGGTGGCGTACGTCGGCGCCGGCAGCGCGCTGGACGTGGAGCGCCTGCTGAGCGGCCGGCCCGATCTGGTGGTCGCGGTGAGCTACGGCAACGGCCATGTGTACGGGCTGGCGCCGGAGACCGCCAAGCCGCTGGAGGAGCGGGTCCCCGTCGTCGTCATCGATGTGAGCCAGGCCCGTACGTTCGCGGAGATCGGCGACCGGTTCGCCGAGCTGGCCCGCTCACTCGGCGCCGAGCACCGAGCGGAGGCGGACGCCGATCTCGACGCCGCACGGGAGCGGCTGCGGAGGATCGCCGCCGCAGGCGGGACCGACGGGCCCCGCGTGGTGGCCCTCTCTCCGGCCGGACACGACCAGGCCCATGTCGCACGCCCCAAGATGTGGCCCGAACTGCGTGTCCTCACCGACCTCGGCGTCCGCCTGGTGGAGCCGGCCCCGGGCCCTGGCGCCAACTGGTCCACGCTCGGCCGGGCGGACGCCTTCGCGCTCCAACCGGACGTCATCCTCACCGACATCCGCGCCCACGCCGCCCCGCTCGACGAGCTGGGCCGGGACGGCGGGGAGCCGGTCGTGCCGTGGAACCCGGAGCCCCTGTACGGCCCTCGCGACCACGCCCGCTTCCTCGGTCTGGTCGCGGACGCGCTGGAGGGGTAAGGCGCCTCAGGGGCGCCATCTACTCCGTCGGGACCAGCCCGTCGGCCACGAGCCCGGCGAGGACCGCCTCGCTGAGCGCGTGGACGGCGGACTGGGGCCGCACCATCACCGTGAACTCCTTGATCCGGCCGTCCTCGGCGAGGTGGACCAGGTCGATGCCGTGGATCTCCTTGCCGTTCATGGTGGCCCGGAAGAGCAGGACCGCTGCCGGAGCCTCGGCCCCGTCCACGCCGGTCTCCGCCGTGCCGGCGAACTCTCCGACGTACCGGAAGTCCTCGAAGGTGCGCAGCAGCACTCCGAAAAGGCCCAGCACCATCGGCCGGCCCTCGAACGGCGTGAACTTCACCGGGCTGTAGAACCGGATGTCCTCGGTGAACAGGTCGTCCAGAGCGCCGAGGTCGCGGGTGTTGACGGCGGTGCGGAAGCGGTCCACTGCGGTGGTCATGGCGTCTCCTCGAAGGATGGCTTTGAAGAAAGTGACTACTCATAAATATGACTAGTCACTTTCTTGACTATCATGGGTCGCGTGCTCCTGGACAGGGGTGCGGGGGAGTGAGTGGGGAGAGGGAGGCGGCCCGATGGCTCTGCGTCATGCCGTACTGGCGGCGCTGCTCGATGAGGAGCTGAGCGGATACCAGCTGGCCAAGGCGTTCGACATGGGCGTCGCGAACTTCTGGCACGCGCTGCCGCAGCAGCTGTACGCCGAGCTCGCCAAGCTGGAGAAGGAGGGCCTGGTCGCCGGGCGCGAGGTCGTGCAGGACGCCCGGCCCAACAAGCGCCTGTTCCGGGTCACCGACGACGGTCTCGCCGCGCTGGAGCGGTTCGCGTCGGTCGCCGCCAAGCCGTCGTTCATCCGGGACGACCTGCTGGTCAAGGTCCAGGCGGCGGACCATCTCGACGCCGCCGAGCTGATCGCGCGGCTCACCGAGCGGGCGGAGTTCGCCGAGGCCAGGGCCGCGCAGTTCGAGGCGCTGCTGACGGGGATGCGCGGCAAGCGGCCGGAGGAGGAGTTCCTGCGGTACGGGGAGCGGATCGGGCCCTATCTGACGTGTCGGCGCGGGCTCGCCTTCGAACGCGCCAACCGGGACTGGTGCCGTGAGGTCATCGACGTCCTGCGGTCGCGGTCCGCCGCCTGAACGGAGCCGCCGCAACTCTCCAAAAAATATTCTGCAAAAATACTTTGGGAAAGTTGGTCGTCCGTCCTACGCTGCTGCCATGGACAGCGAACCCACCCGCCGCGTACTCGATCCCGACCGCGATGGAGCCGCGCTCAAGGCCCTCACCCATCCGCTGCGGATCGAGCTGCTCGGCCTGCTGCGACAGCACGGGCCGGCCACCGCCAGCGAGCTGGCCGCGCGGACGGGCGATTCGTCGGCCTCCACCAGCTACCACCTGCGGGTGCTCGCCAAGTACGCGTTCGTCGCCGAGGCCGACCACCGCGACAGCCGCGAGCGCCGCTGGAAGTCCGTGCACACGCTCACCTCGTGGAGCAACGAGGCCATGCACCGCGCTCCCGGCGGCCGGGCCGCGCTCGGCGCGCTCCGCCGCCGCCAGCTCGAACACCTGGAGCGCTCGCTGGCCCTCCACGAGGCCGACCTGGAGAGCGGCCGGCTGGACGCCGCCTGGCAGGAGCCGTCGGGGCTGAGCGACAGCCTGCTCCGGCTGACCCCGGAGTCGCTGGCCGAGCTGTGGGAGGCGCTCGCGGCGAAGATCACCGAACTGGCCGCCCGCGACGAGGCCGACCCCCGGGCCGAGCAGGTCGTGGTGTTCACGGCGGGACTGCCGCTGGCACCGGAGCCCGTCCCCGACGTGGCGGAGAACGCCTCGTGAGCGGTAGAGCGGAGACGCCGGCCCCCGGCGACGGCGGGCCGATACCGTCCCCGCCCACGCTCGTCCGTCACGGCCTCGACCCGCTGACCGCGCGCCGCCGGTTCGCCACGGTCTCGTTCCTCTTCTGGCTCCCCATCGGCATGTCCATCGCGACCGGAGTGCTCCTCTACACCGAGCGCGGCATGGGCCTCGCCGCCATCGCGGGTTTCTTCGCCGTGCACTCCCTCACCGCCGCCGCGATGGAGCTGCCCACCGGCGGGCTCTCCGACGTCATCGGCCGGCGCACCGTCCTGGCCACCGCCGGACTGCTCAACGCCACCGCCTTCACCCTCTTCGGCCTGGCCGCGACCGCCTGGGCCATCACGCTCGGCATGGTCCTGATGGGCTGCGCCCGCGCTCTGTCCAGCGGACCCGCCGAGGCCTGGTACGTCGACACCGTCCACGCCCACGCGGGCCCCGGCGCCGACATCCGTACGGGACTGGCGCGCGGCAGCTCCGCCATGTCGGCCGCCCTCGCGCTCGGCACCCTGCTCGGCGGCGGCCTGCCCTGGCTCCTCGGCCTCGGCCCCGGCGTGGGCGAGTGGTTGACGGACGCGACCGGCGGGCTCGTCATCCTGCTCTCCGTGCCCGCGCTCCTCGGCGCGCTCGTCGAGATCGTCTTCGTGCTGTACGTGGTGAGCGCCCTGCCCGAACCGCCCCGACCCCGTGCCACCCTGGCCGGAGTCGTCGGTGGTGTGCCCGCCGCCATCGGCGCCGGGCTCCGGCTCGGCGGCCAGGACACCGTGATCCGGCGCCTCCTGCTGACCGCGAGCACCACCGGGGCCGCGCTGGCGGCGGTCGAACTGCTCATCCCGCGCCGGGCCGCCGCCCTCATGGGGACGGCCGAGTCCGGTGCGCTGCTCTTCGCCCAGCTCGCCTGCGCCGGGTTCGTGTGCTCCGCCCTCGGCAGCCAACTCGGCCCGCTCGCGGCCCGGTTGACCGGCAGTAGCGGACGCGCGGTGCTGACGGGCCGCGGAGTGGTGGTGCTCGGGCTCACCTTGCTCGGCATCACCACCGGCTCGACGAGCACCCTCGCCACGACGGTCGCCGTCACCGGCTTCGGGCTCGTCTATCTGGGGCTCGGCGTCGCGGCGCCCAACGCCAACGACCTGCTGCACCGCCGGGTCGACGCCTCGGGCCGTGCCACCGCGCTCTCCGTCCAGTCGCTCGCCCTGCAACTGGTGGCCGCCGGTGCCGGGCTGGCCGTCGGGACCCTGCCGCTCGGCCCGCTGCCCTGGCTGCTGGCCGCCGTCGTCGTGCTGGCCGGAGCCATGCTCTGGGTACGCAGGACCGACGGGGATCCGCGGAAGCCGGCCGCTGCGCTGACCGTTCCGGCCGGATCGGCGTCCGAACGGTGACCGGCCGGTGCCCGATGCTCGCGGTGGCTTCCGTCCGCGGGGCCGGATCGGGCTGAATGGGTGTGGAGGACGCGGCACACCCATGTCACAGCAGCTGAGGAGATCCACCCCGATGCACGACCACACCGAACTGCTGGTCGTCGGCGAATGCGTCGCCGACATCGTCCGACAGCCGGACCAGGACGACCGGGTCCACCCCGGCGGCAGCCCCGCCAACGTCGCCTACGGCCTGGCCCGCCTCGGCCACCGCGCCACCCTTCTCACGCAGCTCGGCCCGGACCGACCGAACGGGCGGCTCATCTGGGACCACCTGGCCTCCGCCGGCGTCACCGTCCGCACCGACGGCTCCGCGACCGCCACCCCGTCGGCCGTCGTCACACTGGACGGCACCGGGCAGGCCTCGTACGCGTTCGACATCGCCTGGACTCTGGCTCCGGTCGCCGTGGAGCCCGCTCCTGGTCATGTGCACACCGGCTCGATCGGCGCGGTGGTGGAGCCGGGGTCGGCCACGGTGCTGGACATCGTGCAGGCCGCTCGCGCCACCGCGACCGTCAGCTACGACCCCAATGTGAGGCCCGCTCTCATGGGCGACCACGCGGCGGCCGTGGCCCGGGTCGAGGAGTGCGTCGCGCTGAGCGACCTGGTCAAGGCCAGTGACGAGGATCTGGAGTGGCTGTATCCGGGCGAGGAGCCGGAGAAGGTCGCGGCGCGCTGGCTGGAGCGCGGGCCCGCCGTCGTCCTCGTGACCCGGGGCGGTGACGGGGCCCTGGCCGTGCTGCCCGGCGGCCGGATCACGGTGGCGGCCGCGCCGGTCGACGTGGTGGACACCGTCGGCGCGGGCGACGCGTTCATGTCGGGCACACTCCACGCGCTGGCCGCGCACGGTCTCCTCGGCGCCGGTGCGCGGGAGCGGCTGCACGCCGTGGACCGGGACACCGTCACCGACGTACTGCGCCACGCCGTGGCCTCCGCCGCCGTCACCGTCTCCCGGGCCGGCGCCAATCCGCCCGACGCGGAGGAGCTCGGGGAGGCGCTCGTAAGCAACTGACAAACCGTCATGACCCGTTCGGCCCAGTCGAACGCACCCTCGCCAGGCGTTCCGCCGTTCGTCAACCGTTCGCAGTATGACAACGGGATCGGGGCAGCGGGTGGCGAGCAGACGGGCAGTGGACAGCGGGGCGGGCCGGCGGGAGCGCGCGTTAGCGCAAGGTGGCGCGCGCACGGCGGTGCTGGAGAGCGTGGCGGGCTGGGTGCCGGGCGAGCCGGTCTCCAACGACCAGCTTCCGGCCGGGTGGGGCGTCGACGACGCCTGGGTCCGCCGCCGTACGGGGATCGGCAGCCGGCACCGCGCCGGGCCAGGCATCGCCACCGGCGACCTCGCCTACGAGGCCGCCTCCCGGCTGCTCGCGAACTCGCCGGCGGCCGGATCCGTGGACGCGGTGGTCCTCGCCACCGCCACGCCAGACCACCTCTGTCCCGGCACCGCGCCCGCCCTCTCCTCCCGGCTCGGGCTCGGCACCGTACCGGCGCTGGACATCGCCGCCGTGTGCAGCGGCTTCGTCTACGGGCTCGCGCTCTGCCACGGCCTGGTCGCCTCCGGGCTGTACGCGCGCATCCTACTGGTCGGTGCCGACGTCTACTCGACCTGGCTCGACCCGGAGGACCGCTCGGCCGGAGTCGTCTTCGGCGACGGGGCGGGCGCGGCCCTGGTGGCGGCCGGGCGGACCGGTGACCCCGGTGAGCTGCTCGCCTTCGACCTGGGCAGCGACGGCACCGGCCACGACCTGATCACCGTTCCCGGCGGCGGTGCCCGGGCCCGCGCGGACGGGAAGCCGCCCGCGCTGTCGGACGCGTACTTCCGGATGCAGGGCCAGACCGTCTACCAGCACGCCGTCGAGCGGATGACCGGCTCCTGCCGGACGCTCCTGGAACGGGTGGGCTGGGAGCCGGCCGAGGTCGACCACTTCGTGCCGCACCAGGCCAACGCCCGTATCCTGCGCGCGGTCGCGGACCGGGTCGGCATCGGGCCGCAGCGCTGCGTCACCCATCTGGAGCGGGTCGGCAACACCGGCGCCGCCTCCATCCCCCTCGCCTTGGCCGACGCGGCGGGCCGAGGAGTGCTCCGGAGCGGGGACCGGGTGCTGCTCACCGCGTTCGGGGGCGGATTGACCTGGGGTTCGGCGGCACTTCGGTGGCCGGGGACCCCGCAGACCAACTCGACGATTTCTACGGAAGGAACACAGCATGTCGCAGTCCGCTGATCAGGGCACCGGAGCCGCCACCGGCACCGCGGTCGCGGTGACGGGGGTCGGCCTGGTGACACCCGCAGGGGCTGACGAGCACAGCTTCTGGGAGGGGCTGTGCTCCGGGCACTCCACCGCCCGGCACTGCGAGGAACTGGCCGGTCTCCCGGTCGACTTCGCCTGCCCGGTCGACGCCGTCGACCTGGACGAGGCGGTGGGTGGCCGCTCGGTGTGGCGGATGGCCCGGTTCGTGAAACTGGCCGTCGTCGCGGCCCGGCAGGCCGTCGCCGACGCCGGTCTCGACCCGGCGGTGTGGGACGGCGGACGCGTCGGCGTGGTGCTCGGCGTCGGCGTCGGCGGTGTCTCCGTCCTGGTGGACAACGCCGCCAAGCTGGCGGCCTCGGGGCCGGAGGCGGTCTCGCCGCTGCTCGTCCCGATGATGATCCCGAACGCGGCGGCCGGCGAGGTCGCCATCGCGCTGAAGGCGGGCGGTCCGAGCCTCGCGCCCGCCACCGCCTGCGCCTCCGGGGCCACCGCGATCGCCGTCGCCCGCGATCTGCTGCTCGGCGGAAGCTGTGACGTGGTGGTGGCCGGAGGTGCCGAGTCGGTGCTGACGCCGCTGGTGGTGACCGCGTTCGCGCGGATGGGCGCGCTCTCCACCCGTACCGGCGACCCGGCGGGTGCGTCGCGGCCGTTCGCCGCCGACCGGGACGGCTTCGTGATCGGCGAAGGCGCCGCCATGCTGGTGCTGGAGCGTGAGGAGGCGGCCCGCGCCCGGGGCGGCCGGGTCCGCGCGCTGCTCACCGGCGCCGGCTCCAGCACCGACGCCCACCACCCCACCGCTCCGGCCCCCGACGGACGCGGCGCCCAGCGCGCGGTCCAGGCGGCGCTCGACCAGGCGGGCTGGACGCCCGGCGAGGTCGACCACATCAACGCCCACGGCACCTCCACCCCGCTCAACGACGCCATGGAGACCACCCTCATCTCCCGGCTCTTCCCGCACCGTCCGCCGGTCACCGCACCCAAGGGCGTCATCGGCCACACCCTCGCGGCGGCGGGCGCGATCGAGGCGGTCGCCACCGTCCTGACGCTGGAACGTTCCCTCATCCCGCCGATCGCCAACCTGGACGCTCTCCCCGACGGCTTCCCGCTCGACTGCGTGGTGAAGGAGCCCCGCCACCAACAGGTCGAGCGCGCGGTGAGCCACTCCTTCGGCTTCGGCGGACACAACGTGGCGCTCGCCTTCCAACGCGCCTGACCCCGCAGGGCCGTTCGGGAACGGCGAGGGGTGTCCTCGCCGTTCCTTGATCGTTACTCTGTCGTGACCGTATCCACGCATGAACCACCCAGTCCCTCCACGAATGATCTGCTCACCAGAGTGCTCTACGGCGACAACTTCCGCCAGGAGCACGGGTTCTGGCGACGGCTGCTCACAACAGAACCGTTTCGGCGCTCCGGTGGCGGCACCTCCGACGAACGGCTCGCGCTCTCCTACCACCGGCTCCGCATCCTCAACGACGCGCTGGACAGCGGCGCGAGGCTTGCCGCCGACCCGCGCGCGCTGGCCGCGCTGCACGAATGGCTCGGCCCGGTCGACCCGGCGCTGACCACCGTCGCGGGCATCCACTACAACCTCTTCCTCGGCTCCCTCCTCGACCACGACCCGGGCACACTCCGCGACCTCTCGGACTTCCTGGAGCTGCGGAACATCGGAACCTTCCTCTGTACGGAGGTGGCGCACGGCAACGACGCGGCGGCCGTCGAGACCACCGCGACGTACGACCGCGACCGCGACGGCTTCGTCCTGCACACGCCGAACTCCGGCGCTCAGAAGTTCATGCCCAACACCAGCCCCGCAGGCGGCCCCAAGACCGGCGTGGTCGCCGCCCGCCTCCTCGCCGACGGGACCGACCACGGCGTCTTCCTCTTCCTCGCGCCGCTCACCGACGCCGTGACCGCCCTGCCCGGCGTACGGGTCCGGCGCCTTCCGGCCCGGATGGGCTCGCCGGTCGACCACTGCCTCACCTCCTTCGACCGGTACTTCGTGGAGCGCGAGGCGCTGCTCGCCGGAGAGCACGGACGGATCGGCGCGGACGGGCGGTTCACCAGCGAACTGGCCAACCGCAGAAGGCGGTTCCTCCTCTCCATCGGCCGCGTCACGCCCGGCAAGCTCTCCATGAGCGCCTGCGCGGTCGGCTCCGCCCGGGTCACGCTCGCTCTCGCGATCCGGTACGCCGGCCACCGGCTGGTCTCCGGCTCGCGCGGCTCGCGGCGGGTGCCGGTCTACGCGCACCGCACCCACCACGGCCCGCTCGCAGGCGCGATGGCCACCGTCTTCGCGATGAGCCTCCTGCACCGCAGGGCCCTGGACCGCTGGGAGTCCGCGGCGGCCGCCGACCGGGACGAGGCGGAGCGCCTGGTGGCCGTTGCCAAGGGGTGGATCACCTGGCAGGCGCGCGGCGTCATCGTCGAGTGCCGCGAGCGGTGCGGTGCGCAGGGGCTGCTGGAGAACAACGGCATGACCGAACTCTTCACCGGCATCGAAGGCGCGATCACCGCCGAAGGCGACAACCTCGCCGTCCACGCCAAGGCCGCCGCCGAGATGCTGTTCAGCGTCACCGTCCGGGACGAGGAGGAGGCGGAGAGCCCCGGCGAGCTGGACGACACCCGCTTCCTGGGCCGACTGCTCGCGGCGGTGGAGGACATCTGGTTCGACCGCGCCCGGGAGCGGATCAGCGCCGCTCCGTCCGGCGACCCGCTCGGCCGGTGGAACGCGGCCTCGGGAGCGGCGCTGCGCGGCGTGGAGGCGTACGGCTACCGGCAGGCGAGTGAGGCGTACGAGCAGGCGGCGGCCTCACTGCCGCCGGGCCCGGCCCGTGAGCGGCTGACCGAGCTGCACCGCCTCTTCGCCCTCCAGTGGATCGCCCGCCACAGCGGTGACCTGCTGGCGGCCGGACGGCTGACCGCCGAACAGGTGTCCTCACTGCCCGACGCGGTGGAGCGGCTCATCGCCACCGTGGCGCTCCACGCGCCGGACCTGGTGGGGTCGTTCGCGCTGCCGGAGCGGCTGATGTCGGACTGGCCGATCGCCGGACCCGGTTACGCGGACGCCTACGACGACCCGGAGGGCTCCTGGCACCGGGACCGCAGGTCGGGCGGAGCGGTGGGCCGCACGGCGGGCGGAGCCGGACGTCGTACGGCGGAATTCCGGCGGCCCGCCTGTGGCAGCAAGCGGCGGCGGCCGCTGCGCGAGAAGGTGGCGGCGCTCGGGACGCGCGGTGTGCTGCTGGCGTACTGGGGAACCACGTCGGTGCTCTCCCGGTGGTTCGAGAAGCCGCAGGTGAGCGTAGACGAATCGGTTCGCCCCAGGGCGTAACCGGAGGATCGTCCTCCAGTTATTTCGGCGGTGGGCCCGTGCGTACCGCCGCCCGCCGTGGCAGAGGCGCCGACGAGCTCCCCTGAGTCCCGATGAGAGGAAACACCGTGAAGAGCCAGACCGTCCACCCGAAGATCACCGAGGTGCTGACCGAGACGTTCAAGGTGCCCGCGGCCGAAGTCCTGCCGGAGTCCACGATGGACAGCCTGGAGATGGACTCCCTGGCGGTCGCCGAGTTCGCCGTCATCATCAAGGAGACCCTCGGAGTCAGCGCCGACTCCGAGAAGCTCTACAAGGACGCCACGCTGGCCGACATCTCCGTGTTCATCGACGCGGCCGTCGGCGGCGAGGCGGCAGGCAGTGCGGTGCCGGTGAGCAACACCCGATGAACCGACCCGCCATCGCCGTCACCGGCCTGGGGATGATCACCCCGGCCGGCCACACCACCGACACCACCTGGGACGGGGTCTGCCGCGGCGAGTCCTTCGCCCGCACCGTCCCCGAACTGCACGGCTGCGCCGTCGACTTCGCCTGTACGGTCTCCGGCATCGACCTCGACGAGGCGGTCGGCGGCCGGACCGCCTTCCGGATGGGCCGGTACGTCAAGTTCGCCGTCCTCGCCGCCCGGGAGGCGGTGGCCGACGCCGGGCTCGACCCGGCCCACTGGGACGGCGGCCGCGTCGCCGTCGTCGTCGGCACCAGCAGCGGAGGCTCCGCCGGACTGACCGAACAGGCCGTCGCGCTGGAGCGGCGTGGCCCCGAGGCCACCTCGCCGTCGGGCATCCTGCTCACCATCCCGAGCATGCCCGCGGCCGAGATCGCCATTCAGATGAAGGCCACCGGCCCCAGCCTGGCCCCGTGCACGGCCTGCTCCTCCGGTGTGACCGCACTCTCCGTGGCCCGCGACATGCTGGCGCTCGGCCAGTGCGACATCGCGATCGCCGGAGCCACCGAGTCGATCGTCTTCCCGGTCGCCATGACCGGCTTCGCCCGCTCGGGCGCGGCGGCGCTGCGGCACGAGGACGGGGACCCCGCCCGCCTCTGCCGCCCCTTCGCCGCCGACCGGGCCGGGCTCGTCATGGGCGAAGGCGCCGCGATCATGGTCCTGGAACGGGCCGAGGACGCCCGTGCCAGAGGAGCGGCCCCCCGAGCGCTGCTCGCCGGCACCGGCGCCACGACCGACGCCCACCACCCGACCTCTCCGCATCCTTCCGGTGCGGTCGCCGAGGCCGCCGTCGACACGGCGCTGGCCGACGCGGGCTGGCGCGCCGAGGACGTCGACCACGTCAACGCGCACGGCACCTCGACTCCACTGAACGACGCGACGGAAGCCGCTCTCATCGGCAGGGCCTACCCGCACCGGCCGCCCGTCACCGCTCCCAAGGGCGTACTGGGCCACTGCATGGGCGCGGCCGGAGCCATCGAGGCGGGACTGACCGTCCTGACACTCCAGCACGGCATCGTCCCGCCGATCGCCAACCTGGACGCCCCGGATCCTGGCTTCGCCATCGACTGCGTCACCAAGGTCCCGCGTGAGATGCCCGTACGACGGGCCGTCAGCCACTCCTTCGGATTCGGCGGACAGAACGCGGTGATCGCGCTCCAGGCTCCATAAGCCGCTCCGCCGGCTGCCGGGCCGGTGCGGCGGGACGATCCCGCGCCGCACCGGCCCGACCGAAGAAGCGGTCCCGCACCGGCTCTGAGCTGCACGAAGACCCGTGATAGCTTGCCGGGGCCAGTCGAACCCCAGCGACGGGGTCAGGGAATCCGGTGCGAGACCGGAACTGACGCGCAGCGGTGAGGGGGACGGGCGGGGCCACGGCCACTGGAGCGCATGCTCTCCGGGAAGGCGTTCCGTCCGGACGAACCCGAGTCCGAAGACCTGCTGGCACCCGCGCTCCGCACCCGGGGCACGGGACCGTACGACGGGCTCCGCGGCTGGGCCCGGAGACACCTAGGTCCTCCGTGCTGTCCAAGGCCACCCCCGCACCGATACGCACCGCCGTCCTCCTCGCGGCCGGCGTCGTCCTCCTCACCGCCTGCGGCGGAAGCGGAACCACCTTCTCCGCCGACGACGGCGGCCGCGGTGGCGGCGCCAAGGCCGACGGCTTCCCGCTCACCCTCAAGAACTGCGGGCGCACTATCACCGTGAAGGCGCCGCCTCAGCGGGCCGTCCCGGTCGACCAGGAATCGACGGAGATCCTCCTCTCGCTCGGCCTCGCCGACCGGCTCGCGGGCACCGCGACCTGGAGCGACCCGGTGATGAAGGGCCTGGAGAAGGCCAACAGGAGCGTCGAGCGCATCTCGGAGAACCGGCCCTCCTCGGAGAGGGTCCTCGACAAGGAGCCCGACTTCCTCTCCGCCTCCTTCGCCTCCACGCTCGCCAAGGGCGGCGTCGCACCGCGCGAACAGTTCGAGAAGCTCGGCGTCCCCGCCTACGTCTCGCCTGCCGACTGCACCGGCAAGGACAACAGCGGCGGCGGTGACGGAGCCCGTACCGCACCGCTCACCATGGACAGCGTCTACACCGAAGTCCGCGAACTGTCCCAGGTGTTCGGCGTCCCCGAGCGCGACGACGCCCTGGTGAAGAAGCTCCGGGCCCGGGCGGCGAAGGCCACCGACGGCATCGACGCCTCGAAGACCTCGCTCCTCTACTGGTTCTCCGACTCCAAGGCTCCCTACCTCGCCGGCTGCTGCGGCGCGCCCGGTGTCATCACCAAGGAACTCGGCGCGAAGAACGTCTTCGACGACACCCACGACGAATGGCCCCAGATCAGCTGGGAGACCGTCGCCGCCGGGCTGCGCGACTTCGGACTCGCGGGGTGAGCGGCGGGAATCCGACGGTGAAGGCTCGCGGTGTGAGCGACAGCCTGACGGTGGAGCGGCCCACTGACGTACGGCGGGTCGGCGCGCCGGTCCAGGCGCTGATCTGGACCGGCGGACTCCTGCTCCTGCTGCTCTCCATAGCCGTCGCCGTCACGATCGGGCCGGCCAGGATCTCCGTCCCGGACGTCTGGTCCGCCGTCGCCTCCCACCTCGGCTTCGGCGCCTCGGAGCTGAGCCCGATCCGGGACGGCATCATCTGGAACCTGCGCATGCCGCGTACGCTGCTCGCCGCCGTGTGCGGTGCCGGGCTCGCGGTGTGCGGCACGGTGACGCAGTCGCTGCTGCGCAACCCGCTCGCCGACCCCTTCGTCCTCGGCGTCTCCTCCGGAGCCTCCCCCGGCGCGGTCGTGGTGGTCGTCCTCGGTGTCGGCGGGGGAGCGGTGTCGCTCTCGGCCGGAGCGTTCGTCGGGGCCATCTGCTCCTTCGCGCTGGTCCTGCTGCTCAGCCACACGCTCGGCTCCACCACCGACCGGGTGGTGCTCTCCGGTGTCGCGGCGATGCAGCTCTTCTCCGCTCTGACCTCGTTCGTCGTGATGACCTCCGCCGACGCCGAGCAGACCCGCGGAGTGCTGTTCTGGCTGCTCGGCTCGCTCAGCGGCGTCGGCTGGGGCGAGGTGGCGCTCTGCACCGCCGTTCTCGCCCTCTGCCTGGTGATCTGCCTGGCCCACGCCCGTACGCTCGACGCCTTCGCCTTCGGGCAGGACGCCGCCGCCGCGCTCGGCGTGAACGTCGCCCGCACCCGGATCGTGCTGCTCTGCACCACCGCGCTGCTGACCGCGGCCCTCGTCAGCTCGGCCGGAGCGATCGGCTTCGTCGGCCTGGTCCTCCCGCACGCGGCCCGCGCGCTCACCGGCTCCGGACACCGCAGGCTCCTGCCGGTCACCGCGCTCGCCGGAGCGGTCTTCCTGGTCTGGGTGGACACGTTGGCCCGTACGGTGCTCGACCCGCAGGAGGTGCCGGTCGGCGTCGTCACCGCGCTGATCGGTGTTCCCGCCTTCGTCGCCGTCCTGTACCGGACCCGGAGTACGTCATGAGCGTTTCCACATGCCTGCGCGCCGAGCGGGTCGGCCGGGAAGCCGGCGGCCGGCTCATCCTCGACGGCGTGGACATCGCGCCGCCGCCCGGCGCCACCGTCGGCCTGCTCGGCCCCGACGGCTCCGGCAAGTCCACGCTCCTGCGGATCCTCGCGGGCCTCCTCGCTCCGGACACCGGCGCCGTCACCCTGGACGGCGACCCGCTCGCCGGCCTCGGCCGCCGCACCGTGGCCCGCCGGATCGCCGTGGTCGACCAGCACGCCGTCACCCAGGTCGACCTCAGCGTCCTGGACGTCGTCCGCCTCGGCCGCATCCCGCACCGCCGCGCCTGGTCCGCCCCGGACCGCGCGGACGAGGAAGCCGTCACCGAAGCGCTGCTCCGCACCGGACTCGCCGACCGGTCCGCGCAGTCCTGGCACACGCTCTCCGGCGGCGAACGCCAGCGCGTCCAGATCGCCCGCGCGCTCGCCCAGCAGCCGCGCGAACTCCTCCTGGACGAGCCGACGAACCACCTGGACATCCAGCACCAGCTGGCGCTGCTCGCCCTGGTCGCCGCACTGTCGCTCACCAGCGTTATCGCGCTGCACGACCTCAACCTCGCGGCCATGTTCCGCGACCGGATCACCGTGATGAAGGCGGGCCGGGTCATCGCGGGCGGCACGCCTGCCGAGGTCATCACCGAGGAGCTGATCGAGGACGCCTACGGCGTACGGGCGGTCGTCACCGCGGACGGGCCGGACGGACGTCCTTCGGTACGGTTCCTGCCGCGGCGCTGAACAGCGGGCTGAGGGCGGCACCCGGACAGCCCTCCGGGCGGACCCGTTCGCACGGGCCCGCCCGGAGGCCGAGGACATGGGAGCGGCCTTCCGGCCGCCGGAGGGGATGCGCCGTCAGCGGCGGCGTCCCTTGCCGAACTCGCCACCGGTGTCCTTGCCGGTGTCCATGTCCTTGCCGTCGCCGTAGTCGATCTTCTCCTTGCGGACCTCGGCGGAGACTTCCTTCTGCTCGGTGACCTTGTTGGTCTCCAGGCGCACCCGCTCCACCGGGACGGCCTCCTTGCGGACGGTGGCGCGCTCCGCGTGCAGCGTGACCTCCACGTCCTGCTCGCCGAGGTCCGTGGTCCCGGTCACCTTCTCACCGGGCCGCAGGGGCTCGCGGACCACCCGCACCTCCTCGTGGGAGACGGGCACGGACCGGGTGACCTCCTCGGTCACCACGTACTTGTGCAGCCTGGCCCGGCCGCTCTCGTACTCCTCCGTACCGACGTGCAGCTGCTCCTCGGAGCGGATCATCTCCTCCTTGCCGCTCATGTCGGCGGCCCGGGTGCCGGCTCCGGCGCCGGCGAGCGGACGGGAGGTGGCGGACATGTCCGTGTCGCGGTGCTTGCCCGTACCGGCCGCTCCGGTCGTGCCCGCGGCTCCGGCGCCCGTGGTGGTCGTCCTGCCGGTCGCCTTGGCGTTCGGCGGCGTGCCCGTGCCACGGGCCGCGCCCGCCGCACCCGCGCCGGCTCCGGCCGCGCCCATGGCGCCGGTTCCGGCGACCGTACGGGCGTCGCCGCCCGTGCCGGTGCCCTTGCTGTCACCGAGGTTGCCGGACTTCCTGGTCAGACCGTAGTGCCGGTACAGCTCCTCCTCCTCGGCGACGGACAGGTGGGCGTCCGCGTCGACGCGCGGCGCCTCCTTGACCGTGTCCTTGGAGTGCGAGACATGCAGGTCGGAGCCCACTCGACGGGCTCCGGCGAGCGGTACGAAGCTCTCCTTCATGCCGAACATGCCGGTCTTGACCGTGACCCAGTCGGGCCTGCCGGTGTCGTCGTCGACGTACACCCGGCCCACGCTGCCGACCTTCTCGCCGTCGTTGTCGTACACGGTCAGACCGTCGAGCTCTCCGGAATCCGTGAAACCGTCAGCGGCTCCCATAACCGAACCCTCCTCGCTGGGCGCGCCCTGTGGGTGGCTCCACCAGATGTAGGCACGTCCGGCTTCCATCGCGCCCCACGCACCTGGACGCTGCAACCGCCCGGCCACCCGGCCGCAGGGGCTTCGGCGGCCCGCCGGTGCCTGCTGGCCCCGTACGAGCGCGCTGAGCGGCTCCCGTACGAGTTAGGCCAATCGGGTGAGCGGGTGCGGGGCGCGCATATGATCGGCGGAGCACGGCGGCCCCGGCGGGACGGGCCGGAGCCGGTCCCGCCGAGCCACCAGGAGTGCGCCATCGATTCCGTACGCGTCCAGCTGCCGGCCCAGCGCGGTGAGCTCCGTGACCGACGCGAGGACGGACACCACCTCCACCACCTCGTGTGGCGGCTGGGGCCCGGCGTGCGGGTGTGCAGCAGCGCGGTGCTCGGCGGCGGCATCGGCCTCCGCTCCTGGATCCTCAACGCCCAGGTCCCCGGTGGCTACCCGCGCCTCGACCCGGACCGCCACCTCGCCGAGATCGCCGCCGCCGAAGGGCTCACCGGTCCGGGCGCCGGGCTGATGACCGCCGCCGACGTCGCCGCGTACACGACCGGCCACGACGGCGGAGTCACCGCGACCGTCACCGCAGGCCTCGGCGTACGCGGCTGGGCCGCGGCTCCCGACGCGCAAGTCCGTATCCCGCACCGGCCCGGCACGGTCAACATCGTCGTCACGCTTCCTGCCGCACTCTCCGACGCGGCCCTCGTCAACGCCGTCGCCACCGCCACCGAGGCCAAGGTCCAGGCCCTCCTGGACGCCGGACTCGACTGCTCCGGCACCCCCACGGACGCCGTCTGCGTCGCCGCCCCCGAGCCCGGGCCCGGCGGCGGCGAACCCTTCGCCGGACCCCGCTCGCTCTGGGGCGCGCGCATCGCCCGCGCCGTGCACACCGCCGTACGGGCCGGAGCCCGCCTCAGCTGACCGCCACCGGGTGCCGCACCACCGCGTCGAAGAGGTACCCCTGCGTGTTGTGCGCGGTCGTCTTCGGCTGCGTCCGGCCCGACCGGTCCGTGGCCCGCGCCAGCAGCTCGGCCGGGCCCTTCCGCGTCGGCACCCAGTCCACCGACCACCGCACCCAGCTCCCGGCCCGCGGTGCGTCGTGCAGCCGGGCCCGCCGCCAGCGCCGGCCGCCGTCGGTGCTGACCTCCACCGACCGCACCCCCGCCCCGCCCGACCAGGAACGGCCGGTGAGCACCGTACGGCGATGAGCCGGGAACGCGGCGCCCCGCACCAGCTCGAAGGCGCTCTTCAGCGTCTGCCGGGTCAGCGGTGCGCTGCCCTCCGGCGGATGGCCGGGGCCGAAGAGCCGGTAGAGGCCGGTGTTCCACGGCGTGAGCAGCGGTTCGGCGCTCACCTCGATGTCGCCGACCCACTTGATGCTGGCGATGCCCACCCACGACGGCGCGATGACACGGACCGGATACCCGTGGTCCGGCGGCAGCGGCTCGCCGTTCATCTCGTACGCGAGCAGTACGTCGTCCAGAGCCTTCGCCACCGGCAGCGGCCGCCGCACCCGTCCCAGGTTCACGCCGTCCGTGACGACCTCCGCGTCCAGCCCGCGCGGCAGCACGTCCACCGCGTGCCGCCCGATCCCGGCCCGCCACAGCACATCCCCGAGCCGCACTCCGCGCCAGCGGGCCGTACCGATCGCGCCGAGCGTCCACGCCGTACCGCTGACCGCCTGGCCCTGCTGCGAGGCGAAGAAGCTGCGCCCGTTGCCCGCGCACTCCACGAACCCGGTGCGGCTCACCGACGGCAGCCGCAGGAGATCCGCGTACGTGAGGTCCACCGGCCCGCCCTTCAGCCCGTCGCCCCAGACCGTCAGCTTCCAGGTGTCCCGGTCGATCTGCGGGGTGGCGGTGTGGTTGCGGACGAAGAACCGGTCGGCGGGCGTGAGGAGGCCGGTGCCCTTCAGCGCGGCGAAGTTGGTCTCCGCGTTGGTGCCGCGCAGCGTGAACAGCTCCGGCGGCAGCGGCTTGACCACACCGGGCAGTCCGGCGGCCGCCGGAGCGGTCGCCGCGTGTGCCGGTGCGGCGGCGACCGAGGCCAGCGGCACGGCCGCCGACGCGGCGGCGACGAGCTTCAGCAGATCGCGGCGGTCGATCCCGGCGGAACGCGCCGCTCCGGCGGACCACTGCCGCAGCCGTATCCGGTCGTAGACATCCTCGGACGGTGGAGGAAGCGGGCTCATGGAAGCTCCTTGGTGAGGACGGTGGAAGGGAGGGGCTTGGGTGCCGGTGGAAGCAACTCCCGTACGAGTGCTCCCACCTGGCCGGTCTCGATGAGGAAACCGTCATGGCCGTACGGAGAGTTGACGACGCGCAGGACATCCGCACCCGGCAGCAGCTCCGCCAACTCCCGCTGCTGGTACAGCGGGTAGAGCCGGTCCGAGTCGACGCCGGCCACCAGCGCCGGCATCCGCGCCCGGCGCAGCGCGCGCCGGACCCCGCCTCGGCCCCGGCCGACGTCGTGGCCGTTCATCGCCTCGGCGAGCGCCACATAGCTGCCCGCGTCGAACCGGCGCACCAACTTGGCCGCGTGGTGGTCGAGATAGGACTCCACCTGGTAGCGCCCGCCGCGCTCCGGCTCCTCGCCCGGCTGCGGCGCGCCGCCGAACCGGGAGGCGAGCTCGGGCTCGGTGCGGTACGTGAGGTGCGCGATGCGGCGTGCCTGGCCGAGGCCCCGGTGCGGACCGCCGCCCGGCGGAGCGCCGTGGTAGTCGCCGCCCCGCCATCCCGGGTCGGAGCGGATGGCGCCGATCTGCACCGCGCCCCAGGCGATCTGGTCGGCGGACGCGGCGGCCGGAGCGGCGAGCACGAAGAGCGAACCGGTGCGCTCCGGTCTGCTCACCGCCCACTCCAGGGCCCGCATGCCGCCCATGGACCCGCCGATCACGGCCGCCCACCGTTCGATCCCCAGCGCGTCGGCGAGCGCCGCCTCGGCCGCCACCTGGTCCCGTACCGTCAGATACGGGAACCTGGAACCCCAGGGCGTGCCGTCGGGCCCCGGGGAAGCGGGGCCCGTACTGCCCTGGCAGCCGCCGAGCACGTTCGGCGCGACGACGAACCACCGGTCGGTGTCGAGCGCCCGGCCCGGTCCGACCAGCGCGTCCCACCAGCCGGCGGCCGGGTGGCCGGGGCCGGCCGGGCCGGCCACATGGCTGTCGCCCGTCAGCGCGTGCAGGACCAGCACGGCGTTGGAACCGTCCGCCTCCCGCTGCCCCGAGGTCTCGTACGCCAGGCGGACCCCCGGTAGCCGGGCGCCGGACTCCAGGGGCAGCGGGTCCTCGATCGTCACCCAGCGGCGACGACCGGGCGGGTCCCCCTCCCGCAGGCCACCGGAGGCCGGCGGGAGAGGAAGTGCGGCGGGCGCGGCGCCACGGTTCAGGACGCCGCCTTCGCGGCCCGGAACCCGGCCTCCAGGTCGGCCTTCAGATCGTCCACGTTCTCCAGACCGACCGAGAGCCGCACCAGGCCCGGCGTGGCGCCGGTGGCGACGAGCTGCTCCTCGGTGAGCTGGCTGTGCGTGGTGGAGGCCGGATGGATGATCAGGCTCCGTACGTCACCGATGTTGGCGAGGTGGCTGAACAGCTCGACCGCGTCCACGAACTGCTTGCCCGCCTCGGCCCCGCCCTTCAGCTCGAAGGCCAGCACCGCTCCGGCGCCGCGCGGCAGGTAGCGCCGGCCGGCCTCGTACCAGCGGCTGGACGGCAGACCCGCGTAGTGCACGGTCTCCACCTCGTCGCGCTGCTCCAGCCAGCGGGCCAGCTCCAGCGCGTTGGAGGTGTGCCGCTCCAGCCGCAGGCTCAGCGTCTCCACGCCTTGGAGCAGCAGGAACGCCGAGTGCGGCGAGAGCGCCGGGCCGAGGTCGCGGAGCAGCTGGACGCGGAGCTTGATGGCGAAGGCGCCCGGCCCGAGCGCCGGCCAGTACTGGAGCCCGTGGTAGCTCGGGTCGGGCTCGTGGAAGTCGGGGAAGCGCTCGGCGTGCGCGCCGAAGTCGAAGGTTCCGGCGTCCACGACGACCCCGCCGATGGTGGTGCCGTGGCCGCCGAGGAACTTGGTCGCGGAGTGGACGACGATGTCCGCGCCGTGCTCGATGGGCCGCAGCAGGTACGGCGTCGGCACGGTGTTGTCCACGATCAGCGGCACACCGGCGGCGTGCGCGGTGTCGGCCACCGCGCGGATGTCCAGTACGTCACCGCGCGGATTGCCGAGCGTCTCCGCGAAGAACGCCTTCGTGTTGGGACGCACGGCGGCCTGCCAGGCGTCCAGGTCCTCCGGGTCCTCGACGAACGTCACCTCGATGCCGAACCGGGGCAGCGTGTGGCGGAAGAGGTTGTAGGTGCCGCCGTAGAGCAAGGGCGAGGAGACGATGTGGTCGCCCGCTCCGGCCAGCGTCAGGAGCGCCAGGGTCTCGGCCGCCTGTCCGGAGGCCAGTGCCACGGCGGCGACCCCGCCCTCCAGCGCGACGATGCGCTGCTCCAGGACGTCCTGGGTGGGGTTGTGGATGCGGGTGTAGATGTTGCCGGGCTCGGCGAGCGAGAACACGTCGGCGGCGTGCTGGGTGTCGCGGAAGACGAACGACGACGTCTGGTAGATCGGCACCGCGCGGGCACCCGTCGTCGGGTCCGGGACGGCGCCGGAGTGGATCTGCTTGGTCTCGAACGACCAGGAGGCGCCGGGTTCCTGCCGGTTGACGTCCTCGGGGGTGTGGCCTGCGGTGACGGAGTCGAGGGGCTGGCTCATGGTTTCCTCGCACATGGTTCGGTCGCCGTACGGCGGTGTACGTCCGCCGGTCGGCGGAAGCCCGGGTGGCGGCGGGCTGATTACGGACCGTAGGACGTGCCGGACCGGCCCGGAAGCGTGTCGCCCGCTTGGCCACGAACCTGCAATACGGCGGCAACGCAAAGGGCCGGCCCGTCGTCCGGACCGGCCCTGCGCGTCGTGGAGGATCAGCGCGGCGCCGGGACCTCCGCGATGGAGCGCCCCGCCCACTCCGGCGCCTCTTCGGTGAGCCCCTCCAGCCGCTCCCGTACGGCGTCCGGGAACGGCAACGCTCGGCCTGCCTGTTGGTCCACGTGGAGGGCCAACAGCTCGCTCGTCGCCACCGGTCCGGCCGCCGGATCCGGTACGTCCTCGGGTGCGCCGACCACGTACATCTCGTGGACGAAGCGCACCTTCACGGCGTCGGCGCCCAACAGGCCGGTGCGGACGACGAGATGGGCGTCGACGGGCACGTCGCGGAGGTAGCGGAGATGTGACTCGACGGTGTAGAGCGAGCAGCCGGTGGACTCCCGGTAGCCGGCGTGCAGACCGGTCTCGATCATCATCGCGTCGGTGGCGTACCCGAAGACCAGGACGTAGAACGCCTCGCTCATATGGCCGTTGTAGTCGATCCACTCGGGCCGTACGGTCCTGCGGAAGAGAGGGAGGCCGGTGGCCGTGCCGTTCTCGGTCATCGGGCCGCCTCCTCGGTGGAGGCGGAACCAGGCAGGCAGCCGGCCGGTCGCCCGCAGCACGTCGACCACGCCCCGGTCGCGCTCCGCGACCAGATCCGCGATGCTCCGCCCCTCCGCGGCCTCGTCGCAGCCCGCCACCACCGCCTCGTACAGCGCGCTGTCCAGTTCGGGCGCTTCCAGCCGGGTCCAGGGAGACTTCAGCGACGGGCCGAAGTGGTCGAGCATACGGGCCATGCCGCCTTCGCCGCCCGCGAGCGCGAACGTCAGCATCGGCCCCATCACCGCCCACCGCAGCCCGGGACCTTCGGTGATCGACGCGTCTATCTCCCGTACGGTGGCCTCGCCGTTGGCCACCATGTGCAGCGCCTCGCGCCACAGGGCCTCCTGGAGCCGGTTGGCGATGAAGCCGGGCACCTCGCGGTCCATGGTGATGACGGACTTGCCCGCCACCTCGTAGAAGCGTGAGGCCCACGCCACCGCGTCCGGTGCGGTCAGTTCGCCGCCGACGACCTCGACCAGCGGAATCAGGTAGGGCGGGTTGAAGGGATGGCCGACCACGAGCCGTGCGGCGCCGGCGGTCGCCGTCTGCATGTCGGTCATCGGGTAGCCGGAGGTGGAGGAGGCGATCACCGTACCGGCCGGAGTGGCGGCGTCCAGCCGGGCCAGCAGGTCGCGCTTCAGGTCGAGCTGCTCCGGCGCGCTCTCCTGGACGAACTCGGCTTCGGCCACGGCCTCTTCGAGGCTCCCGGCCACGGTCAGCCGGTCCGGCGAGGCGCCTTCGGCCAGGCCGAGCTGTTCGAGCGCGGGCCAGGCCGCCGCGACCAGTCGGCGCAGCCGGACCTCGGCGTCGGGAGCCGGGTCCCAGGCGGTGACGTCGTAGCCGCGCGCGAGGAAGTGGGCCACTCAGCCGCCGCCGATGACGCCGGCTCCGACGCACGCGACACGGCGTACATCCTCCGGGGCGCAGGGGGCGGGAGTGGAAGGAGGTACGGAATGCATGGGCTGCGCTCCAGAGAGAGAGGAGAAGGTGTTCATATGCGCGGGCGGAGGCCCAGCTGCTGCCGCGCCTCGTCCGGCGAGGCGACCCGGGAGCCCAGGGCCTCGGTGATCTGCACGGCGCGCTCCACCAGCTGGCCGTTGGTCGCCTTGACGCCCTTGCCCAGATAGAGGTTGTCCTCCAGACCGACCCGCACGTGCCCGCCGAGCAGGATCGACTGCGCGACCCAGGGCATCTGCATCCGGCCGAGCGCGAAACTGGCCCAACGGGCGCCCTCGGGCAGCATGTTGACCATCGACTGGAGCACACCAGGATCGGCGGGCACGCCCCACGGGATGCCCATGCAGAGCTGGAAGACCGTCGGATCGTCGAGCAGGCCTTCGGCGAGGAGCTGCTTGGCGAACCAGAGCTGGCCGGTGTCGAAGATCTCCAGCTCCGGCCGGACTCCGAGCTCCTGGATGCGCTTCGCGCCGGTGCGCAGCATGTCGGGGGTCGAGACGTAGAGGTTGCTGCCGTCGCCGAAGTTCAGCGAACCGCAGTCCAGCGTGCAGATGTCGGGCAGCAGGTCCTCCACGTGCGGCAGCCGCTCCAGGCCGCCGACCAGATCGGTGCCCGGCAGCTGGTCGAGCGGGGCCGCCGGGTCGATGACCAGGTCGCCGCCCATGCCGGCGGTCAGGTTGATGACGACATCGGTGCCGGTCTCCCGGATCCGCTCCACGACCTCGCGGTAGAGCCGGGGTCGCGGGAGGGAGCGCCGGTCTCCGGGTCGCGGACGTGGATGTGCACCACGGCCGCACCGGCTCCGGCGGCCTCCACGGCGGAGGCGGCGATCTGCTCGGGCGTCACGGGGACATGAGGACTTCGGCCGACGGTGTCACCGGCTCCGGTGAGGGCGCAGGTGATGATGACGTCCTGGTTCACGGGCATGCGGAGGTGTCTCCTCGGGGCGGGGGAGTGAGTGGGGTACGGGACGGGGTCGGCGCGGCGCTGCCGTGATGGCGCACGGACGCGGGTCCGAGCCGGTCGGCCGCTCGGCGTACGGTCAGGCGGCCGGCGCGGTCAGGCAGGTGTTCACGTGGGCGATCAGGGCGTCGTGCATGGCCTGGGCACCTGTGCCGGTGCCGGGGCTGTCGGGCGCGGTGGCCAGGACCTGGGAGGCCAGGCCGTCGATCAGGGCGGTGAGGGTGAGGGCCGCGTTGTCCGGGTCGACGGGACGGAAGACGCCCTGGTCGACTCCGCGACGGATCACCTCGGCAACGGTCGTCCGCCACTGGCGGTAGTACTCGCGGTGGAGCTGGCCGACGCTGGTGGAGCGGGCCGCCTCGGACCAGAGGTCGAGCCAGACACACCACTGGCGGCGCTGCTGCACGGTGCGGGGCGTCTGGAGTTCGAGCAGCAGGCGCAGCTCGTCACCGGCGTGCTCCGTTCCGGCGACGGCCTCTCCACGGCGACGGGTGTCCTCGTCCATGCACCAGCGCACCGCCGCTTCGAGCAGCTCGTCGCGGCCGGGGAAGTGGTAGTGGATCGCGGCGGTGCTGGTGCGGCAGGCCGTGGCGATGTCCGCGACCCGAGTAAATCTCAACACGGGAGGTGGTGCTTGCGGTAGGAGCCGGGGAATTGAGAGGGTGACTGATGAGGAAGTCAGGTGAGAGCGAGGCGCGTTCGTGTCACTCCTGGGTGAGCATTCCGTTGCGCAGCTTGTCCAGCATCCGGCTCAGCAGCCGGGAGACATGCATCTGGGAGATCCCGAGCTCGGCGCCGATCTGCGCCTGCGTCAGCTCCTGGCCGAACCGCATGTCGATGATCCGGCGTTCCCGCTCGTCCAGTTCGCCCAGCAGCGGTGCGAGGGTGTGCAGGTTCTCCACGGTCTCCAAGGCGGGGTCCGGCTCGCCGAGGACATCGGCGAAGGTCCGCCCGCTGGTGTTCTGCGGGCTGGATTCGGCGGAGTCGGTCGGCATGTCCAGCGAGCCCGCGGTGTAGCCGTTGGAGGCGACGATCCCTTCGGTGATCTCGGCCTCGTCCATGCCCAGGTGCTCGGCCAGCTCCCGCACCGTCGGGTCCCGGTCGAGGTCGGCCGCGAGGGTCTCCTTGGCCTTGGCGAGGTCGACGCGCAGCTCCTGGAGGCGCCGGGGCACGTGGACGGCCCAGCTGGTGTCCCGGAAGAACCGCTTGATCTCACCGACGATGTACGGCACGGCGAAGGAGGTGAACTCCACCTCGCGCGAGAGGTCGAAGCGGTCGATCGCCTTGATCAGCCCGATCGTGCCGACCTGGATGATGTCCTCCATGTCGCCGCTGCCCCGGTTGCGGAAGCGGTTGGCCGCGAACCGGACCAGCGAGAGGTTCATCTCGATCAGGGTGTTGCGCGCGTACTGGTACTCGTGCGTGCCTTCCTCCAGGACCTGGAGGCGGTCGAAGAAGAGCCGCGACAGCCGCCGGGCGTCCATGGGGGCGACCTTGCCGGCGTCCTCGATCCACGGAAGGTCCTCCGTGGTCTCCGTCCGCTGCTCCGTACCGGTGCTCCGTACCGTGTGCGCCGTCATCTCGTCACCCTCCCCAGGTCGTAGGCCATGAGGTTTACACGCCTGCCCGGCGGTCCGGTCCTCATGCGTCCGGAAGGGAATCGATCTGGCCAGCGGCGGCGAGTTGGCCGGAATCGGCTGGCGAGAGGCGGAAACAGGCGGAGTTCGGCGCTGAAACACCGTCATGGGGACGGGCCGGTCCACAGGGGGCGCACAGAACCGCCCCACCGGTACGGGGGAGCCCGGTGGGGCGGTCGCCACCAGAGTGCCACAGCCGGACGGCAGTTGGGACCGGACCCGCGCGGATTGGCTGATGGATGAGTCGAATTCGCCGCTCCTCCAGGTGGGCGCACGCCGGTTCCCGCCGTGCTCCGGAATCTCTCCGTCCGGGGTGCGGAGCCGGTCTCCACCGCCGTTGATTGCGGCCTCGTGAACAGTTCCCCGGCGCGGAATACGCCCTGCGCGCATCGGCTTTTCGCGGGTGGCGGGCGCGCGGCGCCAGGGCGCCGGGTGCCCGCCGGGAGGAACCGTGCGATGGACCGGAACGAGGGAGAGCATGCGCAAGCCGTACGCGTACGAAGAATGCCGCGGAGGGGTGGCACGGGACGCGGCCGAACGGCCCGATCCGATCGCCGAGGTGGGCCCGTGACCGCCCTCGACCCCGCGACCCGGCACCAGACCGCCACGCCCGGGACCGCCCCGTTCACCGCTTCTGCGGCCGGCCCGTCGGTCTCCGTCCCGGCCACCGCCTCGATCACCACACCGGCCACCGGCCCCGGGGCGCCGCCGCACCCGCTGGACAGTCCCGCGCTCTCCTCGCTCACCGGCCCGCACGCGCACTTCGCCGAGCGGCGCGGCCGGATCCTGCGCTACCCCGTCGACGTCTCTCCCTGGACCGCTCATCCCGACGTCCCGGACGCGCGGGACTGGGTCGACCTCGCGGCGCTCGCCGGGCCGGGCGGAACCATCGGCCTGAACAGGCTGCGCGAGGAGCCGCCGAAGGGCTGGGAGATCCTCCACCGGATCCGCGGCGTCCAGCTCGTCGACGTGTCGGTGGTCCCGGAGCCCTGCCCCGAGGCCGTACGACTCGGCCCGGCGGACGTGCCGGAGATGCTGGCCCTGGTGGAGCGCACCCGCCCCGGCCCCTTCCTGCCGCGCACGGTGGAGCTCGGCACCTACCTGGGCATCCGCCGGGGCGGCGTGCTGGTGGCGATGGCGGGGGAGCGGCTGCGTCCGCCGGGCTGGACCGAGATCAGCGGGGTCTGCACCGACGAGTCGGTACGGGGTCAGGGGCTGGCGGGCCGCCTGGTCCGGGCGGTGGCGTACGGGATCCGTGAGCGCGGCGAGACGCCGTTCCTGCACACCTCCGCCACCAACGCGGTGGCGATCCGGCTCTACGAATCGCTCGGCTTCCAGCTCCGCGCCCACCCCGAGTTCATCTCCGCCCTGGCCCCCGTGAGCCTCCCGCCCGCCGACGGAACCCGCCGCGCCGCACTGCGGTGAGCAGGGAGAAGAGGGCCGAAGGTCCCGGGCCGAACGTCCCGGCCGGGACCTTCGGCGCCGCCTCCGGGTCCTACGCCCCGCTGCGCCGCGGCCCGAATGGCGGTCAACTGGAAGGGGCCGTCCTCACCGGTGGGCGGCACCGAGGAACGAACGGGAGGAGAGGGCGTGTCCCTGGGGAAAGGGCGCAGGGCACCGGGCCGGCCGACGGCCCTGCCGGGTACGGACGCGGGCGCGGACGAGGCCACGGGCCGGATCGGCAACTGGGCGCTGGCCGGTCTCGTGCTGCTGCTGAGCGTGCTGGTCGTCCTCCTCGACGTGGTCACCGGCGAGGACCTCCGGGTCATCCCGCTCCTCGTCGTCGTCCCGGCCCTGGCCTCCGTCTTCTGCAGCCTCCGGCAGACCGTCTGGGTGGCGGTCTGGATCACGGCGGTCGTCGTCGGCTCCGGGCTCGGCGGTGACGGCACCTTCTGGGACTTCGTCTTCGGCATCGGCTTCACCGTGCTGGCCTGCGCCCTCGGTGTCGCCGCCTGCGCCGCCCGCATACGCCACGCCACCGAGATGGCCCGGCTCCGCTCCGCCGCCGTCGCCCTCCAGCGCCAGATCCTGCGGCCGCTGCCCGTCATCACCGACCAGGTCTTCGCGTACGGCCTCTACGAGCCGATCGAGGAGGACCGCTTCGTCGGCGGTGACATCTACGAGGTCGTCGAATCGCCGTACGGCACCCGCGTGATCATCGGAGACGTCCAGGGCAAGGGGGTGGCGGCCATAGGGGCCGGGTTCGCCGCCATCGCGGCGTTCCGTGAGGCGGCGGTGCGGGAGCCGACGCTGACCGGTGTGGTGGAGGCCCTGGAGGCCGCCGTCGTCCGGCACAACGGGTTCTCCGCCCAGACCGGCGAGGCCGAGCGCTTCGTGACCGCGCTGGTCCTCGGGTTCGACGAGGAGGACCGCGTACAGGCGGTGAACTGCGGCCATCTGCCGCCGTGGCTGCTGTACGAGGGCCGCGCGTCGGCCGTACCGCTGGAGCGGACGTACGTACCGCTCGGCCTCGCCGGCCTCAGCCGCGAGACCCGTACGGCGGAGTCGTTCGTCCTGCCGCCCGGCGCCACGCTCCTCGTGGTCACCGACGGAGTGACCGAGGCCCGCGACGTGGCCCACGCCTTCTACCCGCTGGACCAGCGGCTGAGCGGCTGGGCCGGACACGGTCCGCGTGAGCTGCTGGACGCGCTCCACCTCGATCTGGAGGAGTTCACCGGAGGAGTCAGGCGCGACGATGTCGCCGCGCTCGCGCTGCGCAGAGCACCGGGCGACGGCGAGCCGCGGCCGGTGTCCGGAGCCGAGGAGGCCCGGCCGGTCGCGGGCGCCATGACCGACTGAACGAGCCGTCCATGATGTCCCGGCGGGACGAATGCCGTGCAGGGACATTTTCAGGTGTACGGTGCATGTATGAGCCCGGCAGAGAAGAACCCGGAGCGGAGAACGCCCGAGCGGCGCAGTCGTAAGGCCCGCCGCACCCGCGACACCTTGGCGCAGGCCGCGTTCGAGCTGGTGCTCGACCGGGGACTGCGGTACGTCACGGTCGAGGAGATCGCGGAGGCCGCGGACGTCGACCGCCGTACGTTCAGCCGGTACTTCGGGAGCAAGGAAGCCGCAGCGCTCGACTCGCTGCGCGGTGACGGCGACCGGATCAACGAGGCCCTGCGGGCCCGTCCCGCCGAGGAGCCTTTGTTCCTGGCGTACCGGCGCGCCGTCCTGGCCTGGCTCGCCGACCCCGACGCCGAGCCCTGGCACCGCCGCCCGCGGATCTTCGACCTCCTGACCGCGGCCGAGGAGGAGCCGACGCTCTACGCGGCCTTCCACCACATCCGGGTGGACGCCCAGGAGGACTCGGTCGCCATCGTCGCGGACCGGCTCGGCACCGACCCGCGCCACGACATCCGCCCCGCCGTCACCGTGGCGGCCGGAGCGGGCGCGCTCCTCGCGGCCCAGGCCGCCTGGGTGCGCGGAGGTCGCCCGGACGCTCTGCCCGACCTGGTCACCGAGGCGTTCGACGCTCTCTCTGCGGACCTCCTCACAGCCCCGGGCACCACCGAAGACACAGCAGAAAAGGCAACCTCATGAGCACCACCACTCCCACGGCCGAGTTCGCCGGCCGTACCGCTCTCGTCACCGGCGGCGCCTCCGGTATCGGCCTCGCCGTGGCCCGGCTGCTCGCCACCGCCGGCGCGGCCGTCGTCGTCGCCGATTACGACGAGGAGAGCGCACGCAAGGCCGCCGCCCAGCTGGAGAGCACCGGCGCGCGAGCGGCCGCCGTCCGCATGGACGTCACCGACCCGGCCTCCGTCGAAGCCGGTGTCCGGTTCACCGTGGAGACCTTCGGCGCCCTCCACCTGGCCGTCAACAACGCCGGCATCGCCGGTCCGGCCGCGCCCACCGGCGCCTACCCGGTCGAGGACTGGGACCGCGTCGTCGCCACCAACCTCAGTGGCGTCTTCTACTCCATGCGCCACGAGCTGCCCGCCATCGTCGCGGCCGGCGGCGGCGCGATCGTCAACATGTCCTCCATCCTCGGCACCAACGGCTTCGCGGGCTCGCCCGCCTATGTCGCCGCCAAGCACGGCGTCGTCGGCCTCACCAAGAGCGCGGCGCTCGAATACGCCGCACAGAACGTCCGGATCAACGCGGTCGGCCCCGGCTTCATCGACACCCCGCTCCTGCGGAACGCCGACCCGCAGGCCCGTGAGCACCTGATCTCGCTGCACCCGGCCGGACGCCTCGGCACCGCCGAGGAGGTCGCGGAACTCACCGTCTTCCTCCTCTCCGAGAAGGCCTCCTTCATCCACGGCAGCTACCACCTGGTGGACGGCGGCTACTCCGCTCCGTAACGGCGCCCGGGTGGCGGACGCGGGAGCCGCGGGCGACAAAGGACATGCGGGAGAGACCACGGGGGCGACAAGAAGAGCACAAGGCAGCGAAGAAGCGAGGAGACCCATGAAAGCCGTCCAGTACCGGGCCGTCGGTGCGGCCCCCGAGGTCGTCACCGTGCCGGACCCCGAGCCCGGCCCCGGCCAGGTCCTGCTGAAGGTCACCGCCGCCGGTGTCTGCCACTCCGACATCGCGGTGATGAGCTGGCCCGCCGACCAGATCCCGTTCCCGCTGCCGCTCACGCTGGGCCACGAGGGCGTCGGCACGGTCGCCGCGCTCGGCGACGGCGTGCACGGCCTCTCCGAAGGCGACTCCGTCGCGGTGTACGGGCCCTGGGGCTGCGGCATCTGCGTGAACTGCGCGGAAGGCAAGGAGAACTACTGTCTGCGCGCCAAGGAGCTCGGCATCATGCCGCCCGGACTCGGCGCTCCCGGCGCCATGGCCGAGTACATGATCGTCGACGACCCGCGCCACCTCGTGCCGATCGGTGACCTCGACCCGGTCAAGACGGTGTCGCTCACGGACGCCGGACTCACTCCGTACCACGCGATCAAGCGCTCGCTGCCGAAGCTCGTGCCCGGTGCGACCGCCGTCGTCATCGGCACCGGCGGCCTCGGCCACGTCGCGATCCAGCTCCTGCGCGCCATGACGGCCGTACGGGTCATCGCACTCGACGTCAGCGAGGAGAAGCTCGACCTGGCCAGGTCCGTCGGCGCGCACGAGGCGGTCCTCTCCGACGAGAAGGCGGCGGCCCGCGTCAAGGAGCTGACCGGCGGACTCGGCGCCCACGTCGTACTGGACTTCGTCGGCGCCCCGCCCACCGTCGAGACCGCCGGAGCCGCCGCACGCGTCGACGGCGACGTCACGATCGTCGGCATCGGCGGCGGCGCGCTGTCGGTCGGCTTCGGGACGCTGCCGTACGGCACCAACGTCAGCGCTCCGTACTGGGGCTCGCGCAAGGAGCTGGCCGAGGTCCTCGACCTGGCCCACGCGGGAGCCGTGGACGTCCATGTGGAGACGTACTCCATCGACGAGGCCCCGCGCGCCTACGAACGACTGCACGACGGCCGGATCAACGGCCGCGCGGTCATCCTGCCGAACGGCTGAGCCCATCGTCGTACGCCGGTCGCGGGGCCGGTGAAAATTCCCGGCCCCGCAATCGGCCGGCCGTTACACTCGATGCCATGCGTTCGTACTACTACTTCCGCTGATTCCCGGCCCGGACAGCCGCCGCGTGACACCTGACGTCACCGGCTGAGGCCTCCGGCCGTTCGCCGAGCACCGCCCGTGTCCGCACCGGGCGAAACCTCGCCGTATCCGGCCCCGACACGCCGCTGTCCCTCCGCCGTCCGGTATCCACGCCCCGCCTTCGCGCGTCCTCGCACGCGCCGCCGCGGGCGCTCACCCAGGAATCAGCGACATGGCACCCACGCACGACCGGCGCGACCGCGCCCAACTGACCATCAAGGACGTCTCCAAGGCCTACGGGGACCGCTCCGTACTCGACCAGGTGACGCTCACCGTCCGCCCCGGCGAGAAAGTCGCCGTCATCGGCGAGAACGGCTCCGGAAAATCCACTCTGCTGCGCCTGCTCGCCGGAGCCGAGCAGCCGGACAACGGCGAGATCACCGTCCGCTTCCCCGGCTCCACCGGCTACCTCGCCCAGACCCTCGCCCTCGATCCCACCGACACCGTCCAGGACGCCGTCGACGCCGCTCTCGCCGAACTCCGCGCCTTGGAGCGCCGCATCCGCGAGGCGGAGGAGGCGCTGTCGGCGGGCGAGCCCACGGACGAGGAACTCGCCGCGTACGGAGACCTCCTCACCGCCTACGAAGAGCGCGACGGTTACCGTTCGGACGCCCGTACCGAGGCGGCTCTCCACGGCCTCGGCCTCGCCCACCTCACCCGCGACCGCACGCTCTCCACCCTCTCCGGCGGCGAACAGTCCCGCCTCGCGCTGGCCTGCGTGCTGGCGGCCGCCCCGGAGCTGCTGCTCCTGGACGAGCCGACCAACCACCTGGACGTACGGGCGGTGATCTGGCTGGAGGAGCACCTGCGGGCGCACCGGGGCACCGTCGTCGCCATCACCCACGACCGGGCCTTCCTGGAGCGGGTCACCTCCGTGATCCTGGAGGTCGACCGCGACCTGCGCACGGTCATCCGGTACGGCGACGGCTGGGACGGTTACCGCACCGCGAAGGCGGCGGCCCGGCGCCGCTGGGCCCAGGAGCACCAGGAGTACCTGAGCGACCTGGCCCGTACGGCGGAGCTGGTGGACGCCGCAGGACAGCGGCTGGCGGCCACCGGCAGGGACCCGAAGCAGGGGTTCGGCAAGCACCGCCGCTCGCACGAGGCCAAACTCTCCGGCCAGGTCAGGGCGGCCCGGACCCGGCTGGAGGCGCTGCGCCGCACTCCCGTACCCGCTCCGCCCAAGCCGCTCGCCTTCACCGGCCGCCCGTCCCTGGCGGCCGAGACCGGCTCCGGACCCTTGGTGGAGCTGGACGACATCACCGTGGGCGACCGGCTCCACCTTCCCGCTCTCCGCGTGGAGCTTGGCGCCCGTCTGCTGGTGACCGGCGAGAACGGGGCCGGCAAGACCACGCTCCTGCGGGTCCTCGCCGGCGACCTGACGCCCGACACCGGGACGGTCCGCCGCCGCGCCCGGATCGGCTACCTCCCGCAGGAGCTGCCCGCCCGGCCGACCCGCCGCACCCTGCTCGCCACCTTCGCGGCGGGCCGTCCGGGCTTTCCGGAGGAGTACGCGGACGAGCTGCTGGAGCTGGGCCTGTTCCGGCCCGAGGACCTCGGCGTACCCGTCGCGTCCCTCTCCATCGGCCAGCAGCGCCGGCTGGCCCTGGCCCGGCTGGTGACCCGGCCGGCCGATCTGCTGGTGCTGGACGAGCCGACGAACCACATCGCGCTGAGCCTGGTGGAGGAGGTGGAGGCGGCGCTCGCGCAGTATTCGGGAGCGGTGGTCGTCGTCTCGCACGACCGCAGCTTCCGGGCCCGCTTCACCGGTGACGTACTGGAGTTGCGGGCCGGCCGTCCCGCCGAGGCCTATGCCTCCGGGGAAGGAGATCCCGCCGCGCGTACCCGGTCGCGCAGCCGCTTCACGAAGATCCGCTGACCGACGATCAGCAGCTCGGCGGCCTCCTCCGGCGTGCACCAGGCGAACCGGTCCATCTCCGGGAACTCCTGCTGCACGCCGGAGCCGCGCGGCCACTCCATCGTGAACGTCCCCGGCACCACGGACTCCACATCCAGCTCCGCCTCCACCGCCCACACGGTCACCGTCTTGCCGCTGCGCTGACGCGCCTCACCGAGCGGCAGCCAGGCACCTTCCGGCACCGGCAGTCCGAGCTCCTCCGTGAACTCCCGCCGCGCGGCCGCCGCCGGATCCTCGTCGGGGCCGTACTCACCCTTCGGCACCGACCAGGCGGCCGCCTCCCGCCCGGTCCAGAAAGGCCCGCCCATGTGCCCGATCAGCACCTCGACATCCCGCTCACCTCCCGTACCGGTGGTCCGGAAGAGAAGAAGTCCCGCACTGCGCTTGCCTGCCGACATGGCGTCAAGTCTGCAAGCACGGTGAGCGGCACGCCAACGGAGGGCCGGAGCCGAGCCAGGATCCCGCCTCCGTACGACCGACTACGTCTTGCGGTACCCGTACGCCTCCGAGGCCGCCGCCTCCACCGCGCCGATGTCGCCGCCGGACGACGCGGTCACCACGGCGGCGACCGCGCCCTCCACGAACGGCGCGTCGACCAGCCGGCTGTTCTCCGGCAGCTCGTCGCCTTCGGCGAGCATCGCCTTCACCGTGAGGACCGCGCTGCCCAGGTCGACGAGGACCGCGACCCCGGCGCCCCGGTCCACCGATGCGGCGGCCCGGCCGATCAGCTCGGCGCTGGTGCCGAGCCCGCCGTTCGGCAGCCCTCCGGCCGCCGCGACGGGAGCCGTCACACCTCCGGCGGCGAGGCCTCGGGCCAGTTCGGCGACCGATTCCGCGACCGGACCGCTGTGCGAGACGAGCACGATGCCCACCTGCGGTTCGTCGCTCATGCCTCCGCACCTCCGTCCTGTGCCGCCACGGCCAGCGCCTCGACCAGCAGGGCCGCCGAAGTCGCGCCCGGGTCCTGGTGTCCGATGCTGCGCTCACCGAGATAGCTGGCCCGGCCCTTGCGCGCCTGCAACGGCACCGTCGCCTCGGCACCCGCGCGGGCCGCCTCCGCAGCGCCGCCGAACGACGAACCCAGCGCCTCGGCGGTCGGCAGCAGCGCGTCCAGCATCGTCTTGTCCCCGGCCTGCGCCCCGCCGAGCTGTCCCACGGCCGCCACACCCGCGGCGAACGCCCGCGCGAGCTGGTCCCGGTCCACCTCGGCATCCTCGCCGAGCGCCTTGCCCGTACGGCGCAGCAGCGTCCCGTACAACGGTCCGGACGCACCGCCGACGGTCGAGATCAGCTGCCGTCCCGCCAGCGTCAGCACCGCACCCGGAGTCGCGGGCGCGTCCTTCTCCAGCACGGCCGCCACCGCCGTGAAGCCGCGCTGGAGGTTGCTGCCGTGGTCGGCGTCGCCGATCGCCGAGTCCAGCTCGGTCAGTCGGTCCGCCTCGCGGTCCACGGCGGTGGCGGTGGCCGCCATCCAGCGGCGGAAGAAGTCGGCGTCGAGCACATGATCTCCTGTTCCCCGGGCCGGTCCGGCCCGGTGCGTACGGGTGACGAGTACGGCCGGGACCGGCTCGGAGCTCACCGGCCCCAGCGGAGCGCGGGCGTCTCCACGGGTGCGTCCCACAGCCGCAGCAGCTCCTCGTCGATCTGGCACAGCGTCACCGAGCAGCCTGCCATGTCGAGCGAGGTCACGTAGTTCCCCACGAGCGTACGAGCCACCGGCACGCCTCGTTCGCCGAGCACCCGGTGGACCTCGGCGTTGAACCCGTACAGCTCCAGCAGCGGTGTCGCGCCCATCCCGTTGACCAGCGCCAGCACGGGGCCGGTCGGCCGGAGGTCCTCCAGCACCGCGTCCACCGCGAAGTCGGCGATCTCGCCCGAGGTCATCATCGGCCGCCGCTCCCGGCCCGGCTCGCCATGGATGCCGATGCCCAACTCCAGCTCTCCGGTGGGCAGGTCGAAGGTCGGGCTGCCCTTCGCCGGTGTGGTGACCGCGGTGAGGGCCACGCCGAAGCTCCGCGAGGACCCGTTCACCTGCCGGGCCACCGAGGCCACCCGTTCCAGCGGCGCGCCCTCGTCCGCGGCGGCTCCGGCGATCTTCTCGACGAAGAGCGTCGCACCGGTGCCGCGCCGCCCGGCCGTGAAGGTGCTGTCGCTGACCGCCACGTCGTCGTCCACGACGACCTGGGTGACCTGGATGCCCTCGTCCTCGGCGAGCTCGGCGGCCATCTCGAAGTTCAGCACGTCACCGGTGTAGTTCTTGACGACGAAGAGCACTCCGGCCCCGCTGTCCACCGCCGCGGCCGCCCGCACCATCTGGTCCGGCACCGGCGAGGTGAACACCTCACCGGGACAGGCCGCCGACAGCATCCCGGGCCCGACGAACCCGCCGTGCAACGGCTCGTGCCCCGACCCGCCGCCCGAGACGAGCGCCACCTTCCCGGCCACCGGCGCGTCCCGCCGTACCACCACCCGGTTCTCCACATCGACGGTCAGCTCCGGATGCGCGGCGGCCATCCCGCGCAGGGCGTCGGCGACGACGGTCTCGGGGACGTTGATCAGCATCTTCATGCCTATCTCCTCGTGGGCCCAGCAGAGGGCTTGTTGACCTGCGTTTTCCCTGGTGAAAGCAGGTATGGTGAGCTATTGACCTTGGCGGTCCTTGGCGCCTGAAAGCGTCCTCCAGCGGTATTGATGCCGAGTTTGCTGACCACCCGTCACCTGAGTTTCGTGAGGCTTCGGGCGGGGCTGTGAGCTGCTGGCCGTCTCCCATGATCCTTCAGACGCGTCATGTGTGGTGCGTTGCGATCGTTGGGCGCAGGCGTGAACGGCAACGAGGTGGGCGCGACCCGTCCGGGTTCGCCGTGCTCCAGAACCTGATGACCCACCAAACCTGGGAACACCCCGCCGCCAGCGTGGGCTGCTGGTTCACCTTCGCTCGCGCGGAGAGCACGCGTCGAAGGCGGTCGTCGCCCCGACGGTCGGGGCCGGCTGCAGGCTGACTGGCGGTACCTGGGTCAGCTACTACGGCGGTCAGGAGGTCACCAGTGCCGGGCTCCCTCGACATCGACCACATGGTGCCGCTCGCGGAAGCCTGGGACTCCGTGGCGTCCTCGTGGACGGCGGCGCGGCAGGAGGCGTACGCGTGCGTCGCGTCGGGGCCGAGGTCCGAAAGGATGAATCGACCGCCGATCCCGGCGTGCCCCGGGAGCGGAGGTCGCACTCTACGGAGAGGGATGGCCGGTGCCGCCCCCACCGTGGCGTGCGCGGCGGCGGGCGAGGGGGGAGTGATAGTGGAATCAGCCAAGGGCGGGCCACGGGTGCCGTTGCGGGATTGGGCGCGCTACCGGTTCGACCGCACGCTAGCCCGTTCCACCGGCACTCTCATGGGCTGGCTGGTGATCACCTGCCTGGCCGTCGTCGTGCCGGTCAGCCTGCTGCTGGTGTGGACGGATCCCGGATCGCCGACCTCTCTCTCGGGGCGGCTGATCGCGGCATGGCGGATCAGTGCGGAGACGTTGCGCCTCGGCGCGGCCACCGGCACGCCGCTGCGCTTGGTACTCTCCGCCGTGCTCGGGCTGGTCGCGCTTCTCTGTGTTTCGACCCTCGTGGGGGTGATCACGACCGGACTGGCCGAACGAATGGCGGAGTTGAGCAGGGGGCGGTCCACGGTCCTGGAACAGGGGCACGTCCTGGTGCTCGGCTGGTCGGACCAGGTGACCACCGTGGTGGGCGAACTGATCGCCGCGCAGGCCCCGCGGCGGCCGCGCGCCATCGTGCTGCTGGCCGACCGGGACAAGGCTGAGATGGAGGAGGCGCTGACCGCACGGGCCGGCCCGGTTGCCCGCGCCCGGGTCATCTGCCGCAGTGGTCCCGCCAGTGACCCGGACGTTCTCGCACTCGTAAGCCCGCGGTCGGCGAGCACCGTGGTGGTATTGCCGTCGGCGGAACCGACGGCCGACGCAGAGGTACTGCGCATCCTGCTGGCCCTGCGGGCGGTCCTCGGGGAGGACACGGACGGGCCGCCGGTGCTCGCCGCGATCCGGGACGACCGGTACCGGGCGCCGGCCCGTCTGGCCGCAGGCCCTCGCGGCACAGTCCTTGAGGCCGACACGGTCACGGCCCGGCTGATCGCGCAGTGCGTCGGCCGCCCCGGCCTCTCCCTCGTCTTGCGTGACCTGCTCGACTTCGCGGGCGACGAGTTTCATCTCGCCGACGCCACCGCGTTCCACCACGGCCCCTTCGGGTCGACCCTGCTGAACCACCCGAACTCCTGCGTGGTGGGGCTGCTCACGCCTGACGGCCGTGCGCTGCTGAACCCACCCGCCGACACCGTCGTCCTGCCCGGTAGCCGCCTGATCGTGCTTGCCCGCGATGGCGACAGCACCCGTGTCGAGGACTGCCGGCACCTCGTCGATGCCTCGGTGATTGCCGAGGCCCGGCCCGAGCCGGCCGGCCCCTCCCGGCTGCTGCTGCTTGGCTGGAACCGCCGGGCCCCTCTGGTCCTGGAACAGTTGCGGAGCACGGCCCGTCCCGGCTCCGTCGTGGAGGTGGTCGCTGACAGCGCCGTACCCGGACCGAGGGAGGCGGACGGCGGGCAGCCGGCAGGGCCGGATGTGCGGTTCCGGTCGGTTCCCCTGTCACGGCCTGAGATCCTTCTCGACCTCGACCTCGATCCGTACGACGGAGTGATCGTCCTGGGCCCGGACCGGGGCGACGGCCCCGACCACCCGGACGACTGGACCTTGGTCACCCTGCTGGCCGTGCGGCTGCTGGAACAGCGAACGGGACGCGAGACGCGTGTCGTCACCGAACTCGTCGATGACCGCAACCGGCCCCTGGCGCCCGTTAACAGCGGTTCCGACGTCATCGTCAGCGGGATGCTGGTCGGCCTTCTCATGGCTCAGATTGCCCAGAACCGGCATCTGGCTCCCGTCTTCGAGGAGTTGTTCTCCGCGGAGGGAAACAACGTCTGTCTGCGGCCCGCCGATGCGTACATCCACCCGGGCGCCGAGGCTACGTTCGCCGACGTCGTCGCCGCCGCATGGGACCGGGGCGAATGCGCGATCGGCTACCGCCGGCAGGACATCGCCCGCGCGGGACCCGGGGACCACGGCATCAGACTCAACCCGCCGAAGGGCGAGCGGCGTGTCTGGAACGCCGAGGATCAGGTGGTGGTGGTCGCGACGGACCACCACCTGCCCTCAATCGCCATCGGACCGGACGAATCCGCCACCTCGGCCTGTGGAGGGTAGGCGTATCGTGCGGGACCAGGATCCGGTGGACCGTCGAGGCCGGCAGGCCCAGGACCGGGCCGATGCGGGCCGGCCCGAGCTTGCGACCGGTCCGTAGCCGGCAGACCGGGGCCTCCAGTTCCTCAGGGGCGTGGCGCGGCGTCGTGAACGGCCGACTGGAGCGGTCGCGCGGACCGGCGTCCCCCTCGGCCCGCCGGCGACGAACCCACTTGTGGGCGGTGGGCCTGGATATACCCATCTCGGCCGCGACATGCGCGACAGGACGCCCGGCCAGAACCCGTTCGACCAGGATCCGCCTACGTGAACCGTCAGACGGGCATGACGGTGTGACACGAAGACCTTCGTGTGTGGTGCAGCTCAGACACCTCCATCACACCGGAGGTCTTCGTCATGATCAAGACCCCGATCGGCGTCAACAACGCTCGTGATCAATACACCTAGGTGCCGAGCCACGGGAGCCAGGGGGCGGAGTCGGCGCGCGTCACAGGACGGTGGAGCGGCGGCACGTCAGTCGGACGACAGGGCCACCGCCCCCACCGGGCAGGCCCGCACCGCCTCCCCCACCAGCGGGTGGGTCCCGGTTGTCGACTCCCGGCCCGGGAGGACCTCGCTGAGGCCGTCGTCGTCCTGTGTGAACACGTCTGGCGCGGTCAGCGCACACATGCCGGCCCCCACACAGCGTTCCTTGTCGACCTGGACTCCCATGCCGCTCACCAGGCCACGGGGAGTTCGAGCAGCCCCTGGATCGTGTCCCCCGGCTTGTGGAGGATCTCGTGCGCGGGCACGGCGAGCCGTAGGCCGGGCAGCCGCTCGAACAGCGTGCGCATCGCGATCTCCAGCTCGGCACGGGCCAGATTCTGGCCCAGGCACTGGTGGATGCCGAAGCCGAAGGCGAGATGGTGGCGGGCGGAGCGGTCCCAGTCGAGCGTCTCGGCGCCGGGGAACACTTCCGCGTCGCGATTGATGAGCGAGGTCGAGAAGACCACGCCCTCACCCTTGCGGATCGTCGCCCCGTCGACTTCCAGGTCCTCGATGGCCAGGCGCTGCAGGCCGTCGGCGATGGACAGGAACCGCAGCAACTCCTCGACCACCACGGCGGTCGTCGTCCCGCCGGCCCGCAGCGCCGCCAGTTGTTCGGGGTGGCGCAGCAGCGTGAACGTGCCGAGCGAGATCATGTTCGCTGTCGTCTCGTGTCCCGCGATGAGCAGAATGACCGCGAACGCGACCAGCTGTTCGCGGTCGACCGGTCCGTCCGGGTGGTCCCGGTGGATCAGCTCGTCGAGGAGCCCGTCGCCGGGCTCGGTCCTCTTGCGGTCGATCAGCGCGCCCAGGTATTCCTCGAGTTCGTCGCGTGCCCTGTCCACATCGTCGGCTCCCGGGCCGCGCAGGAGCCGCTGCGAGCACTCCTCGAAGAACGCGTGGTCGGCGTACGGCACGCCGAGCAGGGCGCAGATCACCATCGACGGCACCGGCAGGGCGAACGCGCTCACCAGCTCGGCCGGCGGCCCTTGTCGTTCCATCGCGTCCAGCAGTCGGGTCACGGTCTCCTGGATAGGCGGCCGGAGCGCGCCGATCCGTTTCACCGAGAAGGCCGGGATGAGCATCCTGCGTTGGTTGTTGTGCTCGGGATCGTCGACGCCGAGCAGAGCCACGCGGCGTCGCTGGGCGTTCGCGAACCGCTGGGCCGGGACCGGGAAGTCCGGGTGGCTGCGGTCACTGGAGAGCCGTGGGTCGGCCAGCAGTCGGCGGGCCAGTGCGTGACCGGTGACCGCCCAGACCGGGCGTCCGTCGAAGAGGGTGACCCGGCTCAGCGGGCTGTCCTCGCGGAGCGGCGCGTAGCCGGCGGGCGGGTGGTAGGGGCACCCCCGGTCCTGGGGAAAGGATGTGACAGGGGCAGGGGCAGGAGCGCGGGGGCTGGGGTCCTGGCAGGCCGGGTCCGTCGTGGAGTCCGTCATGGGATCGGGTCGCCTCGCAGTGCTCGGTCGTGCGCGCAGAGCCGGTCGGTCCGCGCCTCCTGACCATTGGATGCCCTAGGCACCTATCTGGTCGACGGGTAGACCGGCCAGCTCACCGGTGCCGTGGATCTGGCCGGTGCCATTCGTACGCGTTCGAGCCGCATCGCATCGGCTCAGCTCCGAGAGGGCACCCGGCCCGCACCGGGTGTGACCACCTGGCCGCCGACGGCCTGAACCGGGCGGAAGAGCGGGGCCGGAATCATGCCGTACGCCGACGGCGCTTCCTCGCGCGGCCTGGAGCCTCGCCCATGACGTCACCGGCGAGCACCGGGCCCGCGGATGAGCCCCGTGTTGCGCCGGAGGCAGGACCGCCCCGTACGGTACGGCAGGTGAGCGAACCGCCCGAAGCTGCTGCCGAGCCCGCTGTGGACGGAGGTGAACGGACCATGACGATCCGCGTGTTCCCGGCACGTACCCCACCCGGCGACGCCAAGGACGAACTGGTGCGGGCGCCGGGTCCGGCCTAGCAGGAGTGCCCGCGCCTGCGCGGGAACCGGATCGAGGACTGGCACCTCACCACCGTGCCGCGAGCTCGGACGGCCGGATCGACCCTGCCGCCGGCCCTCGGCGGCAACGGCAAGGGCACCAACCCCGAGCAGCTCTTCGCCGCCGGGTGCGCGGCCTGCTTCGCCAGCGGGATGGCCGCGGTATCGCGCGAGATGAAGCTCGACACCAAGGACGTCTCCGTGACCGCCGAGGTCTCCATCGGCAAGGACGGAGTACGCCTCCCGTCGAGCCGTACGGCGTGTGACGTCGAGCGATCCGAGAATAGGCGCTGCGGGCCGCCTTTGACGCTCCGACTGACCTGCGAACGCTGTGCGGTCGGGGGCGGTCAGCGCTGTGGCAGACGGTGCAGTACGACTTCCCCGAGGGTTCCGTCTGCGACCGTGCACGTCATATAGGTGCAGTGCGGCTGTCGTCTGCGGTCCGTGGGAGACCCCGGATTCAGCAGACGCAATCCCCCTGGAGCCTGTGTGTCCCAGGGGATGTGGCTGTGACCGAAGATCAGCACGTCCAGATCCGGATACCGGGCGGCGCAACGCCCCTCTCGGCCACGTGCCGCCCCTGTCTCATGGACGACGCCGAACCGTAGACCGCCCTCCAGGAAGCGGGCCATCTCCGGCAGCCGTGCCTGGAGCTCGGGGCTGTCGTTGTTGCCGTGTACGCCGACCAGACGCCGCGCGCGGTACGCCAGCAGGTCCAGGGTGGCTTCATCGACCCAGTCCCCGGCGTGCACGACGAGGTCCGCCCACTCCACGGCCTGCAGCAGTTCGTCGGGCAGCCGTCTCGCTCGCAGGGGCAGATGGGTGTCCGACGTGAGCAGCAGCCGCGTCGCGCGGCGCGGTGTTGCTGGTGTCTCGTTGCCCATCAGCTCTCCCGGCCGTAGGTGTCTTGGCGCCCGACCCGCCCCGCTCCGGTGCGGCGCCCGGGGTGGGCATCGGCGTGCCGCTGCCCCGGACCGGGCCCTTGCCTGGTGGCAAGGGTGCTGGCGACGGCGCCGGTGGCGAAGCCGTACACGGCTGTGCGCGCGATGTCGATGACCAGTTCCTTCCGGGGCCGGTCCCGTGCAATCCTGCCCGGGCCGTGGGCGAGCGCAGCACGCCGAGCAGTACGGTCCGCCCGAAGTGCATCGTCGAGTTCGCCGCCACGAGCCTTCTTCCCGACTGGGCAGGCATGCCGGTCAGCCGCTCCAGCCCGCGCGAGGGGGCCCGCGGAGCCCCACTCCTCGGCTCGTTCACCGGAGCCCTCGCGCCCGGTGCGCGACCGCGATGGTCACCGAGCTCTCGCCGCATGTCGGAACGAGCCTCTTACGGCTTCTGGAGTCGAAGGCCCGGCTCTCCGCTGTGCTGGCACAAGCCGGTCGCACCGGTTGCAGGGATGGACATGCGGCGCAGGAGATCACGGGTCGCGCGCAGGTTCAGGGTGCTGCGCCACCTCACGCTCGGGTGACGGGAGCGCAGATGCGACAGGGCGCGAGTCCCCAGGCCGGTGCTGCGGAAGCGCTCCTCCAGGGTCACGTCGGTGATGACACCTTCTTCGCAATGGTCACAGAGCCGATAGCGGACCTGGCCGACGACCTTACGGACATGGACCAGGAGGAGACATTCCTCGTCCGGACGGGTGCCGCCGGGGACGCGGGAGGACAGGAACTCGATCGATCGGTACACGAGGAGCCGACGCCGCAAGCGGCCCAGGGGTCGGCCACGGCGAGAGTGCCGGGGGCCGTCATGACCGGTCGCCATTTCCTGAGCCGGAGAGGTCGGGCCGAACAGAGTGCTCGTAGGACGCGCATGTTGTCCGTGCATGCGAGGTCGTGTACCCCGAGACGCCGCATGGATATCCCCCTTGCGCACAAGAGGGATATCACCTGCTCAAGGCATCGCCCGCGTAGGAGGTGGATCTGCTCATGGGAGCGGCCGGGTGCCGATGCCCCGCAGAACCAGCCGCAGGTGCGGGCGTTGGTGGCTGCTTAGGGGGCGTCGCCCGGTGAGCACGGCGCGTCCCTGCTCGTGGGCCACCGGGACACCGGCATCGCACGTCCGATCGACACCGACAGCTCACGGCGCTCGCCCGCCTCGACCACACCCTCAACGGCCGGCCGACCCGTGGATCCCCGTACGGCGTCCCGGGAACACGGCGTTCGGAGATCGGTCACGACGGCCGATCCCCGAACGCCTCCCACCTCACCGTCGTCTGCCACGAGACACCTGGACCTTCATGGCCCACCTCGCCCTCGCCGCGAAGCTCCTCCGAGGTCTGCCACTTTCGTTCGTGGGCCTACCGGGCGGGAGCGGGAGCGGGAGCGGGAGCGGGAGTGGCGGGCGGGGGGTGTCGGTTACGACGGCCTCCCGCTCCGGGCGGTCGGTCGCATGGAGACGTCGTCCGGCTGTCGGCCTCGGGCGAGGGCGAGTGTGGTGGCCAGAGCGAGCAGGCAGACCAGCGTGGCCAGTGCTGCGGCGAGTGTGGCGAGGACCCCTCCGGCGTGCAGTGCGGTGGCCAAGGTGGTGGTGGCCTTGGGGATGATCACGTGTGCCGCTGCCAGCAGACCCGTGAAGAGCACCCCGAGGGCCATGGCGGGCACGGCGTTGCGCAGCAGCATGCCCAGGGCCAGCAGAAGGCAGAGGCCTGCCGTGCCGGCGGAGAGCGCCAAGCCGGTCGTGGAGAGGTCGGCGGGATGGAGCGGGAAGTGTGCGGCGCCGCAGAGCACCAGGCCGGCGGCGGCCAGCAGGCGGAGCCAGGGGGAGGTCACCGGTCCGGAGTGGTTGTTCGGGATGTTCTTGCGGGACGGGGGCCTGCGGTCGCGGGCCGGGCGAGAGGAGTGCGCGGGGCCGGATCCGGGTGCTGCTGTCAGCCGGTTCGAGTCCGCTGTGGCGGCCGCGGGGGCAGGTGACCCCGGTGAGGGGCTCGGACTCTCGGGAAGCGCACTGTCGGCGTCGAGCGGGGGAGAGGAGTGCTGCTCCCGTGGCGTGGTTGCCGTTCGCTCGGACTGCAACTGGTTGATGAGTTCAGCCAGCTCTTCGACCGTGAGTTCGGTGGCGGCGGCGTGCACCGCTTCCTCGCCGGCGTGCTGGTCGTGTGGCGGACGGTGGAGCAGGGACATGAGGTGGCTGATGTCCCTGATCGGGCGCAGTGCGGCTGCGGCGTGGATGGCCTGGTCGGCGCGGTCGCTGGCGTGTGGGGCTTCGGAGAGGCGTGCCACCAGTTCGGCGACGTCGTCCACGGGGCGCTCGACGGCGGCGGTGCGTACGGTTTCGCCGGCGGCCTCGTCGCCCTCCGGGGCCTGTTCCAGCAGTCGTATCAGGGCGAGGACCTCGTCCAGGGACCTGCTGGTAGCGGCGGTGTGCACGAGTCCGTCGACGGGGTCGGCGCAGACGGTGCAGTCCGGCCGGTCACAGGGGTCGTGCTCCAGCTCGTCACCTACGCCACCAGCAGCTTCCGCTTCGTTGACGGCCTGAGCCGGGTCGGTGGACTCGGGTTGCGCTGTTGCATCAGCATGGGCCTGGATCCGGGCGTCGAGCGTCTCGACGGAGTCAGCGGCTGGCTGGACCGGTTGTATGGCCGCCGGCTCGTCGCATTCTCCGGACGGATGTATCGGGGAGGGTGTGGCTTCGCGAGGAGTCGTCATGATGACCTTCCGGTTCGCGTCTTCTCTCACCGGCGGCAAGAGGCAGGCATATGCACCTGGAACCTTCTTAAAGGCTCCGCCCGGCGAAGGCCATCAGGCGGGGGCCACCTGAGTGGCATACCCCTGCCCCGCTCCCTGCCCGTTGTGAACAGGCCAGAAGCTCTTCGCGGTTCCCTCCCGCTCGGCAGATCCGGCCCCGCTCCTGGACGCTGCCGCCGCCGTCACATCCCGACCGGGCCTGATGTTGTGAACGCTGGTCAAGGCGTGTCGCCGAAGTCGCTGAAGCGGCACACCACACCCGGGCCGTCACGGCGGGCGCGGCCCGCCAAGAGTCGGTCGTGGAGTGCCCGGCCACCAACCCCCTATGTCGAGCAGCAGTCCGTCCGACGGCGCGCCCACAGCGCGGCGTACGTCTTGCGGCAGCGGGCCGGGGGTTGGGATGGCCGTGGTCGTGTCCGTACACCCTGCCGCGCCTGCTCGTCATCGGCGTTCATCCGGCCCGCGGATGGGGCTGACGGTGCCGCCGGTCTGCGTCGAGCGGTTGAAGCAGATCGCAGCCTCGGAGTGCTCCGAACTGCTGAAGTGCTTCGGCCAGGCCGTACGGGCTCTCGTGTCGCGCGGCCGAACGGCCCGACCGGTGCGTCGGTTGCCTTCGGCGCAGTCTCGTACTCGACGATGGAGTCCTCGCACGGCGCGGCGAGTTCGGTGAGCGCGGTCCGCTCGGCATCGTCCGTGCTCAGGCCCCGGCGGAGCCTGGTTGCGGTCCAGTCGACGAGGTAGGTGCAGCGGGCGGATTCGACGGGCGGCATCCACGCCGCCGGGCCCCGGTCGGCCTTGGACCGGTCGGTCTTCGCGGTCAAGGCGTCACGACCGCTCCGCCCGCGCCTGGTGTCCAGCCCGCAGGCGGGGCGTCCAGGCGTGAGCGCACCCGTCCCACGCCTCGGCCAGGGGCACCATGTGGTCGATGTCGAGCTTCCTGGCGTCGTCGGTGACCTCGACCGCGCCGTAGTACGAGAGCCAGCCGCCCCCGGTCAGCGAACACCGGGCTCACTAAGCCACCGCCGGCAGGAAAGCGCCCAGTCCCGCCGGCTCCCGGTGCGCCGGCCTACCGATAACAGGTGAGGCCGTCCGCCAGCTCCTCCTCGTCACCGTCGCGCTGCGCGTAGAAGGCCTGCTGGAGGGCGAAGGTGCCGCGGATCGCGGTGATCCGCCCGGCTGTTGCCTCGTCATCCCAGTCGCCGAGCGCCAGCACTCGCTTCAGCAGCGTGTCGCCGTAGCCGGCCCCGACGGCGGCCAAGTCCTCAGCCGGGTCGCCGACGGTGACCTCGTTCCAGTCGATGACGCCGCTCAGCCGCAGTACCCCGTCAGAGAACTTCCACAGGACGTTCTCACCGCCGAGATCGCCGTGGACCACCGCGGAGGCAAGAGGAGGGAGGCCGTCGAGCGCGGCTAGCTCGCCCTCGGCGCGTTTGCGGCCGCTGTCGGACATCAGCGGGAGCAACTCTGCGCGCACACACGCCGCGAACTCCTGCCACTGAGTCTCGGGGGCCTGGGGGAGCGCGGCGCGCACCCTCGCGTCCTTGCCCGCAGCGTTGAGTCCGGAGAGGAGCGCGGCGAACTGGGCCGCGGCCGTCTCGGCAACCTCGGGGCTGTCGAGCGCGTCGCGCTCCAGCGGAGCCCCGGGGATCCGGCTCAGCACCAGGTAGGGCGGTTCGTCCGTGCCCGGTATACCGCCCTGGGCGAGCGGGCGCGGGGTGAGGAAGCCGAGGTCGAGCCCGGCGAGGGTGCGCAGGAACGGCTGCCCGCGCGGGCAGCCGTTCCGAGGCGGCCTCGGAACGGGCGAAGCAGACCACCTCCTCCGAGCCGATCACCACATGGTGGAACTGGCCCTGGAGAGAGCTGAGTCCGCTTTCCTTGTCCTCGGGGAGGAGGCGGTTCAACAGGTGGCGGTGCGTCTCAATGATTCCCATGGCGGGTGCAATCTCCACTTCTCAAGCCCTCGCAAGCTCTCTACCGATGAGCGTTGACGTGCTGAATCATCTGAAGCAGGGGTATGACGATGGATCCGTTCGAGTACGAAATGCTGCGGTGCTGCTCCTCGGCAGCCGGGGCTGTCCGGTTTCGAGAACCGGAAGCCTGAGTGCAGCTGCTTCCTGGCCTCCCAGCCGGGCAAGGGCTCCACCGACCACGGCAGAGCACGTGCATACTCCTCGTACGCGGCACGGGTCCGGTGGAGGGCAAGCGGGGCGTTCCGGCACAGCCCCGTCGGCGGCCGAGCAGCGTCGGGCTCTGGCCATGAGCCTCATCCCGCGCTCATATATCGCCTGCCGACATCGGAGTCCGGAAGGCGTGAGTCGTCGTGTCGCTGAGGCGTTCGCCCATGAGCAAGCACTCGACCGCCGGCAGCGTCCCGGAGGAATTGCGGCGGACGATCGGCCTGCCCGACGCCGTCATGATCGGTCTGGGGTCGATGATCGGCGCCGGCATCTTCGCCGCGCTCGCCCCGGCCGCACACGCAGCCGGTGCCGGGCTGCTGATCGGTCTGGTCCTGGCCGCAGTGGTCGCCTACTGCACCGCCACGTCCTCCGCGCGGCTCGCGGCCTGGTATCCGGTGGCGGGCGGCACCTACGTCTACGGCCGCGAGTGCCTCGGCGAGTTCTGGGGCTACTTGGCAGGTTGCCGCGGTCAGGGTGACGGCGAGCGGGATGCCGGTGGCGTCGGTGATCAAGTGGTGTTTGCCGCCCGTCCTGACCCGGTCGACCTCGTTGCGGGTCGCTCTCTCGTCATGGCCAGCTCACTCTTGTGGAAACATAAGGCACATGGACAAGATCTCTTCCGTCGAGTTGGCGGCTCAACGTCAGAGAACCGCCGAAGCAGCTGCTGACGCAGCGCGCGCAGATGTGGAGCTCGAAGCCGTGGCTGCGGTCCGTGAGGGTGAGCCGGTCGAGGAGGTCTCCGAAGTCTCAGGCATTGGCTCCGCTGATCTCCGGTATCTGGAAAAGGTCGCTGGAGATCTGCCGCAGGGCTGAGAGCACCACCGCCTTTGGATGCCCGGAAAGGCGCGGCAGCCTTCCGGCCTTGGCCTGGTCCAACAACCGGTTACGGTGCCGCCCGCGGTCCCCGGTGCCGCCGGGCTCCTCAGTGCTGCCCGGCGCGTCCTCTCCGCCATCGGCCACGAGTTCTGTCCGCCGGCTGCATTCTCCGTCGAGCGCTGCGGCCGGGGAGTCCACGCTGTAGCGATGCTCAAGAACCTGAGTGATGGTCAGGAGCGCCAGTCCATGCGCGTGCCGGGGACGACGAGGATGGGACGGCAATTCTCTGGTCTCGCGCTGCGGGTGAGGGTCGCAACAAGGCACAGCGATGTTGTTCTTTGTCCTGAAGTCCGGGTACCAGGCGGTCACGGCTGAACCAACTGACGAGCAGGGAGAAGCGACATGGCGAAGAAGAAGGCCTCTGGCAGCACGGGCCCGAAGGCTGCCTCGGCGGCGAGCCGTTCCACACGGAAGGGCACGTCCAAGAGCAGCAGGAAGGCCGCTGCGAGCGCCTTGGCGCAGACTCCCGGTAAGGCCGGTACGGCCGGAAAGAAGACAACGAAGGCCCAATCGGCATCCGCTGCAGGTAAGACAGTGGGGTCCAAGAAGCGGACGAAGTCCGAGAAGAGGGCAGCGGCCAGCGCTCTTTCCCAGGTGTCGACCACTTCCTCGGGCCGACCGCGCAAGAAGATACTCACCGCGGCCGCCAAGGTGCTGGCCGACAAGAAGTCGACCAAGACAGAGCGTTCCGAGGCGGCGAGCACGCTCGCGCAGGCAGCAGCGTACGCGCTGAGGTAGCAGTTGCAGGATCAAGCATCCGACTTTGTGCCGGCCTCCACGCGCGCATAAGCCCGGATCGGACCGCCTGTGCCGGCGTTGAACGGGAGCCCGGTTGACGACATACGGACACGGCGGCCGCCTCCAGCTCATCCCGGGTTGGCCCTTGGACCGCCGCTGAGCTCCTTCAGCGCGTCCAGGGGCGTCCGGGACGCGTCGGTCCTCTTCGCCCGCCGGTCCCCACCCGCGCCCGTGGCGTGGCTGACGAAGAGATAGTTGGAATCCCTGGTGCCGTAGGCCGGGCAGCGTCACCGGGGCGCCTCAACAGGCTGGTCAGCAGGCGGCTGCTCAGCCGTCGCGACCCAAACGGGCGCCGTCCAGCTGTATCGTCCATCGGCACGGCGCCGTGCCGATGGACGATACAGCTCCTGGGCAGCCCGGTGAAGGATGGTCAGACGGTCCCGCGCCGGCCACCGGTCTCGGCCACCACGGGACCCGATGAACTCCCTGAACCGCTTCAGGTCGCTAATGGCCCGGCGCTTGACGGAGCCGAGCCCGTCACGACCTGCCCGACTCCGACGCGGCCGCAGATATGGCCGCCTCCCTCGCAGGAGGGTTTCCAGCATGGGCGACACCACGCCCAGCGAGGTGAACGGTGTCGGCGCGGCTGCGGTGAGCGCGGACGGATCAACACCGGCAGCGCCCTTGCCTCACGATGATGTCATCGGCCGGCGTCGGGAAATTCAGGTAGCCGGCGCTCTGTACGGGCGACCTGTGTGAGCTTCGCGGTCACCGGCTTGATCGGTGGAGAGGTGAGGATGGTCCTCGGAGGTGTCGAAGGCGTCGAGGACGCGGCGTGTCTGCCAGCCGGCGTCGGCGTACCGGTCCCGGAGCCTGGCCAGGGCCTCCTTACGGTCCAGGCCGGTGAGGTCGTCACCCGGGCTGGAGGAGAGGACGGCTCGAGTGGTGCCGTGGCGGTCGGGCCGCAGGTGGACCTGGCGTCCTCGGGTGGTGGTGTGCCAGCGCCATCGGTTGTCGTCGTTCTCCGTACGGGGGATGGTGTCGAAGACCATGGTCACGTCGAGGTCGGTCCTGGTCACGTCATCGGCTGTGAAGGTGCGGTCGCGGGTTGTCGAGCGCACGCCCTCTGCGACCACCAGGAGGTCGCAGAGGAGTTCACGTCCCGAGGACGTGACGATACGGACAGCTTCGGCGGAGTCCGTAACGGTCTCGATGCTGTCACCGTGGATGGAGACGACGCCGGGCGGCAGGTGGTCGTGGATGGTGCGGGCCAGGTCACCGCGCAGCACCTCCAGCTCGGCCGTGGCCCCGTCCGGGCCATCGGAAGGCAGCTCGGCCGTCACCCGGCCGTCCGCGTCGACGAAGACCGTCCCCGTCTCCGTCGTGTTCTGCCGCTTCACCGCCCCGAACAGCCCCATCCGGTCCAAGACCTCCCGAGCGACGCCCCGTACGTCGAGGTTCTGGCCTCTGTCGCGGAAAGCGGGCGCCCGCTCGATCACCGTGACCTGCCACCCGAGCCGCCGCATCCAGTAGGCGACGGACAACCCGGCGATACTCGCCCCGGAAACCACCACATGACGCTCGCCCATGACGCGACTCCTCCCACTCGACAGGCCCCGGCCCGTATGCCGTGCTCCCGCATACGGCGGGCACCGGGGATCCCGTGATCGACTACCCCGCACACCTGCCCGCGCAACAGCCAAGCCCCCGGTGGCAGTTCGGGAAGGCGTCGCCAGGCGTAAGGTGGCAGCACACTCCATCAACGCGCGTGCTTTGCGTCATGGGAGGCGTCGCTTCAGCGCTCCGGGGCGTGGGTGATGTTGCGGGCCATGCCGCCGAAGACGATGGCGTGGAAGGGCGACGCACTCCACCAGTACGCGTGCCCCGCAAGGCCGCGCGACGCGAACAGGGCGCGCTGAAGCAGCACCGTACCGCCCTGCTTGTCGCCGGCGACGCGGAGTTCCAGCCAGGCCAGGCCCGGCAGAGCATCTCGGCCCGAAGCCGCAGCAGGCTTCCCCGGTCGATGGCTTCGTCCCGCCAGAAGTCCACGGCGTCCCCGAGGCGCAGACGGCTGGCGCGCGGCGGCCCCGGCGCAGTCCGACGCCCCCGACCAAGCGGTCCAGCCAGCCGCGTACCGCCCGGCCGAGTCCGAAGGAGTACCAGCCGTTGTCGCCGCCGATCCCTTCGATGATCTGCCACAATCCCTCGCGGCTCGCGGTGGTGCGGCGGGCGCGACGGTCGGGGTAGAGGCTGCCGCCGGGCCCGGTCGGGGTCGGTGGGCAGGCGGCCCTGGTACTTGCCGGCGCAGGTCTTGAAGAAAATGCCCATCCCTCGGACGAGTTTGGTTGCCAAAGTGCCCCGCTCCCGACTCATGCTGGGTGTTCGCTGACCGGGGGTCCCACAGCATGGCCCTGATCCGCGGCCGGACCAAACTACGGGACGTTGATCAGCATCTTCATGCCTATCTCCTTGTGAGGGAACGGACTGTCCACCCCGTACCAGCAGCACACGACGCCCGCCAGGACTCTGCCGTCCGACGCTGCATCCGCTCAACGACGAGCCGGGGTGGGAGTTGTCGGCAGAGGCCTGTACCCGTACCCGCAGCGTCAGAGGCACGCTGACCCGCCCGGCGGAGGCCCTGAGGCACGCCATCGTGGAGAACCTCCGCAACGGTACCCGCCGCCGCACATGCTGCCCGGCGTCCTGGAAATCCTCGCGCGCCTACCCGAGCGTGATGCGCCGGAACCGTCTCAGGGCGAGGAACATGAACGCGGCCGTGATCAGGCCGGCGCAGGCCACGGCGTAGGGGAGGGCGTGTACGACGGGCCAGGTGTCGCTCGTCGGGATTCCGGCCGGTGGCGGGTTGCCGAAGAGCTGTCGGACGGCGGTCGCTGTCGCGGAGACCGGGTTCCATTCCGCGACCGTCCGCAGCGGGCCGGGCATGGTGTGGGTGGAGACGAATGCCGAGGAGATGAACGTGACGGGGAAGAGCCAGATCAGCCCGGCGCTCTGCGCGACCTCGACGCTGCGGGCCATCAGCCCGATCGCCGCTCCCACCCAGGACATGGCGAAGGCGAAGAGCAGGATCAGCGCGTAGGCCAGGAGCGCGTCGGTGGGCGAGGTGCTGATCCGCCAGCCCACCAGAAGCCCGCACAGGGAGGTGACGACCAGGGTCACCGCGCTCATGGTCAGATCCGACAGGGTCCGGCCCAGGAGCACGGCCATGGCGGGCATCGGCAGGGACCGGAAGCGGTCGACGATGCCCTTGTCCATGTCGTTGGCCAGCCCCAGCGCGGTGAACGCCGCGTTGAAGGTGACGGCCTGGGCGAAGATGCCGCCCATCAGGAACGTCCGGTACTCGGCTCCGCCGAGGCTGCCGCCGAAGACGTAGGCGAGCAGGAGGACGAACATCACCGGCTGCACAAGAGCGGCGATGACCGATCCGGGGGTCCGGCGCAGGTTCAACAGGTTGCGCCAGGCCACGATGGAGGAGTCGCGGCCCAGCCGCTGAGCGGCCGTCACCGGTCACCTCCATGGACGGTCGCGATCCCCGACGAGGCCGGCGGACGGGCCGCTTCCTCGACCGGGGCGAGCGGGCGGCCGGTGAGGGAGAGGAACACGTCGTCCAGCGTCGGCGGTGACAGCTCGACGTCCCGGACGGCTGTACCGGCCAGGCGCAGGCAGCCGAGCGCGTATTCCAGGCTCTGTGCACCGTGGTCGGTGGCGACGGTCAGGCGGCCGGTGCGCGGGTCGAGTTCGGGGAGGTGGTCGCCGAGTGTGGCCAGGATCTCGGCCGCGGTGACCCGGTGCCGCGGTTCCGGGACGGTGAGCGAGAGCCGCTCGCCGCCCACTCTCGCCTTGAGTTCGGCTGCCGATCCGCGGGCCACCACGGTGCCGCTCTCGATGACGACGATGGTGTCGGCCAACTGGTCCGCCTCTTCCAGGTACTGGGTGGTGAGCAGCACCGTCGTTCCCTCCGCGACGAGGTCTCTGACGGCCTGCCAGGTATCCGCCCGGCCCCGCGGGTCCAGCCCCGTCGTGGGCTCGTCCAGCACCACCACGGCCGGCCGCGCCACCAGCGCACCGGCCAGGTCGAGCCGTCTGCGCATCCCTCCCGAGTACGTCCCGCTCGGCAGGTCCGCGGCGTCCTCCAGGTCGAAGCCGCTCAGCAGCTGCCCGGCTCTGCGGCGGGCGGCGTGACGGCCGAACCCGTAGAGCCGCGCGACCAGATAGAGGTTCTCGCGTCCGGTCAGCTTCTCGTCCACCGCGGCGTACTGTCCGGACAGCCCGAGGTCGCGGCGTACGGCCTCCGGGTCGGCGAGGACGTCGTGACCGGCCATCCAGGCCCGGCCGCTGTCCGGCCGCAGCAGCGTCGACAGGACCCGCACCGTGGTGGTCTTTCCCGCACCGTTCGGGCCGAGGACCCCCAGCACGGTGCCGGGGGCCGCTTCGAGGTCCACACCGGCCAGCGCCTGCTTCTTCCCGAAGCGTTTGGTGAGTCCTTCGGCGCGTATGGCCGGGCTGGTCGGAGGGGAGGTCATGGATGCCTCTCGTAGTGCGTGGAGCGGGCGGGTCCTGCGGGTGCCGTCGGAGAAGGGACCAGGTCACGGCACCCGTACGCGGGCGCTCCTGGGCGTGATGTCGGTCCAGTTGAGCTCGACGTACTCCAGGCACGCCGCGTGCTCCGCCGGGCCGAACGCCTCGTCCCAGCCGGCGGGGACCGACGCGAACGACGGCCACAGCGCGTGCTGGCCCTCGTCGTTGACCAGGACGCGGTGCTGGGTGCGGGGGTCGTCGAAGGGGTTCGTCATGACCGTTCTCCTCGTTCGGTGCGGTGGCCGGCGTCGAGCACGGCCGAGACGGTGGTGCCGATCTGCTCCCGCGCGGCGGGCTGCATCATCTGGGCGTGCGCGCACGCCACGTCGTGGTTCTCGATGGGGCCGTCGATGTACGGGTCCCACAGGGACAGGCCGAAGGTGTCCCGGGGGCGGTCCTCGGTGGCGGTGAAGAACAGCACGGGACCATGGAAGACGCGCGGGGTGTACTTCCGCATCAGCCGGGCTTGACCGGCGAAGTTGTCCACCATCGCGTCGATCGTGGCCGGTTCCAGCGCTCCGAGCGGACTTCCGTTCGCGAGGAACTGATCGCGTACGGCGGCGGCTTCCACCGGTCCGTCGCCGTCCAGGGCCTCCTGGCCGACTCCCATGTTGGAGAGCAGGGCCCGGAAGACGGTGTCCCGGCTCGCGCTGTCCAGGTCGTCCAGCGGGGCGAGCGGGAAGGCGTCCAGGATCGTCAGCAGGGCCACCTCCTGGCCCGCCTCCTGGAGCTGGACGGCGACCTCCTGGACGACGTTGCCGCCGAAGGACCAGCCGAACAGGTGGTACGGGCCGTGCGGCTGGACGGCCCGCAGCACCGCCACGTAGACGGCGGCCATCGCCTCGATGCTGTCCGGGAAGGGCTCGGTGCCGTCCAGGTTCGGGGTCTGGAGCCCGTAGACCGGCCGGTCGCCGCCCAGGTGCGGGAGCAGGCCCGCGTACGACCAGGCCAGGCCGCCGGCCGGGTGGACGCAGAACAGAGGCGGCAGGCTGCCCCTGGTCCGCAGCGGCAGCAGCGTCGCCAGCGGGTTGTCCTGGACACTGGCGCCGATCCGTTCCGCGAGTGCGGCGACCGTGGGCGCCTCGAACAGGCTGCGGATGCTGACGTCCGCTCCCAGGGCGTCACGGATGCGGCGGATCAGGCCCGCCGCCAGCAGGGAGTGGCCGCCCAGGGCGAAGAAGTCGTCGTCGATGAGCACCTGCTCGCGCTCCAGCACCTCGGCGAACAGCGTGCACAGCACGTCTTCCCGGGGGTTACGGGGGCTGCGCCCCGTGCCTGCCGACGACGCCTGCGGAGCGGGATCGGGCAGGGCCTTGCGGTCCAGCTTTCCGTTCGGCGTCAGCGGGATGCCGTCCACGACGACCCAGCCGGAGGGGACCATGTAGCCGGGCAGTCGGGCCGCCGCGTGCTTCCGCAGTTCGTCGAGCCGGTCGGCGGGTGGCCGTACGAGGCCGGCGGGTTGTGCGGCGAGCACCACGTACGCGGCCAGGCGGGAGCCTCCTGAATCCTCACCGTGCGCCACCACCGCCGCCTGGGCGACGTCGGCGTGCTCCGCCAGCACGGCGGCGATCCCCTCCGGCTCCACCCGGAACCCGCGTATCTTGACCTGCCCGTCGGCGCGCCCGGCGAACTGCAGGGCGTCGTCGGGCGTCCGCACGGCCCGGTCTCCCGTGCGGTACATCCGCGTCCCGGCGGGGCCGTAGGGGTCGGGTACGAAACGGGACGCGGTGGCCGCGGACTGTCCGTGGTAGCCGAGGGCCAGGCCGGCCCCGGCCAGGTAGAGGTCACCGGTCACTCCGACCGGGACCGGCCGCAGACGGTCGTCCAGGAGCCGTACGGCCGTCCCTTCGACCGGGGCGCCGAGAACCGGCCGTTCGGCCGTCCGGAGGTCGGCGGTGAGGGTGTCCACCGTCGCCTCGGTGGGGCCGTAGAAGTTCCAGGCCGTCAGGCCCGGCCGGGCCCGCAGGTCGTCCCAGAGCGCGGCCGGGACGGCTTCGCCGCCGAGGACGACCACGGACGGAGCCCGGCCGGCTCCGGAGCATAGACCGGCGTCCAGCAACTGCCGGACATGCGTGGGTGTGGACTCCAGTACGTCCAGGCCCAGGACGTCCGCCGCTTCGACCAGGGCCTCCGGGTCCCGCCGCGTCAGGTCGTCCAGCACATGGAGCCGGTGCCCGTCGAGCATCCAGAGCACCGGGTCCCACGCGGCGTCGAAGGACAGTGCGGCCGTCAGCGCGACGTCGAGCCGGGGTTTGCCGGCCGCCCGTACCGAGGGCCCGAAGAGATGGCGCCGGTGGTGTTCCAGCAGCCGGGCGAGGGAGCCGTGGCCGACCAGGACTCCCTTGGGGCGGCCGGTCGAGCCCGAGGTGTGCAGGAGATAGGCGGGATCGGCGGGACCCGGCCGGGCCCGCTCCCTCAGGGGTGCGGGCGCGGTGGCCGAGTCCGGGCAGTCCAGGTTCAGACGATGCCATCGAGCCGTCGCCCGGGTGTGGGTGGCGTCCGCCGTCAGCACGGTGTGCGGGCGGGCGTCGGCCAGCACCGCGTCGATCCGGCCCTGCGGGAGGGAGTCGTCCACCGGGACGTAGACGGCGCCTGCCTTGAGCACGGCGAGGAGGGCGGCGATCGAGTCGGTGGAGCGTGGCAGCAGGACGGCCACGCGGTCTCCGGCGACCGCACCGGCCCGGGCGAGCAGTGTGGCGATCCGGTCGGAACGCGCGTCCAGCTCCGCGAAGGAGAGGCTGCCGTCCGGGGCGGTCACCGCGATGTCGCGGCTGCGGGCCGTGGCCACCGTGGCCGCGAACCTGTCCAGCACCGTCACGGGAGGCGCGGTGTCGTGGCGGGACACGCTCCCGCTCCCGCCCAGGTCCAGCAGCCGTCGCTGTTCCTCGGCGCTGGTCAGCGGCAGGTCGCCCACGACCGTGGCGGGATCGCGTACCGCGTGCGCGAGGAGGAGGGTGAACCGGTCGGCGATCCGTACGGCGGTCTCGGCGTCGAACAGGTCCCGGCTGAACTCCAGCGTTCCGTCGAGGTGGGTCCCGTCGCCTCCGGCCGCTGTCCGCTCGGTGAAGGAGAAGGAGAGATCGAACTTCGCGCCTCCGGTGTCGACCCCTTCCAGCCTGGCCTCCAGACCGGGCAGATCCAGCCGGGGCGGCCGGTGGTTGTTGAGGGTGAGCATCACCTGGAAGAGCGGGTGGCGGGAGAGCGAGCGCGTCGGGCGGACGGCCTCCACCAGCCGCTCGAACGGCAGCTCCTGGTGCGCGTAGGCGGCCAGGTCCGTCTCCCTCACCCGCGAGAGCAGCTCGGTGAAGTCGGGGTCGCCGCCGAGGTCCGTCCGCAGGGCGAGGGTGTTGACGAAGAAGCCGACCAAGGGGTCGAGCGCCTCGTCGGTCCGCCCGGCCACCGGGGTGCCGATGGTGATGTCGCTGTCGGCGCCCATCCGGTGCAGCAGCGCGGCGAGCGCGGCGTGCAGCACCATGAACGTGCTGCTGGCCGTCGACCTGGCCAGCCGTACCACCGCCGCCACGGTCTCCTCCGGTACATGTACCGGGACCGTGCCCCCGCGACCGCCCGGCGAGGCGGGCCGGGGACGGTCGCTGGGCAGGGCGGTCTCCTCCGGGGCGCCGGCCAGGCGGTCCTTCCAGAAGGCGAGCTGGGCCGATGCCGCGGAGACGGGATCCTCGAAACTGCCGAGCAGGTCGCGCTGCCAGAGGGTGTAGTCCGCGTACTGGACCGGCAAGGGCGTCCAGCTCGGCGCCCGCCCGGCGGACCGCGCCGCGTAGGCGCCGGCCAGGTCCCGCGCCAGAGGTCCCATGGACCAGCCGTCCGCCGCGATGTGATGGACGGTGACCAGCAGGGTGTGCCGGTCCTCCCCGCTCCGGAACAGGACCGGACGCAGAGGCACGTCGTGCGTGAGGTCGAAGGGCTCGGCCGCGGCCTGACGCAGTACCTCGTCCAGGCGCGCCTCCTCGACCGTCACCACCGGGAGTTCCGGCAGTGCGTCACCGGGGGCGAGCACATGCTGACGGGGGTCGCCTTCGCCGGGCTCGATCACCGTGCGCAGGCTCTCGTGGCGGGTCAGCACATCACCCAGCGCACGCCGCAGGGCTTGCCGGTGCAGGCTGCCGTCGAGCCGTACCACGAACGCCATGTGGTACGCCGCCGCCTCCGGGTCCAGCTGGTGCAGGAACCACAGGCGTTCCTGGGCGGCGGACAGCGGCGGCCGTTCCGTGCGAGGCGCCCGCCGGAGCGCGGGCCGCGCCGCGCCCGCTCCCTCCAGCCGCTCGGCCAGCGCGGCGGGGGTCGTGGACTCGAACAGCGCCCGTACCGGCAGTTCGACGCCGAACGCGGAGCGGATCCGGCCGACGAGCCGGGTCGCCAGGAGCGAGTGGCCCCCCAGTTCGAAGAAGTCGTCGTCAGGGGCGACCTGTTCCTGCTCCAGGCTCTCCGCGAACAGCGCGCAGAGGATCTCCTCCTGGGCGGTCCGCGGGGCCCGACCCGCCGCTTCCGTACTTTCCGCCGAGGTGGTCAGCGGCAGCGCCGCGAAGTCCACCTTCCCGTGCGGGGTCAGCGGGAGGGCGGCGACCGGCACGATCAGCGAGGGCACCATGTGGGCCGGCAGCCGCCGCGCGACGAAGGCCCGCAACTCCTTGGGCGCAGGCTCCTGATGACCGGCCGGGACGACCCAGGCGACCAGCTGCGCTTCCCCGGAGCGGGAGCGGGAGCCGGGGCCGGAGTCGGAGCCGGGGCCCGAGTCCGAGTCCGAGCCGGAGTGCGAGCGGACCGTGACCGCCGACTGCGCGATGTCGCCGTGGGCGTCCAGGGCCGATGCGACCTCACCGGTCTCGACCCGGAAACCGCGGATCTTGATCTGCCCGTCGGCACGGCTCAGGTACTCGAGCCGCCCTTCGACCCGGCGCACCAGGTCGCCGGTGCGGTACATCCGTGAGCCCGGTGTCCCGTACGGATCCGGCAGGAACCGCTCCGCCGTAGCGCCGGAGCGGTTCTCGTAGCCGCGGGCGACGCCCGGACCCGACAGATACAGCTCTCCCGTCACTCCGGGGGCGACCGGCTCCAGCCGCCGGTCCAGGACCCGGGCCCGGGCACCGGTCACCGGACGGCCGAGGTGGGGCCGTACTCCGGGCAGGACGCGGCCCATCACACTGTCCACAGTGGTCTCCGTGGGCCCGTACAGGTTCCACACCGCCACGTCGGACAGGGCGGCCAGCTCCCGCCACAGAGGTCCGGGCAGCGCTTCCCCGCCCAGTGCCAGCACGCGTGGCCGAGGCCGGCCGGGGGCGAACAGGCCGCAGGAGCGCAGCTGTTCCACGAACGAGGGGGTGGTCTCCACGACATCGATCGCCCGCTCGTGGAGCAGGGCGGTGAGCGCTTCGGGGTCGCGGCGCGTCGTGTCGTCCACGAGGTGCAGTTCATGGCCCGCGATCATCCAGAGCAGCGGGTCGAGAGAGGCGTCGAACGTCATCGCGGCCGTGTGCGCCACCCGCAGCGGCAGCCCGTTGTTGTCCGCCTCGGCGGGGCTCATCAGCCGGTCGCGGTGATGGGCGAGCAGCGCGGCCAGGGACCGGTGCTCGACCACGACACCCTTGGGCAGCCCGGTGGATCCGGAGGTGTACAGCACGTACGCGGCATCGCAGCCGCGGGGCGGCACCGGCAGGGTCGCCGCATCGGTGCTCCGCTGCTCGGCTCCGTCGAGCAGGAGCACGTCGGCCGTGTCCGGGAGGGCTGCCCGGGTGGCGGAGGTGGCCAGCACCAGGCGCGGGGCGGCGGTGCCGAGGATCAGCGAGGTGCGGGCCGCAGGCTGTGCCGGGTCGAGCGGGACGTACACCGCTCCGGCGCGCAGGATGCCCAGCACCGCCACGACGGCGAGGGAGGTGCGGGGCAGCGCCACCGCCACCCGGTCACCGGTGCCGACACCCCGGTCCCTGAGCGCGGCGGCCAGGCGGTCGGAGAGCAGGCGGAGTTCACCGAAGGTGAGGCGCGTGTCGCCCGCCACGACCGCCGTGCGGTCCGGCTGGACGGCCGCGCGGGTAGCCAGGACGTCCAGCACCGTCCAGTCATCGTCGGCGGTCCCCGTCCCGGGCGTCGCGCCGAGCGGCTGCCGCGCGGTGCGCGGCAGCTCGTCCAGTGCCGCCGCGCGCTGCGAGCCGGTCAGGAAGCCGACATCGGTCACCGGACGGTCCGGCGCGGAGAGCAGGGCGCTCAGGAGGCGGGCGAAGTGCTCGGCGAATCGTTCCGCCGTCGTACGGTCGAAGAGGTCCTCGTCGTACTCCAGCTCACCGGTGATCCCGTCCGGGCGGCCTTCGTCGTCGTGGTGTTCGGACAGGTCCCAGCTGAGGTCGAACTTGGAGCCCGACCGCCCCACGGAGGATTCGTGGCTGACCGCGAGACCGTCGAGATGCGGGCGGGGCGCGGGCGTGTTGTTGAGGCTCAGCATCACCTGGAACAGCGGATGGCGCGCGAGCGAGCGCGGCGGCGCCAGCTCCTCGACCACCCGCTCGAACGGGATGTCCTGATGCGCGTAGGCGGCCAGGTCGGTACGGGCCACCCGCTCCACGAGCGTACGGAACGCCGGGGAACCGGACGTGTCCGCCCGCAGGACCAGCGTGTTGACGAAGAAGCCGACCAGTTCGGTGAGCGCCTCGTCGCCGCGCCCGGCCACCGGGGTGCCGACGGCGATGTCCTCGCCCGCGCCCAGGCGCGACATCAGGGCCGCCAGCGCCGCGTGCAGCACCATGAAGGAGCTCGCGCCGCAGTCCACGGCCAGCTTCACCAGTGCCCGGTGTTCCTGCGCCCCGACCCGCACCGGGACGCTGCCACCCTTCCCGGACGAGCGGGCCGGGCGGGGCCGGTCCATCGGGAACGACGACTGCTCCGGCAGCCCGGCCAGAGACGCGGCCCAGGAGGAGAGCTGGCGGCGCGCGAGACTGTCCGGCGCGTCCGGATCTCCGAGCAGTTCACGCTGCCACAACGCGAAATCGGCATACTGCACCGGCAGTTCGTCCCACTCGGGTGCCTGCCCCGAGCGCCGCGCGCTGTAGGCGGTGGAGAGGTCCCGCATGAGCGGCCCCATCGACCATCCGTCGGCGGCGATGTGGTGCAACGTCACGAGCAGGACGTTCTCCTCGGCGCCCAGAGGGAACAGCCGGGCGCGCAATGGGATCTCGCGCGCCAGGTCGAAGGGGTCGGCGTTCTGGCCGAGCGGCTCACCGGCCGCCATGACCCGCAGAAGCGGACGCGGCAGCCGCGCGGGCGGCAGGATCTTCTGGCACGGGCCGTCCGAGGTCCCCACCACCATCGTGCGCAGCGCCTCGTGCCGCTCCACGACGTCGCTGAGGGCCAGCTCCAGGGCGTCGCGGTCCAGAGCGCCGCGCAGGCGCAGCGCCACCGGCAGATGGTACGAGGCAGCCGCGTCGCCCAGCGTCTCCAGGAGCCACAGCCGCTGCTGCCCGAACGAGAGCGGGAGCCGCCGCGGGCGAGGAACGGCCGCCGTCACCGGCCGCCGGGCCGGGGCGGCTTCGCCGAGCGCCGCCACCAGGCCGGCCGGCGTGGGCACGGAGAACAGGGTGCTGATCGGCACCTCGGCGCCGAACTCGCCGCGGATCCGGCCGATCAGCCGCATCGCCAGCAACGAGTGGCCGCCCAGGGCGAAGAAGTCGTCGTCCCGGCCGACGCGCGGCACATCCAGGCACGCGGCGAAGACCGCGCACATCCGGGCCTCCGGAGCGGTGCGCGGGGCACCGCCGTCGGACGCGACCGGCAGGGCCGGAGGCAGGGCCGTCACATCGAGCTTCCCGTTGGGGGTGAGCGGCAGCCGCTCCACCGTCGCCCAGGCCGTCGGCACCAACGGGCCGGGCAACAGGGCCGCGACCGCGTCGCGTGTCTCCGCGTGAGCGGGCGCACCGGCTCCGGCCACCAGGAACGCGGCCAGCCGCTCGGGACCGTCCGGCGCGCCGGTCAGCGCGACAGCGGCGTCCTCGACACCGGGAAGAGAGCGCAGCGCCGCCTCGACCTCGCCGGTCTCGACCCGCACACCGCGCACCTTGATCTGCCGGTCGCTGCGCCCCACGAACGCCAGCGAACCGTCCTCGCCCCACCGGGCAAGGTCACCGGTGCGATACATCCGGGCACCCGGGACGCCGAAGGGGTCCGGCATGAAGCGTTCCGCCGTGAGCCCGGGCCGGCCCGCGTACCCGCGAGCCACACCCTCGCCCGACAGGTACAGCTCGCCCACCGCTCCCTTGGGGAGCGGATGCAGGGACGGGTCCAGGACGTAGGCCCCGGCCCCCGTGACGGGACGCCCGATCACGGGGGAGGCGCCGGTGATCCGGGCGGTCACGGCGTTGACGGTGGTCTCGGTGGGGCCGTAGAAGTTGAAGACCAGCAGGCCGGGATCGGCGGCCAGCTCCTCCCACAGCCCGTCGTCGACGGCCTCCCCGCCCAGGGCGATGACACGGGGCCGGTGGCTCTCCGAGGTGAGCAGGCCGGCTGCCAGCATCTGCCGCAGGTACGTGGGGGTCGTCTCGATCGCGTCGACGCGATGGTCGACCAGGTAGCGCACGAGGGCCTGGGGATCGCGGCGGACGTCGTCCGCGATGATGTGCAACTCGTGCCCGGCGACCATCCAGAGCACCGGGTCCCAGGCCGCGTCGAAGGAGGTCGCGGCACTCAGCGCCACCCGCAGCCGTCGTCCGAGAGCCTCCTCGGCCAGAGCATGGGCCTCCTGACGGTGGTGCTCCAGGAGATTGCTCAAGGAACGGTGCTCGACGACGACGCCCTTCGGGCGGCCGGTGGACCCGGAGGTGTAGATGACGTACGCGGCATCCTGAGGTCCGGGTCCGGCCGGCTCTCCGCCGGCGACGGCCGGGGCCGTCGCGGGGTCGACGCACGGGACCGCACCCCGCGGGTCGACCGTGTCCGCCGAGGACACGGTCGCCACCAGGGCGGCGGGCCGCGAGTCCTCGATCATGAACGCGAGCCGGTCCGCCGGGTAGGAGGGGTCAAGAGGCAGATAGGCGGCTCCCGTACGCATCACCGCGAGCATCGCCACCACCAGATCCGTGGAGCGCGGCAGTCCCACCGCGACACGGGTGCCGGGCCGGGCGCCGCGTGAGGCGAGCACGGCCGCCAGGCTCTCCACCCGGTGGCCGAGCTCTTCGAAGGTGAGCGTCACGCCGTCGCAGACAACGGCGGTGAGGTGAGGAGTGGTCCGCGCCTGCCGGGCGAACTGTTCGGTCAGGGGAAGCGGTTCCTGGGCCTCGCTTCCCGCCGGCTGAGCGGCGCCGAGGCCGAGTACCCGCCGCTGTTCGTCCTCGTCGACGGGGCTCACCGCTCCGACGGTCCGCTCCGGGTCCGCCACGAACGCGTCGAGAACCCGGCACAGGCGCTCATGCGGTCCCACGAGGTCCTGCTGACCGTAGCGTGCGGCGTTGCCGAGCAGGTCGACGTGCATACCGCCGTCGCCGAAAGAGGCGTGCACGGCCACGGCCAGGTCCTCCACCGGGCCGATCGACAGGTTGTGCAGGGTTGCCGGGTGAGGGCCGAACCGCAGGGCGTCGTCGAAGGCCAGGATGTTGACGGACGGCCCGGTCAGCGCCGTCGTCGTCCCGGTCGGTCCCAACTGGTGGCGCAGCGCTTCGGCGGGCCTGCGCTGGTGACGGAGTACGGAACGGGCTTCGGCGGAGGCCCGGCGGGCCAGATCGGCCACCCGGTCGGCGGGGGAGACGGCGAGCCGCATCGGCAGGATCGCGCTGAGCATGGCGGGTGTCGACCGCGCTGCCGGAGTACGCCGACCCGTGACCGGCAGGCCGAGCAGGACCTCGCCGAGCCCCTTCTCCCGGTGCAGGCACAGCGCCAGCGCCGCCATGACGAACGTCGGCCAGCCGGTCCCGGCCCGCTTGGCGGCGGCCTTCAGCCGTGCCGTCTCCGCCGGGCCGTACACCCGTCGCACGGACGCCGTCCCGTACTTCTTCCTCCCACCGGACGGTGCGGGTGCCTCGGGCGGGGAAGCGCCGACGAGGTGTCCTGCCCAGAACTTCTCATCCTCGGAGCCCTGTTCGGACGCGAGGTAGGCGTCCTCCTCCTCGATGAGCGCGGCGAGAGAACCCGCGGGACGCAGCTCGGGAAGGACATCCGGGGTGAGGACGAGAGCGGTGTAGACCTCGGCGATACGGGAGAGAGCGAGGGCCGCCGCGTAGCCGTCGAGCGCCAGGTGGTGCACCTGCTGGTGGAAGAGGTGGTGCGAAGGAGAGAGGCGGTAGAGCGTGACACGTACCAGGGGCCCCGCCGATACGTCCGCGGGCTCGGCCAGACGCAGCCGCATCCGCCGCAGCGCCTCCGCCCGCGGATCCTCCTCGCCCGAAAGATCCACCAACGGCAGCGATATGGACGTTCTTTCCTGTACGCGCTGGAAGGGAACGCCGTCCCGCTCGCCGAAGGTGGTGCGCAGAGCCTCCATCTCGGCCGCGGTGTGGCCGACGGCGCGGCGCAACAGGTCCGGTTCCACAGCGCCACGGATGTCGGCGTACTCCGCGATGTTGTACGCCGGATCCGCCGGATCGAGCCGCTGCGCGAACCAGACTCCCCGCTGAGCGGCGGTCAGGCGCAAGGTGCTCGTCGGGGTTCCGGTGTGCGGTACGTCGGTCACGCGAATTCACCTCGGTGGGGGAGGCCTGCGGTGGCACGGGCCGGTGGCGCACGTGCGGCAGGTCAGAGCTGGACGGGTGGGGGCGGTTGCCGGGGCGACGGGCCCCAGGAAGTCGGCGGCGCTTCTCAGGCGTACGTCGGGACGGCGGCGGATGGCACGGAGGGCGGGCCCGGAACAGGCCGAGCACGTACGCATCGCGATCGCGAAGCATCTGCCTCTGTATGCCGGTACACGTTCACGGCCTCCATTGCGCTGGTTTCACCCCAACGGGGCCTTCACGCCAGTCGTTCGGAGTCACTTCACCCTCGGATTGCTCATGTGACGCACGACACGTGAATGGTTCGATCTTTTGCAGTTCGCTGGCGCGTACCAGCCAATCACCAGGCTGCTTTGCGCCAGACACCCATCCGCAGAGAGCTCCGTACCGAAGAGCTGAAGCCCGGACATTCGTTCGGGCACCACGTTCCCGAGTCCCGGAATGAACTGGAGAACTCCATGAAGACCCCGATTCCCGCTCTGCGGTGGCAGCTCGTCGGAGCTCTCGCCGGTACCGTGCTGCTGGCTTCCGCTCCCGCTGCCTCGGCCGCCGCCTCTTCCGAGGTGGCGCCCCGTCAGGCACACACTGCGCGGGAAGGCGGAACCTCCTCCGGTCCGCTCGCCTCCTACCGGGGAATACAGGGTGGCAACCTCTGTCTGCTGGCCCGGTGCACCGTCGGCTCATCCGGACCCGGCGGCCACACGGGCCCCAGCAACACCCAGGGATTCAACCGCCTTCTCGCCCTGTGCACTGTGCGGCCCTGAATCCGGCTGGACTCGGACCATGAGGACGGTGTCCACGACGGAGGCGGTGGGGACGTTGCCGCAGACGACCTTGGAGGCATCGTCGACCGTGCAGCCCTCGCCGGAACCCCTGGTGGCGAGGGTCGACTTCTGGAGGGTGTCGACGAGGCCGGCCTTCTCGACCGCGGTGACCGGAGTGGGCAGGGCCGGGTTGTTGGAGGCGGCGGTGGCGACCGGGTCCTGGGCCATGCCGTCGAAGGAGCCCGCGCCGTCCTGGGGGAGGGACGCGCAGGCCGGGCCGAACGGGCCGTCCATTGACGGAAGCGGGAAGACAGGAGGTGGCCACGTTCAGGCCGGGCACCGGCCTCGACGTCGAGGACAGCAGGCCCTGCCGCAGCGAGTGCGCGAGGTCGGAGGAGACTTGCTGGGCCTTCCGCGCGGCGGCCAGGCTCTGTGGCGCAGTAGGACTTACGCGGAGACCGGCCGGCTGAGCGTGGCCGGCGTGATCAGGTCGGTCTGCGACCAGGTGCGCGGGGCGCCGTCGATGACACGGAAGCTGCCCAGTACCGGTCCGTCCGGGCTCAGGAGCGGGTAGCCCTGGCAGGGAGTGCGCCGAGGCCGACCCTTCTGCGGGCCCGGCCGGAGTTCCCGGGGCGCGCCGTCACGCCGCCCGCCCGGGAACTCCGGTACGCCGATCCCTGCGCCTGGTGGTGACGGGCCACGGCAGCCGCTGCGTCAGGGATCCGGTCGGCTCAGAGGCGGGGCCGGGTGGCGGTGTCGAGGTAGAAGGCGTCGATGCTCTGGACGGCCTGCTCGAAGGCGTCCAGGTTGACGGGCTTGGTCACGTAGGCGTTGGCGTGGCTGGTGTACGCGCCGGTGACGTCGTCCGGGGCGGTCGACGTGGTGAGGACGACGACGGGGATGGCCTGCAGGTTCTCGTCGGTCTTCAGGACCTTCAGCAGGTCGTGGCCGTTCATGCGGGGCATGTTGAGGTCGAGGACGATGAGGTCGGGCCGGACCGAGTCGGGTGCGCGAAGGTGCTCCAGAGCGGCGACCCCGTCGGTGACCTGGACCAGGTTGCGGGTCCCACGCTCGGAGAGGGCTTCTTCGATGAGCATGGCGTCGGCGATGTCGTCCTCGACGAGCAGGACGTCGAAGGGGCGGGCGGGAGTGGTCATCGTCGGGTGCTCCGTGGGTTTTTCGTTCGAGTGGTGGAAGAGTCCCGGCCAGCGGCGCCGGGCGCCTTGGCGGGTCATGTCGCAGGCGGCGCCGATCTGCGGGTAGCCGGCACCGGCGCGGGCGGCGTCCGTGGCCGCTTGCCGCTGAAGCCTCTCAGTGGCCTGCTGCAGCTGGTCAAGGACGTGGAGCATGGTCAGCGGGTACGCCGGGTCGCCGGATGCGGGAGATGCCGGCGCTTCCCGCAGCTGGTGGGCAAGGCGCTGCGCGAGATCGCCGATCCTCGCGTCCGCGATGGCGGCTGTCTCCTGAGGGGTGGTCCGCAGAGCGAAGTTCTTGCCTGGCATACCCGGCACTGTAGGCCCCCGAACGGCCCTGCGACAACATCCGTTGTCGGGTGGGTCTAGAGTGTGCTGGCCACAGCCGACCAGAGGCGGCTGCCACACCGAGGAGCTTCCAGGATGACCGGCGACGAACGGCAACCGCGCCCGCGGAGACTGTCCACATGGACGACCCGGCGCTGGCTTCGCGTGGGAGTGACCGCGTCGCTGGTGGTCCTGGCCCTGCTCGGGGTGGCGGGGGCGTTGGTGATGGGGCGGACCCAGTCGATCAGCAACGACCTCACGGACGTACGGTCCCCCTCCCTGGCTACCGCGTTCCGCCTGGAAACGGCTCTGGTCAATCAGGAGACCGGTATCCGCGGCTACGGACTGACCGGCATACCGGACTTCCTGGCCCCCTACCGACAGGGAATCGCGGACCAGAAGGCACATGCCCGGTCGCTCGAGGAGCTGCTCCACGACGACCGCGCCCGGCTGAACGACCTGAAGGCGGTACGGGAGGCCGTGGACAGGTGGCAGGAGAGGATCGCCCGGCCCGTCGCCGCCGCACCGCCGGGCACGCCCTCCTCGCTGGCCGCGGAACAGGTGGCCGAGGGCAAAGCCGCCTTCGACGAGATTCGCGCCGCCCTGGAGAGCCAGCAGGAGAGGTTGCGCGTGGACCGCGTTCAGGCCAGAGCGGACCTGCAGTCCACGGTGACACTGCGCAACTGGGTGTTCGGCACCATCGCGCTGCTCATGATCGCTCTGGCCGCTCTTGTCTTCGAAGGGCTGCGCCGCGGGATCAACCGGCCCCTGGAGCGTCTGGGCACCGACGCCCGCACCATCGCCGCGGGTGACTTCGACCATCCCATCACCCCGACCGGCCCGGCCGACCTGCGGCGTCTGAGCGGTGAGATCGATTTCATGCGCCGACGCCTCGTGAGGGAACTGGCCTTCACCGAGGAGGCGCGGCTGCGGCTGGACGCGCAGGCAGCGGATCTCCAGCGCTCCAACGCCGAACTGGAGCAGTTCGCCTACGTAGCCTCCCACGACCTCCAGGAACCGCTGCGCAAGGTGTCCAGCTTCACCCAGCTCCTGCAGCGCCGCTACGGAGGTCAGCTCGACGAGCGAGCGGACCAGTACATCGACTTCGCCGTCGACGGGGCGAACCGCATGCAGACCCTCATCAGCGACCTGCTCAACTTCTCCCGCGTGGGCAGGGTCCACAACGCCCAACAGAGCATCGACCTGGACACGGTGCTGGAGGAGACACTGTCGGCGCTGAGTGTGGCCGTCGAAGAGACCGGGGCGACGATCACGCACGACCCCCTGCCCGACCTGGTCGCCGACCCCAGCCAGATGGTCATGCTCTGGCAGAACCTGATCGGCAACGCCGTCAAGTTCCGTCGCCCGGGCGAGACCCCGAGGATTCACATCACAGCGGCCCGAGAGGCCGGGCTGTGGCGGTTCACCGTCACCGACAACGGCATCGGTATCCCTCCCGAGTACGCAGAAAAGATCTTCGTCATCTTCCAGAGGCTGCACACCAAGGACACCTACAGCGGCAGCGGCATCGGCCTGGCGATGTGCAAGAAGATCGTCGAATTCCACGGCGGCACCATCACCATCGACCCGGACTACCGCAACGGAACCCGTGTGACGTTCACCCTGGCCCCCGAACCGTCGCAGAGTCCCGTCCCGTCCGTCCTTCCGGAGGCCACGCGTGCGAACGCGGAGGCGGCGCGATGAGCGCAGCCGTACAGCACACTCCTGATACACCCTCGGGCCCGCCCGGATACCGCATCCTCCTCATCGAGGACGACCTGGGCGATGCCCTGCTCGTCGAGGAACTCCTCCACGACACAGGGCTGAGCTTCGAGCTGACCACTCGCACCACGCTGGCCGAAGCCCGCACCGAACTGGGCGACAACCAGGCCGACTGCATCCTCCTCGATCTGCACCTGCCGGACGTGTCGGGCATCGCCGCGCTCACCGCCGTACGAACGCTGGCCCCGCATACAGCCGTGATCGTCCTGACCGGACTCTCCGAGGCCCAGGCGGGCACCGAGGCGATGGCTGCCGGCGCCCAGGACTACCTCGTCAAAGGCAAGGTCGAAGCGGACCTCCTGCACCGCACCGTGCGCTACGCCGTCTATCGCAGCCAGATAGAACGCGCGAACGCCGAAGCCCAGGCCGCCCGGCAGCGCGCGGAAGAGAACGCCCGCCTGGAACGCGGCCTGCTCCCGCAGCCCATGCTCGACACCTCCTCGGTGCAGGTGACCTCCCGCTATCTGCCCGGCGCCGCCATGGCACTGCTGGGCGGGGACTTCCTCGACGTGGTGGAGGGCGACGACGGCCTGCTCCACGCGGTCGTGGGCGATGTCAGCGGCCACGGCCCCGACGCCGCCGCGCTCGGTGTCTTCCTGCGGATCGCCTGGCGCTCCCTCGTGCTCGGCGGACATCGCGGCGAGGATCTGCTCCACCTGATGGAGCGCATCCTGATCGCCGAGCGAGGCAGCCACTCCCTGTTCGCCACCTGCACCCTTCTCACCCTGGACCAGCGGGCCGCCACCCTCACCTTCCATCTCGCCGGCCACCACGAGCCCCTGATGACCACGGTGGACGGGACTCATGAAGTGACCGCAGCACACGGCATCGCGCTCGGGATCGTCCCAGGGCTTCGCTCCTGGCCCGCCACCACCGTCCCGCTTCCGCCCGACGGAGCCCTCACCCTCTATACGGACGGCCTGACCGAAGGCCTCAGCGGCGCAGACCACGAACGACTCGGCGTGGAAGGTCTCCTCGCACTGATCGGGAGCCTGCCACCGGCAGACCCGGACGCCCATGTGGACCGGCTCATCCAGGAAACCCACCGGCTGAACGCCGGACGGCACTCCGACGATCTGGCCGTGCTCCGCCTCGACTGGGGCGACCTGTCTTCCTCCTCCTGACGGCTGGACAGCCTCCGGACGTCTCCGCCGTACCCCGGTCTCCGTTTGCTTCACGTCTCGTACCCCATCGCCGTTCCGGCTGCGGGTTTCTGCATCGGAGACCTCCAGGCGCTGCCCGCCGGGGAGCACCGAGGCCGTCACCCGCCGGGGTGGTGCCCGCGCCGCGAGTTCCACGAAGTCCTGGCCTCCGGGTGAGGAGGCATGGCGACGGGCGTACAGCGGCATCGTGCTTCGACCCGCGGCAGGACGTCGGTGAGGCCCTCGTGCGGCTGCGGGCTGGATGGGCCTGCGCGGCGGGCGGGCCGGGTGCGCACGGGTTCTCGTCGCTCTTGACGCCCGATGGCCGGGAGTCGCACCTCGTAGGAGACACAGATGCGCAAAGCAGTTCTCGTCGCGGCCCTGACCGCAGCGGTGTCCATGGTCGTCCCGGCATCGACAGGCGCGTGGGCGGCCGGTCCGCTGCCCACAGGAGCCGTACAGGACGGGTCCGGTCCGGGAGACCGGAGGGCCGGAGACGACGGGCTCGCGGTGATCGGCCTCACCACCGGTCAGCGGCTGGTGGAGTTCCGTACCGGAGCGCCCTCCAAGCCGTGGCAGCTGGGCAAGGTCAGCGGCCTCGAGAAGGACACCGAACTGGTCGGCATCGACTTCCGGGTGCAGGACACCAAGCTGTACGGAGTCGGCGATAAGGGCGGCATCTACACCCTGAACACCCGCAACGCCAAGGCGACCAAGGTGTCGCAGCTGACCGTGGCGCCGGCCGGCAAGTTCTTCGGGGCCGACTTCAACCCGGCGGCGAACCGCCTGCGCGTCATCAGCGACACCGGCCAGAACCTGCGCCACAAGATCGACGACCCGGCCGCCCCGCGCACCACCACCGTCGACACCCCGCTGACGAACCCGACGACGCCTCCGTCGACGGCCAAGGGCGTGACCGGCGCCGCGTACACGAACAACGACCTCGACGCCGACACCGCGACGTCCCTGTTCGACATCGACACGGCGAACGACCGGGACTTACTCCAGTCGCCCGCCAACTCCGGCACCCTCGCCCCCACCGGCAACCTCGGGGTCAACGCCGGCCCGAACGCCGGATTCGACATCTACTTCTCGCACCGGACCCGGATGAACCACGGCTTCGCCGCACTCGGCGTCAACGGCGCCTACCGCTTCTACGACGTCGACGTCCTGACCGGCCAGGCACGGAACATCGGCGCCTTCCCCAAGAACCACCAGGTCACCGACGTCGCCCTTCCTCTCAACCAGAGCTGACGCGCTTCGCCGTCGTGCTCGGAGGGCAATCGCTGCCGCGGGGCGCCCCAGGAGTGGCGTCCCGCAGCAGCTGTTCCTCACAGGCCGTCACCGCGGGGAACAGGCGCGGCGTCCATCTTCGATGGTGCCGCTGTGCGCGGTGCTCCTTCCGAGCGACCGCGCGATGGGCATTCGCCACCGGACGGGTGGTGGATTGGTCTGCGAGAGGATTTCTCACCGCTCGGCCCGTTCGCCCCTGCACGAGTGCGGGACCCGCACCGGGGGTTCGCCTGATCGCTCGGCGAGCTGAGCCGCCGGTCACGCGGTTGGAGAGTGCAGCATGAGGTCATGACGATCCAGCCCCGCGCTTTCGCCCATGTGCGTCTTACCGTCACCGATATCGAGCGCTCTCGTGCCTTCTACGACGCGGTCCTCGGGCTGCCGGTGGCCTTCGACCTTCCTCCCGACGCCGACCGTGCGACCCGGGAGCAGCTCTCCTTCCTCTTCGGCGGGGTGATCTACCAACTCGGTGACTCTCTCCTGGGTCTGCGTCCGGTCGCCTCGGATCGCTTCGACGAGGACCGGGTGGGGCTGGACCATGTCAGCTTCGCCGTGGACAGCCGGGCGGATCTGGAGACGGCGCTGCGTCACCTCGACGAGCTCGGCGTGGCCCACGAGGGGATCAAGGACATCGGAGCGGGATACATCCTGGAGTTCCGCGACCCGGACGATATCGCTCTGGAACTCTTCGCGCCCAGCAGCTGACGTGGAGCACAAAGGCTGTCCCGCAACGGACTTGGAGGGACAGGGCGGCTGAGCCCGGCGATCCCGTGACATCGGTACCTGGTCCGGGCCGACACTCAGGGCTTTCCGGCGACCGCTCCGTACATGGCGATGTCGCGGCCGTCGACGCCGTTCTGTTCCGGGCCCGGGCGCCAGGAGTGCACCTGGGTGACCCCTGGCTCCTGCAGCTCCAGACCGTCGAAGAACGAGGTGGCGGTCCGGAGATCGCGTAGAGCCATGGGCATGTTCTGCTGCCGGTACTCCTCCGCCACCCGGCCCACCTCCTCGGGCGCGAAGTCCGCGGTGCCGATGGTCATCGCCAGGTAGCTGCCGGAGGGCAGCGGGTCCAGCAGGTGTTGGACCAGCCGCCGGTCGTCCGGGGGCAGGATGAAGTGCATGATGCCGATCACCATGAGACCGACGGGCCGGTTCAGGTCGATGAGATCGCGGAACTCGGGACTGTCCAGGATGGCATCGGGGTCGTGCATGTTCGCGTCCACGTAGGCGGTGGCGCCCTCGGGTGAACTCTGCAGCAGGGCACGGGCGTGAGCGAGAACGATGGGGTCGTTGTCGACGTAGACCACGTGGCAGTCCGGAGCCACCTCCTGCACGATCTCGTGCAGGTTCGGCGACGTCGGAAGACCGGTCCCGATGTCGAGGAACTGACGGATGCCTCGGTCCTCCGCCAGGAAACGCGCAGCGCGGTGCATGAACCGGCGGTTCTCCAGCATGTGCACGGGCAGGGCGGGCCAGTGCCGGCACATGGCTTCGCCCGCTTCCACATCCACGGGGTAGTGGTCCTTGCCACCCAGGATGTAGTCGTACACCCGGGCGGAGTGGGCCCGTGAGGTCGTCAGTCCGCCTTGACGGTCGTTCGGCGTATTCATGCGGAGCTTCTTTCGTCCGAGGACGGGCCTCCTCGACGGTATAGAGGCACTGTTCCGGGCGCAAACGATGAGGTTCTCGGTACGGGCGCTCACGCGTCCGGATGCGCCTGCAGGGCGATGATGGCGATGTCGTCCCGGCGGTGGTGCAGAGGCGGCAGCAGGCCGCGGATCAGGGACGACAGCGGTGGGCTCCGGCGGGCCAGCGCGTCGGTGCGTTCACGCAGCCGCCGGAGGTTGTCACCGATGTCCGTGTCCGGCGTCTCCACCAGCCCGTCGGTGTAGAACATCAAGGTGTCGCCCTCACGCAGGTCTGCGTGGTGGGTGGTGCGGAGGAAGGAGTCGGTTACGCACAGGGGCGGATCCTGGGCCGTGAGGCCGTGCAGATAGTGCGACGGTGCGTCGGCCGGGATCAGCAGGGGCGGCGGGTGGCCGGCGTTGGACAGGGCGATGTGCCAGCCGCCGTGTGGCTGCCGGCGCATCACCGCGTGCACCGCCGTGACCATCGACGGGCTGTCGAGCGCCTGCACGATGCGGTCGAGGCGGCTCAGGGTGACCGCCGGACTGGCGGCCGGGCCGCTGTCGTACGCGAGCCCTCTCAGGATGCTGTTGACCCGTCCCATCGCCGTGGCCGCGTCGAGGTCGTGGCCCGCGATGTCACCGATGGAGAGAGCGAGGGCGTCGGCGGAGAGCCGGACGGCGTCGTACCAGTCCCCGCCGACTTCCGCCGCCGAGTCCGCCGGATGGTAGAGCGCGGAGATCGTGAGACCGTCGATGGACGGCGGGGGAGCCAGGAACGACTGCTGCAGCGCGAGCGCCGTGCCACGGATGCTCTGCAGCTCCATCGTCCGGCGCAGCGGTCCGCTCATCTGCTGGAAGACGTCCCGCAGCAGGGACAGGTCGGCCTCGTCCGGAGGAGGGTTGCCCCGGCAGGTCGCGATGGTCGCCAGCGCGACGGTCCGGCCGTCCACCACCACGGGCAGCAAGGCCATGCCTGTCGCGTGGGCCTCCCGCAGCCACCGGAGGGAAACGTCCGAGAGCCCCTCCCCGGGAGGCCCGTCGGGCCCGAAGACCAGCAGCCGGGCCTCCTGGCTCTCGATGGCCCGCCGGGCGACCGGACCCAGCAGAAAACCGGAGTCCAGTGGAGGCAGGGAAGGCAGCCCGGGCGCAAGCCCCACGCGCTCCGGCGACGCCGCGGCCGGTGCACCGGACGACCGCCCTCCGGCCTGAACGCCCTCCTCCACGCGAAAGATGGCCACGGCGTCGGCGAGTTCGGGCACGACGGCCGCCGCCGTCGTCAGAAAGGCCTCCGAAAGATCACGGGCCGCGGGCACCGCCGCCATGCGCGCCAGCAGCTTCTCCCGCATTCGGGTGCGCCAGTGCTCCTCGGCGTCGGTGGCAGTTCCGACGAACTCCACCTCACCGACCTCGTCGACGACGGGCGCGGCGATGATCTTGACGTGACGGAAGCGGTCGGCGGCGCCGTCGAGCCGCACCCGGACGATCGTGTCGAGAGGGGACCGCTGCTGCGTGGCCCTGCGCCACGCCCGCCGGAACCAGTCCCGGTCCTTGGGGTGCACGGCGTCCATCCACGAGGTGTCGGCGCCCGGAGTCCACAGCCTCTCGGCGATTCCTCCGCCGGACAACACGGTGACGACACCGCCTGGCGACATCACCCACACCGACTGCGGCACGGCCCCCATGAGCGCCTGGTACCGCTTGAGGAGACGCTCCTCGTTCACGGCTGTCCCCTGCGCCGCCGGGCCGGCGAGCCCGAGGGCCGGGCCGGCGGCGCAGCGTCCTTTGCTGCCGGTCCTGACCGTCTCCGCCTGCCCCACTGTCCGGACGGCACCAGTGGATCACCACCACTCATGCTCCGATGATCCCTCGCATCCGGGATATCAGCACATCCAGCGCCGGCGGCCGTCCGGCACCGCGCGACCGCCGGAGACGTCCTCGTCGAAGGTCTCGGCGGTCGACTCGAAGGTACTCATGGGTGCTGCTCCCGCAGGTGATGGGAGCGATGGGCCGTGACCGGGAGCGGCGGGGCCGCTGGGCGCATCCGAAAGCCATGGTGCACTCAGCGGCCGGCCGTCACACGACGGTGCTCGCACTCCGGCCGCGGGGCCGGGGTCCTGCGAGGTCAGCGAGCGGCGACGTTCTCCTTGAGCACGGCCTTCGCGGGCGTTGCCTCCTCGTCCCAGCAGCGGGGCCGCTGTGTCAGAGAAGGGCCAGGAGGTGGTCAGCGGGTGGTCGTGCGCGCGGCCTCGGCGAGCGCGGCGTCGGTGTCCGCGGTGGCCAGCAGGGCGTTGATGTGGGAGCCGGCCAGGGCTCCGGCCGCCGCGGAGGCGCCGACCTGGGCGGTGAGGTCGGAGGCGTTGCCCGCCACCCACACACCCGGCACCTCGGTGGTGCCGGCCATGGCGGAGGCGAAGCGGTGGCCCATGGCGTCGGGCAGCTCCTCGACCGGCAGGTCCAGGCCCTCCAACCCTTCGGTGCGGGCCTCCAGCCGCGTGGCCACGGCCAGGACGCGCCGCTCCACCACGGTGCCGTCGTCCAGGCGTACGCCGGCCAAGGCACCGTCCTCGTCGTCGACGATGGCGCTGACCTGGGCTTCGAGCACGCGGATGGACCGGGCGGCGAAGCGGGCACGGGTATCGGCGTCCAGCTCGGTGCCTCGGGTGAAGTAGACCAGGTCGTCGGTGAGTTGACGGAAGAGCCAGGCGTGGTGGACCGAGGCGGGGCCGGTGGCGAGGATGCCGATCGGTTCGTCGCGGACCTCATAGCCGTGGCAGTAGGGGCAGTGCACGGCACTGTGGCCCCAGTGGGCGGCCAGGCCCGGTACGTCGGGCAGCTCGTCGCGCAGGCCGGTGGCCACCAGCACCCGGCGCGCCGTCACCGTGCGGCCGTCGGCCAGGGTGAGCGTGAACCGCGGGTCGCCGTCGGGCGACGCGTCGGCAGGCGCGGCGGAGACCACCTCGCCGAAGACGACCCGGCCGCCGTACGCCCGTACCTGCTCCCGGCCGCGCCGGAGGATTTCCGCGGGCGAGGTGCCGTCCAGGACGATGAAGCCGTGCATGGCGTCGGCGGGAGCGTTGCGCGGGGTGCCGCTGTCGATGACGACCACCGAGCGGCGCGAGCGCGCGAGCATCAGCGCACCGTTCAGGCCGGCGGCGCCACCGCCGATCACCACCACATCCACGGTCGTGCCGCTCAGAGCGTCGCTCGCGTCGTGGGACATCTGCGCAGACATGCCGCGCCCTTTCGTCGTACATGGCCCTCCGTACCGGACCATCTGGCCACGACGCTAACGCCGCATTGCACCAAGGGCATACCATGTTGCCTATGACGCAAGGAGATGGGCAGTTGGACAGCCTCGTACGCAAGCGGATCCGCGCTCTGCGCGTCGCGCAGGGCTGGTCCCTGGAGGAACTGGCCTCCCGGGCCAACCTCAGCCAGTCCTCGCTGAGCCGTATCGAGAACGGTCAGCGACGTCTCGCGCTGGACCAGCTCGTCATCCTCGCGCGCGCTCTGGACACCACCTTGGACCAGCTCGTCGAGAACGCGGCGGACGACGTCGTCATCAGTCCGATGATCGACGGCGCTCACGGGCTGATGCGCTGGCCCGTGAAGGGTGACCCCGGCATGAGCGTGATGCGTCAGCGGATGACCGAGCCCCCGCCCGACAACCCGTCCCGTATGCGCGCCCATCCCGGCCGCGAATGGCTCGTCGTGCTGTCCGGCACCGCCGTCCTGATGCTCGGCCACCGGCGCTTCCGCGTCGAGACCAACCAGGCGGCCGAGTTCCCCACGATGATGCCGCACGCCATCGGGGCCGAAGGCGGACCGTGCGAGATCCTGGGCATCTTCGACCGCGACGCCCGCCGCGGCCACCAGAAGGGCGCCGGTGCCGACGGCACGGAAGCCGACTGCGGAGGCATGCAGGGTCTGGGCGACTAGAGCCCGGCGGCGGGGGTCTGCCGAGGCTTTGCGCGACGGGCAGCGCACCAGGCCGCCTTCTTGCGCTTCTGGCAAGGAACCGTGCGGTAGGCGCATCGCGGACCTACGGTGGTGCCATGACCCGAACGCACCAGCACACCTCTCACCAGGGCGAAAAGGCCCACCACCTCGACCACGGCCACGGCGGTCAGGCGGAGATCCTGGACCTCGACGCCGAAGTGCTCGCCGAGCACGTGGCGTCCATCACCGCCTGGCTGCCTCTGACGGGCGAGCCGCGGCAGATCGTGGACCTGGGCTGCGGTACCGGAGCGGGCACCTTCGCGCTCCTCGAACGCTTCCCGGACGCACACGTCACCGCCGTCGACACCTCGGCCGGACACCTCCAGCTCCTGCGCGAGAAGGCATGCGCCCGCGGAGCCGAGGACCGCGTACGGACCGTGCAGGCCGACCTCGACGCCCACCACTGGCCCGACCTCGGCACACCGGATCTCGTCTGGGCCTCGGCCTCGATGCACCACATGGCCCGCCCCGACCGCGCCCTGGCCAACGTCCACGATCTGCTCTCCCACGACGGCCTGTTCGCCGTCGTCGAACTCGCGGGCTTCCCCCGCTTCCTGCCCGCCGGCGCTCCGGAGGGCCGCCCCGGACTCGAAGAGCGCGCCCATGCCGCGACCGACAGCTTCCACGCCGAGCACGTGCCGCACCGCGGCGCCGACTGGGGCCCGTTGCTGACCGCCGCCGGCTTCACCGTCACGGACCGGCGCACCATCTCCGTCGACATCCAAGGCGAGCGCAGCGAAACGATCGGCCGGTACGCCTACGGCACCTTGCAGCGCATCCGCGGCGTCGCCGCGCCCGTCCTCAGCCCCGAGGACCTCATCGCGCTCGACGAGCTCCTGGACACCGGCAGCCCGAACAGTGTCCTGCACCGCGACGATCTCGCCGTACGCACCGAGCGCACCGTCTGGGCCGCCCGCCGCCAACGGCGTGCGTGATGAGGTCCACGCCGCTGTCTACTTCGGCTTCGACGACGCCGGACAGATCAACCGCATCGAGGAGTACGCGAACTTCATCGCCGCCGACGGCCAGGGCAGCTGACGGCAGAGGCCGAGCTGACGGCCGCGACGGCCGGCTTCTCCGGCAGGCAGCCGAAGCCCGCCTCTCAGGCCGTCGGCCGGGCGGCCGCCGCCGTACGGGACATCGCCGGAGAGGCGTTGAACAGCGCGTGGACGGCTCCGTTCACCTGCGCGGCGACGACTTCGGGGGTGGAGGAGTCGAGTTTGCCGTCGAGGTGCAGGAACGCGAGGCCGTGGACGAGGGCCCAGACCGTGGTCGACAGCGCGTCCGCGTCCACGCCGGGGAAGGTGGCGGCGACGATGGTGCGGACGTACTGCGATATCGCCTGGGTCGCGGCGACCCGCTCCTCGCTGGTCGGGTCGCACGGCTCCGCGAACATCGCCCGGAACAGGGCCGGATGCTCCAGCGCGAACCGTACGTAGGCCACGGCGACGGCGGCGAGTTCATCGGGCGTCGACGGCGCGGGATGGGCCTGCGCCAGGGATCCGGCGAGCTCGCGGTACCCCTCGGCCGCCACCGCCGAGACGAGCGCCTCGCGGTCGGCGTAGTGGCGGTAAGGAGCCGTCGCCGACACACCGGCGCGCCGGGCCACCGCGCGCAGTGAGAGACCGGCGCTGCCGTCCTCCTCCAGGAGCTCGCGCGCGGCACGAAGGCAGGCGGCGCGGAGATCGCCGTGGTGGTACGTGCTGGTCCGGGGCATGGGCCGAGCTCCTTATGTTGGCCATGTCCACATCTCCTCCCTGATGTGAACGTTGTATACATCTTAGGTGATCGAGAAGGAAGAGGAAACCGGGCGGCCTGCCGGGTGGGCGGGCCGCCTCTCCTCGTGCTGTTCGGTCGGGTTTTCCGCCGTTCAGCGGACGCCGGCCGCCTTGAGGAACTTGAGCGCTCCGGTCAGGAGGGCTGCCCAGGTCTCGGGGCTGATGCGGGCGGGCGGGGTGAAGCCCTGGATGCGCTGGTGGGCGACGGTCTGGGGCTCGGTGTACTTGAGGATGCCGTCGGCGCCGTGGCGTCGGCCGAGTCCGGAGTCGCCCATGCCGCCCATCGGCGCGTCGACGCTTCCCCACGCGGCCGCGAAGGCCTCGTTGACGTTGACGGTTCCGGCGTGCACGCGGGCGGCGACGGCCCGGCCCCGGGCGCCGTCGCGGGACCAGACGCCGGCGTTGAGGCCGTAGGAGGTGGCGTTGGCCAGCGCGACGGCCTCGTTCTCGTCCCGGTAGGTGTAGACCGAGACGACCGGGCCGAAGGTCTCGTGGTCGTACAGCGTCATGTCGGGCGTGACGTCGGTGAGGACGGTCGGCTCGTAGAAGAGCGGGCCGAGGTCGGGCCGCGCCGTGCCGCCGGCAAGGACGGTCGCGCCCTTGGCGACGGCGTCGTCGACGTGTTCGGTGACGGTCCTGAGCTGGGCGTCGGTGGTGAGGCTGCCGACGTCCATGCTGTAGTCGTACGCGGCGCCGATCTTGAGCCTTTTCGCGCGGGCCGTGAACGCGGCGGTGAACTCGTCGCGGATGGACTCGGCGACGTACAGCCGCTCGACGGAGACGCACAGCTGACCGGCGGACGGGAAGCAGGCGGCGACGGCGCCTTCCGCCGCCTTCTCGATGTCGGCGTCGGCGAGGACGATCATGGGGTTCTTGCCGCCGAGTTCGAGTGAGGCGCCGATGAGGCGTCGGCCCGCCTTGGCGGCGATCTCGCGGCCGCTTGCGGTGGAGCCGGTGAACATCATGTAGTCGGCGTTGTCCATCAGCGGACCGCCGACGGAGCTGCCGCGGCCGATGACCATCTGCCAGACGTCTTGGGGGAGTCCGGCCTCGTACATGAGGTCCATGGACCACAGCGCGGTGAGCGCGGTCTGGGTGTCGGGCTTCTGGACGACGGCGTTGCCGGCCATCAGCGCGGCGATGGTGTCGCCGGCCGCCATGCTGAGCGGGTAGTTCCAGGGCGAGATGACGGTGACGACGCCCTTGGGATGGCGCAGTTCGGTGGTGTGCGTGAGCAGCGGGATCGCACCGCGGCGGCGCTTGGGACTGAGGTACTTGGCGGCGTTGCGGGCGTAGTACCGCGAGACGATGCCGATGTCGGCGACTTCCAGGAACGCGTCCCGGCGGGTCTTGCCGTTCTCGGCCTGCATCAGGTCCAGCGCCTCGTCCTGACGGGCCAGGACCAGGTCGTGGTAGCGGAGCAGGACCCTCTTGCGCTCGCTCAGAGGCGTGGCGGCCCAGGTCCTCTGCGCGATCCGGGCGCGGGCGAACGCGGCCTCGACGTCGTCGGGCGTCGAGACCGGGAGGCCGGCCAGCGGGATGCCGGTGTACGGAGCGCTGGTGGTGACCCGTACGGCGTCCGGTCCGGCGGAGACCTGTGCGGTCAGCCGCCTCAGCAGGGCCGGAGTGATGGACGCGGGAAGCGCGGCGGCGGTGTGGGCGGTGGTGGGACGGGTTGCGTGGTCGGTGGCCATGGCAAAACTCCTTCGGTACGTGATCCGGGTCGCTCACTTGTTCCGGCGCGGGACCGAGGTGGGCACCGGCATGTGCAGGGCGAGCTGACCCTCGGTCATCACGTCGAACTGGATGGTCCGCTTCGGCTTGAGCGAGCGCAGGTCGTCCGCCATGCGGCCTTCGCCGACCTGAAGGTCGATACCGCTCCTGCCGCGCGTCGTACCGGCGTTGAGCACGTTGGTCTGGCTGAGAGTGGAGTGCCAGGCGCCGGCGATCGACGTGTACGAGGTGAGAGAGGAGACGCGCTTGCCGCTCGGGTACGCGGTCTGCTTCGGTGTGGCGGCCGAGAGCGCCAGGTCGACTCCGCCGGAATCGTTGGCCACGCGGGCGGTCGTGCGGTTGTCGTCGATGTCGACATCGAGGCCGGTGACCCACTTCGGGAAGCCGTAGCCGTCATGGCCGCGGGCCTGCGCGATCTCCGTGCTCACGGGCAGGGAGAGCACATAGGAGTCGAGGTGCTCGTTCTTGAGGCCGGAGACGAGGTCGAAGAAGCCGAGCTTCCCGTGGCGGGCCGGCTTGACGGCGATGCCGACGGCGGCCTCCGTGTAGAAGTCGATGTCGCACACCTCGTACCGGAAGAACATCACCGAGACCAGCCCGAGGCCCGGGGTGAGTTCGAGCGGTGCCAGCTCCTCGGGCAGCCGGGCGCGGATCGCTCGGGACGGCGCGAGCATCGTCAGCCGGGCGGTGGAGACCGTGTAGTAGAAGTTCGGGGTGAGCGTGGGGCCGATCGCGGAGTGGACCTTGATCTTGGGCAGCTGCCGGAAGAAGTCCACGCCGCTGACGCGCGGGTCGCGGGCGATCACGTCGAGGTCGGGGTCCATCCGGTACCGGTCGTAGAGACCGCCCTCGGGGACCGTGACCTCGCGGCCTCCGAGGTCGACCTTGACGGTGTCGTTGTCCTTCTGCGGAGAAGGCATGGGTGGCTTCCTCTCATGTTAGTGGCGCATACATAGTGGTGGAGTTCGATGTTCGCAGTGTCGACAAGGAGGTGGTGATTCTGCTGTTCGTCCAGGGTTCGGCGCTGCTCAGGCCGGGCTGCGGGACTTCGACAGCCAGGTCCGGTAGCGGCGCAGGGCCGTGCGCTGCCTGCGCTGTTCGGAGAGCAGTGCGATCGCTGGATGTGTACCGGGCCTGGGGCTGCTGCCACGGGCGAGGCGGCGCATCTGGTGGCGGACCTGGGCCATGCCGGCGGCGGAGGCGAGGGTCTTGTCGGACCAGGCCACCGGCCGCATCTGCCGGTCCGCCTCGTCGCCCCGGCGCCAGCGGTGAGGCAGATCGGGGGTGACGGCGAGCGCGGTGCCCATGCCGACGACCGCCACGCCGCTGTCGAGAACCTGCTCGGCGGTCCGGCGCCGGGTGATGCCGCCGGTGAGCATCAAGGGGAGCGGGCTGGTCTTCACCAGGTCCCTGGCCAGATCCAGGAAGTACGCCTCGCGGGCCTGGGCCCGCGTGTCGGTGGAACGGCCGGTCATGGCCGGGCGCTCGTAGCTGCCGCCGGAGAGCTCGACCAGGTCGACGCCGAGCGGTTCGAGCATCTCGATGACCTGGCGGGCGTCGTCGGCGTCGAATCCGCCGCGCTGGAAGTCGGCGGAGTTGAGCTTGACGGCGACCGCGAACGACGGTGAGACGGCGGCCCGTACGACGGCGACGATGTCGAGCAGCATCCGCGCGCGGTTCTCCAGGGATCCGCCCCAGTGGTCGGTGCGCTTGTTGACCAGAGGAGAGAGGAACTGAGACAGCAGATAGCCGTGCGCGGCATGGAACTCGACCCCGTCGAAGCCGGCCTCCTCGGCGCGGCGCGCGGTCACCGCGTACCGGGCCACGGTCTCCTCGATCTGCTGCGCGGTCATGGCGGTGGGCCGGCCGAACCGACTGCTGTGCCTGCCGAGGTCGACGCCGATGTCGGACGGGCCCCAGACGACACCGGGCATGCCGGAGGCGACCTGGCGGCCGGGATGGTTGATCTGCATCCACATCGCGCCGCCGCCGGCCCTGCCGGCCTCGGCCCACTCGGTGAACGGCTCCAGCGGCGCGTTCTCGTCGAGTACGACACCGGCGGGACCGGTCAGCGCCTCGGCGTGGACCATGACGTTGCCGGTGATCAGCAGTCCGGTGCCGCCGGCCGCCCAGCGCCGGTAGAGCGTGAACAACTGGTCGTCGGGCAGCTGGCCGGCGTCGGCCAGGTTCTCCTCCATGGCCGCCTTGGCGATCCGGTTCGTCAGGACCTGCCCGGAGCGCAGGCGCAGCGGTGAGAACAGCTCGCTGGTCATACGGATTCTCTCTTCCTTCTTGATCACCTAGGATGTGTACACCACTCACATTAACTGATGAATGTAATCACCGTGAACATCGACCGGTGTGGGCCGCGTCCCACGCCGCGAGGGTGGACCTCGTTATGTTGACGCTGCATACTCCGCAATCTAATGTATGTACTGTAAACATTCGCGTCAGCATCCGCCTGGAAGGGAAGCGTCATGAAGGCCGTATCGATCAAGGAGCCGGGTGGTCCCGAGGTTCTGGAGTGGGCCGAGGTCGAGGATCCCTCGCCCGCCGCCGGTGAGGTGGTCGTCGATGTGGTGGCCAGTGCCCTGAACCGGGCGGACGTCATGCAGCGCATGGGGCTCTACCCGCTGGCGCCGGGCACCTCGCCGTACCCGGGTCTCGAAGTCTCGGGCCGCCTCAGCGCTCTCGGTGAGGGGGTCACCGAGTGGCAGGTGGGCGACGAGGTCTGCGCCTTGCTGACCGGAGGCGGTTACGCGCAGAAGGTCGCCGTTCCTGTCGGGCAGCTGCTGCCGGTTCCCGAGGGGACCGGGCTGGTCGAGGCGGCGGGGCTGCCGGAGGTGACCGCCACGGTGTGGTCCAACCTGGTCATGACGGCGGGGCTGAAGGAAGGAGAGACCCTTCTGGTGCACGGCGGGCTCGGCGGCGTGGGATCCATCGCGATCCAGGTCGCGAAGGCGCTCGGCGCCCGTGTCGTCACCACGGTCGGTGGTCCGGAAAAGGTGGCGCGTGCACGGGAGTTGGGCGCCGATGTGGCCGTCGACCACCGTTCCGAGGACTTCACCGAGCAGGGCCCGTACGACGTCGTCCTGGACGTCATCGGCGGCGACTACCTCGAACGCAACCTCGGCTCACTGGCCGCCGACGGCCGTCTGGTCGTCATCGGCCTGCAGAACGGCCTCGACGGCAGGCTCAACCTGGCCGACCTGGTCTTCAAGCGCCTCTCCGTGTACGGCACCACGCTGCGGACCCGGTCCAAGGAGCAGAAGGCCGCCATCGTCGCCGAAGTCCGGCGCCACGTCTGGCCGATGATCGAGAACGGATCCGTACGGCTGCTCGTCGAGGACCGGCTGCCCATGGAGGAGGCCGCCGAGGCCCACCGGCGCATGGAGGCCGGCGGGCACACCGGAAAAATCCTGCTGGTGAACGACTGACACGTCGGACAGGACGGGCGCGCCCGGGACCTCCGGACCCGGGCGCGCCTCCGGTCAGCCCACCGGCGCGGCCTCCTCGGTGAGGCGCCGGCTGCCGAGACGGGTCATCAGCAGGCCGGCGAGCGCCGCGACGGGATAGGCGAGCACCCCGTAGACGGCCGCCGGCACGGCCAGGCCGACGCTGCCGAGGACGCTGATCGCCAGCGTCATGGCGACCGCGCTGTTGTGCACGCCGATCTCCATGGAACAGGCGATCGCCTGCCGTTCGCCGACGCGCGCCAGGCGCGGCACGAAGTATCCCGTGGCCAGGCTCAGCACACAGAAGAGCAGCGCCACCGGCCCCGCGTCCACGAGGTGGTCGGCGATGTTGCTCCGCTCGGCGAGTACGGCGCCGGCGATCACCGCGATGAGGACGACGACCGACAGGTTGCGCACCGGACGGTCCATGCGCCGCGCGAACGTCTCCGATCGCCGGCGCACGATCAGCCCGATCACCACCGGCGCGAGCACCAGCGCGAAGACCTGGAGCACCTTGCCGAACTGCAGCCCCAGGCCGTCCTGCCCGATGCCCGGCTCGAAGTGGAGCAGGGCGAGGTTGGTGATGATCGGCAGCGTCACGACGGCCACCACCGCGTTGATCGCGGTGAGCGTGACGTTCAGGGCCACATCACCGCCGAAGAGGTGGCTGAAGAGGTTGGCCGTCGTCCCACCGGGAGAGGCGGCCAGCAGCATCATGCCGACGGCGAGTACGGGGGAGAGGTCGAAGGCGATGACCAGGCCGAAGCACACGGCGGGCAGGAGCAGTGCCTGGCAGAGCAGCGCTACGACGACGGCGCGTGGATGCCGCCGCACCCGGCGGAAGTCGTCGGCGGTCAGGGACAGGCCCAGTCCGAACATGATGACGGCGAGGGCGAGCGGGAGCAGGACGGTGGCGAGGGGAGAGTCCATATGCGGCTTTTTCTCCTGGGTGGGAGGGGGTGGGCCGCAACTCCGCGAGCCTGAAGCCGGGTTGCGCGGCCCTCGCGGTCAGGTCGGCGGCGTCCACCTGAAGGTAACGTGCGATGTGTGCACCGTCAACACTCTGGCGCGTACGCTGTTCCGGCCCGGCAGCGCGGTCCGGTGAGTCTCCTGGCGGCCTCTGCGGCTCGGCCTCTGTGATGCTCGCGCAGCTGGCATGACGCCCAAAACGGCAGTGCGCTCCCGCGCCGCGCTCTATGCTGCTGCGGCATATGAACGACTACGAGCGCGCGCTCTCACACTGGGACGAGTTCGACCGTACCGGCGATGTCGCCCAACTGGCTCTGGCCGTCGACCTGTTACGTACCGCCCACGCCACCGCCTCCCCGGCGGACCGCTACCTCTACGGTGGCAATCTCGGGCTCGCGCTGAGCCGCCTCTACGACCAGACCTACGACCTCGGCATCCTGCGCCAGTCGATCGACGTGCTCCGAGGCGGCCTGCGCGAGGGGTCGACGGACGACGGCTACGCGTCCAACCTCGCGCTCGCCCTGCAGAAGTACGCGGCGGAGATGGACGACCTCGCGGCCCTCGACGAGTCGATCGGCCTCATGCGCGAGGTCTCGGGCTCGGCCTCGGTGGACCAGGACCTGCGGGCCCGGGTGCTGTCGGCGCTGAGCACCGCGCTCCAGGACCGCTACGAGCTGGCGTCCGATCCGAAGGCGCTGGCCGAGAGCGTGACGGTGGGCCGGGCCTCGCTGGTGATCACCCCGGAGGCCCACCCGCGCCGTGGCCCGCACCTGGCCCACCTCGGACTCGCGCTCCGTATGACGTACGAGAGCACGGGTGACCTGGCAGCGCTCACCGAGGCGGTGGAGGTGAGCCGGGATGCCGTGCACGCCGTCGACGACGAGGTTCCGAGCAAGGACATCGAGATGAGCAGCCTCAGCCTCGCGCTCCGCATGGTGTACGAGGCCCACGGCCAACTCGCCGTACTCGACGAGTCCATAGCCTGGCTCCGCCGGGCCGTCGCACGCCTCGCACCGGATCACGGCCGGCAGGCGCCGCACCACTCCAACCTCGCGCTCGCGCTGTGGACACGGTACGAGCGTACGGGCGACCTCGCCGTGCTCCGGGAGGCGGTCGACGCGGCCCGGACGGCGGTGGACCGGACCGACACCGACTCCTCCGACCACCGCCTGTACAGCAACAACCTCGGCCTCACCCTGTGGTCCCTGCACGAACGGGATCCGGAGTCCCATGCGTTGAACGAGGCGATCGAGCACTTCCGCCACATCCTCGCGGGCACCGGCGAGTCCAGGATCTTCTTCCACCAGAGCGCCTCGAACCTGGCCGTGGCCCTGCACGCCCGGTTTCTGCGGCGCGGTACCGCAGCCGACCTCCAGGACGCGATCGCGGCCGCTGAACTGGCGGACCGGGCGGCGGCCGAGTCCCACGTCGACCGGCAGCGCTATCTGTCGCTGCTCGGCACCCTGCACCAGGACGGCTACGCCCGCGACCCCGACCCGGCCCGGCTGGAGGCGGCCATCGCCTCCTTCCGCTCGGCAGTCGCGGCCTCCCCGCCCGATCATCCCGACAGTGCCCTGTTCCGGCTGAACCTCGGCACGGCCCTGGTCGAACGGTGGCGAGCCGGGGACCAGGCGGACGGCGGCCTGCTCGCCGAGGCGCGCGGCCTCCTCGAAGAGGCGGCCCACTCGCCGAGCGGCGCACCGCGCGTCCGCGTCGAGGCCGCGCGCTCGGCCGGTGACGCGGCCGCCGAGGTCCAGGACTGGCCGGCCGCGCTCACGAGTTACGCGATCGGCGTGGAGCAACTGCCCAAGGTGGCGCCCGGACACCTCGACCTCGCCGACCGAGGACGGGAGTTGGGCCGCTTCCTCGGCCTCGCCTCCGACGCGGCGGCCGCGGCCTTCCACTGCGGCGATCCCGGCCGAGCGCTCCAACTCCTCGAGAACGGCCGCGGACTCCTCCTGCAGACCTTCCTCGACGACATCCCGCTCCTGGACGAACTGCGGACGCGGGAACCGAAGTTGGCGGACGATTTCGTGTGGGCGAGGCACCGCCTGGACCGGAGACGCACGGCCTCGGCTTCGATGCCGGGCCTAGGCGGCATCGAAGCCGAGGACCTGCACGCGGTCGGGAACGCGTGGGACGCGACGATCGAGCGTATCCGCGCGATCCCGGGATTCGACACGTTCCTCCGTCCCACGCCGGTCGACGACCTGCTCACCGCCATCGAGAGCGACGGCGCCGCCACGGACACACCGGTCATCGTCGTGAACAGCAGCCGGCTGCGCTGCGACGCCGTGGTCATCCGTCGCGGAGCCGCCGTCCACGTACCGCTTCCGCTCCTGATCCACGAGGAGACCGGAGCGCACGCCCGCGACCTGCGGCGGGTGATCGACGCGGTGGCGGACAGCTCGGACGCCGGGCGCGCGGCGGCGGAACGCCGCTTCGGCGAGACGTTCGACACCGTGACCCACCGGCTGTTCCAGACCGTGGCCGGACCTGTGCTCGCCGCCACCGGCCCGGTGTCCCGCGTCCACTGGATCCCGACCGGAGCGCTGACGGCCCTGCCGCTGCACGCCGCCGGCGAGCACGCTCCGGGCGATCTGCTGGAGCGCGTGATCTCCTCGTACGCGGCGACCCTGCGCGGACTCCGTGCCCCGGCCGGCGAGGCCGTGGCCTCCCAGGAGAGGATCCTCGTCATCAGCGAAGGACCCGGCCTCGAAGGGACCGAACGGGAGGCCGACGCGCTGCAACAGCTCTTCGGAACCGACCGCGTGACCCGTCCCGTGCCGGCCACGGTCGACAACGTGGTGGACGCGCTGCCGCACTGCTCGACGGCGCACATCGCGCTCCACGGCTACAGCGACCCGGACGACCCGCTCTCCGGCGCCTTGGAGCTGGCCGACGGCGACCTCGACGTCACAGCGATCTCGCGGCTGCGCCTGACCGCCGTCCGGCTGGCCTACCTCTCGGCCTGCGACACGGCGGCGCCCGACGACGGCCGTTCGGACGAGCCGGTGCACCTTGCCGCCGCGTTCCGCTCGGCGGGCTGCCGGCACGTCGTCGCCACGCTGTGGCCGGCCGAGGACGACAGTGCCGCCGACATCGCGCTCGACTTCTACGCGCAGGGCTTCCCGGAGGATCCCGCGTACGCCATCAACCAGGCCCAGCGACGTCGGAGAACGGCCGCGCCCGGCGCGCCGCTGACCTGGGGGCCGTACGAGCACTGGGGTGTCCTGGCATGAACGTCGTCGTGTGCGAGCTGGACGCCGGCACGCTCTCGGTGGAACTGATCCGCCATGCGGCCGGCGCGGACCACCAGGTCCGGTTGGTACGCGCGGACCGCCTCACCCTGCCGCTCACGGAGGCAGGCGGCGCCACGGTGCTCCACCTGGTCGGCGCCGACGACGGGAGGCGCGAGAGGTGGGGCCTTGCCTGGGAGGGGCCGGGCGCGTCGGGCGACCTGGCAGGTCCGGCCCCGGCCGGAGCCGCCTGGGCCACCGCACTCCTCCCGCCCGGTGGTCATCCGGAGATCCTCCTCCTCGACTCCTGCTACGAGCCGTCCCAGGCCGGCGCGCTGGCCGCCGCCGGACCGCTGGTCATCGGTCTGCCCTCGCGCCTCGGACGTACCGCCGCCGACAGCTTCCTGGAGCAGTGGTACGCGCTGGTCGGCGAGGGAGTTCCGGCCGCTACGGCTTTCGACCGGGCCTGCGAACACGTGGCGGCCGGAGACCTTCCGGAGCAGCTCCAGCCCCGGCTCCACCAGCACGACCGGCCGACCACGACCTACCGCCGAGGCCGGCACTCGGGCTCCGAGACGGTGACCGTCTGGTACGGGACCAACCGCGCGCGACTCGACGACCACGGCAACGGTGACGGCGGCGGCTTCAGCGGCCGCGCATCGTCCACACTGCACCTCGGAAGCTGCACCGTGGACGTTCCGGCGTCGGCGCCCATCGGCGCCCATCGGCGGCCGCCCGCGCCGGCGGCTCGGCCGTGCCGACACGCGGCGCGAACTCACCTTCACCGGCTCCCGGCCGCTGGACCGCGACGCCTACCTGGCCGGGATGGCGGAGGCACTGGACGCCACGCTCAACGACCGGCGCGCCGTCTTCGTCTACGTACACGGCTACCGGACCACCTTCGAAGAGGCCGCCGTCCGTGCCGCCCAACTCCACATGGACCTCAAGATCCCCGGCGTGACCGCGTTCTTCAGCTGGCCCTCGCGCGCCACGGCAGGCGGCTACAGCGCCGACGAGGACGCCGTCCAACTGAGTGAGCGCCACCTGTGCGCCTTCCTCACCGACCTCTGCCGGGAGTCGTCCGCGAAGAAGGTCCACCTCCTCGCCCACAGCATGGGCAGCCGGGCTCTGCAGCGGGTCGCCATGCGCGCCGCCGAGAACTCCACCCGGACGCAGGGCATCGAGCTGGGCCAGCTCATCCTGGCCGCACCGGACATTGACAGCGCGTTCTTCGCCTCCGAGGCGGACGCCTTCCGGCACCTCGCGGAGGGAACGACGCTGTACACCTCCTCCCGCGATCTCGCGTTGCAGAGCTCGTCCCTCGTCCACCGCGGTCCTCGCGCCGGCCGGCAGCCGATGTCACCGCCACCGGCCGGAGTGAACGTCATCGACGCCGCTCCGATCGACGTCTCCCTGCTCGGCCACGGCTACTACTCCGCGGCCTTCCCGGTCCTCACCGACATCCACGCCCTGCTCTACGACCAGCACGACCCGACGGCCCGCATCGGCCTGCGGAACCTGGGCGACAGTCGATGGGGTTTCCGCGACCTGACCTGACCTGACCGATGTCACCCGTGAACCGGATCGCGAACCACGGACTGCGTACGGCACCTCCGCCGGGCGCCGCCGACCGCTACTCGTACCGGTACTTCAGCGACTCCGCCTCCACCCGCTCGATGTCGGCGATCGTCAGTTCCGGCATCCGCAGCTGGGCCAGCGTCACCTCGGCCGAGGTCGGCTGGGCGTCGGCCGGCAGCCACTGCTCCGGCTTCCAGGCGCCGCTGCGCAGAAGCGACTTGGGGCAGTGCGGATAGACCTCCTCGATGCCCACCACCAGCGCGCTGACCGGCGGCTTGCCCACGGCGGTCAGCTGCGACAGCAGCTCCGGCCGAGTGGAGACGCAGGCCCGGCCGTTCACCCGGAGCGTCGTGGTCCGTCCCGGGATGAAGAACAGCAGCCCGGCCCGTCCGGTGGCAATGACGTTCTGCAAGGTGTCCAGCCGCTTGTTGCCGGTCGCGTCCGGTATCGCCACCGTGCGTGCGTCCAGGACCGAGACGAAGCCGGCGGGGCCACCGCGCGGAGAGACGTCACAGTTGCCGTCGGCGTCCGCGCTGGCGACCAGGACCAGCGAGGAACAGCCGATCAACCGCCGGGTCTGTTCGGTGAGTTCGGTCATCTGCTTGCGCACGGCCGCGGCGCCTGGGAGCTCGTAGGCCCGGCGCAGGGCCTCCTGGTCGGCCATGGCGTCGCGGCGCAGCGAGTCGAAGGCGCTGCCGTCCAGGGCGCCGTCACGGGTCGATGTCATGCCCCCGACCCTAACGGGCCGACCTGCGGCGGGACTCCGGTGCTCGTCAGCGTGACGGCGTACGGATCCCCGCAGGTCGGCCCATGACCCGCCGCCGCGCTACGCCATGGTGTCGAAGGTGTAGTACGCCGTGTGATCCAGCATGGCGGCAGGCGTCACGTCGTTCCACGGCCGCATGGCGTCATCGACGCTCACGACGTTCCTCGTCCGCGCGCCAGGCAGGTAGGTGGAGCGGGGGTGGCGTGCCTGCCACTGCGCCCAGAGCCGGTCGATGAACGCGTGGTGCAGCCAGAAGACCGGGTCGTTGGGTGAGGCGCCGGTGGCCATCTGGCCTCCGACCCACACATGGACCCGGTTGTGGAGATTGACGCCGCGCCAGCCTTCGAGGTGGTTGCGGAATCCGTCCGACGCGCTGTTCCAGGGCGCGGAGTCGTAGGTGGGCATGGCGAGGACCGCGTCGACCTCCGAGCGGGTCGGCAACTGCGGTACGCCGGAGCCGAGCGCGCGACGGAGGAAGCCGCGCCCGTCGACCGTCACCGTGACCGGCCATCTGCCGCCACTCACCGCGAACGGCCCCTCGGCGACCTGCCCGTCCCTGGCGCGGCCGGTGCCTCCGAGGAAGTCGGGTGCCCAGAGCGAGGCAGCGACGGTACGGTCCACCGTCCAGTCCCAGTACGGCAGCGCGACGGAAGGATCGATGGCCTGGAGCGCCTGCTCGAACTGTATGAGGAATCTGCGGTGCCAGGGCAGGAAGGACGGCGACCGGTGACCCACCCGGTCGCCGTTGTCGGTGTCGCTCATGATGAAGGCGTTGTGCGTGGTCACGAAGGTGTCGTACCGGCCGGTGCGCTTGAGCTCCAGCAGCGCGTCGACGAAGCGTCGCTTCTCGGCGGCGGTCAGGCTCGCCTGGTTCTTGCGGACGGTCATGAGGTTGCTCCCCGGTTCAAAAGACGTTCAGCGTGCGGATGGGCTGGTCAGGCCAGAGGTACGAGGTCGGAGCCCTGGAGCTCGATCACGGCGGCCCGGGCCACCGCGCGCGGGGTGGCGAACGTCTCGTAGTGGTTGATGACGCTGACCCACGTGCTGTCCGCGTTCCGCATCACATGCAGTTCCTCGCCGTCGATCCGCACGGCGTAGCCGCCGTGGTGCCCGCCGTCGTGCGCCGGCGCGCCTTCGATGAGGCGTCCCCGGAAGGTCTCGCGGAACGGCTGCGGTCCTTCGTGCCCCGCGTGCCCTTCGTGCTGCTTCGTGTCCGCGGTCCGGGGATCGGACGAGGCCCCTGCCGTCCGCGCGAAGCCGGTCAGAACGAGGCCGGTCAGAGCGGTCGCGGCAGCCCCGAGGGCGCGACGACGGGTGAGTTGAGACATGGGAAAAGACCCCCAGGCAAGGCGACAGGTGAACGGGGATCGAAGGCAGGCACCCTCGGAAACCCCACGAATGACGGCATGTCACGGCCGGTGCCGCCCGACTCGGTCAGGGTCGGAGCGTCCGGCATGCCGTTCTGGAATATGCCTACAGCCACATGCGCGGGAGGGCGTAGTCGCGGTGGGGTGGTTGGCCGTCATACGGACAAGGTGAAGTGGGCGATGCAGGGTTCAACCAAGTTGATCTTGCTGTTCAGGTGACGAAACGGGATCACCGCAGGAGCTTTTGATGAAGAGGCGTCAACTTCGTGAAGAATTTCCTGTCAAACGTCAAAAGGCGTGGCTCCACTCACATCCCGAAGCTGTCCGGAAACCCTGGCGTGCACGGGAGCGCGCCGGTCGGTAGACGTCGCGGACGTATCGCCTCTCCGAGGCGGCTGCCAGGGAGGTATGCCCAGGAACTGTTCCGTCGCATCGTCTCTGCGAGGTGATATGCGCCTTCAGCCTCGCTTCTGTGAGCCACCGGAGGCGTTCTTCCTCCCACTCACCCCCCGAGGCGCTGGTGCACGCAGGGCAACGATCGTGGCGTGAATCAGCCCTGATGGCCAGGACGGTCGATGTGTACGTTGGTCGACTTGACCCGTGCCGTCGCCAGCACGCCGACCTCCAGGCCGAGTTCCTCCACGGACTCGCGGCTGATCAGCGATACGAGCCGGTGCGGACCTGACTGGATCTCCACCTGGGCCACGATGTCGTCCATCGTGACCGCGGTGACGATCCCGGCGAACGAGTTCCGTACCGACGTCAGAACTCCGCCGTCGGGCACCGGATGCAGGCCCGCCGCCCGTTCCGTGGCGAAGGCCGCCAGGCCGACGCCGTCGATCACCCGGTTGCCCGAGCTGCCCCGGTCCATCGCGAGGTGACCGCTGTCCGCCCAGCGGCGGACGGTTTCCGGACTCACGGCCAGCAGCTCTGCGGCCTGGCCAATGCTGTACGAAGGCACTCCCGCACTCTAGGGCCTACCTGAAGCCGAGGATGCACCGGCGCCTGTGGCACGGGAGCGGGTCACATTCGGTAACTAATGGCTCACCTTGTTCGATAACGCGGCTGCTCAGAGGCGCAGTTGACGGAGAGTCAGTCCCTGGATCTCTACCTGGCCCTATCGACAGCATCGATCGAATCAGCTTAGGCTCACCTAAGTTGGGGTAGGCGCGCTCTGTCGGCGTGCCCGTCCGCCCTACCGTCCCCCGCGCCTGACAGGCGGCTTTCCCGCACGATGGGAGTGACATGTCACAGGTTCATCCTGGCGACGCACCACTGGTCCACGACCTCATCGGAATCGGCTTCGGCCCCTCCAATGTGGCCATGGCGATCGCGCTCAGAGAGCACAACACACGCGTCGGCGGGCAGGCGCCGGTCACCGCTCGCTTCTTCGAGCAGCAGCAGAGCTTCGGCTGGCACCGAGGCATGCTGATCGACGACGCCACGATGCAGGTCTCGTTCCTCAAAGACCTGGTGACGCTCCGAAACCCGAGCAGCGAGTACAGCTTCCTCTGCTATCTGCAGAGCAGAGGCCGGCTGATCGACTTCATCAACCACAAGAACCTCTTCCCGCTGCGCGTGGAGTTCCACGACTACTTCGAGTGGGCCGCGGCCAAGGTCGACGACATGGTCTCCTACGGACACGAGGTCGTCTCCGTGACGCCGTACGTCCACGACGGCACCGTGGAGTACCTGGACGTGACCGTCCGGTCGGGCGGCGGCCTCGAAGTGCACCGGGCCCGCAACCTCGTCATCGGTACCGGGCTGCGGCCTCTCCTGCCGGAAGGTGTGCGGCGCGGCGACCGGGTCTGGCACAACTCCGACCTGCTGCGCAAGGTGGACAGCCTGGAAGGCACCTCGCCCTCGCGGTTCGTGGTCGTGGGCGCCGGGCAGAGCGCCGCCGAGAACGTCGCCTACCTGCACCGCCGCTTTCCCGAGGCCGAGGTCTGCGCGGTCTTCTCCCGTTACGGCTACAGCCCGGCCGACGACAGCAGCTTCGCCAACCGGATCTTCGACCCCGGCGCGGTCGACGACTACTTCGCCGCGCCCGACAGCGTCAAGAGCCAGCTGATGGCCTATCACGGGAACACCAACTACTCCGTGGTGGACATCGACTTGATCGACGACCTGTACCGGCAGATGTACCGGGAGAAGGTCCTCGGCGCCGAGCGGCTGCGCTTCATCAACGTCTCCCGGGTCACCGCCGTCGAGGAGCGGCCCGACAGCGTCCGCACCACCGTCAAGTCACTCGTCACCGGCGAGGAGACACCTCTGGACGCCGATATCGTTGTCTTCGCCACCGGCTACAGCCCCGCCGACCCGCTGGGCCTCCTCGGTGAGGTCGCCGACCGCTGCCTGCTCGACGACGAGGGCCGCATCCGGGTCGAGCGCGACTACCGCATCGCCACCGATCCCGCGCTGAGCGCCGGCATCTATCTGCAAGGCGGCACGGAGCACACGCACGGCATCACGACGTCCCTGCTGTCCAACACCGCGATACGCGTCGGCGAGATCCTGGACTCCCTGCTCGACCGCGGCGTCAAGTCCACCTCCGACGAGGCCCGTCCCATAACGGACGGCACGGGCCGGACCGTCGGCTAGCACTCCTGCGGGCGCACCCGGCAGCGGGTGCGCCCTCCACGGCCCGGCCGGCCATGAGGGCCGGTGGCTCCAGAGGGATAACGTACGTCCATATGAGCACGACTGCAGTCGAGCGCCCCGTGCCCAGGGGTGCAACAGAGGTCCGTCGCGGGCGGGTTGTGGGTTTGGGCACGCTGGGCGCGGTTCTCGCGCTCGCCGCGGCCCTGTCGTTGGCCGTGGGAGCGCGGGCGCTCAGCCCCGCCGAGGTCTGGTACGGGCTGTTCGCCGTGCCGGATGCCGATCAGCGGCTGACCGAGATCAGGCTCATCGTGGAGACGGTCCGGGTGCCCCGGACCGTCCTCGCGATCGTGGCGGGGATCGCGTTGGGCGTCGGCGGTGCGCTGATCCAGGGATACACACGTAACCCCATTGCCGACACAGGGCTGTTGGGGGTGAACACCGGTGCCTCGTTCGCCGTGGTGACGGCGATCGCCGTCTTCGGCTTCACCGACCCGTTCCAGTACGTCTGGTTCGCCTTCGCGGGAGCGGCCCTCGCCGGTGTCGTGGTCTTCGGGCTGGCGAGCATCGGCAGGGGCGCGGGCAATCCGCTGACGCTCGCGCTGGCCGGGCAGGGCATCACGGTCTTTCTCATGGCGATGACCACGGCGGTCGCGCTGACCGACCAGAAGTCGCTGAACGCGCTGCGGTTCTGGAACGCGGGCTCCGTGGCCGGGGTCGGGTTCGACGTCATCTGGCCGGTGAGCGGGTTCATCGGCGTCGGGCTCGTCCTGGCGCTGTCCACGCTGCCGTCCCTCAACCTGCTCAACCTCGGCGACGACGTGGCGCGCGGCCTGGGCGTGAACATCGTGCTGAGCCGGGCCGTCGGCATCGTCGCCATCACGCTGCTGGCGGGCGCGGCGACGGCGGCGTGCGGCCCGATCGCCTTTCTCGGGCTCATGGTCGCCCATGTGGCCCGGTATCTGACGGGTCCCGACTACCGCTGGCTGGTGCCGTACGCGGGTCTGCTCGGCGCGGTCGTCCTGCTCGTCTGCGACATCGTGGGGCGCCTGGTGGTACGTCCCGGTGAGCTGGAGCCCGGTGTGGTGGTCGCCCTCCTCGGCGCCCCGTTCTTCGCGGTTCTCGTCTGGCGAGGAAAGTTCAAGAGCGCATGAGCAGAACAGATATGAGCGGGACGGCTGTGAGCGGGACAGGGACGAAAGCCGCGCTGGCACCAGGCATCCGGGTCGGCCGGGTGTCGTTCGTCTGGCGGCCCTGGCTCGTCCTGGTCACGCTGGTGCTGGCGGCCGCCGCCTTCCTGGTGTTCTGCCTCTCCATCGCCGTCGGGGACTTCCCGATCGGCCTGTCGCGGGTGATCGCCACGCTGCTCGGTCAAGGCGAGCCGGTCGACGAGTTCGTCGTGATGGACCTGCGAATGCCGCGCGCGCTGGCCGGCCTCGTCGTGGGCATCGCGCTGGGCGTCTCCGGCGCGATCACGCAGTCCGTCGCGCGCAATCCGCTCGCCAGCCCCGACATCCTCGGGATCACCGGCGGAGCCAGTGCCGTCGCGGTCTTCCTGGTGACGGTGTCGGGCGGGGCCGCCGCGGCGGTCGTCGGCTCGGTCGGCCTCTCGGCGGCGGCGCTGCTGGGCGGGCTCGGCACCGGGCTGCTGGTCTACTTCCTGGCGTGGCGGCGCGGGGCCGACGGCTTCCGGCTCATCCTCATCGGCATCTCGGTGAGCGCCGTGATGCAGGCGATCACGACCTGGCTGCTGGTGTCGGCCGACATCAGGGATGTGGCCCGGGCGCAGGCGTGGCTGGTCGGTTCGCTGGACGGCCGGTCCTGGAACGAGGTCGAGATCGCGTTCTGGGGCTCGCTGGTCCTGCTCGTCGTGGTGGCCGCCGCCGCGTTCCAGTTCAAGCCGATGCACCTCGGTGACGACGTGGCCGCCGGACTGGGCGTCCGGCACACCAGGGTGCGGGCCGTGCTGCTGCTGTGCGCGGTGCTGCTGGCGGCGGTCGCGGTGAGCGCGGCAGGGCCCGTACCGTTCGTCGCGCTGGTGGCGCCGCAGGTGGCGATGCGGCTGGCGAGGTGCCCGACGCCGCCGATGGTGGCCTCCGGCGTGCTGGGCGCGCTGCTGCTGATCGGTTCGGACCTCATCGCGCGGACGGCGCTTCCGGTCACCCTTCCGGTCGGCGTGGTCACCGCCGGGATCGGCGGCCCGTTCCTCGTCTATCTGCTGGTACGGGCGAACCTCCGCCGGTGATCCTTGCGCGAGGGCCTGAGGCGAACTCCCGCTGGAGGCCATAAGGTTAGGTGAGCCTAAATCAAGGGGTGCTTGTGGTCGCGCAGTTCATCACCGAGACCCGGACCGGCGCCGGGGCCGTCTCCCGGCTGGCGGCGCGGGGCGTCACGGTCGGCTACGGCGGTCGGGCGGTCATCGACGACCTCGACGTGGAGATCCCGCCGGGCGTCGTCACCACGATCATCGGCCCCAACGGCTGTGGGAAATCGACGCTGTTGCGCACGCTGACGCGGCTGCTCAAACCGGCCGGCGGGACGGTCGTGCTGGACGGCGAGGACATCGCCCGGCTGCGGACCCGGGACGTGGCCAAGAAGCTCGGTCTGCTGCCGCAGGCGCCCGTGGCGCCCGAGGGGCTCACGGTCGGCGACCTGGTGGCCCGGGGACGGCATCCGCACCAGAGCTGGCTGCGGCAGTGGTCCTCGGACGACGCCGGTGTGGTCGAGCGCGCCCTGGCCATGACCGGAGTGGCCGACCTGGCCGACCGTACGGTCGACTCGCTCTCCGGCGGGCAGCGTCAACGTGTCTGGATCTCGATGACCCTGGCCCAGGGCACCGACCTGCTGCTGCTGGACGAGCCGACCACCTATCTGGACCTCGCGCACGCCATCGACGTGCTCGACCTGGTGGACGACCTGCACGAGTCCGGATGCACCGTCGTCATGGTGCTGCACGACCTCAACCTCGCCACGCGCTACAGCGACAACCTCATCGTGATGCGCGCGGGTTCGATCCTGGCGCAGGGTCATCCGCGTGACGTGATCACCGCCGAGCTGCTCCACGAGGCCTTCGGGCTGCAGGCCAAGGTGATCGACGACCCGGTCGGCGACCGGCCGCTCATCGTGCCGATCGGACGTGCACACGTCCGGCTCGAACCGGTGAGCGACGCACCGGTGAAGTAGGGCATGGATCAACGGACTTGGTGATCCGGCCAACTCGACCCGGGCGAGGGAAACTTTCCAAGTAAGGCTAGGCTGGCCTCACTTGGCGGGATAGGGTTTGCTCGCCCTCATACAGGGGCGCAGTGGACAGCGCGACAGCAAGGGATTCCGGATGCTTCTCCATCGAACGACGCCCGCTCAGCCGTGGCGGCGGCTGGCCGCGGCACTCTCCGTCGCGACCTTCGGCGTCGGCCTCCTCACGGGATGCGGTTCCGACACGGAGGCGAGGAAGAGCGACGACGCCCCGGCCGCCGACGCCGGCGCGTTCCCGGTCACGGTGGAGCACGCGTTCGGATCCACGAAGGTCGAGAAGGCCCCTGAGCGCGTCGTCTCCGTGGGCTACACGGACGACCAGGCCATTCTCGCCTTCGGCATCAAGCCCGTCGGCATGGTCGACCAGTACCCGAACCCGGTGGGCCAGACCCCCGACATCAACACCCAGTGGCCCTGGGTCAAGGACAAGTGGGGCGACACCCGCCCCGAGGTCGTCATGAACAACGGCGACGCGGGCCCCAACTTCGAGAAGATCGCCTCCCTCCGCCCGGACCTGATCATCGCGGTCTACTCCGAGGTCGACCAGGCCGCCTACGACAAGCTCTCCAAGATCGCGCCGACCGTCGGCCGCACCAAGGCCGAGAAGGAGCCCTTCAGCGCTCCCTGGCAGGACAACGCGGTCCACATCGCCAAGGCGCTCGGCAAGGAGACCGAGGGCAAGGAGCTGGTGAAGGGCATCCAGGACAAGCTGGACGCGGCAAAGAAGGCCAATCCCGCCTTCGCCGAGCAGAAGGCCGTCGCGCTCTCCTGGTACAAGGGCGCGGTGTACCCGTTCACCTCCACCGATGTGCGCGGCCAGCTGGTCACCGGTGCCGGCTTCGGCTACCAGACCGAGATCGACAAGATCGCCGACGGCAAGTTCTCCACCGAGCTCTCGCCCGAGCGCATCGACCTGATCGACGTGGACCGTATCTTCGTCATCAACGACAAGGCGGACACCGAGGCGCTCAAGAAGTTCGAGCTCTTCGCCAACCTGCCCGCCGTCAAGAACGACAAGGTCTCCTACCTCCTGGACAGCGAGGGCCCGGCGATCGGCGCCGCCATGTCCCAGGGCACGCTGCTCTCCCTGCCGTACGCGATCGACGAGCTGGTCAAGGCGGCCAAGTAGCGATGACGCCCGAACCGCCCTCCCCCCACCGAGAACTGGCGATGGTGTGACAGTCACCGACACCCTCGCGGCCCCGACGAAGCTGCGTACGGCGACCGGGAGGGAGGCCACCGGGTGGGTGGCGGCACACTGCCGCCGGGCCCCGTGGCTGACCTTCTCCACCGTGGTCACCACCGTGGCCGGCGCGGCCCTCCAGGTGGTCCCGGTGCTCCTGCTGGGCCGGGTGGTCGACGGGGTGGTCGGTGGTGAACCACGCTCGGTGCTCGTCACGGTCGGGGTGCTGATGGGGGCCGCCGCGCTCCTCGGCGCGGCGGCCACCGCGGCCTCCACGTACCTGATCGGACGGCTCGGTGCGGAGCTCCTCGCGCAGCTGAGGGAGAGCGCCGTACGGGCCGTGCTCGGCATGCCGAGCGCCCGCGTCGAACAGGTCGGCCGCGGCGATGTGCTCTCCCGGGTCGGTGACGACGTGGCCGTGCTCTCCAAGGGCATCCGGCAGGCCATCCCCACCGTGTTCTCGGCCGGCGTCCTGGTCGCCATCGCCACGCTCGGCATGTTCGGCCTGGACTGGCGGCTCGGCCTGGCCGGAGCCTGCGCGCTCCCGGCGTACGCCTTCGCCCTGCGCTGGTACCTGCCCCGATCCGCGCCGCTCTACCGCAGCCAGCGCATCGCCCAGGCCGACCGCGCGCAGGCGCTGATCAGCGGCCTCAACGGGATAGACACGGTACGGGCGTACCGCCTGGAGGGCGACGTCCGCGAGAAGGTCACCGCCGAGTCGTGGCGGGTGCGCAACCTCGGCATCGAGGTGTTCCGCTTCTTCGGCCGGTTCGTCGGCCGCGAGAACCGTGCCGAGTTCATCGGCCTCGTCCTGATCCTGGTGGTGGGGTACGCCTTGCTGGAGGCCGACGCGGCCACGCTCGGCGAGGTCTCGGCCGCGCCGCTGATGTTCCACCGGCTGTTCACTCCGCTCGGTGCCATCATGTTCACCTTCGACGAGGCGCAGAAGTCCGGCGCCAGCCTCACCCGTCTGGTCGGCGTGCTGGCGGAGCCGGCGGAGGAACGTCTGGTGGGTGACGCGTCCGTCGCCCGGGCCGAAGCCGTGCCGTACGCGGTGACCGTGGAGGACCTGACCTTCAGCTATCCCGACACCGAGGAACCGGTCCTGCGGGAGGTCAACCTGTCGATTCCGGCCGGTGGTTCGCTGGCGCTGGTGGGCGCGACGGGCGCCGGCAAGTCGACGCTCGCCGCGCTGATCGCCGGCATCGGGACGCCGCGGACCGGGACCGTACGCATCGGCTCGCGGGACCTCGCCGGACTCGACGAGGCCGAGGCGCGGTCCCTGGTGAGCATCCTGACCCAGGAGACGCACGTCTTCTCCGGGCCGCTCGCCGACGATCTGCGCCTCGCCGCGCCCGAGGCGAGCGACGAGGAGCTCATGGAGGCGGTACGGACCGTCGGCGCCGACGGCTGGGTCGAGCTGCTGCCCGGCGGGCTGCACGCCGTGGTCGGCGAGGGCGGAGAGCGCCTGGATGTGACCAGGGTCGCTCAAGTCGCTCTGGCCCGCCTGGTGTTGAGCCGCTCGCCGGTGGTCGTGCTGGACGAGTCGACCGCCGAGGCGGGCAGTGAGGGCGCCGCCGAGCTGGAGCGCGCCGTCCTGGCCGCCTGCGCGGGCCGCACCACGCTCTTCGTGGCCCACCGGCTGACCCAGGCCATGGCGGCGGACCGGATCGCCGTACTGGACGCGGGGCGCGTGGTGGAGGAGGGGACGCACGAGGGGCTGGTGGCTCTCGGAGGCATGTACGCGCGTCTGTGGCGTGCGTGGCGCGAGGGAAGTTAGGGCAACCTCAGTAAGGTTAGGCTCACTTGAATGCCTTGGAAGGGTGCTGAGTCTTCGATGACGGAACCGACCGCTCCTCACGTACTTCTCTCTCCCACCCACTTCGCCGATGTACGCCGGCGGATCGGCGAGTACGGCGACCGGACCATAGCCGAGGCGTGCGCCATCGGCCTGGCGTACTGGTCGACGGGCACCGGCCCCGACGGCATCGACCTCACCCACGGCACCTCGTTCGCCGATGTCCTCGGCTGGGTCGACAACGGCGGTGGCGGAAGCGCTGGTTGGGAGGTCGCCGAGGGCAACCTGAGCGTGACGATTCCCGACGGCGTGCCGCCGGCGGAGGCGCAGCTGGCCCTGGACGACCTGGCCGACTTCCCGGACCGGCCCGTCGGCACCATCGGCCCGTCCAGCATCGCCGCACGCATCGAGACCCTCGCCCGATGGAACGACAACCGCGCCGACCGCGTCCGCCCGACCGTCCTGGAGCTGTTCCGCGAGCAGGCGCGCGCCAGGCCGGACGCCGTCGCGATCGTCGACGAGCACCGCACGCTGACGTACCGTGAAGCCGCGGAGAGATCAGCCCAGTTGGCCCACCACCTGATCGAACGCGGCCTCGGTGCCGAACAGGTCGTCGGGATCTCGCTCGGCCGCTCCGCCGACATGGTCATCGGCCTCCTCGCCGTACTCCAGGCAGGCGGCGCCTTCGTGCCGCTCGATCCGCAGTGGCCCGCCGCCCGCAGGGCCGTCGTCATCGAGGACGCCCGGGTCGTGCTCCAGCTCAACGGCTCGGGCGAGTCGGACGCGGCCGAACCGGACGCCGTCGCCGTCGACCTCGGCCGCTGGGCGTTCGGCTCCCACCCGGCCGGCGAACCCGAGCTGTCCGTCCACGCCACCTCACTCGCGTACGTCATCTTCACCTCCGGCTCCACCGGCCGGCCCAAGGGTGCGATGATCCGTCACGAGGCGATCAGCGAACGCCTGTTGTGGCAGCGGGAGGAGATCCTGCGGTTCGGCCACGACGACGCGTCGCTGTTCAAGGCGCCGCTCTCCTTCGACATCTCCATCAACGAGATCTTCCTGCCGCTGGTCTCCGGCGGCCGGCTGGTGATCCTGCGGCCCGGCGGTGAACGCGACCCGCACCACCTGCTCGGCGTCATCGCCGACCAGCGCGTCACCTTCACCTACCTCGTCTCCTCCATGCTGGACGTCCTCCTGGAGATCGAAGACGGATCCGGCAGCCTCGACAGCCTGCGCCATGTCTGGTGCGGCGGCGAGGTGTTGACCCCGGAGCTGTACGAACGGTTCCGCACCCGGCTCGACATCCCCATGTACCACGGCTACGGACCGGCCGAGACGACCATCGGCGTCTCGCACGTCATCTACCGGGGTGAGGCCGAGCGCCTGTCGACCTCGATCGGCAGAGCCAACCCCAACACCCAGCTCTACGTCCTGGACGACGAACTGCGCCCGGTCCCGTTCGGCGTCGGCGGCGAACTGTACGTCGGCGGCCTCCTCCTGGGCCGCGGCTACGTCAACGCTCCAGGCCTCACCGCCTCCCGCTTCGTGGCCAACCCCTTCGCCGCCGACGGCTCCCGCCTTTACCGCACCGGCGACCTGGCCCGGTACGCGGCGGACGGCTCGCTGGACTTCCTCGGCCGAGCCGACAACCAGATCAAGATCCGCGGGATGCGGCTGGAGATCGAGGACGTCGAGGCCTCTCTCGCCGAACACCCACGCGTACGGCACAGCTGCGTCGTCGCCCGGAAGAACAGCGCGGGCGGCACCTACCTGGTCGGGTACGTCATCCCCTCGGGCGGCGCCGAGGAGCTCACGGCGGACGAGGTGACGGCCTGGGCCACCACCCACATGGTCGAGTACATGGTCCCGGCCCACCTCGTCGTCCTCACCGCGTTCCCGCTCACCGCCAACGGCAAGATCGACCGCAACGCCCTGCCGGAACCGACCCGGCCCACCGGCAACCTCATGGCGCCCGCCACCGAGAACGAGCGCCTGGTGTGCGCGGCGGTCGCCGCCGTCCTGCGCATCGACGAAGTCGGCGTCGACCAGGACTTCTTCCAGCTCGGCGGCGACAGCATCCTGGCGATCTCCCTGCTCAGCGCCTTGCGCGAGGCCGGCCTCCATGTCACGGCGCGCCAGATCTTCACCCACACCACCGTCGGCGCGCTGGCGGCGGTGGCGAGCCGCGACGACGTCTCCACCGTGGACCACGCCGACACCGCGACCGGCACCGTCGCCGGCTCGCCCATCGTGCAGTGGCTCGGCGAGACCACCGACGCGATCGACGGCTTCGTCCAGTCGGTCGTCCTGAACACTCCGGCCGAGCTGACCGCCGAAGGGCTCGACGCCGTCCTCGCCGCTCTTCTCGACCGCCACGACATGCTCCGCGCCCGGCTGGTACGCGGCGAACACTGGAGTTTCGACATTCCGCCGACCGGACAGGCCGCCGTGGAATGGCAGGAGAGCGACCGGCCGCTGGAGGAGTGCGTCGAGCTCGCCACGGAAGGACTCGACCCGGACCACGGAGTCATGCTGCGCGCCATCTGGCGCCGCACGGACCGCCAACTCGTCCTGGTCGCCCACCATGTGGTCATCGACGGCGTCTCCTGGCGCATCCTCATGGACGACCTGGCCACGGCTTGGCGCCAGTACACCTCTGGCACGTCCGTCGAACTCCCCTCCGTCGGTACGTCGTTCAGGCGCTGGACCCAGCTCCTCGGGCGCGCGCCCTTCGACGCGGACCTTACGTACTTCCAGCGCGCCCTGTCCGGAGAAGACGCACCGATAGGCAGGCGCGCCCTCACCGAGGCCGACACCGTGGCCCGCGAGCGGACCCGGACCGTGGCCGTCGGCCCCGAGGAGACGGCCGCCTTGCTCGGCGAGATCCCCGCCAAGTTCCACGCCGGCGTCAACGACGTCCTGCTCACCGCGCTGGCCGTGGCTCTGGCACGGTGGCGCCGCGACCGTGGCCAGGAGCAGACCTTCGCGCACATCGAGCTGGAAGGCCACGGCCGCGAGGGCCGGTTCGTCGCGGACGCGGCCGGATTCGAACCCGAACTCTCGCGTACGGTCGGCTGGTTCACCACGCTCTTCCCGGTGACCGTGGACCCCGGCACCGCCTTTGACCTCACCGCACCCGCCTACCTCGCCACCGCTCTCAAAGCGGTCAAGGAAGACCTAGCCAAAGTCCCGAGCAACGGTCTCTCCTATGGCGCTCTGCGCTACCTGACCGACACCGAACTGACCGGGCCGGCGCCTCAGGTGCTCTTCAACTACCTGGGCCGCTTCGACGCCGGAGCCACCGGAGACTGGCAGCTCGCGGGAACCACAGGTCAGTTGGGCGAGAAGCGCGACCCGAGGATGCGCCTGCCGCGCGCCCTGGAGTTCAACGCCATCGCCGAACCGGACGCCGATGGCGCGTACGAACTCGTCACCACCATGTCCTGGCCCGAAGGCGTCTTCACCGACGCGGACATCGCCACGCTCGGTACGTACTTCGGTGCGGCACTTTCGGCGCTCGCCGCGCTCGACGAAGGCGGCCACACACCCAGCGACTTCCCGCTCGTGCCGCTGCTCACGCAGGCCGACGTGGATGACCTGGACAGCGAGCAGCTGCGGGACATCCTGCCGCTGACACCGCTCCAGGAGGGCCTCTACTTCCACTCGGTCTTCGACGACGACGCCACAGGCAGCTATGTCGAGCAGCAACTGCTCACGCTGCAAGGCGAGGTGGACGCCGACCGGCTCGCGGCCGCAGCCACCCGGCTGCTCACGCTCTGTCCCAACCTCGCCGCCCGCTTCACCGCACTGGCCGACGGCCGGGTCGTCTCGGTCGTCGAAAGCGGCATCCGCGCTCCCTTCACCACGCTGGACCGTCCCGCCATCACCGACGACGAGATCCGCGACCTCGCCGAACGGGACCGCCGCACCGGGTTCGACCTCGCCACCGGCCCTCTGATGCGCTACACGCTCATCCGCGCCGGCGCCGGCCGCACCGTCCTGGTGCAGACCGTGCACCACATCATCGCCGACGGCTGGTCCGTGCCGCCGATGCTCCGCGCACTGCTCGCCGAGTACCACGCACCCGGCTCCGTGTACCCGATCGGCGGCTACCGCGACTACGTCGGCTGGCTTGCGGACCAGGACCAGGACGAGAGCGACCGCGTCTGGGCCGAGGAACTCGCCGATCTGCCCGGCCCCTCGCTGGTCGCCGAGGGCCACACTCCTTCCGAACGGTTCGCCGACATCGCCGCCGAGCCCGCCGACGACATCGACATCGCCGCACGGTCGGCGGGCATGCCGCTGAGCGCGGCCGTCCACAGCGCGTGGGCGGTGACGCTGGGAGGGATCCTGAGGGGCCGGGACGTCGTCTTCGGCTCCACCGTCTCCGGACGCGACGCCGAGGTGCCCGGCATCCGGGACATGGTGGGCCTCTTCATCAACACCATTCCCGTACGCGCCCGTTGGGATGCCACCGACACCGCGTACGACCTGCTCGCGGCGGTGAAGGAGCACCAGAGCGCGGTACTGGCGCACCAGCATGTGTCGCTGGCGCGGATCGGGCGACAGGCCGGTGCGGGCTCGCTCTTCGACACCTTGGTGGTGTTCGACGTCGCGACCGACGTGGACGCGCTGCGCGGCCCGAACGACACCATCACCATCACCGACATCGTCAACGAAGGTGCCCCGCACTACCCGTTGACACTCGTCGTCGAGCGGTCGAGCGACGGCCGTCCGCGCTTCAACCTCATCTACGACGGTGGGTTGCTGCGCCGTGAGAGCGCCGAGTCGATCCTGCACACCTTCACGCGGACCCTCACCGAACTGCTGAGCCGCCCGGACGCCCGCGTCGATGAGCTCTCCGCCGCCCGGGACCGCGTCCCCGAGCGCGTCGCTCCGACGACCCTGGGCGCGCTGTTCGACACCGCCGCACACCGCGACCCGGCGGCCACCGCTGTGACCCGGTGCGCTCTGGACGGATCCGCGCGATCTCTGACCTACGGCGAACTCGCAGCGGCCAAGGACGAGTTGGCATCTGCTTTGCGCGCGACGGGAGTTCGTCCCGGGCAGCGGGTCGCCGTCGCCGTCCCGCGCTCCCTGGAGCAGGTCGTCGCCCTGGTCGCCGTCGTCACCGCCGGAGGCGCGTACGTACCGCTCGACCTCGCCTACCCGGACGAGCGGCTGGAGTACATCCTCGCCGACGCCGCACCGCAGGTCGTCCTGGTCGACCGCGAGCAGCGCGACCGCTTCACCGGTCTGCTGGAGCGGGCCGGAGTGGAGGCCCGCGTGCTCGTCCAGGGCGAGGAGGTCCCGCAGGCCGCCGAGGCCGCCGCGCCCGACGTGCGCCCGCAGGACCCGGCGTACGTCATCTACACCTCCGGCTCCACCGGTCGGCCCAAGGGTGTCGTCGTTCCGCACTCCGCAGTCGTGGCGCTCCTCACCGACACCCGGCCGGACATGGACTTCGGGCCGCACGACGTCTGGGTCCAATTCCACTCCTTCTCCTTCGACTTCGCGGTCTGGGAGCTCTGGGGCGCGCTCGTGCACGGTGGTGAGCTGCTGGTCCCGGAGTACGGGCTCACGCGCTCACCGGTCGACTTCCACCGGCTGGTCCGCGAGCGAGGCGTGACCGTGCTCAACCAAACCCCTTCCGCCTTCTACCAGTTCATCGAGGCCGACCTCCAAGCCGCCGAACCGGTCACCGCGCTGCGCCGGATCATCTTCGGCGGCGAGGCGCTGGACCTCGGGCGGCTGCGCGGCTGGGTCGAGCGGCACGGCACCGGGTCGCCTCAGCTGGTGAACATGTACGGCATCACCGAGACCACCGTCCATGTCACGCACCGGGTCCTGACCGACGACGACTTCGCGCGCTCGACCGACACCAGCCCGATAGGTGGCCCGATTCCCGGTCTGGCCACCTATCTTCTCGACGACCGGCTCCGGCCGGTGCCACCGGGCCGGGTGGGCGCCATCTATGTGGCGGGCGACCAGGTCTCCTTCGGCTATCTGGGCCGCCCGGCGCTCACCGCGAGCCGCTTCGTGGCGAACCCGTTCGCGGACGACGGATCCCGGATGTACCACACGGGCGACCTCGCGCGCCGGACGCTCGACGGTGAGCTGGAGTTCGCGGGCCGCGCCGACGACCAGGTGCAGATGAAGGGATTCCGGGTCGAGCTCGGCGAAGTGGAGGCGGCTTTCCGCGAGTTGGCAGGCATCGTCGATGTGGCCGTCACCGTGGCGGACAGCGGCGACCACCTTGTGGCGCACGTCGTGGGCGAGGCGCCCGCCGACCTCACTGCTCTGCTCTCCGCCAAGCTGCCCGTCCACATGGTTCCGGGCCGCGTCCTGCCGCTCGACGCGCTGCCGCTGACGGTCAACGGCAAGCTGGACCGCAAGGCCCTCACCGAGCGCGCGGCCACCACACCACAGGACGGACCGACAGCACCCAGCGGCTCCCGGCTCGCTGCGCTCGTCGGCATCTTCGCCGAGGCGCTGCCCGGCGCCGCCGTGGACGCCGACACCGACTTCTTCGGCGCCGGCGGCGACAGCATCATCGCCATCACCGTGATCAACCGGGCCCGCGCACGCGGCCTGCCGATCGCACCTCGAGACGTCTTCCTCCTCAAGACCCCGCGCGCCCTCGCCGACCACCTGGCCACCAGCGCCCCGCAGACCGCTCCGGCACCAGCCCTTCGCCGCGACGACGGCCCGTTGCCGCTCACGCCGATCATCCTGCGCCAGCGCGAGCTGGGCGGCTCGCTGACCCGGTTCGCGCAGGCCAGGGCCTTGGCGGTGCCCGACACCACCGGCCTCGCCGACATCCGGCGCGCCGCCGACGCCGTCGTGGCCGCCCATCCGGCCCTCCGGCTCCGGCTCCACGTCGAGCACGGCGTCTGGGCCCTGCGTACCGAACCCGCCCGTGAGACCACCGTCACCGCACCCGGCACCGCCGACGCGACGGCCGCCGCCGACGAGGCCGCCGGACGGCTCGACCCCGAGGCCGGAGACGTCATCGCGTTCTCCTGGCTGGCGGCGAGCCGCACCTTGGTCGTCACCGTGCACCACCTCGCCGTCGACGCGGTGTCCTGGCTGATCCTCCTGGACGACTTGACCACCGCCCTGAGCGGGTCCGCCCTCCCGCCGCCGACGACGCCGTACGTTGAGTACGCCGAAGCCCTCGCCGTACGGTCCGCAGCGTCGGCCGACGGCCTCGGCCACTGGATCACCACCCTCCAGGCACCACCGCTCCTGCCCGCGCCCACGGACACGACCGCGCCCACGGGCGTGCGCGAGACCAAGGCCGTCCTCCCGCCCGACATCAGCGACCAGGTGACCCGCACCGCCCCCGCCGCCCTGGGTAGCGGCCTCACCGAGCTGCTCTGCGGCGCCCTGCGCACCACGCTGACCCACATCCAGCCCACCCCCACCGACCTCGCGATCGACCTGGAGCGCCACGGCCGGGTCCCGGCGGCGGACCACCACGACTACACCCGTACCGTCGGCTGGTTCACCTCCATCGCTCCCGTACGCCTCACTCCGCACACCGACCCCGTCGCCGCCGCCCGCGAGATCGCCGACCGCCAGCCGGACGAGGAAGGGCACATCGCCTACGGCCGACTCCGCTACCTCAACCCGCAGACGGCGCCTCTCCTCACCGCCCGTCCTCAGGTCCTCTTCAACTACCTGGGCCGAGGCGGCGAATCACAGGCCCTCCGCCTCACCACCGGTGAGCAGAGCAGCCCGTACGCCGTCGAGGTCAACGCCTGGACCGACGAGGCCACCGGCAGCCTCCATGCCGCCTTCACCCTCGCCGACGGCATCCCCGACACCATCACCGACCACTGGCTCACCGCTCTGGCACAGATCGGCACCGCCGCCGCGACCGCCGAGCGCACCGCACCGGTCACTCCGCTCCAGCGCGGCCTCTTCTTCCAAGCCCAACTGGCAGGCCCGGCCGGGCACTACGTGGCGCAGAGCTGGTTCACCTTCGACCGGCGGCTCGACACCGACGCACTGGCCGAGGCGATGGCGTACGTCATCGCGCGCCACCCGGTCGTCGGCGCCGGCTTCACCACCGACGACGACGGCAATCCGGTCCAACTCCTCAAGGCAGGACGGCGGGTCGACGTCCGCACGGTCGAGCTGACGACCGAAGCCGAGGTGGAGGACCTGCGCACGCGCGACCGTGAGCGCGGCTTCGACCCGGGCGAGCCGCCGCTGATCCGGCTGACCGCGGTCCGGCTGCCCGACGGCCGGGACGGGCTGCTGCTCAGCTACCACCTGCTGCTCTGGGACGGCTGGTCGCGCGAGATCGTGCTGCGCGACCTGTTCGAGGCGTACAAGGCCGTTCTAGCCGGTGAGCCGTGGGACACGGCTCCGGCTGCGCCGAGCTTCGAGGAGTACGCCCGGGAGCTCGCCGCCAAGGAACCGGCCGTGTCGGAGCGCTTCTGGGCGGACCACCTGGCGGGCCTGTCCGGGCCGACACTGCTCGCCGGACCGGCCCCGGACCTCAGCGAGGAGCTGCCGAGCCCGCTCACGCACACGCTCTCCGCCGAGCTGACGGAGCTGCTGCGCGAGGCCGCCCGCGTGCACGGCGTCACGCTGAACTCGGTGCTGACCGGCGCCTTCGGCCTCCTGCTCGGCGCCCGCACCGGCCGGAGCGACGCGGTGTTCGGCGTCACCGTCTCGGGCCGGGAGGGCGAAGGGCACGGCGACATCGTCGGCGTACTCCTCAACACCGTGCCGCTGTGGACCCGGGCCCGGCCCGAGGAGACGGTCGGCACCTACCTGTCCGGCGTGCAGGCGGCCCGGGTCGCGGCCATGGACCACGAGCACCTGGGGCTCGGCGAGATCCAGCGGGCCAGCGACCACGACACCCTGTTCGACAACCTCTTCGTCCTCCAGAACTTCCTGGACCTGGACGCCTTCGCCGCGATGAACGCCCGCCACGGCATCACCTCCGTCCAGGCGGACGACTCCACGCACTACCCGTACACCTGGGTCGTCACGCCCGGCGACCGGCTCACCGTCAAGCTGGAGCACCGCCACGGCGACGCGGAAGCCGCCCGCCGGCTCCTCGACGACTACCTGCGGGTGCTGGAGGACGTGGCCCGGCCGACGTCGGGACGTATGGGCGCTCTGCCGGGACTGGGACCGGTCCCGGAGCCCGCCGCACGGACCGAGGTCGGCACCGACACCGTCGTCGACCGCTTCGACCTCGCGGCCGACCGCCATCCGGAACGGATCGCGCTCGTCGCCGACGGCGCGACCCTCACCTTCGCCCAACTCCGCGACCGCAGCCGGGCCGTGGCGGGTGTGCTCGCGCAGCGCGGCATCGGCCCGGAATCGACCGTAGGCCTGGCGATCCCGCGCTCGCCCGACTGGATCGCGGCGCTCTTCGCCGTTCTGCGCGTCGGTGCCGCCTACGTTCCGCTGGAGCTGGACCACCCGGACGAGCGCATCGCGACCATCGTCGAGGACGCGCGGCCCGAGGTGATCCTCACGGTGAGCAGCGTCTCGCCTCGGCTGACCGGCGAGCTGATCGAGCTGGACCGACCGCTGCCGGCCACCGAGCCGTACGTGACGTTCGCCCCGGACGATCCGAACCGGCTGCGCCACCCCGCGTACACGATCTACACCTCCGGCTCGACCGGGAAGCCCAAGGGCGTGGTGACCGAGTACGCCGGGCTCACCAACATGCTGATCAACCATCAGCGCCGGATCTTCGAACCGGTCCTCGCCGAACACGGCCACCGGACCTTCCGGATCGCGCACACCGTGTCGTTCGCCTTCGACATGTCGTGGGAGGAGCTGCTCTGGCTCGCCGACGGCCACGAAGTCCACATCTGCGACGAGGAGTTGCGCCGCGACGCACCTAGGCTGGTCGAGTACTGCGGCGAGCACGCGATCGACGTCATCAACGTGACCCCGACCTATGCGCAGCAGCTCATCGCCGAGGGACTGCTCGACAACCCCGAACAGCGGCCTCCACTGGTGCTGTTGGGCGGTGAGGCCGTCACGCCGATACTGTGGCGACGGCTCGCCGAGACGGAGGGCACGGTCGGCTACAACCTGTACGGGCCCACCGAGTACACCATCAACACCCTCGGCGTCGGCACCTTCGAATGCCAGGACCCGGTGGTCGGCGTGGCGATCGACAACACCGAGGTGTACGTCCTCGACCCCTGGCTGCGACCGCTGCCCGACGGGGCTCCCGGCGAGCTGTACGTGGCAGGCGTCGGTATCGCCCGCGGCTATCTGGGCCAGAGCGCCCAGACCGCGCACCGCTTCGTGGCGTGCCCGTTCGGCGCGCCCGGCGAGCGGATGTACCGGACCGGAGACCTGGTGATCCGCCGGCCCGACGGGAACATCGTCTACTTGGGCCGTACCGACCAGCAGGTCAAGATCCGGGGCCATCGGGTCGAACTGGGAGAGGTGGAGGCCGCGTTCGCGGCCCATCCGGCGGTCCGGTTCGTGGCCGCCGTCGCTCAGCCCGACCCGCAGGTCGACGGCGCCTACCGGCTGGCGGCCTATCTCGTCCTGGACGGAGCAGAGTTGGCCACGGTGGCCGGTGAAGTCAGCTCGCGCCTGCCGGACTTCCTGCGTCCGACCCACTTCGCCGAGGTCGACAGCATCCCGCTGACCGTGAACGGGAAGGCTGACACCAAGGCGTTGCCGGAGGCCAGGCCGCTCGGCGCGCTGACCACGGCGGGGGAGCGCGGGCCTTCGGGTGAGACCGAGACCGTGGTCTGCGAGTTCTTCGCCGAGGCACTGGACCTGGACGACGACGAGGTGAGCGCGGTGAGCGATTTCGTCTCTCTCGGCGGACACTCCATGCTGGCGGTGCGGCTGATCGGCCTGCTCCGCCGGGAGTACGGTCCGGTGATCACCATCCGCGACCTGTTCACCCTGCGCACCCCGGAAGCGATCGGCCGCCACCTCGATGAAAACTGATGCACAGCATGGAAACTGACACGCAGCGGCCCCGCCACGGCGCCGCCATCCTGCGGACCTCTCTGCGCCGGAACATCGGCGCCATGATCGCGGGCACCATCCTCATGGGTTTCTATCAGGCGGCCGAGACCGCGTTCCCCATCGCGCTCGGACTGATCGTCGAGCACACGATGCAGGACCGCAGCCTCGGCTCGCTCGCGGTGTCGATCGGCTCGCTCGCCGTGATCATCACGACGGTGTCGCTGTCGTGGCGGTTCGGCATGCGGGTGCTCCAGAAGGCCAACACGACCGAGGCGCACCGCTGGCGGGTCCAGGTAGCCGCCTCTGGGCTCCAGCCGGTGGCCAGGGACGATGTGGACGGGCTGAAGTCCGGCGAGATCCTCACCATCGCCACCGAGGACGCCGACCAGACCGCCGACATCATCGAGGTGGTGCCGCTGCTGATCAGCTCCCTGGTCGCGGTGGTCGTCGCGGCGGTCGCGCTGAGCCTGGCCGACCTGCGGCTCGGGCTGCTGGTGGTCGTGGGCACCGTCGGCATCCTGTCGATCCTGGCCGTGATGTCCAAGCGGATCGGCTCCAGCACCCAGGTGCAGCAGGCCAAGGTGGCGCGGGCCGGGGCGAAGGTCGCCGACCTCATCATCGGCCTGCGCCCGCTCCACGGCTTCGGCGGCAACCACGCGGCCTTCGGCTCCTACCGCAAGGTCAGCACCGACGCCAAGCGCCAGGCGATCACCGTCGCCAAGGTGAACGGCGCGTACGCGGGCACCGCGCTGGCCCTCAACGCGGTGCTCGCCGCCGCCGTCTCGCTGACGGCCGGCTGGCTGGCGTTCGGCGGCCAGATCTCCATCGGCGAACTGGTGATGGCCGTGGGGCTCGCGCAGTTCATCATGGAACCGCTCAAGATGTTCTCGGAGATGCCCAAGTACGTGATGATCGCCCGCGCCTCCGCCGAGCGCATGGCACTGGTGCTCTCCGCCCAGCCGGTGACGGTCCCGGGCCCCGAGCGTCCGGCGCGCGGCGGTGATCTGGAGGTCGACAACGTACGCCATGGAACCCTGCGCGGTCTGAAGTTCACCGTGGCCGCAGGTGAGTTCGTGGCAATCGCTCCCTACCAGCCGCGTGCGGCGGCGGACTTGGCCGCCGTGCTCGCGGTGAACGTCCCGCCACCGGCGTACGAAGGAGTGGTCCGGCTCGGTGGTCAGGAGATCGCGGAGCTTTCGGTCGAGGCGGTACGGGAGCACCTGCTGGTCAATCCGTACGACGCGGAGATCTTCGGCGGCACGCTGCGGACCAACATCGACCCGTCGGGCAGCAGCCGTACGCTTGACGAAGCCGTCGAGGCGTCCCTGCTGACCGATGTCGTCGCCCTCCACCGCGACGGGCTCGACTACGCGGTCCGCGACCGCGGGGCCAACCTCTCCGGCGGACAGCGCCAGCGGCTCTCGCTGGCCCGGGCGCTGGCCGCCGACGCCGACGTCCTGGTCCTGCACAACCCCACGACCGCCGTCGACGCGGTCACCGAGCAGCTGATCGCGCGCAACATCGCGAAGCTGCGGCGAGGCCGGACCACGCTGGTGATCACCAGCAGCCCGGCGCTCCTGGACGCGGCGGACCGGGTGCTGGTCCTGGACGACGGGGTCGTCACCGCCGAGGACACGCACCGCAACCTGCTCGCGGGCGACGAGGCGTACTGCCTGGCGGTGGCGCGGTAGGCCGTCGGCGGGGGAGGGGGCCGGGGGCATACCGGCGTACGGAGTCAGGGCCGGCGACCCACCGGCGTACGGCTGCCGCCCCTGCCGGCGCCTCAGCCCAGCGCCCAGGCGACATCCCTGAGCAGCGCCTGCCGCCAGCCCGCGCGGTCGTGGTCGGAGGCGGACCGCGAGACCCGCACGGTGGCACCGGCCCGCTCGGTGAGCGACTCGGTCAGCTCGCAGTGCGCCAGCATCCGCGTCTCGTGTTCGCCGACGTCGAAGGCGCAGCGGAGTCCCGACAAGTCGGCTCCGCCGCGCAGGAGTTCGGCGATCGCGCCGCCGACCGGGCCGCTCAGCGGGTCCGGCAGCTCGTCGGCGCCGGGCGCCCACCAGAACGAGCCCGACTGACAGGCGATACGGGAGACCAGCTCCGGGAACGTCAGCGCCGCGTACAGCGCGCTCAGCCCGCCCAGACTCTGCCCGGCGACCACCAGCCGGTCCAGGTCGGCCCGCACACCGGATCCGGCCACCAACGGCAGCAGCTCGTCCCGGACCGCCTCCCACAGCTCCGGGCGGCAGGTGAACTCGGCCTCCCGGTCCTTGGCCGGGAGGAAGACCAGCGTGACGGGCTCCAACTCACCGGCGGCCACGGCGGATTCGAAGGCGGTCATCGCCGGATGGAGGTACAGCCAGTCGTCCCCGTCCAGCAGCAGGACCACCGGACCGCCGCCGGCGACCGGATGGACGCGCACCGTCCGCCGCCCGCCGAGCCGCTCGCTGCTCCAGCGCAGCCGGGTGTCCGGGAGCGGCAGGATGTCGTCCGGGCCGACGGCGGGCCAGTGCGGCTGAGCCGGTGCGTCCGGAGTCGCGGCCATGGAGCGGTCACCGCCCGCCCCGGCCGGGTTGAGAGGGTCGGCGCGGGGCTCGCCGTCCACGAGGAGGCGATACGTCACCCGCAGCCGCGCCGGCATGGACACCTCCGCGTACCAGCAGTCCGTCCCGCCCCACCGCCGCAGCGGAACCGGCCCGGACCAGCTCTCGAAGTCCAGCTCGGCCGAGGATCCCCGCCACAGGAACAGCGTCCTCCAGCCGTCACCGTCAGGGACCGTCAGAGGCGTGCGCGCCGAGGTCCAGAACGCATCGGTGCCGGGCTTGGCGGGAAGGCCGAAGGGAGCGAAGGGGCTCTCACCGTCCGAGGGATCGGAGGAAGCGGTGGACGCGGAGGAATCGGAGCCGTCGGCCGCGAGGCGCATGAACATCTCCTGGTGGGAGGGGATGGGAAGGGGCGGAGCCCTCATGCATAAGGCGAGCCTAACCTAATGGGCCTCCGGACTGCGTGTGATGCGGGCTCTCGTTAGCGTGGGCACGTAGGGACCCGCCCCGACGAGCCGAAGGACCACACGATGTCCCGACCACCGCATCCGCCCCGAGGCGACATCGGCCGACGCGTCGCGGCGCGCCGCCTCCAACTCGATCTGACCCGGCAGGACGTGGCCCTGCGGGCGGGCGCCGCACCCGGCTACATCCAGTACGTGGAGGAGCAGTCCGCGACCCCCGGCATCGGCTTCCTCCTCCGGCTCGCCGACGCCCTGGAGACCACCGTCCCGGAGCTGACCGGCGGCACCGTGGACCTGCCGGGCGGGCTCGGGCGGGCCGCCCGGCAGGCCCGGATGGTCGAACTCGACGACACCGAATGCCGGCAGCTCCTCGGTGACCACGGCGTCGGCCGAGTGGCGCTGACCGGCGGCGACGGGCCCGTCGTCCTGCCGGTCAACTACCAGGTGCTCGACGGCGAGGTCATGTTCATCACCGGCGACCGCTCCCCGCTCGCCGGAGCGGCGGGCACCGAGATCGCCTTCGAGACCGACCACATCGACGACGCGTTCAGCAAAGGCTGGAGCGTGCTGCTGGTAGGAACCGTCCAGGCCGTGGAGGACGAGGAGGAAGCGCGCCGGCTCAGGGATACGGCGTACTCGGCACCGTGGGCGGGGGAGGGCCGTGCGTACGTCATGGTCCTCACGCCCCGCCGCACCACCGGCCGCCGGATCATCGTGGACGACGCCCCGGGAGGCGCGACCACCTACTGAACCGGGCGGGGACAGGGCGAAAGACCGTACGGCTCACCCGAAGGGCACGACCGCGACCGGGGCCGGGCGGTGGTGGATCGCGGCGTGGCCGAAGCGAGCAGCGGATCGCACGGCTGATCGATGTCCACGGCGAAGACGATGCCCTGGCCCGCATCGGACGGCGACGACCCCGACCGTACGAGCACCACCGGCCGCCGCGCCCGGCCGACGACGGCGAGCGACACCGAACCGATCAGGAAGCCCACCACGGTCGTCCCTGACCAGGCACCGGATGATCGGCTCCGGCTCCGCGCTGGGCCGGGTGCCCCACGCGCTGCCGCACCATGGGCGCTGCCCGGTCCAGATCATTCCACCGGGTTACGTGACGGCGGCCGGGGCGGCAGCTGAACGAGGCCGCCCGCACCTCACTCCACGGTCAGAACCTCGTTCACCGGCCGGCGTGGTGTGGGCGCTCCGCGCGGCCCATAGCCGAAGCGGAAGACCATGTGGACGAAACCGGTCAGGGAGCCGGGCTCACGGGTCAGCTCACGGAGTTCGGGCCATTCGAGAGGCTGCGACATCAGCGAGGTCGACACACCGTCGAGCGTGGCCTGCAGCAGCACGCGCTCCATGGCCTGACCCGCCCGCAGCCAGTCGGCCGGTGAGTCGTCCACCGTGCCCAGGAGCGCGATCTGCGGCCGCTCCTCGAAGGCGGCGACGGCCCGGCCCGGCAGGTCGCGCGGAGGGTCGAAGTCACGTGCGGGAGCGCTCACACCGTACTGCCGGGGGCCGAAGGCGTACGACGGGACGCCCGCGGTCGCAGGTCCCTCACCGGCCCTGCCGGTACGGGTCCAGGAGGCGATCTCCTCGCGGAGCGCGGCATCGGCCGACTCGAAGAGCTCCGCGTCGCGCACCAGGTCCAGGACGGCGTCCGAGTGCCAGGACCCCGGCACGATCAGCCGGCACCCCTCCAGGAAGGCGGCGCCGCGCAGCCCGTCGAGGATCTCGGCCGGGATCCGCTCGTCGGAGAACGGGAAGCGGCTGGTGTGCCGCTGCCGTACGGCCGGGTACAGGTCCGCCGGGCCGGGCTCCGCCGGGCCCGGTTCCTGGAGCACGACATCGGCCAGGTGCCAGGGGTCGCGCGGATCCGGGAGCAGCTCGGTGACGGCGCCCCACCCGTGGTGCGCGGCGGAGACCCGCAGGTTGAACAGCGCGGCCCCGCACCCGAGGTGCAGCCCGCGACCCTCCGGATCACCGGCCGGCAACGTGCGTGACGGGTCGCCGTACACGGCGAGCGAACGGGTGCCCGTGCGGTGGACGAACCTCCAAGGCTGGGCGTTGTGCATGGACGGTGCGGTGACGGCGTCCGCGACCAGCGAGGTCACGGTCTCCACGAGGTGGTCTGTGGTCGGCATGGCTTCCTCTCCGGTGCTTCCTCGGCTCCAGCCTCCCGGAGGAGAGGCCGTACGAAGCAGGGTCCGAACGGCCCTGCCCCAGGACCGACCGGGTCCCGTTCCGCCCCGGAGGCCCCTGGCCGCCGCCCTCCGCCCGCTGACAGCCTCGGGACGAAGAGCCAGGTTGTCCCGGCTTACCAGGCGGTCGGTGTGCCGGGCAGATCGGCCCCCGGTGGTCGGCCCGTCGGGCGTTCGGCCAGGGCCTTCGTCGGGGCCGGGCCGTGGCGGCCCCGTTCTCCCCGCATTGTCCCAGGGGCGGCGCCGAAGGGCCTCCGGGATCCGTTTTCCGCTGGTCAATGCAGGTGGCCGAAGGCGTTGGCGTAGGCTTGCCAGCTGACTGGACAAGACCTGCCCACCCGTGCGCGCGCCGTTGCGGTGGGGTGACTACGGAGGTTCGCGTACATGCCGAGCAGCAGTCGTACGGCACTGGTCGAGGACCTGATGGGGCGTTTCCCCGAGGTGCCCCGGGAAGCCGTCATCAAGGAGGACCTGCTGCGCGGCGGCATGGCCTTCGACGAGTCCGCGCTCAGCGGATCCATCGGCGGCGCCACCGGTGACGTGAAGCCGAAGTCGTACTTCATCTTCTCCTTCGACCACCGCACGCTGCCCGAGCTCGGCGCCGCCGCGCTCAACCGGCCGCCCGAGGAGGTCGTCCTCACCGGCGGCCCGTACGGTCTGCGCCGCACGGTCGTGTCGGTGCGCGTCAACCCCGACTCCCCGTACGTCGTGCGCGGCGGCGAGGACGGGACGCTCGGCCTCTACCTGGACGGCGCGCGGATCGCGGACGTCGGGCTGCCGCCGATGCCGGAGTACTACCGCCACCAGCTCTCCAACGGCAAGTCCGTGATGGAGGTCGCGCCGACCATCCAGTGGGGCTACCTCATCTATCTGACGGTCTTCCGGGTGTGCCAGTACTTCGGCGCCAAGGAGGAGTGCCAGTTCTGCGACATCAACCACAACTGGCGCCAGCACAAGGCGGCCGGCCGCCCGTACACCGGCGTGAAGCCGGTCGAGGAGGTGCTGGAGGCCCTGGAGATCATCGACCGGTACGACACCGCCGGCGTCTCCCGCGCCTACACCCTCACCGGCGGCTCGATCACCTCCCAGGTCGCCGGCCGCGACGAGGCCGACTTCTACGGGCACTACGCCAAGGCCATCGAGGAGCGCTTCCCCGGCCGCTGGACCGGCAAGGTGGTGGCCCAGGCGCTGCCGCGCGAGGACGTGCAGCGCTTCCACGACTACGGCATCCGCATCTACCACCCCAACTTCGAGGTGTGGGACCGCCGGCTCTTCCAGCTGCACTGCCCCGGCAAGGAGCGCTACGTCGGCCGCGACGAGTGGCACCGCCGGATCCTGGAGTCCGCCGAGGTCTTCGGCCCGCGCAACGTCATCCCGAACTTCGTCGCGGGCATCGAGATGGCCGAGCCCTTCGGCTTCACGAAGGTGAGCGAGGCCATCGACTCGACCACCGAGGGCCTGCGGTACTTCATGTCGAACGGGGTCGTGCCGCGCTTCACCACCTGGTGCCCCGAGCCCACCACCCCGCTCGGCAAGGCCAACCCGCTCGGCGCGCCGCTGGAGTACCACATCCGCCTGCTCCAGGCCTACCGGGCGACGCTGGAGGAGTTCGGCCTCAACTCCCCGCCCGGCTACGGCCCGGCCGGACCCGGCCGCGCGGTGTTCTCGGTGAGCTCCTTCATGGACAGCCTCGAAGGCATGGAGGAGGAGCCCGTCGCCTGACGCTCTTCGCGGGGAACGGACACCGTTCCCCGCGATCGGGCACGGATCGGGCACTCAACCCGGCGGAGCGGGCACCGGCGGCGCCCGGAAAGCCCGGTGGTACGGGTGTGACCAGCGGCGGTTCGCCTGAGGAAACGGGCACGAACGGGCAGAGCGGATGCAGCGAAGAGCCTGGTCGAGCGGCTGAACCTGCTTGTAGAAACATCACATGGGCCCGAACGGACCGGGTCGCCGCCCGAACAAGTGCCACCGCAAGAGCCAGGGATGTGTGTCGTGGACACCGACGAACGCCGCAGAGGAATTCTCGACACCGCCCGCCGGGACGGATCGGTCGAGGTGAACGCCCTCGCGGCGCTGTTCAAGGTGGCCAAGGAGACCGTCCGCCGCGATCTGCACGTACTGGAGGAGCACGGTCTCGTCCGCCGGACCCACGGCGGCGCCTACCCGGTGGAGTCGGCGGGCTTCGAGACCACGCTCGCGGTCCGCACCACCCGTAACGTCCCGCAGAAGTCCCGGATCGCGGCCGCCGCCGCCGATCTGCTCGGTGACGCCGAGACCGTCTTCGTCGACGAGGGGTTCACGCCTCAGCTAGTCGCCGAGGCGTTCCCCCGGGACCGGCCGCTGACCGTGGTCACGGCGTCCCTGGCCGTCGCCACCGTCCTCGCGGACGCCGAGAAGATATCCGTCCTGCTGCTCGGCGGCCGGGTGCGCGGATCCACCATGGCCACCGTCGACCACTGGGCCTCCAAGATGCTCGCCGGCTTCGTCATCGACCTGGCGTACGTCGGTGCCAACGGCATCTCCCGCGAGTACGGCCTCACCACGCCGGACCCGGCCGTCAGCGAGGTCAAGGCCCAGGCCATGCGCAGCTCCCGGCGGCGGGTCTTCGCCGGGATCCACTCCAAGTTCGGCGCGGTGAGCTTCTGCCGGTTCGCCGGTGTCGGTGACTTCGAGACGATCGTCACCGACGCGGGCCTCTCCTCGGCCGAGGCCCAGCGCTACTCCCTCCTGGGCCCCCAGGTCATCCGCGTCTGACCCCGCGCGCCCGGTCCCGCTCACCGGCCGCGCACCCCCGTACCACCGCGCCCCGCCCCCCGCCGGGGCGCGGCCCGTCCTGCCCCCGTACGACCCGCGCCGCCCCTCCCGTACGGACCGCGCACCCCCAGGCCCACTCCGTACGACCCGATCACCGAGCCGCTACGACTGATCAGGAGTCCCCATGCGCCACCAGCCCCGCCGACGACACGGCCCACGCCGCCTGCCACGCGCCGGCGCCGCCGCCGCGGCGCTCGTCCTCCTCGCCACCGGCTGCGCCGGCGCCGGCGGGACCTCGTTCGGGGGCGGTGACGCCCTCAACGTCCTGATGGTGAACAACCCGCAGATGGTCGAACTGCAGAAGCTGACCAAGGAGCACTTCACCAAGGAGACCGGCATCACCGTCCACTTCACGGTGCTGCCCGAGAACGACGTCCGCGACAAGATCAGCCAGGACTACTCCAACCAGGCCGGCCAGTACGACATCGCCACCATCTCCAACTTCGAGCTGCCGTTCTTCGCCGAGAACGGCTGGCTGCGCCCGCTCGACCAATACGTCGACGCCGACCCGGACTTCGACCAGCAGGACATTCTCCCGCCGCTGCGCGAGTCGCTGACCCACAAGGACGGCAAGCTCTACGCCCAGCCGTTCTACGGCGAATCCTCCTTCCTGATGTACCGCAAGGACGTCTTCGAGAAGGAAGGGCTCACCATGCCCGCCAAACCGACCTGGAAGGAGGTGGCCGAACTCGCCGCGAAGACCGACGGATCGCAGCGCGGGATGAAAGGCATCTGCCTGCGCGGCCTGCCCGGCTGGGGCGAGGTCATCGCGCCGCTCACCACCGTCGTCAACACCATGGGCGGCACCTGGTTCACCGAGGACTGGCAACCGCAGCTGACCTCACCGGAGTTCAAGAAGGCGACCACGTTCTACGTCGACCTGGTGCGCGAGCACGGAGAGCTCGGCGCCCCGCAGTCCGGCTACGCCGAGTGCCTCAACAACATGACGCAGGGCAAGACCGCCATGTGGTACGACGCCACCGCCGGAGCCGGATCGCTGGAAGCCAAGAACTCGCCGGTCAAGGGCAAGATCGGCTACGTACCGGCCCCCGTCGAGCAGACCGAGAGCTCCGGCTGGCTCTACACCTGGGCCTGGGGCATGCAGAACGCCTCCAAGAAGGCCGACGACGCCTGGAAGTTCATCTCCTGGGCCTCCGGCAAGGAGTACGAGGAGCTCGTCGGCGCCACCAGCGGCTGGTCCAACGTCCCGGCGGGCAAACGCGCGTCCACCTACGCACACCCCGACTACCGCAAGGAAGCAGGGGCGTTCGCCGACGTCACCCAGCAGGCCATCTCCGAGGCCGACCCGAACAACCCTGGCACCCAGCCGCGTCCCACGGCGGGCATCCAGTTCGTCGGCGTACCGGAGTTCACCGACCTCGGCACCAAGGTCGCGCAGGAGATCAGCGCCGCCATCGCGGGCCGCCAGTCGGTGGACACCGCACTCGCCACCTCCCAGAAGCTGGCCGAGAAGGTCGCGGAGGAGTACCGATGACCACCACCACCACCACCGCCGTGCGGCCGACACCACCCCGACCGGCACCGGGCGGCCAGCGGCCCACCGGCAGCAGAGCCAAGGCCTGGGCCACCCGCGCACCGCTCCTGCCCGCACTCGTCTTCCTGATCGTGGTCACCCAACTGCCTTTCGTGGCAACCCTGGTGATCTCCTTCTTCGACTGGAACTCGCTCAAGCCGGACCAGCGCCACTTCACCGGGTTCGCCAACTACGGCTCCGTCTTCACCGACCCGGCCCTGCGCGAATCGGTCCTCACCACCGTCCTGCTCACCGCGACGGTCGTGATCGTCAGCGTCGTCCTCGGCCTCGCCTTCGCCCTGCTCCTGGACCGCGCCTTCTTCGGCCGCGGCTTCGTCCGCACTCTCCTCATCACGCCGTTCCTCATCGTGCCGGTCTCGGCGGCGCTGCTGTGGAAGCACGCGCTCTACAACCCCGAATACGGCCTGTTCAACGGTGTGCTGACCTGGTTCGGCAACCTCTTCGGCATCGAGTCCACCGCTCAGCCGGAGTGGACCTCCGAGATGCCGCTGATGGCCGTCGCCGCAGCCCTCGTCTGGCAGTGGACGCCGTTCATGATGCTGATCCTGCTGGCCGGACTGCAGAGCCGACCCGCCGAGATGATGGAGGCCGCCCGCCTCGACGGCGCCGGACCCTGGCAGATGTTCCGCTTCCTGACCCTGCCGCACCTGCGCCGCTACCTCGAACTCGGTGTCCTGCTGGGCTCGGTGTACATCGTGCAGAACTTCGACGCCGTGTTCACCATCACCGCGGGCGGCCTCGGCACCGCCAACCTCCCGTACACCGTCTACGAGACCTTCTACCGGGCCCATGAGTACGGACTGGCGTCCGCCGTGGGCGTGGTCGTGGTGATCGGCACCGTGATCATCGCGACCTTCGCGCTCCGGGTGGTCTCCTCCCTCTTCCGTGAGGAGGCGAGCCGCGCATGAGCGCCTCGACCGCAGCACCGAACCGCACCCGAGCCACCGCGAAAGCCACCGCGCCGACGGCCCGCGCCCGCAGGCGCTCCACCGCACTCGGCCTGACCGCCTGGGCGGTAGGCATGGTCTTCTGCCTGCCGGCCCTGTGGATGGTGCTGACCTCCTTCCACTCGGAGGCCGACGCGGCGACCAACCCGCCTTCCTTGGCAGCCGCGTTGACGCTCGACGGCTACCGGACCTTCTTCGGCGGCGGAGGCGGCCCGACCCCCTGGCCTCCGCTGGTCAACTCCCTCACCGCGTCGCTGTTCTCCACGCTGCTGGTGCTCCTGCTGGCGCTGCCCGCCGCCTACGCGCTCTCCATCCGGCGGGTGCGCAAGTGGACCGACGTGATGTTCTTCTTCCTCTCCACCAAGATGCTGCCGGTGGTCGCCGGTCTGCTGCCGATCTACCTGTTCGCGAAGAACACCGGGCTCCTGGACAACATCTGGCTGCTCGTCCTGCTCTACACCTCGATGAACCTGCCGATCGCGGTGTGGATGATGCAGTCCTTCCTCGCCGACGTGCCCGTCTCCATCATCGAGGCGGCCCAGGTCGACGGAGCGAGGCTGCCGACGGTCCTCGGCCGGGTCGTCGCTCCGGTCGCCGCTCCCGGCATCGCCGCCACGGCCCTGATCTGCTTCATCTTCAGCTGGAACGAGCTGTTGTTCGCCCGTGTGCTGACCGGCGTGGTCGCCGGGACGGCGCCCGTCCACCTGACCACCTTCGTCACCAGCCAGGGCCTCTTCCTCGCCCAGCTGTGCGCGGCGTCCGTGGTCGTGTCCCTGCCGGTGCTCATCGCCGGCTACGCCGCCCAGGACAAACTCGTCCAGGGCCTTTCACTGGGAGCAGTCAAATGAGGGCAGCCATCGTCGAGGCCCCCGGCAAGGTGTCCGTCACCACGGTCGACGACCCCACGCCCGGCCCGCGGGACGTGGTCGTGAAGGTGGCGTCCTGCGGGCTCTGCGGCACCGATCTCCACATCCTCCAGGGCGAGTTCGCGCCGACCCTGCCGATCGTCCCGGGCCATGAGTTCGCCGGTGAGATCGTCGCCGTCGGCACCGGCGTCACCGAGCTGGCCGTCGGCGACAAGGTGGCCGTCGACCCCTCGCTGCACTGCCACGAGTGCCGCTACTGCCGCTCCGGCCGCGGCAACCTCTGCGACAACTGGGCCGCGATCGGCGTCACCGTCCCCGGCGGAGCGGCCGAGTTCGCCGTCGCCCCGGTCGCCAACTGCGTCAGACTGCCCGAGCACATCGACGTAAGGGACGCGGCCCTGATCGAGCCGCTCTCCTGCGCGGTGCGCGGCTACGACGTGCTGCACGGCAACCTGGGCGCCGAGGTCCTCATCTACGGCTCCGGGACGATGGGCCTGATGATGCTGGAGCTGGCCAAGCGCACCGGCGCCGCCTCGGTGGAGGTCCTGGACATCAACGCGCAGCGCCTGGAGACCGCGAAGCTCCTCGGCTGCACGGGCGCGGCCGCCCGAGCCGAGGAGCTGGACCGGCCCGGCGGCTGGGACGTGGTCATCGACGCCACCGGCAACGCGGGAGCCATCCAGGACGGCCTGGGCCGGGTCGCCAAGGGCGGTACGTTCCTTCAGTTCGGGGTGGCCGACTACGCCACGACCGCGGTGATCGAGCCGTACCGGATCTACAACCAGGAGATCACCATCACCGGCTCGATGGCGGTCCTGCACAGCTACGAGCGGGCCGCCGCGCTCTTCGCGAGCGGAGTGCTGGACCCGGCGGTCTTCATCAGCGACCGGCTGCCGCTGGAGCGGTACCCGGAGGCGATCGACCAGTTCAAGGCGGGCGTGGGGCGGAAGATCGTGGTGCAGCCGTAGCGAAAACGCGGTCGAGCGGCGAGCCGGTGAGGGCTCGCCGCTCGTGCGTCGGCGGGATCAGGGGAAGTTGACGACGGTCGAAGGGATCGTCGACGTTCCCGAGGTGGGCGAGCCGATGTTGTTGATCACGTGCTGGTACTGCCCGTTGCCGCCGAGCGAGACCACCAGCAGGTTGTGGAACTTCACGCCCGGCTTGACCGGTGCCTTGAAGCCGTGCTCCTGGATGATCGTCGGGTCGACGTTGTAGTAGCAGTAGCTGCCCAGGCCCCAGCCCTCGTGCTGGTTCACCGAGTCGTCGACCCGGTAGGCCGCGTAGCCCTTGGTGGCGCCGTTCTGGATGGCCGCCTGGTTCGGGGCGTCGTACGCCTTCTCGTTCTGGAAGAAGATCGTGCGGCCGCGTTCGCCGTACCACTCCACGTCGTACTTGTTGAAGTGTTCGACGAACAGTCCGGTCGCCAGCACGTCGTCGCCGTTGACCCGGACTCCGTAATCCGCCCGGTTGGTCTCCCAGCCCCAGCCCTCGCCGTGGTCCGCGCGCCAGATCCAGGTGTGGTCGATGATGACGTCGTCGCTGTTGACCACCAGGCTGGTGGTCGCCTTGCCGGGGCCCGCGCCACCGATGCGGATGAACACGTCCTGCACGGTGGTGGGGTTGACCGAGTGGTCGGCAAAGGCGCCCTGCGGGCCGACCTCCAGCAGCGTGGGCGAGTTGACCGGACCGGCGTCGATGAGGAAGCCGGCCAGCTTCACGCCGTCGACATCGGCGACCTTCATCGCGGTCACGCCGTTGTCCGGGATGATCGTCGCGAGGCCGAGACCCAGCACGACGGTGTCGGCGCGGTTCACGTTGATCGTCTGGTCGATGTGGTAAACCCCGGGCGTGAACAGCAGGTTGAGGCCCTGGGCCAGCGCCGCGTTGATCGTGGCAGCGGTGGCGCCCTGCTTGACGACGTAGAAGCGGTCCAGCGGAATGGACTCACCCGGCTGGTTCCCGCTGCCCCAGGAGACGCCGCGCGCGTTGACACGCTTCGCCGGCGCGAAGACCTTGTACTCGGTGCCGTCCAGGTAGAGGAACGGCTTCTCGCGCGAGATCGGTGTGGTGTCCAGCGTGGTGTACGGCGGGTTCGGATAGCTGGTCGCGGGCGCGCCCTGCACACCGGAGAAGGTCATGTTCCAGACGGCGTTGGTCCAGCCGCCGACCGAGCTGTCGCGGGTGTACCACTGCTGCTGGGAGTACGGGCCCACGGTGCCGTCGATCTTGCTGTCGGCGATGTAGCCGCCGCTGGCCCAGCCGTAGCCGTCGGGCGCGAGGTTGAGCCCGCCCTTGACGTGCATCCGGCGGAACGGCGCGGCCTGCGAGACGGCCCAGCGGTTGGTGCCGTTGACCGGGTTCAGGGTGAGGTTCTCCGCCGCGCGCCAGAAGTTCTGCGTGGCGTTCCCGTCGAACCAGCCCGCGTCCACGGTCACATCGCCGTTGAAGGTGGTGGCGCCCGGGTTGAGGCCGAGGCCGGCGATCTGGGTGTAGAACCCGATCTGCGCGTTGATGTTGTCGTACGTGCCGGGCTTGAAGAGCAGCGCGTGCCGGCCGTTGCCGAACTGCGCGGACTCCTGCTGCCGGAAGATCTCGTCGACCTTGCCCTGGATGTTCGGTGTGGACGGGTCGAAGACGTGCACGTTCGGGCCGAGGTCACCGCCGCCGGGAATCTGCGGTCCGCCGCCTCCGTCGCGCGTACCGAAGACCTTGAACTCCCAGAGCGAGTAGCCGTATCCGGTGGCGCGCTGGGTGCCGGTCAGGCGTACGTAGCGGGCCTCGCCGGAGACGGTCAGCGTCTCGTTCCCGCCCTGGCCGGTGGTGGTGGAGTACGCGTCTCTCCAGGTGGTGCCGTTGGTGGAGGTCTCGATGCGGTAGCTCTTCGCGTACGCGGTCTCCCAGGAGAGCTCGACCCGGCTGAGAGCGGCCGGGGAGCCGAGGTCGATCCGTATCCACTGCGGGTCGGAGAACGCGCTGGACCAGCGGGTGCCGGGGTTGCCGTCGACCGCGTTGCCGGCGGCCGTACCGCCGTTCTCCTGGCTGGAGGCGGTCGCCGGGCTGCCCTGGGAGAGCAGGACGGGCGCGGCCTGCGCCGGAGCGGTCTGCATCACGCCGAGGAGGGTCGCGACCAGGGCGGTCACCAGCGCGAAGCCGATTCCGCGCCGTCGGTGGAGTGCGGCCACCGGGGGCCGCGAGGGTCTGACGAGGGCAACAGACATGTCCTGAACTCCTGAGGTGTCATCTGTGCGGGGGCAGGAGGCGGGGGTGGCACGCGCTCCCTCCGAAGAAAAGAGAGCGCTCTCTCGGTAGCCGAATGATTCTCCCGGGTTTCGGCCACGTCAAGAGTTGTGCACAGGGTCGCCGAGATGGGTCTCGAGAGCTGCTCGATGTTTCATCTCCTGAAAGCACAAAGGGAGTTGGCGGTGATCCGGCCGGACAAGTCGGACGAGATCTCTTCGGTCTCCGGGTCAACTGCCCCGTAACCCCTTGACGGTTGGCGTCGCTCCCGTCACGCTCCCCACTGCGGGGAGCGCTCTCTCGGCCTCCATCCCGCTACAGAGCAAGGAGTTCACATGAAGGCCCGTGGAACACCACGGCTTCGAGGCGCCCTGGCCGTCATGGCCGCGGTGGCCCTCCTGTTCACCCTCTCGGTGGCCCTCGCCCCGGAACGGGCCGTCGCCGCTCCCGTCCTCGTCTCGCAGGGCAGACCGGCCACCGCCTCCAGCGCCGAAGGTCCGTTCACCGCTCCCAACGCCGTGGACGGCACCCGCGGTACCCGCTGGTCCAGCGAGTTCAGCGACAGCCAATGGATCCGCATCGACCTCGGTACGAGCACGGCTGTCGGACAGGTCGTCCTGGACTGGGAGGCCGCGTACGCCAAGGGCTACCGGATCGAGCTCTCCGCCAACGGCACCGACTGGACGACGCTCCACTCCACCACCACCGGCACCGGCGGTGTCGAGACGCTCACCGTCTCGGGAACCGGCCGCTACATCCGGCTCGTCGGTACCCAGCGCGCCACACCGTGGGGCTACTCCCTCCACGAGTTCCAGGTCTACTCCACCACCGGCGGCAGCGATCCCGGTGGCGACGTCCTGCTCTCGTACGGGAAGACCGGCTCCGCCTCCACCTCCCAGCACGACGGCACCTGCTGGCAGTGCGGCCCGGACAAGGCCTTCGACCGTGACCCGGCGAGCCGCTGGGCCACCAGCCCCGAAGGCGGCTGGACCGACCCCGGCTGGATCGCGGTCGACCTCGGCGCCCGCGCCGAGATCCGCCGCGTGATCCTCCAGTGGGACCCGGCGTACGCCCGCGCGTACCGCATCGAGGTCTCCGACAACGGAGCCGACTGGCGGACGATCCACCAGACCACCACCGGCACCGGCTTCAAGGAGACCCTGAACGTCACCGGCACCGGCCGCCACGTACGCCTGTACGCCACCCAGCGCAGCGGCCAGTACGGCTACTCGCTCTGGGAGTTCCAGGTCTGGGGCACCGGCGGCGCGCCGATCCCCGCACCGCCGGTGCCGCCGGAGCCCACCTACGACCGGCTGGTCTTCAGCGACGAGTTCAACGGCCCCGCCGGCGCCACACCCGATCCGGCCAAGTGGGTCCCGGAGACCGGAACCGGCCCCAACAACGAGCTGGAGTACTACACGGACAACAAGAACGCCGCCCAGGACGGCAACGGCAACCTCGTCCTGGAGGCCCGCCGCGAGGCGACGCCGGGCTCGTCCTGCCCGCGCGACCCGTTGAGTGGCAGCACCACCTGCCAGTACACCTCGGCGCGGCTCAACACCTACGGCAAGTTCCAGTTCACCTACGGCCGGGTCGAGGCGCGCATCAAGGTCTCCGGCACGCAAGGGCTCTGGCCCGCGTTCTGGATGCTGGGCGCGGACTACTTCGACAAGGGGCGTCCGTGGCCCTACACCGGTGAGATCGACATCATGGAACACGTCGGCAAGGAGCCGAAGACCACCTACTCCACGCTGCACGCACCCGCCTACAACGGCGCGGCCGGCTACGGAGGCCCGCACTCACTGCCCGGCGGCGCGAACTACGCCGACGACTTCCACACCTTCTCGGTGGACTGGAACAGCACGGGCATGACGTTCCGGGTCGACGGCCAGGTGTCGTTCCGGGTCGACCGGGACGAGCTGGAGCGCACCCGTGGACCGTGGGTGTTCGACCACGACTTCTTCCTGATCCTCAACAACGCGGTCGGCGGTGACTGGCCGGGTCCGCCGGACACCACCAGCCGCTTCCCGCAGAAGCTGAGCGTCGACTACATCAAGGTCTGGCAGTAGCACCACTCCGGCGGAGGACGGCCCGGTCCGTCCTCCGCCGGAGTCTCAGCGGGCTTCGTACACGATCCACAGCGGTCCTTCGGCCAGGTCGATCCGCTCGCCGTCCGGTGTGGTGAACCGCGTGTCCGCGTCCGCCGCGGACCGCGTCCACCGGGCCTCGTACGCCGTGCCGTCCCGCAGCACCTGCGCGGTCCCCGACCCCACGGTCTCGGTGAACGGCGTGTTGTTCCCGGACCGGTCGCCGAAGGACGACGGACGTACGGTCGCCTCCTGCACGATCACCGTGGCGGCCGCCAGCTGCTCACCCTCGCCCCCACGGGCCGGCGAGCCGTCCATGGCGACCAGCCACCGCTCGCGCTCGGCGGACCAGGTGAAGGTGGTGCGCGCGGACGGGAACCGGACCGTACGGCTCTCCTCGGCGCTCCCGCCGGACGGCGCCGGCCCGAACCGCAGCCCCAGCGCCTCCACGGCCTCGGTCCCCGAAGCGCTGTACGGAATCCGTTCCGGCCGCAGGTAGAGGTTGTGCGGCGCCGGCCGCTCGGACCCCCGGAAGTACGCACCGGGTGCGGCCGACGGCGGTACGGCGTCGAGCGGCGCCCGTTCGATCACCGGCAGCAGCCTGCTCTGCGCGCCCGAGAAGGCGAGCACCGGCCGGTCGAACTGGCGCAGCAGCTCCAGATCGGTCTCCCGGGCGCTGCGGACCGGCCCGACCACCGGCGGCACCTCGGAGGAGTAGACCGCGAGGAGCCGGCTGAGCCCGGCCTCCACCTGCTCGACGTAGACGATGTCCGCCTGCTGGAGACCGGTCTGCGGCCGGGCCGGCACCACGTTGTCGATCTTCACCGCGAGCACCTTCGCGTCCGTCCCTGTACCGGACGGGCCGCTGCTCCGGCTCTCGGGCGCCGAACCGTCGCCGCCCGTGCAGCCGGCCGCGAGGAGGATGAGGAGGAGCGCCATGATCAGCGCGGCGGCCGGGGTCTTCGACCGGGGGAGTACAGGCGTTCGGAGGGGTGCGGACATGGCGGCGACCGTCCTTTCGGGCACCGGCCGGCCGTCCCGGCGGAGCGCTGCCGCGTCGGGCCCTTCCTCCATCATCACGCTTCCGGCCGGTTCGCGGTTGCGGCGACATGGCTGGAACTGCACGGTGCCGTGCCTTCGATTCCGCTTCCGATGGGGCCGTTCGCTCTCTACGGTTGCACCAGCGACGGGCTACGTGCCCGTACGGTGACGGGTGAGGCGGAGGGGGATCCGGTGGAAGCCGAGTTGACGGCGCTGGCGGCATCAGGTGCGACGGCCTTCGTGGGGCTGATGGCGACCGAGGCGTGGAACCAGGTGCGCGGCCGGGTGGCCCGGTTCCTGGCGCGCGGCGAGGACAGCGAGGACGTGGACGCCGAGCTGGAGGAGTCCCGCGCGGAGCTGATGGCGGCGCGCCGCAGCGGCGACGAGGACGGTGCCGCGGACATCGCCGCGGAGTGGCGCGTCAGGCTCCGCCGGGCCCTGCGCGACAACCCGGAGGCCGAGCGGGAGCTGCGGAGCCTGCTCGACGAACTGGCCCCTCACCAGCCGTCCGCGCCCACCGTCACGGTCAACAACAGCACCAACGGCGGGACGTATTACGGCCAGGTGATCCAGGGGCACGACATCTCCGGGCTGACCTTCAACGGCGGGGGCGCGGCGGTGCCTCGGCCGGAAGCGGGTGGCAGGTGAGCGGTGCGGCCGCTGGCTGAGCGCTTCCGGGGCCGGCGGACCGCGTCGGCCTCGGAGCGGGTCGCGTAGGGTCCCGGCTGACCTGTCCGGGCCCGTTCGGCGGCCGACGCGACTGTCGTGACCGGATCGCCCCTTGGTGGCCTGTTCTCCATGGTTGACGCGCGTTGACTCGGGCGCCAATCTTTGACAGGTGCACGCCAAAACGTGCGGAAGAAATGCCAAACCGTGCAGAAGAAGTCAAGAGTCCGGCGCCAGCTCCAGCCGTCACCCCACGCGAAAGGAATACCGCCCGTGTTCTCCCGACTGCTCATAAGAACCACCGTCGCCGCTCTCGCCGTCACCGGGCTGCTCGCCGTCGCCCCTTCGGCGCCGGCGACCTCCGGCGGCTCCGCAGCGCTCGCGGCGGCTGCCTCCACGACCTCCTCCGCCGACGTCGTGGTGAAGATGCCGGCCGCCGTCGAGGACCGTCTCGGCGCCGAGCGCGGGAACCTGGTCGACGCCGTCTCCGCGGACGTCCTCGCACGGTCCCACGACGCCGGCGGCCTCACCCCGGAGGCGGCCGTCACCGAGCTCGCCGACGAAGGCCGCAAGGTCGTCGTCGACGTACGGACCGCCGCGGACGGCTGGGCCCGGGGCGTCGCCTATGTCGAGGCGTCCCGCGCGCACCACGGTGAGCCGGAGGGCTGGCTGTACATCGCGCACCGGCAGAACGGGCGCTGGACCGCGGGCCTGGAGGGCGATGGCGAGTTCGCCGCGTACGTGGCCCGGTCCCCGCTGGTCGGCGAGGCGGAACGGCGGAACATGACGGCGTACGCGGAGCGCAGGGCCGATCTGGCGCAGGTCGGAGCCCTGGCCAACACCAGCGGCTTGCTGCTGCCCTGGATGCCCGACCACTACATGACCCTCACCGGTGGCCCGCACGCCCACGACGGCGGCACCGGCTACTGGAGCGCCCTCGACTTCGCCGGCGGCAACGCGAGCGGACTGGTCCGGTCGTCACGTGAGGGCACGGCGACCTCGATGTGCGGTGCCGGAGGCGGCTGGACCCGGGTGATCCATCCGGGCGGCTTCTCCACGGACTACTACCACATGCGGAACACCACCTACTACAACGGGACATCGATCGCCCGGAGCGCGCTGCTCGGCACCATCGGCACCGACACCTGTGCCGGCGGCTCCGCGACCGGTGCGCATGTGCACTGGAGCCTGCGCACGTACGACGCCAACTACAACGGCCAGTACACCTGGCTGAACGGCCGTACGATCGGCGGCTGGGCCTGGTGGAACGGTTCCGGCCAGTACTCCGGCTGCGGCACCCGGCTCGGCGTCACGGCCTGCCCCGGCACGGCCATCTACAACCGCACGAGCTGACCACCGCAATCCGGCAGCCCATGCCGATCGGAGTCGCCGCCGAGGCGTTGTCCAGGTCGAGCCCGTCGGAGTGGACGAGCCGCCCCGCGTGCCGGATCTCGCAGCCGAGCCCGATCGCGAACGTCTTGCCCGGCTCGCCCCACCCGCCCCGAAGTGGTCGGTGAGCCGCTCGATGTCGTACCGGACCTCCTCCGCCGCCGTGTGGAAGGCGCGGTACGGGAGGATCAGCGCGCCCGCGACGTAGTTGGCGACCCCGATGCGGGCCAGCGGCCAGACCGCCGACCCCTCGTCGTAGTCCTCGGAGGCCAGCCGCGCGATCTCTCCGCCGTATCCGAGCAGCGCGAGCTGGGTCGCCATCGGCTGGTCTTCACCGGCGACCTGGACGCCTTGGCCGACCGCCGGCTCGTGGTCGAGGCCGTCGTGGAGAACGCCGAGGCCAAGTCGGAGGTGTTCACCGCGCTCGACAAGATCGACGAGGACCCGGCGGCGATCCTGGCGACCGACACCTCCGCCATCCCGGTCATGCGCCTCGGCATGGCCACCCACCGCGCCGACCGCGTGCTCGGCCTCCATTTCTTCAACCCGGTGCCCGTGCTGCGGCTGGTCGAGGTCGTCCCGTCCCCGCACACCGCGCCCGCCACGGTCACCGCGGCCGAGGCGTTCGTGACCGACGTGCTCGGCAAGACCGTGGTCCGCTCGCAGGACCGTTCCGGCTTCGTCGTGAACGCGCTGCTGATCCCGTACCTCCTCTCCGCGATCCGGATGGCCGAATCCGGCTACGCGACCGCCGCCGACGTGGACGCCGGAATGGAGCTGGGCTGCGCCCACCCGATGGGCCCGCTGAAGCTGGCGGACCTGATCGGCCTGGACACGGTGGCCTCCATCGCCGTATCGCTCTACGAGGAGTTCGAGGAACCGCTCTACGCCCCGCCGCCGCTGCTCCAGCGGATGGTGGAGGCGGGGCTGCTCGGCCGGAAGACCGGCCGCGGGTTCCACACGTACGACCGGGACTGAGGGGCCCGTAGGGGGTGTCCGGTGGGTCAAGGCCGCGGTTGAGGGACCGCGGCCGGTGCCGAGCGGGGTGCGGAGCAGTTGACTGTGCTGCCTCCCCCCCCGCCGTGGTGTTTCCGCGCTCGCTGCCGCGCCGTCTGGTCCAGACCTCTTGACCGAAGGTCTGGACCACCCTACGGTTTTGGCAGGGTCACGACACTGGGTGGGTCGGAGCGAACCCTTCGCGCCGTCGGCGGTCGACCCGGGCAGGAAGGACCTCAAGGATCATGGGCCGTACCGCACGCCTGCTGGGCCTCGGCCTGGCCGCGGCGCTCGCCGTACCGATGCTGGTCGGAGCCGTACCACCGAAGACCGCTGACTCCCCGAAGGCCGCGGCCGACACTTGCGCGGTCAAGTCGAAGCCGGCCGGCAAGGTGCTCCATGGGTACTGGGAGAACTGGGACGGCGCCGCCAACGGCGTCCACCCGCCGCTCGGCTGGATCCCGATCACGGACTCCCGTATCACCCAGCACGGCTACAACGTCGTCAACGCGGCCTTCCCCGTCATCCGTTCCGACGGCACCGTGCTGTGGGAGGACGGCATGGACAACACCGTCAAGGTCGCCACACCGGCGGAGATGTGTCAGGCCAAGGCATCCGGACTCACGCTGCTCATGTCGATCGGCGGCGCGACCGCCGGGATCGACCTCAGCTCCAGCAAGGTCGCCGACCGGTTCGTCGCGACCGTGGTCCCGATCCTGAAGAAGTACAACTTCGACGGCATCGACATCGACATCGAGACCGGGCTCGTCGGCACCGGCAATATCAGCCAGCTCTCTCCGTCGCAGGCCAACCTCATCCGCATCATCGACGGCGTGCTGGCCGCGATGCCGTCGAACTTCGGCCTCACGATGGCCCCCGAGACGGCGTACGTCACCGGCGGCAGCGTGGTCTACGGCTCGATCTGGGGCGCGTACCTGCCGGTCATCAAGAAGTACGCCGACAACGGCCGGCTCTGGTGGCTGAACATGCAGTACTACAACGGCAGCATGTACGGCTGCTCCGGCGACTCGTACTCCGCCGGTACGGTCGCCGGCTTCGTGGCCCAGACGGACTGCCTGAACCGAGGACTCGTCATCCAGGGCACGACCATCAAGGTCCCGTACGACAAGCAGGTCCCGGGCCTGCCCGCACAGCCCGGTGCCGGCGGCGGCCACATGTCACCGTCGCTCGTCTCGCAGGCCTGGAACCACTACAACGGCTCCCTGAAGGGCCTGATGACCTGGTCCCTGAACTGGGACGGCTCCAAGGGCTGGACCTTCGGCGACAACGTGAAGCGCCTCCAGGGCCGCTGACCCTCGAAGCCCACCGAGCCCCCGGTCCGCGCCCCGGACCGGGGGCTCGGTGCTGCCCGGTCGGGACGCGGGGTCGCGATGGCGCGAACCCGTCACGTGCCGAGCGGGGCAACAGGACAGAATCGGGTACGGATCGCAGTAATCGCTCATACCGGGACGCCGGCCCGTCCACCAGGGCCGACGCCGACGAAGAAGACGCAAGAGGAGACCCGATGGCGCACGCACGGGCCGGGCAGCCGGCGCAGCCCGCAGACCTGGTCGACGTGGCACGGCTGGTGACGGCCTATTACACCCTCCACCCCGATCCGGCCGACCCGGCCCAGCGGGTCGCCTTCGGCACCTCGGGCCACCGCGGCTCCGCGTTCGCGGCGGCGTTCAACGACGACCACATCGCCGCCACCACCCAGGCGATTTGCGACTACCGCGCCCGCCAGGGCACCGACGGACCGCTCTTCCTCGGCGCCGACACCCACGCCCTCTCCGAGCCGGCCCGGACCACCGCGCTGGAGGTGCTCGCCGCCAACGGCGTCACCGCGCTCATCGACAGCGACGACGGCTACACCCCGACGCCCGCCGTCTCGCACGCGATCCTCACGTACAACCAGGGCCGCACGGAGCACCTGGCCGACGGCATCGTGGTCACGCCGTCGCACAACCCGCCCGCCGACGGCGGCTTCAAGTACAACCCGCCGAACGGCGGACCGGCCGCGTCGGATGCCACGTCCTGGATCCAGGACCGGGCCAACGCCTTGATCGAGGCGGGCCTCGGTGAGGTCCGCCGCATCCCGTACACCCGCGCGCTGGCCGCCGACACCACGCACCGGCACGACTTCCTGACCGCGTACGTCGACGACCTGCCGTCCGTCCTGGATCTGGACGCCGTACGGGACGCGGGCATCCGGATCGGCGCCGACCCGCTCGGCGGCGCCTCCGTCGCGTACTGGGGACGGATCGCGGAGCGGCACCGGATCGACCTCACCGTGGTCAACCCGCTCGCCGACCCGACCTGGCGGTTCATGACGCTGGACTGGGACGGCAAGATCCGGATGGACTGCTCGTCGCCGCACGCCATGGCCTCGCTGATTCAGCAACGCGACGCGTACGCCATCTCCACCGGCAACGACGCCGACGCCGACCGGCACGGCATCGTCACGCCCGACGGCGGCCTGATGAACCCCAACCACTATCTGGCCACCGCCATCGACTACCTCTACACCCACCGCGAGGCCTGGCCCGCCGGGACCGGCATCGGCAAGACGCTGGTCTCCTCCTCCATGATCGACCGCGTCGCGCACGACCTCGGCCGCACGCTGGTGGAGGTGCCGGTCGGGTTCAAGTGGTTCGTGGACGGTCTGTACGACGGCAGCCTCGGCTTCGGCGGCGAGGAGTCGGCCGGCGCCTCGTTCCTGCGGCGTGACGGCCGGGTCTGGACCACGGACAAGGACGGCATCCTGCTGGCCCTGCTCGCCTCCGAGATCACCGCCGTCACCGGCTCCACCCCGTCCCAGCGGTACGCGCAGCTCACCGCCCGCTTCGGCGACCCGGCGTACGCCCGCGTGGACGCGCCCGCCACCCGCGAGGAGAAGGCGGTCCTGGCCAAGCTCTCCCCGCAGCAGGTCAAGGCCGACACACTGGCCGGCGAGCGCATCACCGCCGTCCTCACCGAGGCACCCGGCAACGGAGCCGCGATCGGCGGCCTCAAGGTCTGCACCGACAGCGCCTGGTTCGCCGCCCGTCCGTCGGGCACGGAGGACGTCTACAAGGTGTACGCGGAGAGCTTCCAGGGCCCCGAACACCTCGGCCGGGTCCAGGAGGAGGCGCGCGCACTGGTCTCGGAGGCGCTGGGCAGCGCCTGAGCCGGTGGTGAGCCACCGCCGTGCCCGGCCCGTCAGGCGCCCGGCACGGTGGGCTTGACCTGACGGAGGAACGTCGCGTTGTCCGGTGTGCGGCGCACCTTGTCCAGCAGCGCCTCCAGGCCGCCGTGACCGTCCCGGGCGTGCAGCGCGCGGCGCAGCGCCCGTACGGTGGACAGCTCGGCGGCGCCGATGAGCAGCTCCTCGCGGCGGGTGCCGGAGCGGGCGATGTCGACGGCCGGGAAGACGCGCCGGTCCGCCAGTGCGCGGTCCAGGTGCAGCTCCATGTTGCCGGTGCCCTTCAGCTCCTCGTAGAAGAAGTCGTCGGCGCGGGAGCCCGTCTCCACCAGCGCGGTCGCCAGGATGGTGAGCGAGCCGCCCTCCTCGGCGTTCCGCGCCGCGCCGAACAGCTTCTTGGGACCGGCGAGGGCCGCCGCGTCGACACCGCCGCTCAGCGTGCGGCCGCCCGGTCCGGCCGCGTTGTTGTGGGCGCGGCACAGCCGGGTGAGGGAGTCGAGCAGGATCACCACGTCCCGGCCCTGCTCGACGAGGCGCTTGGCGCGCTCGACGGCCAGGTCGGCGAGGGCGATGTGCTCCTTGGCGGGCCGGTCGAAGGTGGAGGCGTACACCTCGCCGCGCACGGAGCGCCGCATGTCGGTGACCTCCTCGGGCCGTTCGTCCAGGAGGACCACCATGAGGTGGCACTCGGGGTGGTTGGCGGCGACGGCGGCGGCGAGCTGCTGGAGCAGGACCGTCTTCCCGGTCTTCGGCGGTGCGACGAGCAGGCCGCGCTGGCCCTTGCCGACCGGAGAGACCAGGTCGACGATCCGGAGCGCCGGCCCGCCCTTCTCCGTCTCCAGCCGCAGCCGCTCGGCGGGGTGGACCGGGGTCAGGTCGCGGAAGTGGGCGCGGCCGGCCAGGGCCTGCGGCGCGAGCCCGTTGACCCGGTCGACGGTGGTGAGGACGCGCGGCCGCTCGCAGTCGCCTTCGACGGCGTCGCCCTCGCGGAGGCCGTACCGGCGGATGAGCGCGGGGGAGACCTTGATGTCGTCGGGGGAGGCGTGGCCGCCGCGGACGCGGAGGAGGCCGTGGCCGCCGGTGGTGGTGTCCAGGAGGCCTGCGGCCCGGACAGGGCGCGGCTCGTGGACGACGGGACGTTCGAGTGTGGTGGTCATGGAGGGGGTCCTTTCGCGGACATGGCGCAGGAGGGACCGGCGTACGGAGGGGCGGCATCGTCACACCCGCTCCGGGGCACGGAAGCCCGGCAGCCGGAAGGAGAGACAGCGAGAGAAACGCTGAGGAAGAAGCTGGATCGCCGACCGGACAAGGACGGGCGCAACAGCGATGGAGAGAGAAAATCAGCACCGGTGCCCGACGAAGGGGCATCCACGTATGCTCATCGCACTGTAGCACGGACCATCCGGAAAACGCGCCGAGGCGGTGCGGACCCGGTACTGCGGGTCCGCACCGCCCTCGGAAGGACTGCGGGAAGAACTACTGGAAGGACTGCCTACCGCCGCCGTCCGCTCAGGCGGCCACGCCGAGCAGCGGAGCCCAGGCCTCCAGGGCCGGCTTCTCGGCCAGGTCGGCGAAGGCCACCTCGATCCCGTGGTCGCGGCGCCAGGCCGCAGCCAGCGACATCAGACGGACGGAGTCGAGCCCGTAGTCGACGAGGTTCTCGTCGAGCGGGATCTCCTCCGGCTCCTCGCCGAGGATGTCGGCGACATCGGCGCGCAGTTGCTCCAACGTCAGGGCCACGGCGGTCACTTCCCTTCGAAGACGGCTCGGGTGGTGGTGACGACGGCGCATTTGCCGGCTGCCCAGCGCAGCGCCATCGCGTGGTCGTCGGCGGAGAAGTCCGCCACCGCGTCCGCCACCACGAACGCCTGGATGTCCTGCATCCAGGCGTCGCACGCGGTCATCAGGACGCCGATGTGGGCGTAGACGCCGGTGAGGACGATCTGGTCGCGGCCCTGTTCGCGCAGCCGTTCCAGCAGATCGGTGCGGACGAAGCCGCTGTACTTCCACTTGGTGATGACGGTGTCGCCGTCGTCGGGCGCGACCTCGTCCGCGATGGCCGCCGCCTGCTCGTCGGCCGGCAGGCCGGGGCCCCAGAAGTCCTGCTGGAGCCCGCGCTCCTCGGCGCTCTGGCCGCCGGGCTGCGCGGTGTAGAGGACCGGCACGCCCAGCCGCGCCGCGTCCTTCTTCAACTCGGCCACATGGGACAGGAGTTCGGGCACGGGCGCGGCCTGCCGGTCGTACGCGGACAGGAAGTAGTTCTGCAGGTCATGGACGAGGAGCACGGCGCGCGCGGGGTCGACGGTCCAGTCGACCCGGTTGGCGGGCAGCGCGTCGGCGGCAGGCATGGGGTACGGGGTGATGGCGGGGAGGGCCATGGTGGAGAGGGTTCCGTTCGGGGAGATGCGGGGACGTGCGGAGGAGACGTCAGGGAGCCGGGACGGCGGTGCGGGCGGCGGCGTTGCGCAGGTCCTTCTTGGAGACCTTGCCGACGCCGGTCTGCGGGAACGCGTCCACGAACTCGACCCGGTCCGGCACCTTGTAGGCGGCCAGACCCCGTTCCCGTACGAAGCGTTTGATCGCCACCGCCTTCAGCGGACCGGCGCCCGAGCGCAGGATCACGTACGCGCAGACGCGTTCACCCAGATACGGGTCCGGTTCGGCCACCACGTTGGCGTCGTGCACGGCCGGGTGGGCGAGGATGTGGTTCTCCACCTCCTCGGCGGCGACCTTCTCACCGCCCCGGTTGATCTGGTCCTTGGCGCGACCCTCCACGACGATGTGGCCGGACTCCGTGACCCGTACGACATCGCCGGTGCGGTAGAAGCCGTCCTCGGTGAAGGAACGGGCGTCGTGCTCGGGCGCGTTCCAGTAGCCGCGGATCGTGTACGGGCCCCGGGTCAGCAGGTGGCCCGTCCCGCCGGGGGCCACCTCGCGGTCCTCGTCGTCGACGACCAGGATCTCGTCGTCCGGCGAGATGGGTCGGCCCTGCGTGGTGACGATGGTCTCCACCGGGTCGTCCAGGCGCGTGTAGTTGACCAGTCCCTCCGCCATCCCGAAGACCTGCTGGAGCGTGCAGCCGAGCGCGGGACGCACCCGACGGGCCGCCTCCTCGCTGAACTTGGCGCCGCCGACCAGCAGCACGTCCAGGCTGCTGAGGTTGTGTGCGGAACCGGGCGCGGCCTCGGTCCACAGCAGGGCCAGCGGCGGCACCAGGCCGGTGATGGTCACGCCTTCGCGCTCGATCAGCGGGAAGGCGACCTCGGGCGAGGGCTGCGGACAGAGCACCACGCGCCCGCCGGCGTACAGCGCGCCGAGCGAACCGGGCGAGGAGAGCGGGAAGTTGTGGGCGGCGGGCAGCGCGACCAGGTAGACGCTGTTCTCGTCGACGCCGCAGATCTCGTTGGAACCCCACAGCGAGTAGATGTAGTCGTCGTGCGTGCGCGGGATCAGTTTCGGTACGCCGGTGCTGCCGCCGGAGAGCTGAAGGAAGGCCAGATCGTCCGGGCGGGGCCCGCCGTAGCCGACCGGCTCCTCGGCCACCTCGGCCAGCGCCTCGAACTCGCCGGGATCGCCTTGCGCGACGAACACGTGCTTCAGCGTGGGGACGTGGGCGCGGATCTTCGCCGCCAGCTCGCGGTAGTCGTAACCGCCGCTCTCGGCCGCGATGACGTAGGCGGCCGCCTCGGTGAACTCGCAGAAGTACGCGATCTCACTCTCGCGGTGGGCGGGCAGCGCGAAGACGGGCAGCGCGCCGATCCGGAACAGCGCGAAGATGACCTCGAAGAACTCCGCGATGTTGGGGAGTTGGACCACCACGTGGTCGCCCTTGCCGATACCACGGGCGAGGAAGCCCGCGGCCAGCCGGTCGGCGCGCCGGTCCAGATCGGCGTACGTCCACCGGCTTCCGGCCACCGGATCGACGATCGCGACCCGGTCCGGGTGCTCCTCGGCGCGCTGCCGCAGCATCTCGCCGAAGGTCTCCCCGCGCCACCAGCCGGCCGCCCGGTACTTCGCGGCGAACTCGGCGGGCCAGGTGGGAGCGGCTTGCGTCCTCACAGCTCGGCTCCCACGGCGCTCAGGAACGTACGGAACTTGGCGCCGGTCTCGGCGGTCTCCGCCTCGGGCTCGGAGGCGGCGACGATGCCCGCGCCGGCGTAGAGGCGCAGCGTGCGCTCCTCGGCTTCGGCGCAGCGGATGGTGACGACCCATTCGCCGTCGCCGTCGGCGTTCCCCCAGCCGACGACTCCGGTGAAGAAGCCGCGGTCGAACGGCTCGGTCTCAGCGATGACCTGACGGGCCGTCTTGGTCGGCGTGCCGCAGACGGCGGGCGTCGGGTGCAGCGCCATCGCCAGGTCCAGCGCCGAGGTGCCGCCGGAGGAAAGGGTGCCGGTGACCGTGGTCGACAGATGCCACATGGTGGCGGTACGGATCAGGGTCGGCCGGGCCGGGACGGTCATCCCGGTGCAGTGCGGGGCGAGCGCCTGGTGGACGGCGTCCACGACGACGGCGTGCTCGTGGAGGTCCTTGACGGACTCCAGCAGCGTCGCGGCGCGGCGGACGTCCTCGGCGAGGTCGTCGCTGCGCGGGGTCGACCCGGCGAGCGGGTTGGCGACGACCTGGTTGCCGTGGCGGGAGACGAGCAACTCGGGGCTGGCGCCGATGAGCGTGCGGGCGGGGCCGGTCGGCAGCGCGAAGGTGTAGCCGGACGGGTCGCGGCGGGCCAGGCGCTGGAGCATCGTCGGCAGGTCGAGCGGGGCGCCGGAGGTGAGTTCCAGGGTGCGGGCCAGCACCACCTTGCTGAACTCGCCGCGCCACATGCGGGCCACGGCGGCGGCGACGCCCTCGCCGTACACCTCGGGCGCGGGCACCGGGCGGATCTGCCAGTCCGCGGCGGCGGAGGGGCCGGCGGGCAGGGCGATGAGCGGGTCGGAGGCGAGCGGCGCGGCGGTGCGCACCGCCGCCGGCACGGTGAGCGCGGCCGGTGCCGTGTGGTCGAACGGGATGGCTCCGATCACGACCGGCGCTTCCTGTCCGGCGGCGACGGCCTCGGCCAGCGTGGCGTCCACCCGCTCGGTCAAGGGTCTCTCGTCGTGCGGGACGGGACGTCCCGCTCCGCGTGCGAGCAGTGTGCGTCCGGGCGTGGCGAGGAACGTGTCGCCCGGTGTGTAGGCGTCCAGGAGCGAGGTGGCCGCTCCTACGGCGGGGTGGGCCGGATCGGCCGGGGGGACGTGCGTGGCGACCTGGGATGCCGTCGACACGGGGACTCCATTCTCGATGGTCCCGTCAGCGGGTGCGGGGGGCTGGCTGGGAGGGTGAAGGGTTGCGGAGGGGTCGTGCGGGGGCCGCCGGTCAGCGCAGGGTCGCGCCGCCGTCGACGTACAGCTCCTGGAGCGTGATGTGGCGGGCGCGGTCCGAGGCTAGGAACGCCACCGCGTCGGCGATGTCGGCGGGTTCGGCGATCCGGCCGAGCGGAATGCCGGTGCGGTACGTCGAAGGGTCACCGTCGATCACCCGCTGTTCTGCGCCCGGGTCGGTCCACAGGGCCCGCTGCATGGCGGTGTCGGTGGAGCCGGGAGCGACGACGTTGCAGCGTACGCCGCTGCCGGCGAGTTCGAGTCCCAGACACCTGGTGAACATGGCGGCGGCGGCCTTGGAGGCGGCGTAGGCGGCCATGCCGGTGCGCGGGATCCCGGCGGCGTTGGAGCCGACGGTGACGATGACGCCGGCTTTCCGGGCCGCCATCAGCGAGGCGACGCTCTGCGAGACCTGAAAGACGCCGGTGGTGTTCACCGCGAAGGTGTCCGCCCAGTCCTGTGCGGAGAGCGCGGTCGCCGGGCCGGTGCGCAGGATGCCCGCGACGTTCACCAGGACGTCCAGCGGCCCGAGTTCGTCCTCGACGCGGGCCACGGTGTTCTCCACCGCGACGCGGTCCGTGACGTCCATCACATACGGTTCCAGACAGCCCGCCGACCGCTCGCCCGCCGGCAGTTTCTCCTGCCGCCGGGGCCAGTCGGCGGCCAGCGCCTCGACGCTGTGGCTCGCGCGGTCGGTGGCCGCGACCTGGGCGCCGAGGTCGGCGAGCAGTTCGGCGACGGCGGCTCCGATGCCTTGACCGGCGCCGGTCACCAGGGCCGTGCGGCCCTCGAACTCGCCACTTCTGCCCGGTATGTGCTCAGGCATGAAACGAACCTCCCCCTGGATGTTAGGTAAGGGTAACCTAAATGATTCGACCGCCCAGAAGGGTGTCGAGCCGTCGATATACGGTTAGGTTAGCCTCACCTTATGCAAACGCCGCGCACGGGGACCACGGCCTCGGCTCCCGAACATGACTCCTCGACCGCTCAGTTGGACGGAGGGGAGAGCGAACGACGGGCGAAGACATCGCCCGGGGGAGCGGAGGAACCCGCTCCGGCATCCGGCTCCAGACCCGGTTCCGTACCCGGTACGGAGATATCGGAGAGCAAGGGGAAAGCCGCGGCCGCGCCCTCGCCCGGCCGCCGGACCGTGGCGCTCGCCGTCGCCGGGCTCACCGCGGCCGTCCTCCTGCTGAGCGGCCTCTCGCTCTCCATCGGTGCGGGCGAGGTCGGTGCCGGCGGCGTGCTCGACTATCTGCTGGGCCGGGACGGGGCCCGCGACAACGCCCGCCTCTCCCTCGTCGTCGGAGACCTCCGCCTCCCGCGCACCCTCACCGCACTGCTCGTCGGCGCGGCCCTCGGCGTGGCCGGCTGCCTGCTCCAGGCGGTCACCCGCAACCCGCTCGCCGAGACCGGACTGCTCGGTGTCAACGCGGGCGCCTCGCTCGGCGTCGTCGCCGGAATCGCGCTCCTCGGCTTCGATTCCGGTTACGCCTACCTGGTCTGCGCGTTCGTCGGCGCGGTGGTCGCCAGCGGCCTGGTCCTCCTCATCTCCGGACGGCGCGGCGGCGGCTCTCCCATGCGCCTCGTCCTCGCGGGAGCGGCGCTCGGTGCCACCTTCGGCGGACTCACCAGCGTCATCGTCGTCAACTCCGCCGAGACCTACGACCGATTCCGCTTCTGGGTCCTCGGCTCCCTCGCCGGCGTCGAGGGTTTCGGCGAACTCGGCCGCCTGGCCCCTGTCCTCGCCATCGGCTTCCTCGTCGCGCTGCTCGTCGCCCGACCGCTCTCCGCTCTCGCGCTCGGCGACGACCTGGCCCGCAGCCTCGGCCACCGGCCGCCCGTCATCCGTACGGTCGTCGCCATCGGCGTCACGCTCCTCACCGCCTCCGCCGTCGCTCTCGCCGGCCCCATCTCCTTCCTCGGCCTGCTCGCCGGATTCCTGGCCCGCGCCATCGCCGGCACCCGGCTGGCCGCCCGACTCCTCCTCGCCGGGCTCATCGGCGCCTGCGTCCTGGCCGTGTCCGACGTCGCCGCGCGCGTGGTCTCCCGGCCCTTCGAAGCGCCCGTCTCCGTGATCGTCGCCCTCATCGGCGCCCCGGTCCTCATCGCCATCGTCCGCTCCAAGCAGCTGGCCTCGATGGGCATGACGGAACCGGCCACCGAGGAGCGCGCCCCGGACCGCCCGCGCCGCTTCAAGCTCACGCTGCCGCGCCCCAAGTCCCGTGCGCCCAGGGCCGTCCGCGTCCGTCCACCGGACACCGTCGTCGTCCGCCGCGGCCCGCTCTCCCTGCTGATCACCCGGCGCGCCGCGCTCGCCGCCGTCGCGCTCGCCGCGGCCCTCATGCTCGCCGTCGTCCTCTCCGCCTACGCGGGCCAGAGCGAGATGGGCGTCGCCCGCACCTTCCGCGCCGTCTTCGGCCAGGGCGACCGCTTCGACGTGCTGCTCGTCCAGAACTTCCGCCTGGGCCGCATCGTCGCGGGCCTCACCGCGGGCGCCGCACTCGGCCTCGCGGGCTGCCTCACGCAGACCCTGGCCCGCAACCGCCTCGCCACGCCCGAACTCCTCGGCGTCAACGACGGCGCCACCGCCGCCGTCCTGCTCTCCGTCACCCTCAGCGCCACCGGAACGTTCGGCGCCTGGTGGGCCGGACCGATCGGCGCCCTGGTCGCCGTCATCGTCGTCACCACCGTCTCCGGCGGCCTCGGCCAGCGCGGCTACCGCGTCCTCGTCGTCGGCCTCGCCATGTCCGCGCTGGCTTCCGCCATCACCCAAGTCGTGCTCACCCGCCGGTCCTTGAGCTCCGCCGGCTCGCTGTACGTATGGACCTCGGGCAGCCTCAACGGACGCAGCTACTCCGTCGCCGTGCCCGTACTCGTCGGCCTCGCGATCCTCGTCCCCGCCAGCCTCGCCGTAGCACGCCACCTCGGTGTCCTGCGCTTCGACGACGCCACCGCCTCCTCCCTCGGCTCCGCCCCCGGCCGGGTCCGCGCGCTCGCTCTGCTGCTGGCCGTCGGCCTCGCGGGCCTCGCGGTCGGCATCTGCGGCCCGGTCGGCTTCGTGGCGCTCGCCTCACCGGTCATCGCCTCCCGGCTCGCCGGCCCGCTGCGGGTCCCGCTGGTCGGCTCGATGCTCACCGGCGCCGTCCTCGTCGTCGTCGCCGACACGCTCGGCCGGATCGTCTTCGACGGCGTCGAACTCCCCGTCGGCATCGTCACGACCGTCCTCGGCGGCCCGTTCCTCCTCTGGGTGCTCCTCGGCCGCTCCGCCGCCACCCGCGTCTGAAAGGCGGCCTCGCACATGACCTACCCACCACGCCGCAACCCGCCCGCTCCCGCGAGCCAGACCCGAACCGAGGTGTCCACCGTGCGAAGTCCGGTGCTGCGTACGCTCCGTGAGGACGCAATGGCGGGCAAGCCCGACGCCGAGGAGGCGTTCTGGCGTTACGTCTCCGAGGCCGGCGCGCCTCTCGTCGAACCGGACCCCGAAGGCGAGGACGACCACCGGCTCGTCACCTTCGTCCGCCGCGAGGACCCGGCCCGCCCCGCCACCCATGTCCTGGCCCTGGTCCACACGGTCACCGACAAGGACCGGCACGCCGGCGACCTGGCACCGCACCTGATGCAACGGGTGGAAGGCACCGGCGTCTGGGCCATCAGCCACCGGCTGCGCACCGACCATCGCGCCTCGTACCAGTTCCACGCCACCGCCGGCACCCGCGAGGACGCGATCCGCGCCGACCGCGCGTCCTGGCGTCGCGTCCTCGACCACGCCGAGCCCGACCCGCTCAGCACCGGCGCTCCGCTGCCCTCCCGCGACGGCCGCAACCCCGCCTCCGTACTCGAACTCCCCGCCGCTCCCGACCAGTCACGCGTCCATCGCCGCGACGACGTGGAGCGGGGACGGACGCTCGACACCGAGGTGGACGGCCGCCGGATCGCGGTCCACCTCCCGCCGGGACACCGCCCGGACGCGGGCCCGTACGCGCTCGCCGTGCTCCTGGACGGCGAGATGTGGGGACCGGTCCTGGGCGTCGGCGACATCTTCGACAACCTGCACGCCGACGGCGAACTCCAAGCCACCGTCGCGGTGTTGATCGACACCATGGGCCGCCGCATGGAGGACCTCGCGTGCAGCGCGCCGTTCGTCGACTGGCTCGCCGACACCTTGCTGCCGTGGGTGGAGCAGGAGTACGGGGCCGGGGCGGACGCCAACCGTACCGTCGTCGCCGGTCAGAGCGCGGGCGGCCTGACCGCCGCCTTCGCCGCCTTCCAGCGCCCTGACCGCTTCGGCCTCGCGCTCTCGCAGTCCGGCTCCTTCTGGTGGCCGGACGACGACCGCGACGGCGAGTGGCTCACCAGGCAGTACGCCTGGGGCGAGCGCCGGCCCGTCACCCTCCACGTGGAGGTGGGCCACCAGGAGTGGATGCTGCTGGCGGAGAACCGCCGCTTCCGCAACATCCTGCGGGCCCGTGGCTACGACGTGCGCTACAGCGAGTTCAACGGCGGCCACGACTACGCCTGTTGGCGCGGCGGCCTCGCGGACGGCCTGGCGGCACTGCTCGCTCCGTAGCTGCGTTCCGCACCCTCCCCACGAACACGAAAGGTGCGGTGCGGCATCCCCCCTCCGGATTCCGCACCGCACCTTCGCCGTGCCCGCTCGGCCCCTGACAGCCTCGCGCTCTCAGCCCTTGACGGCCGCAGCCTCGTCCGCCGCCAGGCCCTCGCCCGGCGCCGCCGCGTCCTCGTCGTCGAACGGCGGCGGCTGCGGGGCCTCACGCGGCAGCCGCAGCGCGATGAGCGCTCCGACCGCGACGAGCCCGGCCGTCACCCAGACCGCCGTACGGTACGGGTCCGGGTCGGCGGCGGCCTCCGTGACGTGGCCGCCGCCGATCACCGCCGCACAGGCGGCGATGCCCAGCGCACCGCCGAGCGTGCGGACGATCTGGAACAGGCCCATCGCCTGGCCCATGTCGGCCGGCCCGATCGACTCGAACCCGGAGATCTGCACGGTGAGCACCGCCGTCCCGAGCACCAGACCGATCAGGAACATCAGCCCGCGCACGCTCCACGCGTTCTCCGCGACGCCCGGTATCGCGAGCGTCGCGAAGACGGCCGCCGCGACCAGCAGCGCCGGCACGGTCAGCAGCCGCGGGCCGAACTTCGGCAACAGCCGGTCCACCAACTGCGAGGCCAGCATCAGCCCGACCGCCTCCGGGAACACGCTCAGCCCGGCGTCCAGCGCCGAGGCGCCCAGGCTCGCCTGGTAGAGCAGCGGGAAGACGAACAGCACGCCCATCAGCCCGGCCGCCGTGACCGCGGCGAGCGCCGAGGCCGACCCGTACACCCGGTCGGTGAGCAGCCGCAGCTTCAGCAACGGCGTCTTCGCGCGCACCTGGTGGAGAACGGCTGCCACCAGCAGGACCGAGCCCAGCGCCGTGCTCACCGCGACGGCGGGCCGGGTCCAGCCCTGGGACGGGCCGAAGCCGAGCGCGTACGTCAGCAGTCCCAGCGCCGGAGTGGCCAGCCAGAAGCCGACGGTGTCGAACCTCCCTTCCGGGCCCTCGACATGCTCGCGCAGACCGAAGACACCCAGCGCCACCGCCGCCGCGCCGATCGGCACGTTCACGAAGAACAGCCAGTGCCAGGAGAGGTGTTCGGTGAGCAGGCCGCCCAGCGGCGGACCGAGCGCGGGCATCAGCGCCGTCGGCACGATCAGCACCTTGGCGAGCTTCATCCGCTCGTGCGGCGGGAACGCCCGGAACAGCAGCGTCATTCCGACCGGCGTCAACAGCCCGCCGGCCAGGCCCTGTACGGCCCGGGCGACGACGAGCGTGTCGAGGTCCGGCGCCAGACCGCAGACCGCCGAGGCGATGGTGAACGCGGTCAGCGCACCGAGGAACACCCGCTTCGTCCCGAACCGGTCGCCCAGCCACCCCGCCACCGGCAGTCCCACCGCGAGCGCGACCAGGAAGGCCGTCTCGACGGTGTTGGCGGCGGACAGCGGGCGGTCGAAGTCGCCCGCGATCGTGAAAAGGGCCGGGTTCACGATCGTCGAGTCCAGGCCGTTCATGCACATGGCGGCCGTGTAGACGAGGACGACGGCGAGCCGGGGACGTATCCGGGGCCGGATCAGCAGCCCGCTCACCGGGCGGCGAGGGGGCCGGACCAGTGGGCGCCGATCCAGTCCAGCGCCTCCTGACGGGCGCACGGGCCGTGCGCCGTCGACCAGCCGGCGGGCACCGCCGCGAAGAGCGGCCACAGCGAGTGCCGGCCCTCTTCGTTGGTCAGGACGAGGAACTCGCCGTCCGCGTCGAAGGGGTTGGCGGGTGCGTCACTCATCGGTGTCACTTCTCCAGCTCGGTGAGTCGGTCGGCGACCACGCGCGCGATGTGCGCGATCGGTTCGGGCAGGGTCATGTCCTTGTGCGAGCAGGCGACATTCGTGTTGTGGATGCGCCCGCTCACGTAACGAGTCCAGGTCTCCGGTGTCAGGGTGTCGTCGATGGTGTCCACCGTGGCCCGGAAGAACAGCACATCGCCCTGGAACACCCGGTGTTCGTAGGCGCGTACCAGGTCGTTGGTGTTGAGGTACACCTCGCCGAGCGCCTCGATCTTCGCGGCGGAGAGCGCGGCCAGCGGAGAGCCTTCGCGGCGCAGCACCTCCACCACGTTGGCCGTGGTCAGCTCCTTGTCGCCGAGGCTGTCGGGGCCGTAACCGCCCATGGTGAGCAGCGATTCGAGCGCCTCGGCCCGGTCGGGCACCGGCAGGCCGCGGAAGCCCTCGGCCGGGTACGCGTCCAGGATCGCCAGCAACTCGACCTCGTGTCCCGCCTCTTGGAGGACCGCCGCGATGGCGTGCGCGATGATGCCGCCGGTCGACCAGCCGAGCAGCCGGTAGGGGCCCTCCGGCTGGACCTCGCGGATACGGGACGCGTAATGGGCGGCCAGCTCCTCCAGCGTGGTCGGCAGCGGTTCGTTCGCCGTCGCCTCACCGACGCCTTGGGCCTGGAGCCCGTAGATCGGCACATCGGCCGGGAGATGGCGGATCAGGCCGGCGTAGCACCAGCTCAGACCGCCTGCCGGGTGCACGCAGTGGACGGGGGAGCGGTCGCCGGGGCGGGCCGGGCGCAGCGGCAGCAGGACGTCCAGCGGGTCCTCCTCGCGCGAGACGTCCAGCGCCGCATCCAGCGCGGCCGGAGTCGGCGCCTGGAAGACCGTACCGATCGACACCTCGATGCCGAACGCCGACTTGATCCGTCCCGCGAGACGCACCGCGAGCAGCGAATGGCCGCCCAGGTCGAAGAAGTTGTCCTCCACGCCGGCCGACGGCAGGCCGAGCACCTCCGCGAAGATCGAGCAGAGCTGCTCCTCGCGCACCGTGCGCGGCGCCCGTCCGCCACCGCTCACCGGCACACCCGGCGCGGGCAGCGCCTTGCGGTCCAGCTTGCCGTTGCCGGTCAGCGGCAGCCGCTCCAGCACCACCACGGCCGACGGCACCATGTGCACCGGCAGCGTGGCCGCCGCGTGCTCGCGCAGCTCACCCGGAACCGGGTCGGCGCCCGGCGCCGGCACGACGTATCCGACCAGCCGCTTGTCGCCCGGCACGTCCTCGCGCACCACGACCGCCACATCGGCGACCTCCGGATGCGCGGCCAACACCGCTTCGATCTCGCCCAGTTCGATCCGAAAACCACGGATCTTCACCTGCTGGTCGCCGCGTCCGAAGTACTCCAGCGCTCCATCGGTACGCCGTCGGGCCAGGTCGCCCGAACGGTACATCCGGGTCCCGCTCTCTCCGAAGAGATGCGCGAACGGGTCCGCGACGAAGCGTCCCGCCGTCAGGTCCGGCCGGCCCAGATACCCGAGGGCCACGCCTTGACCGGCGACGTACATCTCACCGGTGACGCCGGGCGGCACCGGCTGGAGCCGGTCGTCCAGCACATAGACGCGCAGGTCGGGAATGTTGACGCCGATGGTGCTGGAGACGGCGGAGGCGGCGGTCTCCCGGTCGAGCGCCAGGTAGGAGACATGGACCGTGGTCTCGGTGATGCCGTACATGTTGACCAGCGTCGGCGCGTTCTCGTGGTGGCGCGTGTACCAGTCCGCGAGCCGTCCGAGCTCCAGCGCCTCACCGCCGAACACCACGTACCGCAAGGCCAAGTTGTGCCCGGGAGCCTCCCGGTCGGCGGCGGCCAACTGGTAGAACGCGGACGGCGTCTGGTTGAGAACGGTCACCTGCTCGTCGGCCAACAGCCGCAGGAATGCCTGCGGGTCACGGCTCGTCAGATGCGGCACGACGACGACCCGGCCGCCGTAGAGCAGCGCGCCCCACAGCTCCCACACCGAGAAGTCGAAGGCGTAGGAGTGGAACAGCGTCCACACATCCTCCGGACCGAACGCGAACCAGTGCTCCGTCGCCGTCATCAGCCGCGTCACATTGTGCTGCGTGACGACAACTCCCTTGGGACGCCCGGTGGAACCCGAGGTGTAGATGACGTACGCCGGATCGTGCGGGCTCAGCGGACGCGTCCGGTCCGACTGGCTCAGCGGCCCGTCCGGGAAGCCGGCCGCCTCGTCCACCGTGATCAGCGGCAGCTCGTGCACGGGCAGCCGCACCGCCGTCGCCGCGTCGGTGATCAGCGCGGCCGGCTGGGCGTCCTCCAGCATGTACGCCAGGCGGTCCGCCGGGTAGTCCGGGTCCATCGGCAGATACGCGGCGCCCGACAGCGACACCGCCAGCAGTCCCGCCACCAGGTCCGGCGAACGCGGCAGCGCGAGCGCCACGATGGAGCCGGGACCGATGCCACGGGCAGCGAGCAGGCGTGCCAACGACTGTGCACGGGAGGAGAGTTCGGTGTACGTCAATGACTCGCCGGCACAGCTCACGGCCACGCGCTCCGGGTGGAGGCGGGCCGCCACCTCGTACACCTCGGCGAGTGTCAGCGGCACCTGACGGTCGGCGGGCGCGCCGTTGGCCTCGACCAGCGCGAGGCGCACCTCGTCCTCACCGAGCACGGGCAGCAGCCCGACCGGGGTCTCCGGCTGCGCGGCGGCCGCCGTGAGCAGCCGCGCCAGCCGGTCCGCGAGGGCCTGAGCGGTTGACCGGTCGAAGAGGTCCGTACGGAACTCCAGGAACCCGGCGATGCCACCATCCGCCAACTCGCCCGCGTTCAGCGTCAGATCGAACTTGGCGGTGCCCGACGGTACGGCGGCGAGCCGTGCGGTGGCGTCCGGACCGAAGGCGGCGGGCCCGTCCGCGATCGACTGCCAGGCCAGCATCACCTGGAACAGCGGGTGGCGGGCCAGCGAGCGCGGCGGGTTGAGCGCCTCCACCAAGTGGTCGAACGGCAGCGCGTCGTGCTCGTAGGCAGCGAGCGTCGTCGTCCGCACCCGGTCGATCAGCGCGCCGAAGCCAGGGTCGCCGGAGGTGTCGGTGCGCAGGACCACGGTGTTGGTGAAGAAGCCGACGAGCCCGGCCGTGGTGTCGTCGTCGCGGCCCGCCACAGGCGTGCCGAGCGGGATGTCGGTTCCGCAGCCGTGCCGGGTCAGCAGCGCGGCGAGGCCCGCCTGCACGGTCATGAAGACCGTCGCGCCGTGCGCCCGGGCCAGCCGGCGCAGCGCCTCGTGCGTGGCCGCGTCCAGCGCGAACGGCACGGTGTCACCGGCCGAGGTGGCGACGGGCGGGCGGGGCCGGTCGGTGGGCAGCTCCAGCTGGTCCGGCAGCCCGGCCAGCGCCTCGCGCCAGTGGGCGAGCTGGGTCTCGGCGAGCGGGGTCGGTTCGGCGGGGGTGCCAAGGAGCTGCTGGAGGCGGGCGGCGTGGTCGACGTACTGGCCGGTCAGCGGCGTGAACTCGGGCGCGCGGCCGGCCAGGCGTGCGGTGTAGGCCGTGGCGAGGTCGCGGGCCAGGGGAGTGGTGGAGGCGCCGTCGCCGGCGATGTGGTGGAGCAGCAGGAGCAGGGTGTGGTGGGCCGGCGAGTCGCTGAACAGGACCGTGCGCAGTGGCGGCTCGGCGGCCAGGTCGAAGCAGTACCGCACGGCCTCGGTGAGGTCGCTGCCGGGCTCCGCGAGGCGCAGCACCGGACGGGCCACCTCATGGCCCGGAGGAAGAATCAGCTGGTGAGGGGTGCCGTCGCCGTCCGATCCGAGGCCGTTGTCAGTGGGCGGATATACGGTTCTGAGTGTCTCGTGACGGTCCACCAGATCGTGCAGGGCGAGCTGGAGCGCGTCCCGGTCGAGGGGGCCGTTGACGCTGAGGACGAGCGGGATGTTGTAGGTCGGGCTGGGGCCTTCGAGGCGGTGGAGGAACCAGAGCCGCTGCTGGGCCGGAGAGAGCGGGAGGGGACCGGTGCGGGGGAGCGGGGAGAGCGGTACGGAGGCGGTGGCCGCGCCGGTGCGGGTGCGGACCTGCGCGGCGATGGCGGCCGCGGTGGAGTGGCGGAAGACGTCGGCGATGGAGAACGGGACGCCGAAGTGCTCGCGGACGCGGGCGGCCAGCCGGGCGGCGAGCAGGGAGTGTCCGCCGAGGTCGAGGAAGCCGGCTTCGGCGGCCGGGGGCTCCGCGATACCGAGGACGTCGGCGTAGAGGCCGCACACGATCTCGGTGTGCGGGCCGCTCTCGCCGACGACCTCGGCCCCGATGGCGGGGGAGAGGGGCTCGGGGTCGGGGAGGGCCCGGTGGTCGAGCTTGTCGTTGGCGGTACGGGGGAGGGCGTCGAGGAGCGTCACCGTCGCGGGGACCATGTGTTCGGGCAGGGCGGCGGCCAGGTGGTCGCGGAGGGCGTTCGGGGTCGGTGCCGTGGCGTCCTTGTCCGGGACGGCGTAGGCGAGGAGGCGCTTGCCGTGACCGGCCTCGCGGGCGATGACGGCGGCCGCCGCGACCTGCGGGTGGGCGGCCAGCCGGGCCTGGATCTCGCCGAGTTCGATCCGGAAGCCGCGGATCTTCACCTGGTCGTCGCTGCGGCCGAGGAACTCCAGCGTGTGGTCCTCGCGGCGGCGCACCAGGTCGCCGGTGCGGTACATCCGGCCACCGGGTGTGCCGTGGAGCGCGCCGAAGGGGTCGGCGACGAACCGCTCGGCGGTCAGGTCGGGGCGGCCGAGGTAGCCGAGGGCCAGGCAGGGCCCGGCGACGTACAGCTCACCGGTGACCCCGGCGGGCACGGGACGCAGGGAGGAGTCCAGGACATGGACCCGCGAGCCCCGCACGGGTCTGCCCTCGGGCCGGTCGGCGGAGTCGCCGGGCAGCCAGTAGTAGGCGTCGACGGTCGTCTCGGTCGGCCCGTAGAGATTGACCGGGTGGACGGCCTCGGCGTCGGTGAGCCGCTCCCAGAGGGCCGGAGGCACGGCCTCGCCGCCGACGACGAGGTGGGCGGGGTGGTGGCGGCTCTCGTCCAGCAGGCCTTCGGCGATGAGCGCTTCGGCGTAGGAAGGGGTGACATCGAGGTAGTCGACGCGGTGGGTGCCGACGTACGCGGAGAGGACCGCGGGGTCCCGGTAGGCGGCGTCGTCCAGCAGGTGCAGCTCATGGCCGTGGACCATCCACAGCAGCGGGTCCCAGGACGCGTCGAAGGCGAACGAGGCGCTGTGCGCGACCCGGAGCCGTTCCCGGCCGGTGCGGGCGACGGCCGGAGCGATGTGGTCGGTGAGGTGGCCCGCGCCGAGATTGGCGAGTGAGGCGTGACTGACGAGGACGCCCTTGGGACGCCCGGTGGAACCGGAGGTGTGGATGAGGTAGGCGGGGTCACCGAGCACGGGCCCGGTGGCGAGCGGCCCGTCGGGGCAGGCGGCGAGAGCGGCGGCCGTGGCGGGTTCGTCGAGCGCGAGTGTGCTCACGCCGTGCGCCGGGAGCGCGGCCAGGGTCGCGGCCGTGCCGATGACGGCGACGGGCCGGGCGTCCTCCAGGACGGCCAGCGTCCGGGCGGCGGGATGGCCGAGGTCCAGCGGCTGGCAGACGAGGCCTGCCTTGAGCACGGCGAGCAGGGCCACCACCATGTCGGCGGTCCGGGGCAGGGCCAGCGCCACGGTGGCACCGGTCCGCGCAGGAGCTCCGAGCCCGGCCAGCAGGTGGGCCAGCCGGTCGGAGGCGGCGTCCAGCTCGGCGAAGGTGAGGGCGGCACCGGTGCCCGCGTCGGCCTGCGCCTTCCCGGCACCGGCGTCGCTCCCGGCCGTGTCCGCCGACCTTCCGGCGCCCCGGAACGTCCCCGCGAGCGTGGAGCGTACGGCGACGGCTTCGGGCGTCAGCGCGGCCTGCGTGGTGAACGTCTGCGGGACGGTCAAGACGACGGCCGGCTCGGTGCGACCTGCCGTGGCCTCCCTTACCTCCTCGTCCGTGAGCAGGTCCAGCGTGGCGACCGGCCGGTCCGGGGCCGCGAGCAGCAGCTCGGTCAGGCCGTCGAGATAGCGCAGCCAGGTCGCCTCGTGCCCGGCGAGGCCCGCCTTCCCGTACGCGGCAAGGCTGGCGTCCAGCGTGAGCCGCAGGCCGCCGTCCGGGCCCGGGGCCGCGCCGACCGCCAGGCTCTCGACGGGACCGGCGGCGAGGTTGCGTACGGTGCCGGGGAGACCGGCGAAGTCCAGGGCGCTGTCGAAGGCCTTGATGTTGACCATCGGGCCGGTCAGCGGTGCGTCGGCCGACTCCAGGGCCAGATCGCGACGGAGATCGGCCTGCGGATAGCGCTGGTGGCGGCGGACCGCGCGGATCTCCAGCACCACTCGGCGCAGCAGCTCGGCCCCGGTGTCCTGCGGCCGCACCGAGATCCGCAGCGGCAGCACGTTCACCGTCATGGCCGGAGTGCGGAGGGCGGCCGGGCCGCGCCGGTTGGTCAGCGGCAGGCCGAGCACGACGTCCTCGGTGCCGGTGATCCGGTGCAGATGACCGGCGGTCGCGGCCACGACCAGCTCGGCCCAGGTCGCCTTCGCGGCGCGCGCCGCCCGGGAGAGCCGGTCCAAGGTGCTGGCGGGAAGGTCGGTGATCCGGTGGAGGAGGCGGCCGTCGGCCGGGGCGTCGGCGTTCACGGGTGCGGCTTCGGGAGCGTATCCGGCCATCCGCTCCGCCCAGAAGGCCCGGTCCTCCGCGTACTCCTCGCCGGACAGATACGCCGTCTCGTCGTCGGTCAGCTCGCTCAGCGGAGCGAACCGGCCCTCGGGCGCCGGCTCTTCGGCCACGGCTGCCGAGTACAGCTCGGCGACCCGGCGGCCGATCAGCGAGAGCGCGTAGGCGTCGACGGCTATGTGGTGGACGCGCTGGTACCACCAGTGGCGGCCCTCACCGACGCGGATCAGCGCCTGCGTCATCAGCCCGTCGGCGGAGGCGAGGTCCACCGGCCGGGCCAGGTCCTCGCGCATCCACGCCTCTGCCTGATGCGACGTCAGTTCAAGCCGCTGCACGACGACTTCGCCCTGCGCGACGTACTGCACCGGTGTGCCGTCGGCCTCGGAGATTCGTACGGCCAGCGTGTCCGCCTCACCCACGGCCCGCGCGAGGGCCTCGGTGAACAGGTCCGCGTCGAGCGGCCCGGCGATCTCCACGCAGTCGGCCGTGTTCAGCTCCGTGCCGAGCGGCGCCAGTTGGTGCGCGTAATAGATACCCGCCTGTGAGGTCAGGAGAGGAAGCGCTCGGGAGGGAGGGCTGCCGGGGTGCGCTGCCGAAGAGCTGGTCGGGTGGTTCGGACGCTCATACATGTGTGTGACGACTCCCCTGAAGGACAACGGACACCGGACCACCAGGCTCCCCGGTACGCACTTAGGTAAGGCTAAGTTAACCTATTTCTGACAGTGCAGGCGACCGTCCCCGGGCGGTCCGGAACGCCAGGAGAGCCCATGACCGCCCCCGGAACCGACCGCCCAGCCCGCCCGGCCGACGAAGGGGCCGACGAACGGCTCGGCGCCCTGAAAGCGGCCGTCCGGGACACGGTCACCAAGCACGCCGACGCCCTGCTCGACCTCAGCCGGCGCATCCACGCCGACCCCGAGACCGCCTTCGAGGAGCACCGCTCCGCCGCGCTCTGCGCCGAACTCCTCGCCGCCCACGGCTTCGACGTCACCGCCCCCGCCCACGGTCTGGAGACGGCCTTCCGGGCCACGATCGGCTCGGGCCCCGTCACCGTCGCCATCGCCTGCGAGTACGACGCGCTGCCGGGCCTCGGTCACGCCTGCGGCCACAACCTGATCGCCGCCGCCGGCGTCGGCGCGGCGCTCGGCCTCGCACCGTACGCGGACGAACTCGGCCTGACCGTACGGGTGATCGGCACGCCGGCCGAGGAGCGCGGGGCGGGCAAGGCGCTGCTCCTGGAGGCCGGGGCGTTCGACGGTGTGGACGCCGCGATGATGGTCCACCCCTGCCCCTTCGAGCTGGCCGACTTCCGCTCGTTCGCCCTCGGCACGCTCGACGTCACCTACACCGGCCGCACCGCCCACCCCAGCCTCAACCCGCACGAGGGCCGCAACGCCGCCGACGCGCTCACCGTCGCCCAGGTCGCCCTGGGCCTCCTGCGCCAGCAACTGCCGCCCCAGTGGCGGGTGCACGGGATCACGACGGCCGCCGGGACCTCGCCCAACGCGATACCCGACCGGGCCACCGCCACGTACGAGATCCGCGCGCTCGCCGCCGAGGACCTGCGCGAGCTGCGGCAGCGCGTCGAGGACTGCTTCCGGGCCGGAGCGCTCGCCACGGGGTGCGAAGTGGCCCTGGAACAGCCCGAACCCGACTACCTGGACTTCCGCGGTGACGCCGAGCTGCTCCGGCTCTGGACCGCCAATGCCCGGGTACTCGGCCGCGCCGAGTCCGTCGAGCGCCCGCCCTTCGCCTGTACGGACATGGGCAACGTGTCGCACGCGGTGCCGTCCATCCATCCGGTGCTGGACATCAGCGGCGGTGCCTGCGGACCGCACGAGCCGGAGTTCGCCGCCGCCGCGGTCTCGCCGAAGGCCGAACAGGCCCTGCTGGACGGCGCGGTGGGCATGGCCTGGACGGCGGCGGACTTCGCGGCGGCCCGTACGGCAGGCGCTCAAGCCACTCCGGCCGCCTGATCCGCCGCACCGCACCGCTCCGCGGCCCGGCCCGGAAACCCGGGCCGGGCCGAACGGCGCAGCGGCACGGGGCTACTTGGCGGAGAGCGCCTTGACGTAGTCCGCCATCACGACATCGGCCGCCAGCGGCCCGCCGCGTGTCGACCACACCGAGCCGTCGACCGTCACGACCTGCTTGTTCTTGACGGCGCCGAGCTCCTTGTAGGCCGGCTTGTCCTGGACGTCCTTGAGCGCCTTGGCGCCGTCCGAGGTCAGCGTCGACAGGAACAGCCAATCACCGTCGATCTCGTTGATCTTCTCCAGGCTCAGCGACGGCGTGTGCGCGTTGCCGTCCTTGTTCTGGGACTTGGGCCGCTTCAGCCCCATCTCCAGCGCGACACCGCTGGCGAACTGCTTGTTCTCCATCCAGCTCGGCCCGTCCGGGTTCCAGCGGACGATGGAGACCTCGGCGCCCTTGTTCCTGCCGAGCTTCTCACCGGCGGCCTCGGCGGCGGCCTCGTGGTCGGTGATGAACTTGTTGGCCGCGTCCAGCTTGTTGACGGCGTTGCCGACACCACGGAAGAACAGCTTCCAGTCGTCGGTCGGCGCCATCGTCACCAGCGTGGCCGGAGTGATCTCGCGGAGCTGCTTGAGTACCTGCTCGTCCTGCATGTCACCGGCCAGGATGAGGTCGGGCTTGGCGGCGACGACCTTGTCCATGACCGGCTGGAGCAGATTGCCGACGATGTCGATGCCTTCGACCTTGTCCGCCAGGTAGGCCGGCGGCTTGTCCAGACCCTGCCCGTTGGTGATGCCGACCGGCTTGATGTCCAGCGCGAGCACCGCGTCCAGGTCCTCCTGGGTGAGCGTCACGATGCGCTTGGGCTCGGCGGGTATCTCCACGGCCGTCCCCGTGGCGTCCTTGACGGTCCGCGTCTTGGCCGAGGCGGAGTCCGCCGCCGTGCTCTTGTCGCCGGACGGCTTGCTGCTGCCGGAGTCGGAGCCGCCTCCGCAGGCCGTCAGGAGGAGTACCGCGGCTCCGAGCGTGGCGACGGCCTGGGCCGCTCTTCGGGAGGCGGTGCGGACGGGACGGTGGTGCAGGGTCATCAAGGGCTCCGGGATCAACGGGACATGAAGCGAAGAGGGCCTTCCGGCAGCACGGGGGCTACCGACGACCTCTCAGCGGGCTAAGGTTAGCCTTACTTTAGTGGCATCGGGCAAGGTGATGCCCCATTTCTTCGGAAAGGCCGGTCCTCGTGGACATCCGTGTTGAACAGCTCACCGCTGGATACGCCGGTCATACCGCCGTGGACCGTGTCGACCTGACCGTCGGGTCCGGCCAGGTGGTGGCGATCGTCGGCCCGAACGGCTGCGGCAAGTCGACCCTGCTGCGCTGTGTGGCCCGCCTCCACCAGCCACGCTCGGGCAAGGTGTTCGCGGGCGGGTCCGACATCTGGGAGCTGCGCCAGCGCGACGCCGCCCACCGCATCGCGCTGCTGCCCCAGGCCCCGCAGGCCCCCGAGGCGGTGACCGTCGCCGGACTCGTGCGGTACGGACGCCATCCGCACCAGGGGCTGTTCCGCCAGTGGTCGCACGAGGACGAGGAGGCCGTGACCCGGGCCCTGGAGGCCACCGGTACGACGGGCCTCGCCGACCGCCGGCTCGACCAGCTCTCCGGCGGCCAGCGTCAGCGGTGCTGGCTCGCCATGGCCCTCGCCCAGGAGACCCCGATCGTCCTGCTCGACGAGCCGACCAGCGCGCTCGACATCGGCCACGCGGTGGAGGTCCTGGACCTGGTGCGCGAGGTCGCGGCGCAGGGCCGGACCATCGTCATGGTCGTCCACGACCTGGCCGGCGCCGCCCGGTACGCCGACACCCTGGTCGCCATGCGCGCCGGGCGGATCGTCGCCTCCGGTCCGCCGCGCGAGATCGTCGACGCCGACCTCGTACGGGAGTTGTACGGCATCGAGGCCGAGATCCTCACCGCCACCTCCGACGGCACCCCCGTCGTCGTACCGACCGTGAGCGCACCTCCGGTCGCCGTCTGACGATCGGTCAAGCGACGCCCCCTGAAACGCCGATGGGCCCCTCCGTCCAGGGGCCCATCGGTCTGTCTAGGTACGGCTCAGGCGGGCTCGTCGCCTCGGAACGCGTGCAGGATCTCCTCGGCGGCCAGCGTCGCCGTCAACGACCCTTCGCGCACCCGCTGTTCGAGCTCCGGCGTCAGCTTCCGTACGGCAGGATGGTTGCGCAGACTGTCCAGCAGCTCGTCCCGGACCATCGTCCAGGTCCAGTCCACCTGCTGGTCACGGCGCTTGGCCGCCAGCCGGCCGGTGGACTCCAGGACCGTACGGTGCTGCTCCAGGCGGTCCCAGAGCGTGTCGAGCCCGGTCGACTCGCGCGCACTGCACGTGAGCACCGGAGGCGTCCAGGCCGCGTCCACCGGGTGCATCAGCCGTAGCGCTCCCGCCAGTTCACGCGCCGCCGACCGCGCGTCGCGCTCGTGCGGGCCGTCCGCCTTGTTCACCGCGATGGCGTCCGCCAGCTCCAGGACACCCTTCTTGATGCCCTGCAACTGGTCGCCGGTCCGGGCCAGCGTCAGCAGCAGGAACGTGTCGACCATGTTGGCGACGGCAGTCTCCGACTGTCCGACCCCCACCGTCTCCACGAGCACCACGTCGTAACCGGCCGCCTCCATCACCACGATGGACTCCCGCGTCGCCTTCGCCACTCCGCCCAGCGTCCCGGCGGTGGGGGAGGGGCGCACGAAGGCGGCCGCGTCCACCGCCAGCCGCTCCATCCGGGTCTTGTCGCCCAGGATGGAGCCGCCGGTACGGCTGGAGGACGGGTCGACGGCCAGCACCGCCACCCGGTGGCCGAGCCCGGTGAGCATCGTGCCGAGCGCGTCGATGAACGTGGACTTGCCCACGCCCGGCACACCGCTGATCCCGATCCGCCGGGCTTTCCCGGCGTGTGGCAGCAGCTGGCTCAGCAACTCCTGCGCCAGCACACGGTGTTCGGCCCGGGTCGACTCGACGAGCGTGATCGCGCGGGCGATGAACGCCCGCTTGCCGTCGAGCACTCCCTGCACATACCTGTCGATGTCGATCTTGGCAGCCATCCGGTCAGCGGCTCACAGCTCGTGGCCGAGCGCGGCGCCGAGCCGCGTCACCAGATCGTGGGCCGCGTCCGGGATCACCGTCCCCGGCGGGAAGACCGAGGCCGCGCCCGCCTCGTGCAGGGCCTCGATGTCCTGCGGCGGAATCACTCCGCCCACCACGATCATGATGTCCTCCCGGCCCTCCGCCGCCAGCTCCTCGCGCAGCGCCGGCACCAGAGTGAGGTGCCCGGCCGCCAGCGAGGAGACGCCCACGATGTGCACGTCCGCCTCGACGGCCTGCCGAGCCACCTCGCCCGGCGTCTGGAACAGCGGGCCGACGTCCACGTCGAAGCCCAGGTCGGCGAAGGCCGTGGCGATCACCTTCTGGCCCCGGTCATGGCCGTCCTGGCCCATCTTGGCGACCAGGATGCGCGGACGGCGCCCCTCCGCCTCCTCGAACGCGTCGACCAGCGCGCGGGTCCGGTCCACCGACGGGGAGTCTCCTGCCTCTTTGCGGTACACACCGGAGATCGTACGGATCTGCCCGGCGTGCCGCCCGTACACCTTCTCCAACGCGTCCGAGATCTCGCCGACCGTGGCCATCGCCCGCGCCGCGTCGACCGCCAGCGCCAGCAGATTGCCTTCAAGACCCGGGCCCGGCGCACGCTCGGCGGCCGCCGTCAGCGCGCGCAGCGCCTCCTGGCACGCCACCTCGTCGCGCTCCTCGCGCAGCCGGCGCAGCTTCTCGATCTGCTGGGTGCGCACCGAGGAGTTGTCGACCTTGAGCACGTCGATCTTCTCGTCGGTCTCCACCCGGTACTTGTTCACGCCGATCACCGGCTGCCGCCCGGAGTCGATCCGCGCCTGCGTACGGGCGGCGGCCTCCTCCACCCGGAGCTTCGGGATGCCCGCGTCGATGGCCTTCGCCATCCCGCCGGCCGCCTCGACCTCCTCGATGTGCTGCCAGGCCCGGTCCGCCAGGTCGCGCGTCAGCTTCTCGACGTACGCGCTGCCGCCCCACGGGTCGATGACCCGGCAGGTACCGGACTCCTGCTGGAGCAGGAGCTGGGTGTTACGGGCGATCCGCGCCGAGAAGTCGGTGGGCAGTGCCAGCGCCTCGTCCAGCGCGTTGGTGTGCAGCGACTGGGTGTGGCCCTGCGTCGCGGCCATCGCCTCCACACACGTGCGCGTCACGTTGTTGAACACGTCCTGCGCGGTCAGCGACCAGCCGGAGGTCTGTGAATGGGTGCGCAGCGAAAGGGACTTGGGATTCTTCGGATCGAACTGCTTGACCAGGCGCGCCCAGAGCAGCCGGGCCGCCCGCAACTTGGCGATCTCCATGAAGAAGTTCATCCCGATCGCCCAGAAGAACGACAGGCGCGGTGCGAACGCGTCGACGTCCAGGCCGGCTTCCTGCCCGGCGCGCAGATACTCCACGCCGTCGGCCAGCGTGTACGCCAGCTCCAGATCGGCCGTCGCACCGGCCTCCTGGATGTGATACCCGGAGATCGAGATGGAGTTGTAGCGCGGCATCTTCTGCGAGGTGAACGCGAAGATGTCGGAGATGATCCGCATCGACGGGGTCGGCGGATAGATGTAGGTGTTGCGGACCATGAACTCCTTCAGAATGTCGTTCTGAATGGTCCCGGCCAGCATCGAAGGCGCTACGCCCTGTTCCTCGGCGGCCACGATGTACAGCGCGAGTACCGGGAGCACCGCGCCGTTCATCGTCATCGACACCGACATCCGGTCCAGCGGAATGCCGTCGAAGAGCTGGCGCATGTCGTAGATGGAGTCGATCGCCACGCCGGCCATACCGACGTCGCCGGTGACGCGCGGATGGTCACTGTCGTAACCCCGGTGGGTCGGCAGGTCGAAGGCGACCGAGAGGCCCTTCTGGCCGGCCGCGAGGTTGCGCCGGTAGAAGGCGTTGGACTCCTCGGCCGTGGAGAAGCCGGCGTACTGACGGATCGTCCAGGGCTGATTGACGTACATCGTCGGGTACGGACCGCGTAGATACGGGGCGATGCCCGGGTAGCTGTGCAGCGCGTCCAGGCCCTCCAGGTCCTCGCCGGTGTAGAGCGGCTTGACCGTGATGCCCTCGGGCGTCTCCCAGAGCGGGGCCTCGGCGCCGTCGGCCGCCTTGGCGACGGCGGCCTGCCACTCCTCGGCGGAGGCGGCCGGGGGAGCGGGGGACTCCAGCGCGACCTCGGAGAAGTCGGGAACGGTGGATTTCCCGGTGGATTTCTGTTCCGTGGGCGATGTCTGCATCACGCCACTCCCATGCGGTCGAGTACGGAGGTGAGAACGGCGACCGTGTCGCAGCCCGCGAAGACGTAGGAGTCGACACCGGCGTACTCGCCGGGACGTCCCGCGAGGAACACCTGTGCCGCGCCCGCCGACTTCAGCGCCTCGGCCACCTCGGCCGCCTGCTCGGCGTACAGCGCGTCCGACGAGCAGAGACAGGCGACGTCCGCACCGGAGGCGGTCAGCGCGTCGGCGGCCGTCGCCGCGTCCACCGACACCGGCTGGTGCACCGCCTCGATCCCGCCGGCTCCGAAGAGGTTGACGGCGAACGAGACCCGCGCGGTGTGCGCGGCGGCCGGACCCAGCGCGGCGATGAACACCTTGGGCCGCGCGCCCGTCGCCGCGAGGTGCGCGTCCGACCGGGCCCGCAGCGCCTCGAACGCCTCGTCGCGCCGCACCCGGGGCAGACCGCCCGGAGCACCGGCGTACGGATCGGGCGCCGGCTCGCGCTCCACCGGCCGCTCGGACGGCATCGGGAACTCGCTGACCCCGGTCACCGGCTCCTTGCGACGGGCCAGCTTCGCACTGCGCGCCGCCCAGGTGGCGGCCAGCCGCTCCGCGACCATTCCGGAACGCAGAGCCGTCGGCAGCCCGCCCGCCCGCTCGGTCTCCTGGAAGAACGCCCAAGCGGTTGCGGCCAGTTCGTCGGTGAGACGCTCCACGTACCAGGAGCCGCCCGCCGGGTCGATGACCCGGGCCAGATGCGACTCCGCCATCAGGATCGTGGAGGTGTTACGGGCGATGCGCCGGGCGAACGCGTCGGGCAGGCCCAGCGCGTGATCGAACGGCAGGACGGTGACGGAGTCGGCGCCGCCGACCCCCGCGCCCAGCGTGGCGAGCGTGGTGCGGAGCATGTTCACCCACGGGTCGCGGCGCGTCATCATCACCGGTGACGTCACGGCGTGCTGGCGTTGCGCTCCGGCGGCGGGTGCTCCCGACGCCTCGGCGACCCGCGACCACAGCCGGCGCGCGGCCCGCAGCTTCGCGATCGTCAGGAACTGGTCGGCCGTGGCCGCGTACCGGAACTCCAGCTGCGCGCAGGCCTCCTCGACGCCGAGCCCGGCCGCGGTCAGCGCCCGCAGATAGGCGACGCCGGTCGCCAGTGAGAGGCCCAGCTCCTCGGCGGCCGAACCGCCGGCCTCGTGGTACGGGAGCGCGTCCACGGCGATGGCCCGCAGCCCCGGGTACTCCGCACCGCAGACCTTCGCCCAGTGGACGGCGGCGGTGAAGTCCGCCGCGATGCCGGTCCGGGCCTCGTGGCCCAGCGGGTCGGCGCCCAGCGTGCCGCGCGCCTCGCCCTTGGCGACGCCCCGCTCCTCGTACAGCCGCAGCAGCTCGGTGGCGGCGGCGTCCAGATCGGCGGGAGCGTCGAGCGCGATGGGCGCCAGGTCGAGGTAGACGCCTTCCAGCGCGCGGCCGAGCGAGCCCACGGGTACACCGGCCGGGCCGCCGACGGTGAGCCAGAGCGAGGTGACCCCGTTCTCCAGGTCGCCGAGCACCGCCTCGCCCAGCCGGGCGGGGTCGCTCAGAGCGTGGCGTTGGCGCACGTCCCAGCCGCCCGCCGCGTTCCCTTCGGCCCGGCTGCCCCGGGTGAAGGGCGCGAAGCCGGGGAAACCGGTGTCCGGCGAGGTGTCGTGCGCGGTGTAGAGAGGCCGGGTGGTGAGCCCGTCCTCCACTGTGGTGGACAGCGCTTCCTCGGCGGCCGAGCCCGAGACTTCCTTGCCCGACTTGCGCAGAACGCCTTCGACGAGGCTCTGCCACTGGTCATGGGAGGGGTCGGGGAACGCGGCGGCCGGAGAGAGCCCGTCAGCAGGCTGGACCGTCATGCTCAGATGCTAGGCCAGCGCGGGGAATGAGCAGCAGGGGCACGTGCTGTGACCTTGCCCTCTCCGGTCCGCGCTTGAACGTTTACTTACCGTCGCGTTACTGGGCGCGACGTTTTCGCACACTCGGAGGCCGGGTGTTCCGGGCGCAACACGGCCATGCTCGACAACGGCGTGAATTCGACTATTGATGCATATTATGTGCGCAGTTTTTCGGTTTCTTATGCAATCCCTGGAATGCCCGTATCCACCCCGGAGCCCTCGCGGCCACCGGGATGCGGAGAGGACGCGACCGTGGCCGTCGGACCTGTGGAACACCTCGTCATCGCCTTCCCCGGCAGCGGCTTCACCGGGGCCGTCGTGCCCGTCCTCGCCGATGCCGTGGCGTCCGGTGCCGTACGCGCCGCAGACCTGGCCTTCGTCCGCCGCGTCGAAGGTGGTGCGCTGACGCCGGTGGAGCTGACGGAGCTGGACCCGGAGGGCGCGGTTCCGCCGGCTGCGGCGGAGGACGGGGCTGCCGTGGCGCTGGGTGCCGGAGAGGTCGAGGTGCTGGAGCGGAGCGTGCCGCAGGCAGATGTGGTGGTCCTGGTCGTCCGGGAGGACCTCTGGACCTCGCAGTTGGCGCGCACCTTCCGGGAGGCGGGCGGCGCGTTCGTCGCCCATGAGCGCTTCGGTGCGGCCGCGGCGGAGACGGACGAGGCCGGGGACGGCGAGGGCGAGGGCGACGACATCATCACCCGGCTGGAGCGGCTCGCCGAACTCTGGGGGCGGGACGTGCTCACGGACGCCGAGTTCGCGGAGCAGAAGGCGAATCTGCTGGCGGACTGAGTTCCGGCCGGTGGGCCGGGTGGGTCGTTGGAGCCCCAGGCGTTCTCATCAGGGAAAGAGGCAGTTCATCGTGCAGACCGCCCGGACCGTTCCGGCCGCCACCGTTGTCAATCTGCGCGACCTGGGCGGTATCGCCCTGGGCCGCGACCGCCGGGTGCGGCAAGGTGTCCTCTTCCGCTCGGGGCAGCTGAGCGACCTGCAACCGGACCGCGACCGTGCGGTGGCCGCGCTCGGCATCCGTACGGTCGTCGACCTGCGCACCGCCGACGAGCGCCAGTGGGCCCCGGACCGGCTCCCCGACCGGGCCCGGCTCTTCGTCGCCGACGTCCTCGGTGACCATCCGGGCGTGGCACCGGCCCGGCTCAAGGCGCTGCTCGCCGATCCGGACGAGGCGGAACGCACGCTGGGCGGCGGCCGGGCCGAGGAACTGTTCGCCGAGACCTACCGCAAGATGGTGCTCTCGCCCGGCGCGGCGGCCGCCTACCGCGCCTTCCTGGAGACCGCCGCCGACCCCGGCGCTCGGCCGGTGCTCTTCCACTGCACGGCGGGCAAGGACCGTACGGGGTGGGGCGCGGCGGTCCTGCTGATGATCCTGGGCGCCTCCCGCGAGACCGTGCGGCGGGACTTCCTCGCGGTGAACCCCGCCGTCCGGGCGGCCTTCGCTCCGTACGTCCAGAAGTTCCTGGACGGCGGCGGCGATCCGGCCGTCGCGGCGGCCATCGTCGAGGTGCGCCCGCGCTACCTGGAGGTGGCACTCGACGCGATGGACGAGCGGTGGGGCGGTCTCGACGGATATGTACGCAAGGGGTTCCGGATCCCTGAACCCGTGCTGGACCGGCTGCGCGAGGGGCTGGTGATCACCGGCTGAGCGCCGGTGCGGGCTCCGGCGTGACACTGATACCCCTAGGGGGTATGTTGAGCGGAGTCGGAAACCGTCGTCGTCCGCTGGGGGACTGCCATGAACACCGGACTGAGGATCGCGGCCTTCGCCGCCGCGGTCACCGCCGTCTTCGCCATCGCCTTCGGTGTCGGCCGGGTGGCGAGCCCGGACCCGGAGCCCACGCCCGGGCCCAGCACCCACCAGCCCGCCACGCATCAAGGTGAGAGCCACGGCGCGTGAGCACGCGGTGTGCACACGAGCGAGGGCCGGTCACACCTAGGTGTGACCGGCCCTCGCTCCTCACCGCTCAGAGGCGTACGAGGCGTTCCGTCAGGTCGCGGTAGTGCTGGAGAGCGATCCGCAGATCCTCCGTTCCGGCCTCCGACCGCTCGCCGTCCCGGTCCGCGCGCAGCAGGCGCGACCGGTCGGCCAGGGCCTTGGTGAGTTCGGCGACGACCTCGTCGAAGGTGGCGTCGGCCTCCTGCACCGCCTGGCGCGGGTTCTCCACGAAGCCGGCCACGGCCTGGTGGATACGGGCGTCGAACTTCTCCCTCGCCTCGGCGGCGAAGAGCGGACGGCCGTTCTCGCCGGCCGTGTCCGTCCGGCCGGAAGAGGCCGTCGTACGGCCGGTCTCCCGCGCCTTGTCCGTACGGGCCGGATCGGCATGGGTCCTGTCGGCGTGCGCCGGGTCGGCGTGTGTCTTGTCGGTGTGCGCGTGGTCGGCCGCCGAGGTGGTCGTGCCGTCCGTGCGGGTGGTCGTCGGCGGAGAGCCGGACGGCTTGGCGGCCGTCGGCGGTACGGGCGTGCCGAGCGGGTCGCCGGGAGGTGTCACCGGCGGGACGCGTTCGGCCCCGGTCGAGGGTGTGGGCCGGTTCGGAGTGGAGCCGGTGTCGCCGGTGCTGTTCGGATTCTGCGTCATGGTGTGCCGCGCCCCTTCGTGAGCTGTTGGTTGCCGTGGTCGCGAGGCGCCGGGCCGTCCGCGATGAGCGCGTCGAAGAGGCCGCGGGCCTCGACGAAGGCCTCGCGCATCTCCTCGGTGCCGGTGGAGTCGTTCCGTGCGGTGTGCACCCTGCGGTAGCCGTCGACGTGGTGGGCGTGGTGGACGGAGAGCGCTTCGGTGCGGTCCTCGAAGCTCTCGCCCGGGAAGCCCCGGTCGCGGGAGAGGTCGGCCAGCAGCGCGTCGGCCTCGTGGAGCGCCTGCTGCGGCGACTCGACGAACTGCTCCTGCGTACGGGCCCAGCGTGCGGTGTAGTCCGCGCGGGCCGCCTCCGTCAGCGGCCGCTTCTCCAGGTCTCCGTGGCGCTTCACCCGCTCACCGAGCTCGTGCTCGGCCGCCTTGGTGTCGCCACCGTGCCGTTCGACCACCCGGTCGTACTCGGGGCCGAAGCGGCCGCGCAGCCCGCGGCCACCGCCGGAGCCGCCGCGGACCAGGAAGAAGTAGACGGCGGCGGCCACGACGAGGGCCACGGCGATGATGATGATCACTGTTGTCACGGCTACCGCCCCCGCCGCTCATCGGCCGGTCCGCAGCTTCGTTGTCGCACGGTGGTCAACCCCTCTCGTCCGGCCCGGCGGAGCAACCACCGGGCGACATGCAGGGTCCGTGTACCCCCGAACAGCCGTTCATGCGCGGCAACCTCGCGGAGTGCTCTGTGTACCGTGCACATGGCGTACCACTGCTGTCGTACGTAATACTCGACGCATGAGACCAGGTGTGACGAAATCCGGCCGCGGCCCGCGCCGCCCGGACCCCTTGGTCCGCCGGGCCACCGCCCGTGACGCCCGTAGGCTGACCCGGCTGGTGCGGACGTCACGCGCCTACGAGGGCCCGTACGCCCCGATGGTCGCCGGCTACCGCGTCGGGCCGGACTACATCGAGGCGCACCGGGTCTTCGTCGCCGCCGACCCCGACGACGACCGGGTCCTCGGCTTCTACGCGCTGGTCCTCCAGCCGCCCGAGCTGGACCTGATGTTCGTCGCCGACGAGGCGCAGGGGCTCGGTATCGGGCGGTTGCTCATCGGCCACCTGCACGAGGAGGCCGCACGGGCGGGTCTGACCGGAGTCCGGATCGTGGCCCACCCGCCCGCCGAGGGCTTCTACCGGAGCGTCGGCGCCGACATCACCGGCACCGTCCGCGCCGACCCGCCCGCGGTCATGTGGGACCGCCCCGAGCTCCTGCTCCCCGTCGGACGCTGAACGCCCGCGCTCAGCCGCCGTAGGGCCGGGTGATGAGCTCCAGGAAGTGACCGCTCGGATCGGGGAAGTAGACGCCCCGGCCGCCGTCGTTGTGGTTGATCTGCGCCGGGAGCTTTTGATGCGGATCGGCGTAGTACGCGATGTCCAGCTCCTGGATCCTGGCGAACGCGGTGTCGAACTCCGCCTCCGAGATGAGGAAGGCGTAGTGCTGCGGAGTGATCGACTCCTCAGGGATCGTCGCGAAGTCCAGGATGACGCTGTTCGCGAGGACGACGGGAATGAACAAGCCCCACTCCGGTCCGATGTCCAGGCCCAGCAGATCCGCCAGGAACGCGGCGGACTCGCGGTTGTCGCGGGAATGAATGATGGTGTGGTTCAACTCGACCGACACGGTGGAATGCCTCCAACGGGCACTCACGGGCTACCTCCACGCCTCACCCGGACGGTGACCGACGCGCGATGCCGTGGCAGAGACCTTAGTGGTCCGGCGCGACCGGGTCGAGTGAGAAGCGGGCGCGTTCCCGGTGGATTGGTTCTGGGCGACCGGGGCATCTGTAGTCCCGGATCGAACGGGTGTGTTAGCGCCCGGTCATATCGAACAGAGGGGGGTCCCGTGTCGGAGGCCAACGGCAGAGGCCGCGAGGAGACCGAGGACGAGAGAGCGGACCGGCAGTGGTCCGAACTGCTCCAGGAACTGCGCGTCGCCCAGACCGGCGTACAGATCCTCTTCGGCTTTCTCCTCGCCGTGGTGTTCCAGCCGAGGTTCGGTGACCTTTCGGAAGTGGACCGCGACATCTACGTCGTCACGGTGGTGCTCGGCTCGGCGACCGTGGCCGCGCTCATCGGCCCGGTCACCTACCACCGACTGCTCACCGGCCGGCAGATGAAGCCGGAGACGGTCATCTGGGCCTCGCGTATGACCGTGCTCGGTCTCGTGCTGCTGTTCTTCACGATGTGCTCGACCCTGCTGCTGATCATGCGGGTCGCGCTCCACAACACGTTCGCTCTCTGGCTGGTCGGCGGGATAGCGCTGTGGTTCCTGGCCTGCTGGTTCATCTTCCCGGTCTGGGCCCTGGCCCGCGACCGCTCCGGACCGCGCGAGGACGAAGGGCTCGAGAAAGGCTCGTCCGCCGGCGCGAAGGACTGAGCGGCTCAGCTCTCCGGAACCACCGGACCCCGCACGGCGGTCACCGTGAACAGCGCGCCGTCGGGGTCCCGCAGGGTGGCCTCCCTGCCACCGAGGACCGACCGCTCCTCGACCAGGGAGCCGCCCTGCCGCTCGGCCGCCGCGACCGTCACGGGGACGTCCTCCACCGGGAACTGCACCTGCCAGTGCGGGCGCACCAGCGGATCGACGGCGGCCTCCACCGCACCGGAGCTGATCCGGGCCAGCGGCCGCCCGTCGCACCGCACGATGACCTCGTCACCCTCGTAGGCCACGTCGCAGCATCCGGGACGTCCGCTCGCCCAGTCGAGTACCTCGCCGTAGAAGATCGCCGCGTCGAAGGCGTTGCGGGTCCGCAGCCGCAGCCAGGCGTGCGCGTGGCCGTCAGGAGCCGGTGGTGAAGTGGCCGGCTCGGTGCGCTCCCAGAGGCCGAACGCGGCACCGTCCCGGTCGGAGGCCAGGACGCCGCGCCCCTTGCCGAGCGTCAGCGGTCCCACCGCCACCGTGCCGCTGCGCTCCCGCACCCGGGAGGCGGCCACGTCCGCGTCGGCGACCGAGAAGTACGGCGTCCAGGCCACCGCGACCTGGTAGGCGGTCGAGACGGCGAAGACGCCCGCGACCGGGATGCCGTTGCGCCGGGCCACGGAGAACTCCGCGCCGACCTGTCCCGGGCGGAACGACCAGCCCAGGACCCCGCCGTAGAACCGCTGGGCGGCCTGGAGGTCCCGGGTCATCAAGGTGACCCAGCACGGCGCGGCCGAGCCGGTCAGGGGCGCCGCCGAGGGGGCCGTACGGGGCTCGCTTCCGGTCATGGTCCACTGCCTTCTCAAGGTTGGGCGGCGCTAAGGCGGCCGCTTGCGGTCCAGCACCCACCTTCGGGCGGCCCGTGCGGCGGCGCAACGCGGGCCGCGCTCGCAGCCCGATGCGCGGCGGCGCGTTCGTGATGTCCAGGAAGACCTGGTCCGCCTGCGGCCACCGCTTCGACATCGCCTGCCGGATGCGCATCGAGACCTCCTCCACCTGCTCGCTGTCGATACCGGGCGCCAGGTCGATGCGGGCCGCCACCAGGACGGAGTGCATGCCCATGCGCATGGTGAGGAGTTCGGCCACGTTGTCGATCTCCCTCTGGCGCATGAGGAAGCCCACGAGTTCGCGTTGCAGCTCCGGGTCGGCGGACTCGCCGATCAGCTGGTCCCGGGCGTTCCGGCCGAGCCGGAAGGCGACGTAGACCAGGAGCAGCCCGATGCCCAGTGAGGCCGCCGCCTCCCAGACCACGCTTCCGGTGACCAGGTGCAGCGACATGCCGGCGACGGCCAGGCTGACGCCGAGCACCGCCGCACTGTCCTCCGCGATGACCGTCGTCGTCGCGCCGCAGCGCGTGGAGCCCCTGGTAGAACGAGAAGCAGCCGCCCATCACGAAGATGCCGACCGCCGCGAGGAGCGCCCAGAAGTAGCGTTCCTTGCCGTAGCCGAACGGGTGACGGGCGTCGGCGGGGCGGCGGCTGCGTCGGAGGGCGGCGAGCAGGAAGATCTCGTTGAGGCTGTCGGCGACCGAGTGGGCCGCCTCGGACAGCAGCGTGGGCGAGCCCGAGATGAGCCCGCCCACGGTCTTAGCTGCCTGCCGCGATCACCAGGTTGGCCGCGAGCGCGACCAGAAACGGTGAGGCGGGTCTGTCAGTCGGCGGCCGACCGGCCCATCACTACCTCCGGTGACGAGGGGGCCGGCGGATCCGCCCCCTGTGGGGGGACGGGTCAGCTGCGCGGAGGATCGGTGTCGGTACGCGGATCGTCCTGGTGGGGCGGGAGCGGCTCGTTGCCGTGGTCGTCCAGCTGGTGCGGGTTGAGAGCGCTGCCGTCCTCGGGGAAGCGGTCGCTGGCGTGCGGGTCGTGCGCGTCGATGTGTGTGCGTCCCTCCGGCTTGCGCGGCTGCTCATCGGGGCGCGGCGGCGGCAGTTCGGCGTCCTTCTTGCGCTTGCCCAGCACGAAACCGCCGATCAGCAGCGCGACCACGGCGAGCGCGGCGATGGGGAAGAGGACGGCCGCCAGCGCGCCTGTCCCGTCGGCGAGTGGGGCGGCCAGTGACTGCGTGGCTCCGTTCGATACGTCCATGGTTGCCGCATACCCCGGGGGAAGGCTGTCAGTCGGCCAGTCACATCAATTCATGTTTTATGACTACGTCACGGGAAAAGCGTTTCGCATGGTGCGAATCGGCTACACGATGATGACCGAACAGACCGGACCGCGACAGCTCGTACGGGATGTGGTGGCCGCGGAGCAGGCGGGCTTCGACTTCTCCGTCACCTCCGACCACTACTTCCCCTGGCTCCAGGAACAGGGCCACGCGCCGTACGCCTGGGCCGTCCTCGGTGCGGCGGCGCAGGCGACCGAACGCATCGGCCTGATGACGTACGTGACCTGTCCGACCACCCGCTACCACCCGGCCGTCGTCGCCCAGAAGGCCGCGACGCTGCAGATCCTCGCAGAGGGCCGGTTCCGGCTGGGCCTCGGCTCCGGCGAGAACCTCAACGAACACGTCGTCGGCGGCGGCTGGCCCGCCGCCCACGTCCGGCTGGAGATGCTCGAAGAGGCCGTGGAGATCATCGGAGACCTCTTCGACGGCGGGAACGTCAACCACCACGGCACCCACTTCGACGTCGAGAACGCCCGGCTGTGGGACCTGCCCGAGACCCGGGTGCCGATCGGCGTCGCGGTCTCCGGACCGGCCTCCTGCGCGCTGGCCGGACGCGAAGCCGACCTGGTGATCGCGACCGAGGCCAAGAGCGACCTGCTGGACGACTTCGACCGGCACGGAGGCGCCGGGAAGCCCCGGGTGGGCCAGCTGCCCGTCTGCTACGACCCCGACCGCGACGCCGCCGTCGCCCGCGCCCACGAACAGTTCCGCTGGTCGGTCGGCGGCTGGAAGGTCAACTCCGAACTTCCCGGACCGGCCAGCTTCGCCCAGGCCACCGATCTCGTCCGCGAGGAGGACATCGCGTCGGCCATCCCGTGCGGACAGGACGTCGACACCTTCGTCGACGCGGTGCGCGCCTACAGCGACGCGGGATTCACCGAGATCGCACTGGTCCAGGTCGGCGGTGAGCACCAGCAGTCCTTCATCTCGTGGGCGGAGAAGTCACTCCTGCCCGCTCTGCGCGAGCTGTAGCCCTCTTCGGCCCTCCCGTGTCGCCGTCGGCCCGGCGCGGGGTGAGCCTGGAGTGGACCCGAAGGCCGGCACCCGATGGAAGGAACCTCGTGAACAGCACCCCCGAACGAAGCGGCGACGACTCCTCGGCCGGCCAGGAGGTGCTGGTGTCGTTGAGCCGGTGCGACCTCGCGGACGCGCGGAGCGTGTTCGGCGTGCTCGGCAGCGCCTTCGACTCCGACCGGGACACGGGCGACGAACCCGAGGCCACGAGCGGTCCCCGCCCGACCGTCTGGGTCACCACGGTCGACGTCTCCGAGCCGAAGGCCGCCGCCGAACCCGTCACGCTCTCCGCCCCGGTCACGGTGGACGCCCAGGGCGGCTACTGGGCCGTCGACCGGCTCCGTACGCACCTCACGGGCGCGTTCGCCGTACGCGTCGTCGGTACGGCGGCCGGGGACCAGGAGCAGGAGGTACGGCTGCGCCTGGAGAACCGCTGACGCGTACGGCGCCCCCGACGGGCGCCACGTACGCCGGAAAGCCTGTGAACCGGGTCGACAGCGGCCCGTAGCGAAAGGTGCTCGCGCATGGATTCCCTCGCCCTGGAGACGGTCACCGCACCGGAACCGGTCACCGTCGAACGGTCCACCGTGACCCTCCACATCAACGGGGAGGAGACCGAGGTGACGCTCGACCACCGCACCACGGTCCTGGACCTGTTGCGCGAACAGCTCGGCCTCACCGGTGCCAAGAAGGGCTGCGACCACGGCCAGTGCGGGGCCTGCACGGTCCTCGTGGACGGCCGCCGCGCCAACAGCTGCCTGCTGCTCGCCGTCGCCCAGGACGGCTCGGAGATCACCACGGTGGAGGGTCTCGCCGACGGCGACACCCTCCACCCTCTGCAACAGGCCTTCGTGGAACGCGACGCCCTCCAGTGCGGCTACTGCACGCCCGGACAGATCTGTTCGGCCGTCGGGATGCTCAAGGAGGCCGCCGACGGCCATCCGTCCCACGCCACCCCGCCGCACGCCCTGACCGAGAACCCCGCTCCTCTGGACGCGGACGAGATCCGCGAGCGGATGAGCGGCAACCTGTGCCGGTGCGGGGCCTACCCCCGGATCGTCGAAGCCATCGAGGACGTGACGCCGTGAAACCGTTCGGCTATCAGCGACCCACCACCACCGCCGAGGCCGTACGGCTCTGCGCGGAAGGGACCGGAGCACGCTTCCTGGGCGGCGGCACCAACCTCGTCGACCTCATGAAACTCGGCGTCGAGGAACCCGGCCTCCTCGTCGACGTCACCAGGCTGCCGCTGGACCGGGTGGCCCCGACGCCGGACGGCGGTCTGCGCATCGGCGCCACCGTCCGCAACAGCGACCTCGCCGCGCATCCCGACGTACGCCGTACCTATCCCGCGCTCTCGCAGGCGCTGCTCGCCGGAGCCTCCGGGCAGCTCCGCAACACCGCCACCACCGGCGGCAACCTCCTCCAGCGCACCCGCTGCACCTACTTCCAGGACGTCTCCAAGCCCTGCAACAAACGGCTCCCCGGCTCCGGCTGCCCCGCTCGCGAAGGCCACCACCGCGACCTCGCGATCCTCGGGCACTCGCAGGAGTGCGTGGCCACCAACCCCTCCGACATGGCCGTGGCCCTCGCCGCGCTCGACGCGACGGTCCTGCTGCTCGGACCCGAGGGCGAACGCGCCCTCCCGGTCACCGAGTTCCACCGGCTGCCCGGCGAGAACCCCGACCAGGACACCGTGATCAGGCCCGGCGAGCTGATCACCGACGTGGTGCTCCCGCCGCCGGCCCCCGGTACGGTCTCCCGCTACCGCAAGGCCCGCGACCGCGCGTCGTACGCCTTCGCCCTGGTCTCCGTCGCCGCCACCCTCCAGGTGGACGACGGCCGCGTCGAACGCGCCACGCTCGCGTTCGGCGGCGTCGCCCACCGGCCTTGGCGCGCCCGCCGCGCCGAGGCCGAACTGCTCGGCGCACCCGCCACACCTGCCGCCTTCCAGCACGCCCTGATCGCCGAACTGGCCGAGGCCCGGCCTCTGCGCGACAACGCCTTCAAGGTGGACCTCGTCTGCCGCGTGGCCCTCGACGTCCTCGCCGAACTCAGCGAGCCGCACGCCGCCGAGGCCGACCCGACCACCTGACACCCCACCGACCGGAGGCCCCGCCGCCATGTCCCACGCCCCGCAGCTCACCGGTGCGCCCGTCGTCCGCAGGGAGGCCCGGGACAAGGTCACCGGCGCCGCCCGGTACGCGGCCGAGCACACCCCGCCCGGATGCCTGTACGCCTGGCCGGTCCCGGCCACCATCGCCGCCGGCCGGGTCACCGCCGTACGCGCCGTCGACGCGCTCGCCGTCCCCGGCGTGCACACCGTCCTCACCCACGACAACGCGCCCCGGCTCGCCGAACCCGACGACCCGATCCTCGCCGTCCTCCAGAGCGACCGGGTCCCGCACCACGGCTGGCCGATCGCTCTCGTCGTCGCCGACTCCTTGGAGGCGGCCCGGACCGGCGCCGGGCGGCTGCTCGTCGAGTACGAATCCACCGAGCACGACGTGACCCTCACCGAGGACCACCCGGGCCTCTACACACCGGAGGAGGCCAACGGCGGCTTCCCGGCCGTCCGCAGGCGCGGCGACTTCGAACGGTCCTTCGCCGCCGCTCCCGTCCAGGTGGACGCCACGTACCACCTGACCTCGCTCCACAACCACCCGATGGAGCCGCACGCCGCCACCGCGTGGTGGACGGACGGACACCTCACCGTCCACGACTCCAGCCAGGGCTCGAACGCCGTACGCAAGAGCCTCGCGCAGGCCTTCGACCTCGGCTCCGAGCACATCACCGTCGTCTCCGAGCACGTCGGCGGCGGCTTCGGCTCCAAGGGCACGACCCGGCCGCAGCCGGTCCTGGCCGCCATGGCAGCCCGCCACACCGGCCACCCGGTGAAGATGGTCTTCCCGCGCGCCCAGCTCGCGGAGGTCGTCGGCCACCGCGCGCCGACGATCCAGCGGGTGCGCCTCGGCGCCGACCTCGACGGCGCGCTCCAGGCGCTCTCGCAGGAGGTCGTCACCCAGACCTCCACCATCAAGGAGTTCGTCGAGCAGGCCGCCGTACCCGCCCGCACGATGTACGGATCGCCGGACAGCACGACCACCCACCAGGTGACCGCCCTCGACGTCCCCAGCCCCTCCTGGATGCGCGCACCCGGCGAGGCGTCCGGGATGTACGCGCTGGAGTCCGCCATGGACGAACTCGCCTCCGCGCTCGGCATGGACCCGATCGAACTGCGGCTGCGCAACGACCCGGCCACCGAACCGGACAGCGACCGCCCCTTCAGCAGCCGGGGCCTGGCCACCTGCCTGCGCGAGGGCGCGGCACGCTTCGGCTGGCAGGGCCGCGACCCGCGTCCCGCCGCCCGCCAGGAAGGCCGCTGGCTCCTCGGTACGGGCGTGGCCTCCGCGACGTACCCCGTCCTCGTCTCCCGGTCCTCCGCGCGCGCCCACGCGGCGGCCGACTCCACCTTCCGGATCGAGGTCAACGCCACCGACATCGGCACCGGCGCCCGGACCGTCCTGGCCCAGATCGCCGCCTCGGCGCTCGGCGTGGACGTGGAGGCCGTCGACGTGGCCATCGGCTCCACCGACCTGCCGACCGCACCGCTGGCCGGCGGCTCCTCCGGCACCGCCTCCTGGGGCTGGGCCGTGCACAAGGCGGCCACCGCGCTCGCCGCCCGCCTCGCCGAGCACCGCGGCCCACTGCCGGCCGAGGGGTTCACCGCCACCGGCGACACCGAGGAGGAGACCGCCGCCGAATCCCCGTACGCACGGCACGCCTTCGGCGCCCACTTCGCCGAGACGGCCGTCGACTCCGTCACCGGCGAGGTCCGGGTGCGCCGGCTCCTCGGCGTCTACGCCGCCGGGAAGATCCTCAACGCCCGCACCGCCCGCTCCCAGTTCATCGGCGGCATGGTCATGGGGATCGGCATGGCGCTCACCGAGGGCTCCGCCATCGACCCGGTCTTCGGCGACTTCACGGCCAAGGACCTCGCCGCCTACCACGTGCCCGTCAACGCCGACGCGCTCGACATCCAGGCGCACTGGATCGACGAGGACGACCGCCACCTCAACCCCATGGGCTCCAAGGGCATCGGCGAGATCGGCATCGTCGGCACCGCGGCCGCCATCGGCAACGCGGTCCGCCACGCCACCGGCGCCCGGATCCGCCAACTGCCGCTCACGCCGGACCGACTGCTGCCGTACCTCGTCTGACGACCGGCCGGACGGCGCTCACCAGCGCGAACAGCTCATCTGTTGCGCGGACGGCCCACCCGAGTCACCCTGTTGAGTGACCCAGAAGTGATTGGTGCTCACGCTTCGTGTTCGGGGGGCGTTGGTACGACGGGGTGAAGCATGTGGGCCTCGTGGTGAGGAGCCTCGACGATGACCGTTCCACTCGACCGGCACTATTCGGTCGAACTGCAGGTGTCGGCAGAGCGCGTTGCCCAGGTGCGGCGCATCGTCGCCGCACACCTTCGTCACTGGAGTCTCGAACTCCACGTCCGGCCGGTGTGCCGGGCCATGGACGAACTCCTGACCAATGTCCACCGGCATGTCGGCGACACCAACGAGTGCGTCGTCGAACTCCGCTGGACCGGACGGCACGTCACCGTCTCCGTCGCCGACAACAGCGCGCGGATGCCGCGGCTGCTGCCGGCCGGTGGCGGGCTGAGCCGGGTGATGGCGCTCAGCGACAGCTGGGGCACCTGCCGGACCACGGACGGCAAGGTGGTCTGGTTCACCCGCTACGCCCAGGCGCAGCAGACCGCGGGACTGCTCCCGTACCCGCCGCTGCCCGGCGTCCGCGAATCCCGCCGCACCCCGCCGGCGGCGCTCGTATAGATCCCCGACAGCTCGCACACCCGGCCGACGCGGAACGTGCCCCACCCGGCACGCATGATCCGCGTCGGCCGGGTACGTGCGGGAGGAGGGGCCGCGTTGCGTCCGACCACGAGGCGCGGCACCGTCGAAGTACCGATGCAAGGAGGCCACTGCCATGCCCATCGCGACGGTCAACCCCGCGAACGGCGAACTGATCAGGTCCTACGACGCGCTGGGCGAGGAGGAGACCGAGCGCAGGATCGCCGCTGCCCACACCACCTTCCAGCAGTACCGCACCACCCCCTTCGAGCAGCGCGCCGCCTGGCTGAACCGGGCCGCCGACCTGCTGGAGACGGACCGCGACACCATCGCCCGGACGATGACGCTCGAAATGGGCAAGCCGGTCGTCGCGGCCCGCGCCGAGGCGGCCAAGTGCGCCAAGGCGATGCGCTGGTACGCGGCCAACGCCGAGCGCCTGCTCGCCGACGAGCACCCGGACCCCGACGACGTGACGGACTCCGGCGCCTCCCGCGCCCTGGTCCGCTACCGGCCGCTCGGTGTCGTCCTCGCCGTGATGCCATGGAACTTCCCGCTCTGGCAGGTCGTGCGCTTCGCCGCTCCGGCGCTGATGGCGGGCAACACGGGCCTCCTCAAGCACGCGTCGAACGTGCCGCAGACCGCGCTCTACCTGGAGGACCTCTTCCACCGCGCCGGATTCCCGGCCGGCTGTTTCCGTACGCTCCTGATCGGCTCGGGCGCCGTCGACGCCGTCCTGCGCGACCCGCGGGTCGCCGCGGCCACCCTCACCGGCAGCGAACCGGCCGGCCGCGCCGTCGCCGCCACCGCCGGTGACGAGATCAAGAAGACCGTGCTGGAGCTCGGCGGCAGCGACCCGTACGTGGTCCTGCCGTCGGCCGACGTCGAGAAGGCCGCGGCCACGGCGGTCACGGCCCGCGTCCAGAACAACGGCCAGTCCTGTATCGCGGCCAAGCGGTTCATCGTCCACGCCGAGGTGTACGACCAGTTCGCCGAGCATTTCACCGCCGGGATGCGGGCCCTCACCGTCGGCGACCCGCTGGAGGAGACCACCGACGTCGGGCCGCTCTCCAGCGAACAGGGCCGCACCGACCTGGAGGAGCTGGTGGACGACGCCGTGGAGCGCGGCGCCGCCGTCCTGTGCGGCGGTGGCCGTCCCGACAAGCTGGACGGCGGCCTGGAGAACGGCTGGTTCTACCGACCGACCGTGCTCGCCGGGATCACTCCGGCCATGCGCGTCCACCGCGAGGAGACCTTCGGCCCGGTCGCCACGCTCTACCGGGTCGCCGACCTCGACGAGGCGGTGCACCTGGCCAACGACACGCCGTTCGGCCTGAGTTCCAACGTATGGACGCGGGACGCCGGGGAGCAGGAGCGGTGCGCCCGCGACCTGGAGGCGGGCGGGGTCTTCTTCAACGGGATGACCGCCTCGCACCCGGCCCTGCCCTTCGGCGGTATCAAGCGCTCCGGTTACGGGCGTGAGCTGGCCGGACACGGCATCCGCGAGTTCTGCAACGCGACCACGCTCTGGTACGGCCCCGAAAAGTCCTGAGCCCCGGCCTTCCCAGGGGTGCCGTGCCAGGCGTCGCGCCCCCGGTCAGGATCCGCCGGACGCCCCCTGAGGCCGCCCCGACCACCCGTGCGCCGTCACCCGACGAGGAGACCTGCTCCGTGAGCGACACCCGCGATGCGAGCGACACCCCCACCCCGTCCGCCCTCTCCGACGAGGAGCTCGCCGCGCTCGACGCGCACTGGCGCGCGGCCAACTACCTCGCCGTCGGCCAGATCTACCTGATGGCCAACCCGCTGCTGACCCGGCCGCTGGCCCCCGAGGACATCAAGCCCCGGCTGCTCGGCCACTGGGGCACCTCGCCGGGTCTCAACCTCGTCCACACCCACCTCAACCGGGTCGTCAAGGACCGGTCCCTCGACGCGCTCTGTATCTGGGGCCCCGGCCACGGCGGCCCGGCCGTCCTCGCCAACGCCTGGCTGGAAGGCAGCTACTCCGAGACCTATCCCGACGTGCCCCGCGACACCGAGGGCATGGGCGCGCTCTTCAAGCAGTTCTCGTTCCCCGGCGGCGTGCCGAGCCATGTCGCACCGGAGACGCCAGGCTCCATCCACGAAGGCGGCGAACTCGGCTACGCGCTCACCCACGCCTACGGCGCCGCCTTCGACCATGCCGGCCTGCTGGTCACCTGCGTGATCGGTGACGGCGAGGCGGAGACCGGACCGCTCGCCGCCTCCTGGCACGCGAACAAGTTCCTCGACCCGGTCCACGACGGTGCCGTTCTGCCCATCCTCCACCTCAACGGCTACAAGATCGCCAACCCGACGGTCCTGGCCCGGCTGCCCGAGGACGAACTCGACCAGCTTCTGCGCGGCTACGGCCACGACCCGCTGTACGTCACCGGCGACGACCCGGCCACCGTCCACCGGGCGATGGCCGCCGCGATGGACACCGCCGTGGAGCGGATCACGGCCCACCAGCGGGCCGCCCGCGAGGACGGAGTCACCGAGCGCCCCAGCTGGCCCATGATCGTCCTGCGCACGCCCAAAGGCTGGACCGGCCCGAAGGAGGTCGACGGCCTGCCCGTCGAGAACACCTGGCGCTCCCACCAGGTCCCGCTCTCCGGCGTCCGCGACAACCCGGAGCACCTGCGCCAGCTGGAAGCCTGGCTCCGCTCCTACCGGCCCGAGGAGCTCTTCGACGCCGACGGCCGTCCCACCGGACAGGTCCTCGCCTGCGTCCCCGAAGGCACGGCCCGCCTCGGCTCGACCCCGTACGCCAACGGCGGTCTGCTCCTGCGCGCGCTGCCCTTGCCGGCCCTGGAGGACCACGCCGTACGCGTCGACAAGCCGGGCTCCGCCTCCCACTCGCCGACCCAGGTGCTCGGCGGACTCCTGGAGGCGGTGATGACCGCGACGGCCGAGCGCCGGGACTTCCGGGTGGTCGGCCCGGACGAGACCGCCTCCAACCGGCTCCAGGACCTCTACCGCGCGACCGGCAAGGCCTGGCAGGCGCGAACCCTGCCCACCGACGAACACCTCGCCCGCGACGGCCGGGTGATGGAGGTGCTCTCCGAACACCTCTGCCAGGGCTGGCTGGAGGGCTACCTCCTCACCGGACGGCACGGGCTCTTCTCCAGCTACGAGGCGTTCGCCCATATCATCGACTCGATGGTCAACCAGCACATCAAGTGGCTGCGCACCTCGCGCCGGCTGCCCTGGCGGCGCCCGATCGCCTCGCTCAACTACCTGCTCACCTCGCACGTCTGGCGCCAGGACCACAACGGCTTCTCGCACCAGGACCCGGGCTTCGTCGACCACATCCTGAACAAGAGCCCCGAGGTCGTCCGCGTCTATCTGCCGCCGGACGCCAACACCCTGCTCTCGGTGGCCGATCACGCGCTGCGCAGCCGGGACTACGTCAACGTGATCGTGGCCGGCAAGCAGCCGACCTTCGACTGGCTCACGATGGAGGAGGCCCGCGCCCACTGCGCCCGTGGCGCCGGTGCGTGGGAGTGGGCCGGGACCGAGGACGGCAGCCGGGGGCCGGACGTGGTGCTCGGCTGCGCCGGAGACGTGCCGACCCAGGAGGTGCTGGCCGCCGCCGATCTGCTCCGAAGCCATCTGCCGGAGCTGGCCGTCCGCGTGGTCAACGTCGTCGACATCGCCCGCATGATGCCGCACGAGGAGCATCCGCACGGGATGACGGACGACGAGTACGACGCGCTCTTCACCCGCGACAAGCCGGTCATCTTCGCCTACCACGGCTATCCGTGGCTGATCCACCGGCTCGCCTACCGCCGGACGGGCCACGTCAACCTGCATGTGCGCGGCTACAAGGAGGAAGGCACCACGACCACGCCGTTCGACATGGTGGTCCGCAACGACCTGGACCGCTACCGGCTGGTCATGGACGTCATCGACCGGGTGCCGGAGCTCGGCGTCCGTGCGGTCGCCGTACGCCAGGCGATGGACGACGCCCGCACCCGTCACCACGCCTGGATCCGCGAGCACGGCGTCGACCTGCCCGAGGTGGAGGAGTGGAGCTGGAGCGGCTGAGGCAGTTGGGGCGATCATGGAGGGTGTCCGCCTGACCCCGCCCGCAGGGAGAGAGCCCCTATGAAGCTGCGCTGCGCCGTGATCGAGGACTTCCAGTCCGCCGCCACTGCCGCCGACTGGTCGTCCGTCACCGCTGACGTGGACGTCGTCACGTTCACCGAGCACCTGGGCTCGACGGAGGAAGTGGCCGCCGCCCTGGCGGAGTTCGACATCGTCGTCACCCTGCGCGAGCGGGTCCCGTTCCCGGCCGAGGTGTTCGCGCGGCTGCCCCGCCTCCGGCTGCTGATCGCCTCCGGCATGCGCAACTCGGTGATCGACTTCGCCGCCGCCGAGCTCCACGGCGTCACCGTCTGCGGCACCGCCAGCTCCTCCACGCCGCCTGTCGAGCTCACCTGGGCCCTGCTCCTCGGCCTCGCCCGCTCGATCGTCACGGAGGCGAACGGCCTGCGCGCGGACGGGCCTTGGCAGTCCACCGTGGGCGCCGACCTGCACGGCCGGACGCTCGGGCTGCTGGGCCTCGGCAAGATCGGCAGCCGGGTCGCGCAGGTGGGCCGGGCCTTCGGCATGGAGGTGGTCGCCTGGAGCCAGAACCTCACGGAGGAACGTACGCGCGAGGTCGGCACCGCGCTCGCCGCGTCCAAGGAGGAGCTGCTGGAGGCCGCCGACTTCGTCTCCGTACACCTGGCGCTGAGCGAGCGCACCCGAGGCCTGATCGGTACCGCCGAGCTCGCCCGGATGCGGCCCACCGCCTACCTGGTCAACACCTCGCGGGCCGCCATCGTCGACCAGGACGCCCTGCTCGCGGCGCTGCACGTCGGGACCATCGCCGGAGCCGGAATCGACGTGTTCGACACCGAACCCCTCCCGGCCGGCCATCCGATGCGCACCGCCCCACGCCTGCTCGCCACTCCGCACCTCGGGTACGTCTCGCGCGCCAACTACGCGACGTACTACGGCCAGGCGGTCGAGAACATCCGGGCGTTCCTCGACGGGCAGCCGGTCCGCCGGATCGGCTGAGGCCGCCTCCGTACGTCGCGTACGGAGGCGGCCTCGTGCTGGCCCGTGGTCCTCAGAACCGCAGCGCCGCCGCGATCCGGCCGTGCTCGGCCAGCGAGTCGTCCGCGACGAAGGCCACGTCGGCCCCGCCGTCCAGCGCGGCTTCGATCAGCTCGTCCACGATGTCCTCGCGGACCTCCGGATCCTCCGCCGGCGTGGTCCCTTCGGCGACCGGCTCCAGGTGCTCGTCGGTCACCCGCTTGGTGGTCTGGAAGTGCTCCTCCACCGCCACCAGCCCCACTCGGCCCTCCCGGACCGCTGCCCACACCTCGTCCAGCCCGCCGGCGAACGCGTGGGCGCTGCGCGCGTTGTCGAGGCGCCGCTCGACGTCGGCGGTGGCCTGCCGGGCGCCTTCCTCCAGAGCGGGCCGCAGCTCCTTGAGGACCTCGGCCGGCGGCAGGTCGGCCGGTGCGCCCTTGGCGACGCGTCCGACGGCCGCCTTCGCGCTCTCGCCGATGTGGTCCAGGAGCGAGAGGGCGGGCGGCAGACCCATCACGTACAGCGGACGCGGATCGGCGGCCAGCAGGGCCCGCAGCTTCTCGTCGACGGTACGGAAGAAGTTCCGCGTGTCCTCGTCGGAGAAGGTGCTCGGGGTGTCGCCGATCCGCTCCTCGCGCTGCGGGTTGGGCGGCTCCTTCGGCGCGTTGAGCGGGAAGCCGCCGGTCTCGCGCACCTCGATGGAGCCGTCCGTGCCGTTCCACAGGGTGGCGTGGTCGGCGGCGACGGTGAGCGCCCAGTACGGACGGGCCTGGGCCTTCGCGGCGACGAGGTTGCGGGTGAGGTAGCTGTCGCTGAGCACCACCCGTTCGGGCGCGGTGCGTGGCAGCTGCCAGATCCGGTGCTCGTCGGCCGTGGCCAGCACGACCAGCGAGTCCAGCGCCCGGCGCGGATCCACCTCGTCCACCGCCCGGTCCAGCTCGGCCTTGACGGCGGCGGCCGTCTCCCGGCTCACCTGCGGATCGGCGTCCAGACGGTGGACCGCCTCCGCCACCAGGTTGCGCAGCCGCACGGGGTCCTGGGCGTTGTCCGGGGCCGTGCGGTGGGTCGGCATCGTCAGGGACAGGGCCGGATAGGGCCGGGTCGCCCGCAGCTCCCGCAACAGGCCGGCGGTCAGGGCGTCCGTGTCCATCGTTCCCTCCCGGGGATCGAACCCGCTCCCGTATGAAGCGGATGCTTCGACGAGTCAATTCATACCGTTTGATCCTAGTATGAGCGAGTTGGTGATCAACGGCTGCGGAGAGGCGGCGCGATGTCCACGCTCGCGGCCTCCTCCTTCATGCTCGTCTTCTCCTCATCCCCTGATTGGACGGACCGTCCGTGAAAGCGAACCTTTCCTCGCGCCACCGGGCCCGGCTCCTGGTTCCCGCCGTCTCCGCCGAGACCGAACGCGCCCGGCAGGAGGCCGCCAAGAAGCTTGAAGCCAACAGCCGCGAGGCCGCCGGGGTGAAGACCTTCCCGTGCGTCGTCCAGGCCGAGCGCGGCTGAGGGGCGGCGCGGATGAGCGCCGCCGACGCGGTGACCGACTCGCTCAAGAGGATGCGCGCCGAATTCGGCGACCTGCCCGGTGGCCGGCCCGCCGACTACATCCCGCAGCTGGGCCTGGCCGACCCCGAGGCCTTCGGACTGGCTCTGGTCAGCATGGACGGCCACCGCTACAGCGCGGGCGAGGCCGAGGTGCCCTTCACCCTCCAGTCCGTCTCCAAACCGTTCGTCTACGCCCTCGCGCTCTCCGTCCTCGGCCTGGACGAGGTGAGCCGGTGGGTCGGCGCCGAGCCGAGCGGCGACGCGTTCAACGCCATCAGCCTCGAACCCGGCACCGGCCGGCCGGCCAACGCGATGGTCAACGCCGGTGCCATCGTCACCACCGCGCTGATCCCCGACGGTCCCGACGAACCCGCCTTCGAACGCATCCTGCGCTGCCTCGGCCGCTTCGCCGGGCGCGAACTGGATGTGGACGAGGAGGTGTTCCTCTCCGAGTCGATGACCGGCGACCGCAACCGGGCGCTCGCCTACCTGATCCGCGCCACCGGCACCATGCCCGTCGATCCGGTGCTGGCGGTGGACCGGTACTTCCGGCAGTGCGCGGTACGTGTCACCGCGCTCGACCTCGCGACGATGGCCGCGACCCTCGCGTACGGCGGAGTCAACCCGGTCACCCGCGAGCAGGTCGTCTCGGCGGAGGTCGCGGCCCGGGTGCTCGCCGTGATGGCCACCTGCGGCATGTACGACGGCTCGGGGGAGTGGCTGCTGCGGATCGGGCTGCCCGCCAAGAGCGGTGTCTCCGGCGGCCTCATCGCGGTCGGCCCGGCCCGCTTCGGCCTCGCCACCTACAGCCCGCCACTGGACACCACCGGTACGTCGGTACGCGGCCAGGCCGCACTCGGCGCGCTCTCGCAGCGGTACGGACTCCACCTGATGCTCAACCCGGCGCTGCCCGGCTCCACCGTCAGCCTCGTCACCACCGCCGACGACCTGCCGTCCGCACCCTCGGCCGAGCACGAGCGGGTCCTGCACGAGAAGGTCGGCGTGGTCGTCACGCAGGGCGCCATCGACTTCACGGCGGCCGAGCGCGTGCTGTACGCGCTGGACGAGACCGGGCCCGATGCGGACAGCTCCGTCGTGCTCGACCTGCACGCCGTCACCTCCATCGACTCGGTGGCGCTGTCGATGCTGCACATCGGTCTGGCCCGGCTCTCCAGCGACGGCCGGCGCGCCGCGGTCGTCGACCCGCGCAACCTGCTGGGCCCGCCGGACGTCGTGCGGGAGGACATCGGCCAGGACCTGCCGCGTTACGCCACCCGTGAGGCGGCGGTGGAGGGCTCCGCGAAGGTCCTGTCCGAGGAGGAGTGAGCCGGGCCTACCAGATGGCGTCGACCCACTCCGGGTGGTCGATGAACGGGTTCCGGTTGTGCTGGAACTGCTCGAATATGACGTCGTTACGGCGCTTCTCGAAGGCGTCCGGCGGGTCCTCCTGGCTCCACTGCTTCAGCACGGAGAGCTTGCCCATCTTCGGCGCCGAGCCGTTGTTCACCTGGTCGTTGGGTTCGAGGTCGGCGAAGGAGTCGTTGCCCTCGTAGCGCACGGCCATGTACAGGATCATGCGGGCCACGTCTCCCTTGACCGCGTCGCGCGGTTCGAAGGAGTCACCGTCGGTGAGGTTGCCCGGCGCCTCGGCCAGTTCGCCGCCACCGTTGTCGAAGTCCTTGTTGCCGCGGGCGGAGTTGACCGAGACGTCCTCGGGCCGCAGATGGTGGATGTCGGTGCCCGGGCCCGTGGCCGTACCGAAGTCGCCGTGCGACTTGGCCCAGACGTGCTCGCGGTTCCACTGGTCGGCGTTGCCGCCGTTGTCGTTCTTGGACTGGGAGCGGCCGGTGTAGAGGAGGACCACGTTGGAGGAGTTGGCGGGGTCCTGGTCGGTGGCCTTGAGCGCGTCCCACACCTGGCTGTAGGAGAGCCTGGTCTGGTCACTGATGATCGTGTGCAGGGCCGACTTGAGCTCGGTGCCGGTCTTGCCGAGGGCGTCCTGGTAGTACGTGTCGTCGAGTGCGGCGGCGAGGGTGGCGGGACGGTTTGGCGGAGTGTCGGCGGGTGCGGCTGCCGCGGTGCCCGCGAGGACGGCGACGGCGGCCGCGGTGGCCAGGAGTGGACGCGCGTAGAACGAATGGCGACGGGACATGTGGGGTGTCCTCTCGAAACGCGGCACCACGACTCCGGCCCTAGGTAGGGGCGTTCGTCGGGGCGGCCGTGCGATGTGTGGTACGCGGGAGCCTTCCACACGCACCGTGGCCCGCGTGTGAACGCCGTGTACCTATCATGTGCAGGTCAAGATTGAGCCTGGTCGGGCCCTTGGGCCACGGTTGCTTCAGGGGCCGGAAGTCCGCTAGCCGCCGGCGGCGGCCCAGTCGCGCAGTTCCTGGACCGAGCCGAAGTCGGCCACGTTCTTGTCGAGCGGATCGTCGGTGTACTGATGGATCCGCCAGGACGCCTCGATCCGGGGCTTGCCGGCGGAGACGTAATCCGCGATCCACAGCCCGTCGCCCGCGTAGTCGCTGGTGTCCTGCGTGCGCCAGAAGGCCCGGTTGCAGTACAGGAGGACGCGGTGGCCGGGCCGCTCGCGCTTCACCGCACGGATGAAACGGTCCTTCTCCGCGCTGCTCGCGCGTGTGCCGCCGCCGGTCTGCTCCCAGTCGACGGCGAGCAGATCGCCTTCCTTCTCCGGGGTCCTGCTCAGGAAGTACGCCACCTGGTCCTTCACGTCCCCCGGCCAGAGGAAGTGGTAGAAGCCGACGACGCACTCGGCGTCCCGGGCTCGCTTCACCTGGGCGTCGAGACGCGGATTGACATAGCTGCGGCCCTCGGACGACTTGATGAAGACGAAATCGAGGCCGTCCGTGTCGTAGGAGGGCTGATAGGCGCTGACGTCGACGCCGTGGAGCATAGGCACCGCCTCAAGAGGTGAGAACCGACATTCCGGTTCTGCCCACTCCTCGTACGGCCCAATGACCGGTTCACTCTCCCGGGTGGCCCACCGGGCCCGGCCCTCTCGGATGCGGCCGGGCCCGTACGGCGCGAGAATTGCCGCAAGGACGAGGAGGAGGCGGCATGAGCGAAGATCCCGAATCCGTATCCGAGGCCGTGCCCGAGGCGTCGGGCGTCACACCGGACCGGCTCCTGCACACGGGTGAGAGCGATCGGCCGAGCCCGGAGGATGTGGTGCTCGCCTCCGGGCGGGACCTGACGCCCGAGACGTTGGAGTGGGCCCGGCGCAAGCTGGCCGACGAGGGGCGTTCCGCCCTCGACAGGCAGCTGCCCTGACCGAGCCGGCCGCCCGGCCGCAGGCCGGCGGAGTGCGGTCGGCGCGGTGGGCGGCGGGACGATACGACCGAGGGGCCGGGGAGCGTGTGGGGCGCCTCCGGCCCCTCGGTCAGCCTGTCGCGGTCCTTCGGTCAGCCTGACCTGGTTCCTCGGTTAGCCTGAGTGACATATGAACCGTTTGACGACCTCACAGGGCACTTTCGAGCTCGCCCGCTTCCCCGAGCACCCGAGCGATCCCTTCCGCGCCTGGGACGCCGCCGACGAATACCTGCTCCGGCAGCTGACGGATCCCGAGACGGGACCCGTCGACCTGTCGGGCACGGTCGCCGTCGTAGGGGACCGGTGGGGTGCTCTGGCCACCGCGCTGGCCGCCCACCGGCCCGCGCAGATCAGCGACTCCTACCTGGCCCGGCGCGCCACGCTGGCCAACCTGGAGCGCAACGGCCTGGAACCGGACGCCGTGACGCTGCTGTCCTCGCGCGACACACCGCCGGACCGGATCGACGTGCTGCTGGTACGGGTGCCGAAGTCGCTGGCGTTCCTGGAGGACCAGCTGCACCGGATCGCCCCCGCGCTCCACGCCGGCACGGTGGTCATCGGTACCGGCATGGTCAAGGAGATCCACACCTCCACCCTCAAGCTCTTCGAGCGGATCGTCGGGCCGACCCGCACCTCGCTCGCGGTCCGCAAGGCGCGGCTCATCTTCGCCACGCCGGACCTCGAGCTGCCGCGTACGCCGAGCCCGTGGCCCCGCCGCTACGAGCTGCCCGCCGACGTCGGCCCCGTCGCCGGTCGCACCGCCGTCAACCACGCCGGGATCTTCTGCGCCGAGCGCCTGGACGTCGGCACCCGCTTCTTCCTGCAGCACCTGCCGACCCGCGGCGGATCCGTCAAGGTCGCCGACCTCGGCTGCGGCAACGGCGTCCTCGGCCTGTCCGCGGCGCTCGCCAATCCCGACGCGCACGTCGCGTTCGTCGACGAGTCGTACGGGGCCGTCGCCTCGGCCGAAGAGACGTTCCGCCTGGGTGCGCCGGAGGGTGCGAAGGCGGACTTCCTGGTGGGCGACGGACTCGCGGACCTCGCTCCGGGCAGCCTGGACCTGGTGCTCAACAACCCGCCGTTCCACTCCCACATGGCGACGACCGACGCCACCGCCCGCACCATGTTCGTCAGCGCGCGCACCGCGCTGCGGCAGGGCGGCGAACTCTGGGTGGTCGGCAACCGGCACCTCTCGTACCACACGCACCTGCGCCGGATCTTCGGCAACTGCACCACGGTGGCGGGCGACCCGAAGTTCGTGGTCCTGCGTGCGGTGAAGCGCTGACGGCGGAGATCAGAGTTCCTGGCCCTTCCGGATTCTTGCAACACGTTCTACTGTGTGCGCCGCCGCACACGGGCGACGCGGACGCGAGACTCTGGAGGGGCCGTGCACCTCGAATACACGCCTGAGCAAGAGCAGTTGCGCACCGAACTGCGTCACTACTTCGCCGCTCTGGTCCCCGACAACGTCTACGCCCGCTACGCGGAACCCGCCGCCCAGAAGCGCTTCTACCGCGAGACGGTCCGCCGGCTCGGTACCGACGGCTGGCTGGGCGTGGGCTGGCCGGAGGAGTACGGCGGCCGGGGGCTCACCCCGATGGAACAGTTCATCTTCTTCGACGAGGCGGCCCAGGCGGGCGTGCCGCTGCCGCTGATGGCCCTGAACACCGTCGGGCCCACGATCATGCAGTTCGGCAGCGACGAGCAGAAGGCGTACTTCCTGCCGAAGATCCTCGCCGGAGAGATCGACTTCGCGATCGGCTACAGCGAACCGGACGCCGGCACCGACCTCGCCGCCCTCAGGACGCGCGCGGTCCGCGACGGGGACACGTACATCGTGAACGGCCAGAAGATCTGGACCACCAACGGCGACACCGCCGACTGGGTCTGGCTCGCGGTGCGCACCGACCCCGACGCCCCGCCGCACAAGGGCATCACCATGCTCCTGGTCCCCACGAGCGACCCCGGCTACTCCTGCACCCTGATCAACACGCTCGCCTCGCACGACACCACGGCCAGCTACTACGAGAACGTCACCGTCCCTCTCACCCACCGCGTCGGCGAGGAGAGCAAGGGCTGGCGGCTCATCACCAACCAGCTCAACCACGAACGCGTCACCCTCGCCGCCCACGGCACCATGGCGGTCCGCGCCCTGCACAACGTCCAGCGCTGGGCCGCCGACACCAAGCTCACCGACGGCCGCCGCGTCATCGACCTCCCGTGGGTCCGCACCCGCCTCGCCCGCACCCACACCCGCCTGGACGCCATGAAACTGCTCAACTGGCAGATGGTCTCGGCCCTCCAGGACGCCACCCTCACTCCGCAGGACGCCTCGGCGGTCAAGGTCTACGGCTCCGAGGCCCGCCGCGACGCCTACGCCTGGCTGATGGAGATCATCGGCTCGGCGGGCCCGCTGAAGGAGGGTTCGGCCGGTGCGGTCCTCCACGGCGAACTGGAGCGCGGCTACCGGTCCGCGGTCATCTTCACCTTCGGCGGCGGCAACAACGAGATCCAGCGCGAGATCATCTCCTGGATCGGGCTGGGGATGCCTCGGGTGCGGCGGTAATCCGACGCGGCGCCAGCGTGCACCAGGCACTCCACGGTGGCCGAAACATATAAGTGATGTACCCCACAACGGAACAGACGTGCGAACACGCAGCGGTCTGCGGGCCATACTGATGGTCATGACACCGACGGCCACATCCGTGGGCACCTGCTGTTCGCCGCTGCGCGCAGGCCTCAAACGCCTGACCGAGATGTCGCGTTGGGTCAACCTTCCGTGGTGCGGGCTCGGGCTGAGTTCTTGCGTTCGCTCGCGATCTTCTGCTGGCGTGTCCTGCCCGGGTGGCGTGGCAGGAAGGATTCCGTCATGAGCCTTCGCGCGCTCGCCCGCATGTACGCCGATGGCGAGATGTCGACGGCGGAGATACTGGCCGAGCTCGACCGACGCGTGGACATTCCTCTGTCCGAGGGGCAGCGCGGCCTGTGGGCACTTGCCAAGATGGAGCCGGAGACGTACGCGTACAACGTTCCGCTGTGCTTTTCGTGTGCGGACGTGAATACCGCGGCGCTTCAGGCCGCATTCCGCGACACGCTTTCCCGGCATCCGCTGCTCTCGGCCGCGGTGCGCGAGACGGAGGACGGACCGCGTCTGTCCCACCAAGATGCGGACGGTTTCCTCGTCGAGTACGTGGACATCTCCGATGTGCCGCCCGGTCGCGTGCTGGACTTTGTGAAGGAAAGCGCGAGGCGGCCGTTCGGCCTGGCCGGTGGTCCTTTGACCAGACTGGCTGTCCTGCGTCGCTCCGCGTCCGAGGCGTACGTTCTGCTGGTCGTTCATCACCTGGTGATCGATGGAGTGTCGGGGCGTCTCGTCATCGACACGCTGTTCCGTTCGTACCGGGCGCGGGTCGAGGGGCGGGACGTGCCGACCGAGGTGGGCTCCGCCTCGTTCGGTGAGTTCGTCGCGTGGGAGCGGGACGTGCTCACCGGCGAACGCGCCGAGGAGGACCGCGAGTTCTGGGTGCGGGAGCTCGCCGGCGCGGACGTGCTCACAGGCTTACCCTCGCAGGCGGCTCTGTTGCCGGACGCGCCTCATGTGGGCGAGGTATTCACCAGTCGGCTGTCGGAGGAGCGGGCCGCCGCCATCGCGGCCTTCACCGCCGCACACGAGATCAGCCCGGGGATCTTCTTCCTGGCGGCCTTCCTGACTCTGCTGCACCGGTACACCGGAAGCGAGGACCTCGTCATCGGGATGCCGGTGGCCGGGCGCCCGACGGAACAGTTCGACCCGATCGTCGGCTGCTTCGTCAACACGCTGCCCGTCCGGAGCAGGCCGGACGCCTTCGAGGCGTTCACGTCGTTCGCCCGGCGCGTCCAGTCCACGGTGCTCGACGTATTGGAGCACGGGACCTATCCGTTCCACCGGATCGTGGGCGATCTCGGTGCCCGGGGCGTGAATCCGCGGTCGCCTCTCTATCAGATCGTGTACAACTACCAGGATTCCGCCCTCTCCGGATACCTGGGCGAGCGGGCCCGCGCCACCGGCGAGACGGACTTCGAGCTCGTCGACGGGCTGTACCAGCTGGGTGAGTACGACCTCACGGTGGACGTGGCTCCCGGTGACGGGTTCCTGGTGAACTGGAAATACCACCCCGACGCCTTCTCGGCTGACGCCGTCGCGGGCATGGCAGCACACTTCGCCACCCTGGTGGACAGCATCCTCGGCTCGGACGGACAGTCGCCGATAGGCGGGCTGAACCTGCTCGACGACGAGGAACGGCGCCTCGTCATCGACGCGTGGAACGGCACCGAGGCCGACTTTCCCGCGCATCGGACGTGCTGGGATCTCTTCGCGGAGCAGGCGGAGGCGAACCCGGACGCCCCGGCGGCCACCTGCGGGGAGCGGACTCTCACCTATCGCGAACTCGCCTACCGCAGCTCGGCGTTGGCACAGGCGCTGACGCGTCAAGGCGTCGGCCCCGGGGACGTCGTAGGCGTCTGCTACGAACGGTCACTCGACCTGGTCGTGGCCCTCCTCGCTGTCATGAGGCTCGGCGCGGTGTACCTGCCTCTGGACGACCGACTGCCGGCCGAACGCCTCTCCTACATGGTCGAGGACAGCGGCGCGCAACTCATCATCTGCCATGAGGCGGTGATGGACAGGCTGGCCGCCGTGGGGATGTCGGAGGTGAGGCTGTACGCGACGGACCGCCAGGATGATCAGGGCGCCCAGGCATCGGCATCGGCGGGGGAGACGACCGCCGGTGCGCCGGACCCGCGAGCTGCCTACATCATCTACACCTCGGGCAGCACCGGGAAGCCCAAGGGCGTCGTCGTTCCGCACGCGGCGCTGACCAATTTCCTGCTGGCCATGGCGGGCATGCTTGAAGTGACGTCCGACGACCGGCTGTTGGCCGTCACCACGCACAGCTTCGACATCGCCGCGCTGGAGCTCTACCTCCCGCTGATCACCGGCGGTGAGGTCTGCGTCTCCGACTCCGCCACGGCCGCCGACGCCACGTTGCTGGCCGAGAAGGTCGCCGACTGGCGGCCCACCATCATGCAGGCCACTCCGGCGACCTGGGCCATGCTGGTGCGCGTCGGGTGGCAGAACACCGAGGGCGTCAAGGTGTTGTGCGGCGGAGAGGCGTTACCGGACGGCCTCAAGGACCAGCTCGTGGCGCGCGGCGAGGCCTGGAACCTGTACGGGCCCACGGAGACGACCATCTGGTCGGCGGCCAAGCGGTTGCGCCGTGAGGAGCCGGTGACCATCGGCAGCCCCATCGCCAACACCCGGCTGTACGTCCTCGACCGGAACCTGAATCCCTTGCCGGTCGGCGTGACCGGCGAGCTGCACATCGCAGGCGACGGGGTCGCCCTGGGCTACCACCGGCAGCCGGAGTTGACGGCCGAGCGCTTCCTGGACAACCCGTTCGCGCCCGGACGGCTGTACCGGACCGGCGACCGCGCGCGCCGACTGCCGAACGGCGAGATCGTCGTCCTGGGCCGGATGGACAACCAGGTCAAACTGCGCGGCCACCGCATCGAACTCGGTGAGATCGAGGCGGTGCTCGATGCCCATCCGGCGATCGGCCGAAGCGTCGTCCTGCTCGAGCACGCCGGCCTGTCGGACAGGCTCACGGCTTACTGCACCGGGAACGCGGACGCGCCGGTCGACGCCGCGCTGCTGCGCTCAGAACTCGCCAAGACCCTTCCCGCCTACATGCTGCCCGCCGCGTTCGTGGCCCTGGACACCTTTCCGCTCACGGCGCACGGCAAGGTCGATCGAGCGAAGCTGGCCGAGGCAGCCGAGGCGGTGCCGCTCCCGGCCGCCGACAGCCCGGCCGCCGACAGCCCGGTGGCCGCGCTCGACATCGAGCGGACCGTGCGCGGGATCTTCGAAGAGGTGCTCGGCTCGCGCGACATCGATCGTGCCGCAGGCTTCTTCGACATCGGTGGAGACTCGTTCGCGGCGATCGAAGCGGTGGAGCGGATCAACCGCGAGTTCGGCTGCTCGTTGCGGCCCACCAGCGTTTTCGCGCACCCGTCCGTCGTGGCGATGGCCCGACACCTGACGGGGCTGCTGCCTGCTCGACAAGTACCCGCTGGGCAGGCACCTACGGCACAGCCGGTCGAGCCCGAGCGGCTACCTGATCCGCACCATGCCACTCCGGCGGCGGCCGACGACGCCTCGCTCGGTGATGCGATCGCGGTGATCGGCATCTCCTGCCGGTTCCCGGGAGCCATGGACCACCGCGCATTCTGGACCGCGCTCGTGGAAGGACGCAGCGGCTCCACGTCCTGGTCGGCCGAGGAACTGCGTACGCTCGGAGTCCCGGACGAGCTGATCACCCGGCCCGGATACGTGCCGCAGCGGTCGGTCGTGGACGGCAGGGCTGAGTTCGACGCGGCGTTCTTCGACATCTCTCCCCGCGACGCCGAGTTCATGGACCCACAGGCGCGCTTGCTGCTGCAGCACGCGTGGCAGGCGCTGGAGGACGCCGGTTACCGCCCGGAGGACGTTCCCGAGACCAGCGTCACCACGTCCACGAGCACGAACTTCTACCAGGCCCTGCTCCCGGCGCTGATGGCGAACGCGTCGGGCCCGCGGGTCCTGGCGAGCTCCGAGACCTACGCCGCGTGGCTGTTCGCCCAAGGCGGCACGGTGCCCACCATGATTTCCACGAAGCTGGGCCTGCGTGGCCCCGGCATGGCGGTGAGCACCAACTGCTCCTCGGCGCTGAGCGCGGTGCACGTCGCCTGTCAGGGGCTCCTGGCCGGTGACGTGGACCAGGCGATCGTCGGCGCGGCCAGCCTGTTCTCCGCGGGAGAACTGGGATACGTGCACCAGCCGGGCCTGAATTTTTCGAGCGACGGGCGCAGTCGCGCGTTCGCCGACGGCGCCGACGGCATGTCCGGCGGTGAAGGTGTCGGCGTGGTCGTCCTCAAGCGCGCCAGTGAGGCGATCGCCGCCGGTGATCACATCTACTGCCTGATCCGCGGCATCGCGGTGAACAACGACGGCGGCGACAAAGCAGGCTTCTACGCGCCCAGTGTGCGCGGGCAGGCCGACGTGATCCGCAAGGCGCTGGACAAGGCGGGCACGGACCCGTCGACCATCAGCTACGTCGAAGCGCACGGCACGGGCACGAGGCTCGGCGATCCCATCGAGGTCGCGGCGCTGACCGAGGCGTACCGGCACTACACGGCACGCAGCCAGTACTGCGGCATCGGCTCGGTCAAGAGCAACATCGGCCACCTCGACGCGGCCGCGGGGATCGCCGGCCTCATCAAGGTGGCCCTGGCCCTGCAGTACGGAGAGGTTCCGCGGACCCTGCACAGCGACGTGCCGAGCCCGGAGATCGACTGGGACGAGTCGCCGTTCTTCGTGGCCGACCGGAACCTGCCGCTGGACGGCGACGAGCCCGCGCGGGCGGGACTGAGCTCCTTCGGGATCGGCGGCACCAACGCGCACGCGGTACTGGAACAGGCCCCGACCGGTGCGCGGGCCGCCGGGCACCTCGGCCCTCAAGCGGTCATCCTCTCGGCCCGCGACGGAGAGCGGCTCGGCGTCCTCGCGCGGCAGCTGCTGGAGTTCCTGCCGGGATACCGGGACGCGCACGGCGATCTGGCGTCACTCGCGTACACGCTGCAGGTCGGGCGGCGGGCGATGGCCGAACGAGTGCTCTTCGTCGCGAACGACGTCGACGGGCTGATCGCAACTCTTCAGGACTACGTCGAGCGCGGGGCGCGCGGAACGGTGTTCGAAGGTACGGCCCGACGGCCCGAGGACAAGCTGCTCGGCCTCTTCGATCGGCCCGGGGAGCTGCGGGACCTGGTCGCCGGGTGGCTCGAACGCGGTGAGTGGGACAAGGTCGCGCCCCTGTGGGTCAACGGTATCGATGTCGACTGGCACGCCTGCCACGGCGCGAATCCGCCGGCGCGGGTGAGCCTGCCGACGTACCCGTTCGCCGCGAAACGGTACTGGCCGGCTGCCGAGGCGGTGTCGGCGCCTCGGGCCGCTGACCCGCTCGGCGCCGTATCGGTTCCTCGGGCCACCGACCCGCTTGACGCAGCCGCGTTGCTCGTGGCCGCGGCCAGGCCCGAGAGCGTCGGGACGTTCCTGTCCGGTCGCACGTCCGCCACGGACGAGCTGGACAGCCTCGCGCGCCCGCTCGTGCTCGCACAGCTCGTGGCGGCGGGACTCTTCGACGCGCCCGTCCGTCGAGACCTGATCGAGCAGAAGGTCACGCCGCCCTTCGCCCAGTGGCTCGATCACACGGTGACCGTGCTGCTGAGCCACGGAGAACTCGTACGTGAGGGCGAGTTCGTGGCGCCCAGTAAGAGTGCGCCGGGCCTTGAACAGGCGTGGCGTGCCTGGCGCGCGTGGAAGGAGGTTCGTGCCGACGATCCGGAGCTGGCGGCCAAGACCGGCCTGACGGAGCGCATGATCGAGGCCCTGCCCGCGATCCTGTCCGGGCGGACGAAGGCCACGGCGGTCATGTTCCCGGGCGGCTCGTTCGAGCTGGTCGAACCGGCGTACCGGGGGAACGCGACGGCCGACTACTTCAACGACGTGACGGCCGGCGCGGTGCGCGCGGAGGTGGAGGCCCGTGGCGACGGCATCCGGCTGCTGGAGATCGGAGCAGGCACCGGCAGCACCAGCGAGCGCGTGTTCGCCCGACTGACGGGCCGCGACATCGCCGAGTACCGCTATACGGACATCTCGAAGGCGTTCCTGATCGACGCGGAGCGGCGGTTCGCCGACCACGTGCCGTACGTGTCCTTCTCGACCCTCGACGTGGAGCGTGAGCCCGGCGCACAGGGACTTACCACGGGCCACTACGACATCGTCATCGCCAACAACGTTCTGCACGCCACCCAGGACATCGTGCAGGCAGTGCGTCATGCCCGAGCACTGCTGCGGCCCGGTGGAGTCCTCGTACTCAACGAACTCGCCCGGAACGACTGGTGGTCGCACCTGACCTTCGGGCTCCTCGACGGGTGGTGGCGGTTCACGGACGGAAGGCGTATCCAGGGCGGACCGGCGCTGTCCTCGGACGCGTGGCGCGAAGTGTTGCGGCAGTGCGGGTTCGACACGGTGGAACTGCTGGCGGAGCCCGCCCGCGACCTGGGTCAGCAGGTGCTGCTGGCGCGCGCCGGTTCGCCCGTACCGCGCAGGGATTCGCGGCCTGCCGCGGCCGGTCCGTTCGTATCGCGCCGGGATCCGCGGCCTGTCGCGCCTGGTTCGATCGAGGAGCACGTCCGCGCGACCGTCGAGCGGATCCTCGCCGAAACGCTGAAGCTGACCGAGGATGAGCTCGCGGCCGACAAGCCTTTCGCCGACTACGGACTGGACTCGCTCACCGGCGTCTCCCTGGTGCACCGGCTCAACGAGTCGCTGAGCACCGACCTCGATCCGAGCGTGCTGTTCGAGAACCCGTCGATCAGGCGGCTGACGAGGTTCATCGTGGACGAGGAAGGCGCCGCCGTCGTGGTCGCGGTGCCTGGGCCGTCTGCCGTGACCATGCCGTCTGCGGTATCCGGGCAGTCGGCTGTACCCGAGCCGTCAGCGGTACCCGATGCGTCCTCCGTACCCGTGCCGTCCCTGGTGTCCGAGCCGTCCGGCGGTGTCCGGGAGCCCGTCGCGATCGTCGGTATGAGCGGCCGGTTCCCGGGCGCCCGGGATGCCGACGAGTTCTGGGACCTGCTGGCGTCCGGCCGGGACGCTGTCTCGAAGGTGGACCGCTGGGACCTCGCGTCGCTGGGCAGCGTGTGCCTGGACGGCGGTCTGCTGGACGGCGTCGACGAGTTCGACCCTCTCTTCTTCGGGATCTCCGGTGCGGAGGCCGTCTACATGGAGCCGCAGCAGCGGCTGTTCCTTCAGGAGGCGTGGCGGGCGCTCGAGGACGCGGGCCACGCGGGCGAGTCGCTCGACCGCGACCGGTGCGGTGTCTACGTGGGCTGCGCTGCGGGCGACTACCTGGATCTGACGGGGCCGTCCGACTACCCGGGCCAGGCCCTGTGGGGCAACATGAACTCGCTCGTGCCGTCCCGCATCGCGTACTACCTGGACCTGCACGGGCCGGCGATCGCGGTCGACACCGCGTGCTCCAGCTCGCTCGTCTCCCTCTACCTGGCGTGTCAGGCGCTGTGGGCGGGCGAGGTCACCACGGCGATCGCGGGCGGGGTCTACGTCCAGAACTCGCCGCGGCTGTATCTGGCGGCGTCGCGGGCCGGGATGCTGTCTCCGACCGGCCGGAGCCGTGCGTTCGATCAGGCGGCCGACGGATTCGTGCCGGCCGAAGGAGTCGGTGCGCTGGTCCTCAAACGGCTCTCGGACGCCGAGGCGGACGGCGACCACATCCATGGCGTGATCCGTGGCATCGGGATCAACCACAACGGCACGACGAACGGGATCGCCGCGCCGAACGGGACCTCGCAGGAACGGCTGATCCGGCAGATCTACCAGGACTTCGCCATCGACCCTGCGGGGATCGGGTTGGTCGAGGCACACGGCACCGGAACCAAGCTCGGCGATCCGGTGGAATTCCGGGCGCTCGATCGCGCGTTCCGTGGCTTCACGGACGCCGAGCGGTTCTGCTCGCTCGGCTCGACCAAGGCCTCCATCGGCCACGCGCAGGCCGCGGCCGGCGTGATCGGCGTCATCAAGACTCTGCTGGCGATGAGGCACGAGGTGATCCCCGGCCTGCCCCACCACACGGAGACGAACTCCAGTGTCACGTTGGCCGGCAGCCCGTTCTTCGTGCACACGGAGCCGAGGCGGTGGGCCGTGCCGGAAGGTGGCAAGCGGCGCGCCGCGGTCACGTCGCTCGGCGCGAGCGGAACCAACGCCCACGCTGTCATCGAGCAGCCGTCAAAGCCGCCCACGCCGCCCCGCAGCAGACAGGACGGAGCACGGTTGATCGCGCTGTCGGCGGCGACGGAGGACGCCTTGCGCGAACAGGTGGCCCGGTTCGCGCGCCACTGTCGCGAGCACCCGGACCTCGATCTCGGCGACGTGAGCCACACACTGCTGCTCGGCCGCAGGCACCTGAGGCATCGATGGGCGCGTGTGGTCCGGGATATCGCGGAACTGGAGAGCCAGTGCACTGCCTGGCTTTCCGGGCAGGACATTGCGGCACAGGGCGCGGACTCCAGGTTGCGGACACCCGCCCAACAGTTCCTCGACGGTGAGGCACCGGACTTCGCCGAGTTGTTCCGCGACAGCCGCTACCGCCGCGTTCCGCTGCCTGGCTACCCCTTCGAGCGGGAACGCTACGCGCTGCCGAACCGCGCGACGGCGGACGACGGGCCGCAGCGTGATGAGGAAGTCCTCACCGGAGACGAGTTCTACCTGCGTGAACATCAGGTGCAGGGAGCCGGGATCGCTCCGGGAGCCATGTATCTGCAGTGGGCCGCAGCAGCGGTGAGGCGGACCGCGAGCGACGCGGTTCGCCTGCACGACATCGTCTTCCTGAGACCGCTCTCTGTCTCGGGGGCGCCGCGCGCACTGCGGGTGGACCTTCGCGCGGACGGCGACGTCACCCGGTTCACGGTGTCCTCCACGGAGTCCGCCGGAAACGAGCCCGTACTCCACTGCCAAGGCGAGGTGTCCGCCACGGAGCCGACGGCTGCGCAGGCACTCGATCTGCCCGCGCTGCTCAGGAATCTCCGGTCCACGGCATTCGACCCCGAGCGGTTCTACGCCGAGTGGCGGGATCGCGGCATCGCCTACGGCCCCACGTTCCAGGGGGTCGTGGCGGTGCACCGTAGCGACAACGCGGTGCTCGCCGAACTGCGGCTGCCCGGCACGGCGTCAGGAACCACGGACGGCCACGTCCTGCACCCGGCGCTGGTGGACTCGGCGATGCAGTGCATGCGCTTGCTCGACGGCGACGGCGACGGCGACGGCGGTGACGATCGGGTCGGGCTGGTGTTCTCCCTCAAGTCGGCCGAAGTCCTCGCGCCCGGCGCGACCACCATGTGGGCCCTGATACGCCGTGCCGAGGACGCACGCGGCGCGGACCGGATCGACATCGACCTCGCGACCGACGACGGCACGGTGTGCCTGCGGCTGCGAGGCATCGCAGGCCGCCGAACCGAGCCGACCCCGGAACCGGCGCGCGCCGAGCGGACGCCGGACCTCGCGGACGGCGTCACCACGCTGGTGCCGGTGTGGGATCCCCTTCAGCGGACGGAATCCGCGGCGTGGCCGCAGAGCTCCGGACCAGTGGGCATCATCGCGTCCCCAGGGCAGGCGCGGGACGTTCTCCTCGCGCGCCTGCCAGGCGCGCACGTGGTCGCGGATCCGTCGCAGAGTACGTACGACGACCTGGAGACGTTTCTCCAGTCGGTCCCGGAACTCGACCAGCTGATCTGGGTGGCGCCCGGCGCTGTGGACGACCGGTCCGGTGCGAGCGTCGTCGAGAGCCAGGCAGGCGGCTCGCTGCATGCCTTCCGTACGGTGAAAGCCCTTCTTGCCGCCGGGTACGGCGACCGCTCATTGCGTCTGACCCTGATCACCGAGCGGGCGCACGCCGTCCACGAGGCCGAGGCCGTCGACCCGGCGCACGCCGGTGTCGCCGGCCTGGCGGGGTCGACCGCGAAGGAGTACCCGAACTGGCGGGTGCGCGTGGCGGACGTCGAGGCCTACGACGCGCCTTCTCTCACCGCGGTGCTCGATCTGGCCGCGGACCCGGACGGCAATCTGCGTATCCACCGCGACGGCCGGTGGCACGAGCAGCGACTGATGACGGTTCAGCCGGCCGCGCCGACGTCGTCCCGGCTGCGGCGGGGCGGCACGTACGTCGTCATCGGCGGCGCGGGCGCCCTCGGCACGGTCATCAGCGAGTACCTGATCCGCCGGTACCAGGCCCAGGTGGTGTGGCTCGGACGCAGGCCGCAGGACGCGCGCGTCGAAGCCGCCATCGCTCAGGCAGCGGGCGAGGACGGGCCTGCGCCGCTGTACCTGCGGTGCGACGCCACCGACCTCGCGGCCCTGCGTGCGGCGAAGGACGAGGTCGTACGACGGTTCGGCACGGTGCACGGCGTCATCCACTCGGGCCTCGTGTTCTCCGGGGCGAGCCTGGGCCGGATGAGCGAGGCGCAGTTCGAGGACGTGCTGCGCGGCAAGGTCGACGCGAGCGTCCGGTGCATGGAGGTGTTCGGCGGTGACTCGCTCGATTTCGCCCTGTTCCTGTCCTCGATCAACTCCTACCTCAAGGCCATCAAGCAGGCGAACTACGCGGCCGCCTGCACGTTCCTCGATTCGTTCGCACTGACGGTGCAACGCCAGTACGGGGCTGAAGGCAAGGTGCTGAACCTGGGCTACTGCTTCAACAACGCACCCACCGAGGGAGAGCGGGGCGCGGTGGTCGGAGCGCAGGCGCCGCTCATCCAGCCGGACGAGCTGACGGCGGCTATCGAACGGCTGTGCGCGGGGCCGGTCAGCAGGCTGACGTTGATGAAGTTCAGTCCCGCGCTCAACGACCGGGGCATCGTTCTGGGCGACGACGAAGTCATCCTTCCCACGGCCGTGGAGCCGGACGCCGTGCCCGCCGACGTCCAGGAACCGACGGCTGCGCCCGGCGGCGAACTGGAGCGGCTACGCGCCCGCATCGCCGAGCTGACCGCGCTCGCGATCTGATCGCGGCCTTCGAAGGGACTGATCATGAAACAGCTGCTGCTCGACTTCCTCTGGTCCCATCTGCGCACGCTCGGCGCGTTCCGTGAATCCGGGCAGACTCCGGAAGCCGCACGGGAGTCGGCAGGCCTCGCGCCGGGGTACGGCGCCTGGTTCGACGAGTGCCTGCGCGTCTTCGAAGGAGCCGGCTACCTCGAGCGGCGGGACGGCAGGATCCTGATCGACGACGCCACGCGGCAGAAGCCGGTCGAGCAGCTGTGGCGCGAGTGGGAGACGGAAAAGCCTGCGTGGCAGGAGAACCCCGACCTCGCGGCCACCCACCTCCTGGTGGAGACCACCCTGCGTGCCTTCCCCGACATTCTCACCGGACGGCGACCGGCCACCGAGGTCATCTTTCCCGGCGGATCGCTGGAGCTGGTGCAGAACGCCTACGCGACGAACCCGGCGTCGGCGTTCTTCAACCAGGCGCTGGCCGCCGACCTGGTGGCGCGGCTGCGACGGCGGGCACGGGCCCGGACGGCGGGTCCCGCGCGGATCCTGGAGATCGGCGCCGGCACGGGTGCCACGAGCGCGGTCGTCCTGGAGGCGCTGCGGTCCGCGCGGCTGGACGTGCGCGAGTACTGCTACACCGACATATCGAGGGCCTTCCTCAACCACGCGGAGCGTTCGTTCGGTGCGGAAAACCCGTCGCTGACCTGTGGAATCCTGGACATCGAGCGTCCGGTGGCGGATCAGGGCCTCACCCTCGGCGGGTACGACGCCGTGGTCGCCGCCAACGTCCTGCATGCCACCCGGGACATCCGCCACACCCTGCGCAACGCCAAGGCGCTGCTCCGGCCCGGCGGACTGCTGGTCCTGAACGAGCTGACCGCGAACAACCTGCTCAGCCAGTTCTCGTTCGGTCTCCTCGACGGATGGTGGCGCTACGAGGACCCGCACCTGCGGATCCAGGGCAGTCCGCTGCTCTCCACGGCCAACTGGCAGCATGTCCTCACGCAGGAGGGGTTCCGCGCGATCGCTCTGCCCGCGCGGGATGCCGAGGATCTGGGACAGCAGATCATCGTGGCCGAGAGCGACGGCGTCATACGGCAGCCGACGGCCGTGCCTCGCCCGTCCGCGCCGTACGTGGCGCCGGCGCGCGAGAGTCCGGCGCGGGCCGTGGCCGATCACAGCGTCGGGAGCGAGTCCGGAGACCGGCTGCGCGTCCACACCGAGGCAGTCGCGCTCGATGTGCTGGCCGAGGCGTTGGACATCCCGCGAACGAGGATCGGGCGGGACGAGTCCTTCTCGAACTACGGGCTCGATTCCATCTTCGCGGTGAACGTGGCCCGGACCCTCGGCGGGACGCTCGGTATCGACCTCGACATCACGGTGCTGTTCGAGCACAACACCCTGGCCGAGCTGGGCGAGTTCATCGTCTCCGAATACGCCGAGGAGCTGCGGGACGCGCTTCCGCCGGAGCCCGCACCGCCGGACCGGGCGCCCGACCGTGCGCAACCTCGACCTCAACCTCAGCCTGAGCCCGACGAGGCCGCGCTCGACGGCATGGCGATCGTCGGCATGTCCGCACGCTTCCCCGGGGCCGACGACATCGACGAGTTCTGGCGGATCGTCGAGCAAGGCGGACGGTGCATCACCGCACCGCCGGAAAAGCGTGCGGACTGGGCGGGCTACGGCGACGAGGCGGCCGCGCTGCGAGGCGGATTCCTCGACGGCGTGCATGAATTCGACCCTCTCTTCTTCCGTATGTCGATGACCGAGGCGCGCCAGGTGACGCCGGAGCTGCGTCTGCTGCTGATGACGGCGTGGAACGCCGTCGAGGACGCGGGCTATCGGCCGGCCGAGCTGCGGAACCGGACCACAGGCGTGTTCGTCGCCACGACGCAGAGCGAGTACCGGCCCGCGACCAGGGACCTGCTGAGCCTGCCGTCGCCCGCGATGGTGCCCAACCGGATCTCGTACCTGCTCGACCTCAACGGCCCCAGCGAGCAGTGCGACACGACGTGCTCGTCCTCGTTCGTGGCCCTGCACCGGGCGATCCGGTCCATCCGTGACGGCGAGTGCGAGCAGGCGCTCGTCGGCGGCGTGAACCTGGTGATGTCGCCTGCGGGTTTCGGCGGGATGCGGGCCGCAGGGATGCTCAGCCCGAGCGGTGACGTACGGCCGTTCCAGGAGGGTGCCGACGGTACGGCGCGCAGCGAGGGCGTCGCCGCCGTACTGATCAAGCCACTGCGCCGGGCCGTGGAGGACGGGGATTACGTGCACTGCGTCGTGCGCGGCACCGGCGTGGCCCACGGCGGCAGGGGTGTGTCCTTCACGGCACCGAACATCCGGGGCATGAAGACAGCCGTCGCGCACGCCTACGCCGACGCCGCGATCGATCCGGGCGCCGTGGAGTACATCGAGACCCACGGCATGAGCTCGATGCTGGCGGACAGCGCGGAGCTGGCGGCGCTCGGCGCCGGACTCCGTACCGAGGACGACAGCGAAGACGTGACGTATCTGGGCAACGTGAAGCCCTGCATCGGGCACACGGAGGTGGCCTCCGGCCTGGCCGCGCTGGTGAAGACCGCGCAGGCGATGCGGCACGGCGTGATCCCGGCGATCCCTGGCTTCGGGCAGCTGCACCGCGACCTCTCCCTCAAGGGGACGCGGCTGCGCATCGCCACGCAGAACCTGCCGTGGCCCGAGCGCACCGACGGCGCCGGTCGGCCGCTGCCGCGCCGCGCGGGCATGCACAGCTTCGGGATCGGCGGCGTGAACGCGCATGTCGTGCTGGAGCAGCACATCGCCTCCGCGAACCCGGACGACGAGCCGGGCGCGCAGGTCCTGGTGCTCTCGGCGCGGAGCGTCGACGCTCTGCGCGAGCGGACGCGCCGGCTGATCCATCGGCTGGCCGAGGCGGATCCGCGCTCCTGGGCGGACATCGCGTACACGTCGCAGGTCGGCCGGGAAGCGATGAGCTGCCGGCTGGCGTTCGTCGCGCAGAGCACGGACGAGGCCGCTCGCATGCTGGACGGTTGGCTCCACGGCGACCCGGACGCGCTCGACCGCGTGGCGTTTGCCGACGGCGTCGATCCCGCTGCCGGCGCCGAGCGCGATGGGAAGCCGGCGCAGCTCGACCAGGTAGCGGAACACTGGGTCGCGGGCACGCCCATCGACTGGGACCTGATGCATCGCGGCGCGCGACGCAGACGGATCCCACTGCCCGGGTATCCCTTCGCACGTCTGACGTGTTTCGCCGAGCAGGCACCACAATCGGATCAGGCCGTGCACACAGATGCCGGAGCTCAGGACGGCGAGGACGGTGAGGACCGCGAAGCCTTCGTCGCCGACCTCGTCGCCTCGGTGCTGGGCCTGCCGCGCCACGAGATCGACGGCACGAGGTCGCTCGCCGACTACGGTCTCAACTCCCTGCTCCTGGTGGCGATGCTGGGCCGGATCAGCGGTGTGTTTCCGGGCTTCCGGCCCGAATGGTGGCAGCCGCACGACACGTTGAACGACGTGGTCGCGAGGCTGTCCGAGGCGGAGGCCCGCTCCACGAGCGTGCCCGTCCCGGAGCTGGTGCGCCTCAACGGTGCGACCGGGGGCAGGCCGGTCTTCTGGATCCACGGCGCTCTGGCCGGCGTCGAGTCCTACCGCACGATCGCCGAGCGGATCGACCGCCCGTTCTACGGCATCCAGGCCCGTGGCCTGCTGACCGAGGACGCGCCGATCGAGGGCATCACGGCCATGGCCGAGTACTACACCGAGGCCATCCGCTCGGTGCAGCCCGAGGGCCCGTACGACGTCGGCGGATTCTGCCTCGGCGGCATCGTCGCCTACGAGGTGACCCGGCGGCTGCAGGCACAGGGCCACGACGTGGCTTCGCTGACGATGGTCGATTCGCCGGACGAGACCGGCCTGGCGAAGTCGAACGCGAACGGGTTCCAGTCGGCGCGGAGCGCGGCGCTCCAGGTCGTCAACTCCCTGCTCTGGCCGGCAGGGGAGAAGGACCCGGCGGTCCTGCGTGCCCGTCTCATCCACCGGGACGAGGTCGCCGAGGACCTGGACGAGGACGCGTTCGTCCTGCGGCTCGCGGAGCTCGCGGCCGGGCGCGGCCTCGCCATGAGACCTGACCGGACGGCGCGGTTCGTCAGACGCAACATGGCGATCCAGCTCGCCTACCGGCTCGGCGAGCACACCATCAGGCCTCTGCCGCGGCCGGAAGCCGTGGTGTGCACCTACTTCCGCAACCGGCGCGGACTCTTCCTGGGCGAGGTCGAACCGTACTTCCAGATCACCGGCGAGACCTTCTCCCTCGACCACGTGAACTACCGGCAGGACTGGGAGCGCGAGCTGCCGGGCCTGCGCCTGGTGGAGATCGACGCCGCGAACCACATGACGATCCTGAACGACGCGGAGCCGCTCGCCGCGATCGAGGAGACATGCCTGGCGCTCTACGCGCCCGACGAGATCGGGGCTACCCGTGGCTGACCGGACCGACGCCCGGACGTACGACCGCCACGAACCGGTGGCGATCGTCGGCATCGGCTGCCGACTGCCGGCACGGATCGAGGACCCGACCGCACTCTGGCAGGCTCTGCTCAACGGTGTCGACGCGGTGCGTCAGGTGCCGGACAACCGGTGGAACGCCGGCGCATGGGCTGAGGCGGAGGCGTCCGGCGGGGCGGCGAACCGGCGCGGTGGATTCCTCGACGACGTCACGGGGTTCGACGCGGCGCACTTCTCCATCTCACCGGCCGAGGCACGGCAGATGGACCCGCAGCAGCGGATCGCCCTGGAGGTGGCGTGCGCCGCCGTCGAGGACGCGCGGCGCTCCACAGCTGGTCTCGCGGGCACGCGCACCGGCGTCTTCATGGGCGCGATGTGGCAGGAGTACCCGCTGTTCACGCAGGGCGCCGCCGAGGCGATCCACGCCCACTCGGCCATCGGCTGGGACAACTCGGTGATCCCGTCCCGCATCGCCTACGCGCTGGGATTGCGCGGCCCCGCGATGGGCGTGGCGACCGCGTCGAGCTCCTCTCTGGTCGCGGTGCACCTCGCCGTGCAGAGCCTGCGCTCCGGCGAGTCGGACTTCGCACTCGCCGGCGGCGTCAACCTGATGCTGCATCCGAACACCTCGGTGGCGTTGACGAAACTCGGCACGCAGAGTCCTGCCGGACTGTCCCGGGCCTTCGACGGCGACGGTGACGGCTACGCCCGGGGCGAAGGCTGCGCGGTGGTCGTGCTGCGCAGGCTGTCCGACGCGCTCGCCGACGGTGACCGTGTCTATGCGCTGGTGCACGGCAGCGCAGTCAACAACGACGGTGCGACGGACGGACTGACCGCACCCGGCCACGAGGCGCAGACCGAGGTGCTGCGGTCGGCGTGGGAGAACGCCGGCGTGGCGCCGAGTGCCGTGTCGTACGTCGAGGCGCACGGTACGGGCACGCCTCTGGGCGACGTGACGGAGGCGGGCGCGCTCGGCACCGTGTTCGGGCCCGACCGGCCCGCGCCGCTGCGCATCGGCTCGGCCAAGACGAACTTCGGCCATCTCGAACCGGCGGCCGGCGTGCTCGGGCTCGTCAAGGCCGCGCTGGCGGTGCACCACGGCGTCATTCCGCCGAGCCTGCACTTCCGCACACCGAACCCGCGCATCGACTTCTCCGCCGAACGTCTGGAAGTGGTCACCGAGGCAGCCGCGTGGCCGGACGGGCCGCGGTTCGCGGGGGTGAGCAGCTTCGGATACGGCGGCACCAACGCGCATGTCGCCCTCGGCGAGGCGCCCGAGAGCGCGCCGGTACCGGCCACACCGGATGCGGGTGGGCCGGTCTGCCTGGCGGTGTCCGGCACGAGCCCGCAGGCGCTCGCGCGTAACGCCGCGCGGCTGGCGAGCCACCTCGGGCAGTCGCCCGGTACGAGGCTGTCCGACGTGGCCTACTCGCTGGCGACGACCCGCACGCACCACCCCACGCGCGGCGTGGTGATCGCCGGCACGACGGACGAGGCGGTCGCCGGTCTGCGGGCGCTCGCCGCGGACGAGAGCCACGACGCGGTGGTGACGGGCGCGGTGACCGAACGAGGCCGCGTCGCGTTCGTCTTTCCCGGCCAGGGCGCCCAGTGGTGGGGGATGGGCCGGTCGCTGTGGGAGCAGAACGACGCGTTCCGCGAAGCCGTGACGGCGTGCGACGAGGCCCTCGCACCGCACACCGGGTTCTCGGTCGCCGCGATCGTGCGTGGACAGGACGGTCTCGCGCCGCCCTTCACGCGTACGGACGTGGTGCAGCCGGCGTTGTTCGCGATGTACGTCGGTCTCGCCGCGATGTGGCGCGCCTGGGGCGTCGAGCCCTCGGCGGTCGTCGGCCACAGCCAAGGTGAGGTGGCCGCGGCGGTCGTCAGCGGGGCGTTGAGCCTGGCGGACGGCGCTCGCATCGTGGCGTTGCGCGCTCGGGCCGTGCAGGACCATGCGCCGGACGGGGCGATGGGACTCGTGGAGCGCCCGGTCGGCGAAGTCATGGAGGAGCTGGCGGCCTACGGCGAGGCGCTGTCCGTCGCGGTGGTGAACACGGCGCGATCGACCGTCGTGGCCGGAGACGCCGAGGCGCTGGACCGCTTCCTCGCACAGATGGAGGCCACCGGCGCGTACTGCCAGCGCGTGGACGTGGACTACGCGTCGCACAGCCCGCACATGGATGTGCTGCTGCCCGCGCTGCGCGAGCAGCTCACGGGCCTTGCCCCCGCGGAGGCGGGGATCGCCTTCTATTCGAGCGTGACGGGGGAGCGGGCAGCCGGTCCGGAGCTCGACGCGGAGTACTGGTGCCGCAACCTGCGCGAGCCGGTGCGCTTCGATCGCGCGCTGGAACGCCTGCGAGCGGACGGCTTCGGGACCTTTGTCGAGGTGAGTCCGCATCCGGTGCTCCAGATAGCCCTGGCGCAGGGAACCGGGGCCGACGGTACGGCGGTCGTGGTGGGCAGCTTGCGCCGCGGTCGCGGCGGGCTCGAACAGCCGCTGCGGGCGCTGGCGGAGCTGCACACCCAAGGCGTCCCGATCTCATGGCAGCGGGTGTTCCCGGCCTCGGAGACGCGCCGGGCGGACCTTCCTACGTACGCGTTCGAACACCGGCGCTACTGGTTGGACGAACACGACGACGCGATCCCGGCCGTCGACGGTGGTTCGTGGCGCGAGGACGTGATGGCGCTGCCCGAATCCGAGCGTCCGGGATCGGTGCTCGCACTCGTCACGGAGGAGGCCGCCGCCTTGCTCGGCCGGCCCGTGGACGGTGTGCGTCCCGGCCTGACGCTGCGCGAACAGGGCCTCGACTCCCTCATGGTGGTCGAGCTGCGCAACCGGCTCAGCGCACGGACACGGGTCCCGCTGCCCACCGTGCTCGCCTTCGACTACCCCACACCGCAAGCGATCGCGACACTGCTGCTGACACACGCCGGAGCGCCCGACGAGGCTCCGGACGTCTCGCGCGCCGTCGCCGCGGTGCCCGTACGGCCCGACGATGACGATCCCGTCGTGATCGTGTCCATGGCCTGCCGGCTTCCGGACGGAATCGACACGCCCGAAGCGTTCTGGGAACTGCTCGCCGACGGCCGCGAAGCCTCCTCCCCGTTCCCGCAGCGCTGGGACGGGTGGGATCTCGGCATGATCGAGGAGGCGGAGCGCGCCGCCACCGGCAGGCGCTTCGAGCGCAGGGGCGGCTTCGTCCGCGACGTCGAGGACTTCGACGCCGCCTTCTTCGGGCTCAGCCCGCGTGAGGCACTGTCCCTGGACCCGCAGCAGCGGCTCGTTCTGGAAGTCGTCTGGGAGGCACTGGAGCGGGCCAATCTGCGCTCCGCGTCCCTCGAAGGCAGCAACACAGGCGTCTACCTCGGCGCGATGAGTTCGGACTACGACGTCGCCCGGCGCTGGGACGTCAGCAGCAGCGACGGCTACAAGATCACGGGCAACGGGTCGAGCCTGATCTCCGGGCGGGTGTCCTACACCCTCGGCCTGTCCGGGCCGGCGCTCACCATCGATACCGCGTGCAGCTCGTCGCTCGTGGCCCTGCGCCTGGCGTGCGAGGCGCTGCGCAGCGGTGAATGCGATCTGGCGTTCGCCGGTGGAGTGACCGTGATGAGCACCCCGCAGATCTTCGTCGAGTTCAGCCGCCTCAACGGGCTCGCGGCCGACGGCCGCTGCAAGAGCTTCGCCGACGACGCCGACGGGACGAGCTGGGCGGAAGGCTGCGGCGTCCTGGTGCTCAAGCGGCTCTCGGACGCGAGACGCGACGGCGACCGTGTGCTGGCCGTCGTACGAGGCACCGCCATGAACCAGGACGGCCGAAGCCAGGGGCTCACCGCGCCGAACGGCCTCGCACAGCAGCGCGTGGTGCGCAGTGCCTTGGCCGACGGTGGACTGACCCCGGCCGACATCGACGCCGTCGAAGCGCACGCCACGGGCACCGTGCTAGGCGACCCCATCGAGGCCGGCGCCCTCGCCGCAGTGTTCTCGGGCCGCGTACGGCCCCTGCACCTGGGATCGGCCAAGTCCAACATCGGCCACGCCCAGGCGGCCTCCGGCGTCATCGGCGTCATCAAGATGGTGCTGGCGCTCCAGCACGAGTCGCTGCCCGGCACGCTCCACGCGGAGAAGCCGAACACCCGGATCGACTGGACCGGCGGCGAACTGGAGCTCCTGCGGCAGCCGAGGAACTGGCCGCGGACACGGCGGGTGCGTCGCGCCGGCGTCAGCTCCTTCGGTATCAGTGGCACGAACACGCACGTCATCATCGAAGAAGCACCGGAGACCGTCGTCGCGGACGGGCCTGGCGACGATCTCGTCCACCCGTTGGTGATCTCGGGCACCGACGCGGCCGCCCTGCGTGCGCAGGCCCGGCACTGGGCCGAGTGGCTCGACGCGCGGCCCGCAGCGTCGATGCGGGACATCGCCTACACCTCCGCCGTCGGCCGTACGCACTTCGACGCGCGCGCCGTGGTTTTCGCGGGCAACGCCGTGGATGCTGCCGAAGCCCTGCGGGCGGTCGAGCCGGGTTCCGGCACGGCACAGGGGGAGATCGCCTTCGTCTTCGGCGGTCAGGACGCGCGGCCGCCTGGGCTGAACAGCCAACTGCTGGAGCAGAGCGCGGTGTTCCGCGACACCGTGGCGGAGTGCGACGCGATCCTCTCGCCGTTGACCGGTTGGTCCGTGCTGAAGGTGCTGCGCGGCGAGGCGGACGTGAAGAGTCCGGATGTGCTGCCGTGCACACTGTTCGCGACCCACCTCGGACGCGCGGCGCTGTGGCGCAGTTGGGGTGTGGAGCCGGCGGCGGTGGTGGGCGACGCGCACGGCGAGGTCGCCGCCGCCGTGGTGAGCGGAGCGTTGAGCTTGGAGGACGGCGCCCGGGTCGTCGCCCGGCGGGCTCGCGCGCGCTCGGGAGACGCGGTCGGCGGTGCGATGTCAGGGATTGTCCCTGCCCGGACCTCCATCCCCTTCCGTTCGCGCCTGACGGGCGAGGTCGTGCCGGGCCCGGAGCTCGGCGGCGACTACTGGCTTCGCGACCTGCACGAGCAAGAACAAGAGCCGGAGTTCATGGGCCTCGACCGCGCGCTGGAGCGGCTGCGCGGCGAGGGCTTCGGAGCGTTCGTCGAGGTCGGCCCATCCTCCGAAGGCGGATCAGGCGGCGTGGACCAGCTCTGGCGAACGGCCGCCACGTTGTTCGAGCGAGGCTTCCCTCTGGACTGGGAGCGAGTGCTCGGGTCCCGTGGCGCCGGCAAGGTCGACATCCCGACGTACGCCTTCCAACGTCGGCGCTTCTGGCTCGGGGAGCTTCCGGCCGGGCCCGTCGCGGTGACGGCAGGTCAGCCCGTGGACGGTCATCCGTGGTTCGAAGCGATCACGACGCTCGCCGGCAGCGGCGGTCATCTGTTCACGGGCCGGCTGTCGCTCGACGACGGCCCGTGGCTGGCCGATCACGTCGTCGGCGGGCAGGTCTACGTGCCGGGTGCGGGCTTGGCCGACGCTGCGCTGTTCGCCGCCCGGACCGCAGGTGCCGACGCCGTGGCAGACCTGACGCTGCTGGAGCCGGTCGTCCTTCTTCCGGGCCGCGCGCTGCGGATCCAGGCCACCGTCGGCGATCCGGACGCGCACGGACGGCGCCCCTTCGCGTTCCACAGCCAACCCGAGAACACGGACCAGCCGCTGATCTGGCAGCAGCACGTGACCGGAGAGTGCGTGACCCGTGCGAGCACCGACGCCACCATGCCGCCGGACCTCGACAACTGGCCGGTGCCCGATGCCCGGGCCCTCGACATCGAAGCCTTCTACGGACGCGCCCTCGCCAACGGGCTCGACTACGGCCCGGCTTTCCGAGGACTGCGCGAACTCGCCTGCCGCGACGGCGTCTACCACGCGCGGGTTTCCCTTCCTACCGCGCTGGATCCGGCCGGCCACGGTCTGCATCCGTCGCTGTTCGACGCGGCACTGCAGGTAGTCGTCGCCGGTCTGATGGAGACGGGTGCGGCTCCTGGGCCGCTCGTCCCGTTCATGTGGTCGGACGTCGAGCTGGTCCGTACCGCAGGCAGAGAACTGACCGTGCGCGTGTCGTTCGCATCCGGCGGAGACGAGGACCTCGCGCCTGCCACCGTATGGCTGGCCGACCCGGCAGGCCACTTGGTGGCCCGGATCGGCAGGCTGCAGTTCCAGCGCGGCAGACGGCGTGGACACCCGTTCGCCGAGCACCTCTACCGCGTCGGCTTCGAACCCCTACACCTCGTGGCCGAAACCCTCGACCCTGCGGGCACTCTCGTGGTCGGCGACGCCGAGGTGGGCGCAGGGCTCGGTGCCGACGTCGTTCCCGACCTGGACGCCCTCGTGAAGCGGCTCGACGGCCGGGCGGATGCGCCTCGGCGACTGCTGTTCGCGCTGCCTGACCGCGCGCCCGTTCAGTTGGACGACGCGGAGCGGAGCGCCGCCGAAGCGCTGCGGACGCTTCAGGTGTGCCTCGGCGATGCCCGGCTCCAGAACGCGGAGCTGGTCTGGATCACTTGTGACGCAGTGTCATTGAGCCCGGACGACCAGGTGGGGAACTGGGCGCATGCCGCGGTGTGGGGCATGGTGCGCACGGCCCGTACGGAACAGCCGGAGCGCGTCCTGCGCCTGATCGACCTCGGTCCCGGTACCCCGGACTTCCGGCTCCTGGCGCGCCTGATCGAGACCGGCGGCGAGCCGGAGTGCGTGCTGCGCGGCGAGACCGCCCGCGTGCCACGGGCAAGGCCGACCGTCGCGGAGATCGACGCGCTCGTCCTGCCGGACGAGGGCGGCTGGCACCTGCGTCAGCGGGAAGATGGTCAGCTGGACGTCACCGCCGCCCCGCACGACGAGGACGCGCCGGAGCCGCTCGCGCCGTCGGAAGTCCGCGTCGAGGTACGGGCCGCCGGGTTGAGCCCGGAGCAGGCACAGATCCTGGAGTTCGCAGGGATCGCCATGGAGGTCGGCAGCGGGGTCACCTTCGTACACGCGGGCGACCGGGTCATGGGCAGTGCGGCAGCCGCGCTCGGCAACCAGATCCGCGTGGACGGTGCCATCCTCAGGCAGATGCCCGCGAACCTCGCCTTCGCAGAGGCGGCCGCTGATCCGTCCGCCTCCGATCCGACTCAGGACAAGGGGTCGTTCACGGCTTTCGACGTACGCGACGCGCCGTACGCCCTGCGCCACGCGCAGCAGAACGCCGCAGGCAAGACCGTACTGACCTTGCCACGCGCTCTCGACCCGGACGGCACGGTACTGATCACCGGCGGCCTCGGCGAGCTCGGCAGCGCGCTCGCCGCACACCTGGTGCGCGCGCACGGAGCGCGGCGGCTCGTGCTGCTGTCGCGGCGCGGTGGCAACGTCCCCGAAGCCGGCTCGTTCGTGCGGGAGCTCGAAGCCGCGGGCGCCGAGCGGGTGGACCTGGTCGCGGGTGACGTCGCGGACCGGGCCGCCGTGGCCGCGGTACTGGAAGGGATCGATCCGAGCCATCCCCTCACGGCCGTGTTCCACCTCGCCGGCGTGCTAGACGACGGCCTGGTGGAGGGCTTCACCGCGGAGCGGCTGCACCGGGTGATGGCACCCAAGGTCCAAGGTGCGCGGCTGTTGGACGAGTTGACCGAGCGGCTGGACCTGGCCGCGTTCGTCCTCTTCTCCTCGGCGGCCGGAACGCTGGGCACCGCAGGACAGAGCGGGTACGCCGCGGCCAACGCGACGCTGGACGCCCTGGCGGCGAACCGGCGCAAGCGGGGTCTTGCTGGACTCAGCCTCGCCTTCGGGCTCTGGGAGCAGGCCGGAGTGGGCATGACCGCTCACCTCGGCAAGGCCGAGCTGGGACGCCTGCGGCGTCAGGGCATCGGTGCCCTGACCTTGGCCGAGGGCCTGAATGCTCTGGACGTCGCACTCGCACGGCCCGAGACCCAGCTGATGCCCGTACGCCTGGAACTGGCATCGTTGCGCCACGCGCTCGGCGATGCGGAAGCGCCTCCCATGCTGCGCTCCATGTTGCGGCGCGCAACTGAAGGACGCGGAGCCGAAGTTTCCGGGACCGCGCAGTCGCTCGATACGCGGATGGCGGACGCCTCCGAAGCCGAACGGCCTGCTCTGCTGCTGGACCTCGTCCGCAGCGAAGTCGCCGATGTGCTCGGCCTGCCCGGGCCCGACAGCGTGCCGGCCGACCGAGCACTGCGTTCCCTCGGGATCGACTCGCTCACCATGGTCCAGTTGCGCAAGCGCCTCGCCAAGCGGCTGGACACCACGCTGCCCGCCACCCTGGTGTTCGACTACCCGACCGCCGAGGCCATCGCCGGGCTCCTGCTCCACGACGCCACCACCTTGAGAGGCAACGACAAGTGAAGACAGAGGCCCTGTTCATCGCGGCTACCGCGACCTATCTGCCTCCGGCGACCAAGGTCGAACAGGCCGTCGCCGACGGCCTGTTCGACGCCCAGGACGCCGAGGACACGCAGCTCGAATCGGTCTGCGAGGCCACGGACGAAGCTCCGCCCGAGATGGCGGTGGCCGCTGCCAGAGATGCTGTGGAAAGGTCGGGTCACCGGGCCGAGGACATCGCGCTGCTGCTGCACGCCTGCGTGTACTTCCAAGGCCTCGAGCTCTACCCGACGGCTTCCTACATCCACCGCGAAGTCCTCGGAGACCACTCGGCGCTCGCCTTCGAGGTCAAGAACGCTTCCAACGGCTGCATGACCGCGCTGGACATCGCGGCGCGTTCCCTCGCGGCCACCGAGGACGTGGCGGCGCTGGTGACCACCGCCGACAAGGTCGGTCCGCCGGCGATCGACCGCTGGAACAGCGACATCGGCATCGTCCCCGGCGACGGTGCGTCGGCGATGGTGCTCAGCAAGAGGTCCGGGTTCGCCCAGGTGCTGAGCACCTCCACGGTGTCGGATCCGACCCTTGAGCGCCTGCATCGCGGCGACGCGCCCTTCACGCCTCACCACGACCCCACGCTCCCCATCGACCTGCGGCTGCGCAAACTGCAGTACCTGGGAGACGTGGAGCTCGACGAGTTCACCCGCCGGTTCCGGGCCGGCCTCAGCGACTGCGTCGACCGGGCCCTGCGCGACGCGGACGTGCGCCTGGGCGACGTCGCCCGGTTCGTCGTTCCGCACTTCGGACGCATCGTGCTGCAGCGCGAGGTCCTCGCCGCACTCGATATCGACCTCGATCTCACGACCTGGTCCTGGGGTCGCACCGTCGGCCATCTCGGCGCGGGCGACCAGATCGCCGGACTCGACCACCTCGTGAAGGAGCGTGCCGTGGACGTCGGCGACCTCTGCATGCTGCTCGGCGTCGGCGCCGGCTTCACCTGGACGTGCGCCGTGGTCCGGATCATCGAGCTTCCCGCGTGGCCGACGACGCCGGCCGGACTCGGGCTCGGAGGCGGGCGGATCTGATGCGCTGCTACGTGTTCCCGGGACAGGGCGTCCAGAAGAAGGGGATGGGCCGCAGCCTGTTCGGAAGGTTCCCCGACCTCCGTCGCCGCGCCGACCAGGTGCTCGGATACTCGATCGAAGAGCTCTGTCTGGAGAACCCGGAACGACGGCTGTCCGAGACCGTGTACGCGCAACCCGCGATCTACGTCGTCAACGCGCTGCACTGGTCGGCGGCGCAGGAGGACCTGCCACCCGCGGACTTCTTCGCGGGCCACAGCCTCGGCGAGTACAGCGCACTGTTCGCGGCCGGCGCCTTCGACTTCGAAGGCGGCCTGACGCTGGTGCGACGCCGTGCGGAACTGATGAGCCAGGTCGGCGGCGGTACGATGGCCGCAGTCGTCGGTGTCTCCGAGCAGATCGTCGAGGAGACCCTGAAGCAGCACGGTGCCACCGGCGTCGTCATCGCCAACTACAACGCGCCCGAGCAGCTCGTGCTCTCCGGCAGCCACGCGGAACTGGCGCGGATCAAGCCGGCCTTCGAGAAGGTGGAAGGTGTCCGAGGCTTCATCCCGGTCCGCGTCAGCGGACCCTTCCATTCGCCGGCGATGGCCCCGGCCGCCGCGCGCTTCCGCGATCTGCTGGCCTCGGTCGACCTGGCCGAACTGCGGACACCGGTCATCTCCAACGTGACCGGCCGGCCGTTCGGCCCCGACCCGCAGGACGTCCGCGATCTGCTCGCCGAGCAGATCTCCAAGCCCGTCCGCTGGACCGACAGCATCCGGTATCTGCGGGACGCGGGCGTGTCGGTCTTCACGGAACTGGGCGAATCGAAGGTGCTCACCCCGCTCATCGACCGGATCACCACCGCGCCAGAGCCCGCGTCCGATCCACGCCGGGACCTGATCGAGCGCATCAAGCGTGAGATCCTCCAGCCGGAGATCGGCGACGAGGCGCTCGGCTTCGACGAGGACGCGTCGTTCCGGCAGCTCGGCCTGAACTCCATCATCTACGTACGCCTGGCCCGCCGGGCCGGGACGGTCTTCGGCGTTCCGGTCAAGCCGGACGTCATCTTCCAGCACCGTTCCTGCGCCGCCCTGGCGGACTACCTCCTGACCCGCGACGACATCGCCGGAGCCGCAGCGCCCGAGGCCCCACCCGCGCCGTTGCGTGAATACCAGGACGAACGGGTGACGGCCCTGCTGCACGACTGCGCGAACGGGACCCTCACCGTGGACCGGACCATCGAGGCGATCCGCGCCCTCGCGTGACGAGCGCCGAACACGCCCTTACTCAGTCCTGCCGTAGAGGAAGCGCACGAACACGTCGCTTGCTCAACGCCTGCGGCAGCAGGGGACGATCACTTCGCCGATCCGGAGCTTCTGCGCCGGCCGGCATGGAAGCGCGCCTTCTTCTGACGGTTTCCGCAGGTGTTCATGTCGCACCATCTGCGCGTACGGCTCCGGCTGGTGTCGAAGAAGGCGGCCCGGCAGGTCGGTGACGCGCACAAGGCCAACGTTCCGTCCCGCTCACCGGAGATGACGCTGATCGCGTCGGCGGCGATCACGCCGAGAGCGTCTTCCACGCGGCCAGCTGAGCTGAGCTGCCACCGCCGCTCGCCCTCGGGTGTCAGGATCGCCGCGGCCCGACCGTGAGTGCTGCGGTCGTTGATGAGGCGGACGGCGGAGGCCGGAAGGGCTTCCTGGAGTGCGGCCGCCGTCGCGGCGGCGTGGACCGACTCCCTCAGCTCCCGCGCGAGGTCGAGCTGAGCTGTGGTGCAGGAGTCCACGGCGAGGCCGCTCACCGCCAGCCAGTCGACAAGTCGATGAGGCGTCGGAATGCGCTCCACGGCACTGCCATGACGCTCCGACAGGGTCCCCGTGAAGCTGGTCGCCAGCACCTTGCCGAGGCGGAAGTCAGGGAACTCAACACGCATGGAACCACCATAGCCGGTTGCGACGTTGCTCGGAGAACTGCTAGAACCGTCTTAGATGGTTCTCAACGATCCGTAGCCGTTCCATGGTGGCCAGGAGGTCCGATGCCCCGTCCGACCAGCGATGTGCAAACGTTTCGAACCCACGCCGACGATGCCGACCTCGACGATCTGCGCGCGCGACTGGCCGCGGCGCGACTGCCGGAGGCCGAGACGGTCCATCACGCAGCGCCCGGCCCGCGCCGGTGGGATCAGGGCGTTCCGCTCGCCGACCTCGTCGATGTCGTGGACTACTGGCGCACCGGGTACGACTGGCGGTCGTTCGAGGAGCGCCTCAACCGCGTCGGCCAGTTCCGTACGGCCATCGATGACCTGCGCATCCACTTCCTGCACCGCCGATCCGCGCGCGCGGACGCGACCCCGCTGATCCTCACGCACGGCTGGCCGGGCAGCATCGTCGAGTTCATCGATGTGGTGGACGAGCTGGCGGATCCCAAGGATCCGGACGCACCGGCGTTCCACGTCGTGGCCCCGTCGCTCCCGGGATTCGGCTACAGCGACAAGCCGGCCACCACCGGCTGGGGAACCGAGAAGATCGCGGCCGCATGGGTGGAACTCATGGGACGGCTCGGCTACAGCAGGTTCGCGGCCCACGGAGGCGACTGGGGAGGCAACATCACCACGGTCCTCGGCGGCAGGTTCCCGGCACACGTCCTCGGCATCCACTCGACGTTCGCGCAGGCGCCGCCCGGGCTGCCGACGGACGGGCTGACGTCCGTCGAGCGCAGGTGGACCGAGGAGACCCGTCACTTCTGGCTCCACCGCGCGGCGTACGCGAAGCAGCAGGCGACCCGACCGCAGACCATCGGCTACGCGCTCGTCGACTCACCGGTCGGGCTTCTCGCCTGGATCCTCGACAAGTTCGCCGAGTGGACGGACACCGACGACAGCCCGTTCGCATCCGTCTCCATGGACAGCGTTCTTGACAACGTCACCCTGTACTGGCTGACACGGACCGGAGCCTCGGCGGCGCGCATCTACTACGAGAGCCACAACTCGCTGGACCCGGAACTCCGGGTCGACGTCCCGTCGGCGATCACCATGTATCCCCGCGACATCGAGAAGTGCCCGCGCCCTTGGGCCCAGGAGCGGTACCGGAACATCGTCCGATGGGAGGAGCCCGAGAGCGGCGGACATTTCCCGTCGCTGGAGGTTCCCGAGTACTTCGTCAAGGATCTCCGAGCAGGCCTCGCGGCAGTGCTGGCCGCCGACCGGTGAACGTGGTCCGCTGAACGCCGCCCGTTGATCCGGCCCCCGATCACCGCTGCCCCGCGCTCCTGAGGTCAGCAGGCCCGGCTGACGGCCCACCGTGGGACAATCACCCTGTGACGCTGGAGGACCTCGTCCGGCTGCGCCGGGCCCGTGACCGGATGGACCGTGAGTACGCGGAGCCGCTCGACGTGCCGGCGCTGGCGCGTGGTGCGCTCATGTCGCCGGGCCACTTCTCCCGCAGCTTCCGTGGAGCGTACGGCGAGAGTCCGTACAGCTACCTCATGACCCGCCGGATCGAGCGGGCCAAGGCGCTGCTGCGCCGCGGCGACCTGTCGGTGACGGAGGTCTGCTTCGCGGTCGGCTGTACCTCGCTCGGGTCCTTCAGCTCCCGCTTCACCGAGCTGGTCGGCGAGAGCCCCAGCGCCTACCGGGCGCGGCCGCACGAGGAAGGTGCCGCCATCCCGGCCTGTGTCGCCAAGATCCACACGAGACCGGTCAGGAATGGAGAAGCGAAAGCACCGCCCCGTCCGTAGCGTGAACCCCATGGAAATCAAGCTCGCACAGACCTTCATCGCGGTCGACGACCACGACAAGGCGCTCACTTTCTACCGGGACGTTCTCGGCCTGGAGGTACGCAACGACGTCGGGTTCGAGGGGATGCGCTGGGTCACGGTCGGCTCCCCGGCGCAGCCGGACGTGGAGATCGTCCTCGAACCGCCGCTCGCCGACCCCAACGCCCCGGCCGCCGACAAGCAGGCCATGGCCGAGCTGCTCGCCAAGGGCCTGCTGCGCGGTGTCATCTTCTCCACCGACGACGTCGACGCGACGTTCGAGCGCATCCGCGCCGCGGGCGGCGAGGTGCTCCAGGAGCCGATCGACCAGCCGTACGGCGTCCGCGACTGCGCCTTCCGCGACCCGGCCGGGAACATGCTGCGCTTCAACCAGCCGCGCAAGGGCTGACGCCCGCCGATGGACCGGTTCCGCCGTCGCGCGGAACCGGGGCGGACGAGAAGAGGACGTACTGTTCGAGCCTGGTGAGACCGAGCCGGGGCCGCCGGAGACGGACGTGAGCGGCGGCGGCCCCGCGCGACAGATGGAGAGACGATGAGCAAGGCCGGAAAGACCGGATCGCAGTCGGCCGCGCAGCCGGTGGCCGACAGCCACGAAGTGATCCGGGTGCACGGGGCGCGCGAGAACAACCTCAAGGATGTCGACATCGAGATCCCGAAGCGCCGGCTGACGGTGTTCACCGGGGTCTCCGGCTCCGGCAAGAGCTCGCTGGTGTTCAACACGATCGCCGCGGAGTCGCAGCGGCTGATCAACGAGACCTACAGCGCCTTCGTCCAGGGCTTCATGCCGACGCAGGCGCGGCCCGAGGTCGACGTACTCGAAGGGCTGACCACGGCCATCATCGTCGACCAGCAGCGACTGGGCGCCGACCCCCGCTCGACCGTCGGCACCGCCACCGACGCCAACGCGATGCTGCGCATCCTCTTCAGCCGGCTCGGCAAGCCCCACATCGGCTCGCCCAACGCGTTCTCCTTCAACGTGGCCTCGGTCAAGGCCAGCGGCGCGATCACGGTGGAGCGCGGCGCCGGTACCAGAACGGAGAAGCAGACCTTCACCCGTACCGGCGGCATGTGCGTCCGCTGCGAGGGCCGCGGCACGGTCTCCGACATCGACCTGACCCAGCTGTACGACGACACCAAGTCGATCGCCGAAGGTGCGTTCACCATCCCCGGCTGGAAGTCCGACAGCTGGTGGACCGTGCGGACCTACGCCGAGTCGGGCTTCCTCGACCCGGACAAGCCGATCCGCAAGTTCACCAAGAAGGAGATGCAGGACTTCCTCTACCGGGAGCCGACCAAGGTCAAGGTCGAAGGCGCCAACCTCACCTTCGAAGGGCTGATCCCCAAGATCCAGAAGTCGTTCCTCTCCAAGGACAAGGAGGCGATGCAGCCGCACATCCGCGCCTTCGTGGAACGCGCGGTCACCTTCACCACCTGTCCCGAGTGCGAAGGCACCCGGCTCAGCGAGGGCGCGCGCTCCTCGAAGATCAAGAAGATCAACATCGCCGACGCCTGCGCGATGCAGATCAGCGACCTGGCCGAGTGGGTGCGCGAGCTGGACGAACCCTCGGTGGCGCCGCTCCTCACCGCACTCCTCGGCACGCTCGAATCGTTCGTGGAGATCGGCCTCGGCTACCTCTCGCTCGACCGGCCCTCGGGCACGCTGTCGGGCGGCGAGGCGCAGCGCGTCAAGATGATCCGCCACCTCGGCTCCTCGCTCACCGATGTCACCTACGTCTTCGACGAGCCCACCATCGGCCTGCACCCGCACGACATCCAGCGCATGAACGACCTGCTGCTGCGGCTGCGCGACAAGGGCAACACCGTCCTCGTCGTGGAGCACAAGCCGGAGGCCATCGCCATCGCCGACCATGTCGTCGACCTCGGGCCCGGCGCCGGCAGCGCGGGCGGCACCGTCTGCTTCGAAGGCACGGTCGAAGGACTGCGGGCCGGCGGTACGCTCACCGGCCGCCACCTGGACGACCGGGCCGTCCTCAAGGAGAAGGTCCGCACACCCTCCGGCACGCTGGAGATCCGCGGCGCCTCCGCCCACAACCTCAGGGATGTCGACGTCGACATCCCGCTCGGCGTGCTCTGCGTGGTCACGGGCGTCGCCGGTTCCGGCAAGAGCTCGCTCATCCACGGGTCGATCCCGGCCGGCGAGGACGTCGTCTCCATCGACCAGACCGCGATCCGCGGCTCGCGCCGCAGCAACCCGGCGACGTACACCGGGCTCCTCGAACCGATCCGCAAGGCGTTCGCCAAGGCCAACGGTGTGAAGCCCGCCCTGTTCAGCGCCAACTCCGAAGGCGCCTGCCCCACCTGCAAGGGCGCCGGCGTCATCTACACCGACCTGGCGATGATGGCGGGCATCGCCACCGTCTGCGAGGAGTGCGAGGGCAAGCGGTTCGAGGCCTCGGTGCTCGACCACCACCTCGGCGGCCGCGACATCAGCGAGGTGCTCGCCATGTCGGTGGACGAGGCCGAGACGTTCTTCGCCGAAGGCGAGGCCCGCACGCCCGCCGCGCACAAGATCCTCACCCGCCTCTCCGACGTCGGCCTCGGCTACCTCCGCCTCGGCCAGCCACTCACCACGCTCTCCGGCGGCGAGCGCCAGCGGCTGAAGCTCGCCACCCACATGGGTGAGAAGGGCGGTGTGTACGTTCTCGACGAGCCGACCACCGGTCTGCACCTGGCCGACGTCGAGCAGTTGCTCGGGCTGCTCGACCGGCTCGTCGAGTCCGGCAAGTCCGTGATCGTCATCGAGCACCACCAGGCGGTCATGGCGCACGCCGACTGGATCGTCGACCTCGGTCCCGGCGCCGGACACGACGGCGGCCGCATCGTCTTCGAGGGCACCCCGGCCGACCTGGTCGCCGACCGCTCGACCCTCACGGGCGAGCACCTCTCGGCGTACGTCGGCGGCTGACGGAAGTGCTTCACGGGGCCGGAGGACGACCTCCGGCCCCGAACCGGTCCTCCTGGCTCAGGACGGCCGGTCGCGGTGGACCCACGACGGGACCTCGGGAACATCCGCGTCCCACGCCCGCGGCTGCTCGGGCTCCGGCTGTGGCGGCGGTGGTGGCGCAGGCGGGAGTACCGGTTCCGGCTGTGGCTGCGGCGCAGGCGGGAGTACCGGCTCCGGCTCCGGCTGCAGTTCCGCGACGGCCGGAGGTTCGGGCTTCGGTGCCGCGCTGTCGTACAGCTCCTCGATCACCGTGAACCGGCAGTGGAAGCTCTGCCAGGCCCCGTCCAGGACCAGCACGAACCCGTCGCGCTCCCGGTAGAGCCTCCGGCGCTTCGGGCTGGCCGGATGCACCGGCCGGTACGCCTCGGCCCGCTGCCGCAGGACCTCCAGCGTCTCCTCGCGCGTACCGTCCACATGGTCCATGACACCGGACGACCAGACCCGGCGCTGGCCGCCGAGCCCGAGGTTCTGCTCCACCAGCAGCCCCCACCTCGGCATAGTTCCCCCGCTCGTCGATCGCTCCGCCGTGCCGCGGCGGCTCTCCGTCCCGGAAGGCCTCGCGTCGTACCATTGTTCCTGATCTTGTTACGCAGTCCGGCACCGCCCGTACGCCCAGACGTCGTCCGGCAGTGCCGTCCCGCCGCGTACCGGCTCCGCCGGGAGGCCGCCATACTGGACGGGCCGGGGAGGGCGCGCGGGCAGTGGCGGTGAACGACGGGGGCGAGAAACGGGAGATGGCGGACACCAAGCTGATCCAGAGCCGGTACCGGCTGCTCGATCTGATCGGGCGCGGCGGCATGGGCGAGGTGTGGCGGGCGCGAGACGAGTCGCTGGGCCGTCTGGTCGCCGTCAAGTGCCTCAAGCCCATGGTCCCGCAGCACGACCAGGCCTCCACCCGCATCCTGCGCGAACGCTTCCGCCGCGAGGCCCGGGTCGCCGCCTCCCTCCAGCACCGGGGCGTCACGGTCGTTCACGACTTCGGCGAGCACGATGGCGTCCTCTACCTCGTCATGGAGCTGCTGGAGGGTCACAATCTGAGCCAGCTCCTGGAGGAGAACCAGCAGCGTCCGCTCCCCGTCGACCATGTCGTCGACATCGCCGAACAGGTCGCCGACGCGCTCGGCTACACGCACCGTCAAGGCATCGTCCACCGTGATCTGAAGCCCGCCAACATCATGCGGCTGACCGACGGCACGGTGAAGATCTGCGACTTCGGCATAGCGCGCCTCGGCCACGACATCGGCGTCACCTCCCGCCTCACCACCACCGGCATCGCCATGGGCACTCCGCACTACATGTCGCCCGAGCAGATCGGCGGGAAGGAGGTCGACCACCGCAGCGACCTCTACTCGCTCGGCTGTGTGCTGTACGAGATCGCCACCGGCGTACCGCCGTTCGACCTGGACGACGCCTGGGCCGTACTCGTCGGGCACCGCGACACCCAGCCCGAACCGCCGCGCACCCATCGCGCCGAACTCCCGGGCTTCTTCGACCGTGTCGTCCTGGACCTGCTGGCCAAGGCGCCCGACGAGCGGCCCGCCGACGCGGGCGACCTGCGACGCCGGATCGTGCTCGGCCGCACCGGCGGACAGGCGGTGACCGGCCTCGCGTACCCGTTGACCTGCCCGCCCGACGCCACTCCGCCCGCCGCCATCCGTCCGGGCTCCGAACTGCCTTCCTGGGCGCGAGACATGACGCCTGGACACAAGGCCACCGCCTCCCTGAACCCACGGGCCGTCCTGGCCGACCCCGCCGCGGGACTGACCGGCCGCTGGACCACCGCGAAGCCCACCGCCACACCCGCCGGCACCGACGACTCCACCGGCCTCCGATCCGTCCCACCCGCCCGGTCCGCCCTCGCCTCCGGGCTGCTCGCCGATCTCGCCGGCCGCCACAGCGCGGGCGTCGACCTGGGGCGGCTGGGCCGGTGGGAGGAGGCGGGCGAGGTGCACCGCGCGGTCGCCGCCGAGCGCGAGAGCGTGCTCGGCCCCGACCATCCGGACACCCTCGCCAGCCGGTACGAGGTCGGCCTCACCCTCAGCCGCACCGGCCGGGCCGCCGATGCGCTGCGCGAGTTCGGCCAGGTCGCCGCGGGCCGCGAACGCGTCCTGGGCCCCGACCATCCGCAGACCCTCGCCGCCCGGCAGCAGACCGCCCATGTCCTCGGACAGCTCGGCCGCCACTTCGAAGCCCATCAGGTGTACGCGGCGGTCCTGGCCGCCCGGACCCGCTCGATGGGCCCCGACCATCCGGAGACCCTGCGCTGCCGCCACAATCTGGCGTTCAACCTCAGCCGCCTCGGACGGCCCGAGGAGTCGTGGCAGCTGGCCACCCAGGTGGCCGACGACCGGGCCCGGCTGCTCGGCGCGACCCACCCCGACACGCTCGCCACCCGATACGAAGTCGCCTACACCCTGGGCCGGTTGGGCCGCTGGGCGGAAGCGCTGGAGACCTACCAGGACGTGGCCCGCGCCCGCGCCGCCACCCTCGGCGCCAACCATCCCGACACTCTCGCCGCCCGCTACGAGGCCGGTATCAGCCTCGGCCGGCTCGGCCGCAGCGCGGAGGCCCTGGAGCTGTACCGGGGCCTGGTCGCCGACCGTACGCGGGTGGGCGGACCGTCCGACGCCGAGACGCTCCGCGCCCGCCACGGCCTGGGCGTCAACCTGGGACGGATGGGCCGCTGGGAGGAGTCGCTCGCCGAGGCGCGTGACGTGTGTGCCATCCGCGGGCGCACGCTCGGCGCCGACCACCCGGACTCCGTGACCAGCTGCCGCGAGGTCGCCGTCGCCCTCGGCTGGCTCGGCCGGTGGACCGACGCCCTCACCGCCTACCGGCAGGTCACCGAGGCACGCCGCCGGGCCCTCGGCCCCGACCACCCGGAGACCCTGGCCGCCCGCCACGACGAGGCGCACTGCCTGGACCGGCTCGGGCGGAAGGAGGAGTCCGCCGAGCTGTTCCGCACGCTCGCCGCCCACCGGGCCCAGAACGCGCTGCCGCCGCACTGAGGCCCTGAACGGGTCCCTGCTTGCGGAAGCCGCACTCCGAATGAGCTCCTGCCTGCGGAAACGGGCCCCGGACCGCTGGCCGGAGGACAGCCCTCCATGTTACGAAGGTGCATGCCCGCACCTGAACTGTCCTCTCCGCACCCCGGCGCGCCCGCCCGAGGCCGCTACGACGCCGTCATCGTGGGCGGCGGCCACAACGGTCTGGTCGCCGCCGCCTACCTCGCCCGCGCCGGACAGTCCGTCCTCGTCCTGGAGCGCCTGGACACCACCGGCGGAGCGGCCATCTCGACCCGCCCCTTCGCCGGCGTCGACGCACGCCTCTCGCGCTACTCCTATCTGGTCTCGCTGCTGCCGCGGAAGATCGTCCAGGATCTCGGCCTCGCCTTCGCCGTACGGAAGCGGACCGTGTCCTCGTACACGCCGGCCGTCCGCGACGGACGTCCCACCGGGCTCCTCGTCGGCGGCGACCGGACGCGGGCGTCGTTCGCCGCGCTGACCGGCGGCGAGCGCGAGTACGAGGCGTGGCAGCGCTTCTACGCCATGACGCGGCGCGTCGCCGAACGGGCCTTCCCGACCCTCACCGAACCGCTGCCCGAACGGGAGGCGCTACGGGCCCGGATCGACGACCCGGAAGCCTGGCGGACGCTGTTCGAGGAGCCGATCGGCGTGGCCGTCGAACGCGACTTCAGCGACGACCTGGTCCGTGGCGTGGTGCTGACCGACGCACTGATCGGCACCTTCGCCGACGCACACGACGCCTCGCTCCTCCAGAACCGGTGCTTCCTCTACCACGTGATCGGCGGCGGAACCGGCGACTGGGACGTCCCCGTCGGCGGCATGGGCGCCCTCACCGACGCGCTGGCCGGGGCCGCCCGTGCGGCGGGCGCCGAGATCCGCGTACGGCACGAGGCGGTCCGGATCGAGACCGACGGCACGCACGCCGAGGTCACCGTCCGCACACCGGACGGCGAACACGTCGTCGCCGCCAGCCGGGTGCTGGTCAACGCCTCACCGCAGGCGCTCGCCGCCCTCCTCGGCGAGACCCCGCCACCGCCGGCCGAGGGCGCCCAGCTCAAGGTGAACATGCTGCTCACCCGGCTCCCGCGCCTCCGCGACCGGTCCGTCGACCCCCGGCAGGCCTTCGCCGGTACGTTCCACATCGCCGAGGGGTACGGGCAGTTGGCCGACGCCTACCGGGAGGCGGCGGCCGGCCGGCTGCCCGCCGCACCGCCGTCCGAGATCTACTGCCACTCGCTGACCGACCCCTCGATCCTCGGCCCCGACCTCGCCGCGCGCGGCTACCAGACCCTCACCCTCTTCGGCCTCCACACCCCGGCCCGCCTCTTCGCCGCCGACAACGACACCACCCGCGCCGCCCTGCTCAAGGCCACCCTCGCCGAACTGGACGCACACCTGGAGGAGCCGATCACCGACTGCCTGGCCCGCGACGAGAACGGCGAGCCCTGTATCGAGGCCAAGACCCCGCTCGACCTCGAACGCGATCTGCGCCTGCCCGGCGGCCACATCTTCCACCGCGACCTCTCCTTCCCGTACGCGACCGAGGCGACCGGCACATGGGGCGTGGAGACCGCTCACGCCAATGTCCTGCTCTGCGGAGCGGGCGCGGTGCGCGGCGGTGGCGTCAGCGGAGTGCCCGGCCACAACGCGGCGATGGCGGCCTTGAGTTAGCCGCTAGCGCAGGTGCCGGCGCTCGACGGCGGCGGCGATGGCCGTGTGGCCCGCGGGCCCCGGATGGAGGCCGTCGCCGCTGTCGTACGCCGGCAGCAGCCGCGAGGGACGGTCCGGGTCGCGGAGTGCGGCGTCCACGTCGACGACGGCGTCGAAGATCCGCCCGGTCCGTACGGCCTCGTTGACCCGTCGGCGTACCGCGTCCTGCTCCGGCGTCCACCGCGTCCACCCCTCGAACGGCGCGATGGTGGCGCCCACCACCCGCAGCCCGGCGGTCCGGGCGCGCAGGGCCAGTTGGCGGTACGCGGCCGCCATCCGCGACGGGTCGCGCTCGGCGGGCACGTGGTGGAGGTCGTTGACGCCCAGGTGCACCAGGAGCGTCCGCAGCCCCGGCAGTGACAGGACGTCCCGGTCGAAGCGGGCCTGCGCGCTCGGTCCGAAGCGGTCGCTGTCGAGCAGCAGCCGGTTGCCGCTGATGCCGAGGTTGGCGACAGCGGAGCCGGGCACTCGGCGCGCCAGCTGGTCGGGCCAGCGCAGGTCCGCGTCGTCGGGTGTGCCGGAGCCCTCGGCGATGGAGTCGCCCAGCACGGCGATGACCGGGCCCCGCGCTCCGGTCGTCTCGACGCCGGTGAGGAGGAGGACGGACCGGGTGCGGATGGTGTCGACGGTGTGCCAGGCATGGGTGTTGCGGTGGAAGGAGAGCGGGCCGGTGGGGCCCGGGAGGCGCGTCTCGACGGTCAGCAAGGAGCCGTCCTCCACCCGGAGGTCTTCCACCGGGTCGCTGGTGAGGGTCGCGCCGGCCGCCAGCCACCCTTGCGGCCGTCCGGCGAAGGTGACCGGCCGGCCGTCGGCCGTCACCGGGCCCACCAGCACCGGCGCGGTCCCGAAGGCGTGCGCGTACCGGAGTCTGACCTGTCCGCCCGCCGAGAGCCGTAGCCGCGTGGTGCAGAGCCCGTCGGTGAGTCCGGCGGACGCGAGCGGGTCGTCCGCCGTGGGCGCGGTCTGCGCGGTGGCCCAGGAGGTGGTCCACGGCGTGGCGGGGCGCGGGCGGGAGGCTTCGCGGTGACCGGCCGCCCGCGCGTCCGGGGCGGCGAGGGCCGCGGTGATCCCGGTGGCCGCCGCGTACAGCAGACCTCGCCTCGCCGTCGCGGGAGCCCGGCCGGTCACGGGGAGGGCGGCGGTGCGCGGGACGGTGCTCATGGGGTGGGCCTCCTGGTATCGGCCCTGGGAACGCGCACGCGGACCGGCGCCCGGGCCGACCCGAGCGGGGGACCCGGTGACGTCCAACAGCCCCTGGACGGAACGGTGCTGCCATTCTGTCGGCAGCCGGCGGCGCGCGACAGCCCACCACGCGGCGCGCCGCCCGCCCCGCCGCTCAGTCGGCCGACAGCACCCAGCCCGTCGCCGCGATCCGGCCCGCGTCCCGGGCCCGGTCGGAGTCGAAGACCGCGGCGGCGCCGTCCCGCACCCGCAGGGAGTCCACGTACGCGCCGCGTCCCACGTACAGCTGGTCCGTGGTGTACCGCCACCGCAGCCGCACGCTCGTGCCGCGCCACGCCGACAGGTCCGCCTCCAGCCGGTGCCACACCCGCCCGGACCAGCCGGAGACCCAGCCTTCCGGATGCGGCTGAGGTTCCGGCCGGTGGTGGCCCGGGCCCACGGTGGTGAACGGCACCGGCCGCCACTCCTGGCCCGCCGACGCCTCCAGCACCAGCCGGTCGGAGCCGGGCTCGGCGTCCCACCACAGGGCGCACTCCAGCCGGGAGCGCGCGGAGGCCAGGGGGAGTGCGGGCAGGGTGAGCGTGGCGGTGGACGCGCTCGCCATGCCGGAGAACCAGGCCGTACGGCCCCGCTCCGGCCGGACCGGCACCGCCCGCGCCAGCTGGTTGGCTGTCGCCACCCGGGGCGCGCTGCCCGAGCGCCAGCTCCGTACGGGATGGACCGAGTTGCCCAGCACGATCAGGAACGTGTCGGTCGACGGGTCGAGCACCAGGCTGGTCCCGGTGAAGCCGGTGTGGCCCGCCGAGCGCGGAGTGGCCATCGCGCCCATGTACCAGTGCTGGTAGAGCTCGAAGCCGAGGCCGTGTTCGTCGCCGGGGAAGGCGGTGTTGAAGTCGGTGAAGAGGAGGTCGACGGAGTCCTCGGAGAGGATGCGGGCGCGGCCGTAGACACCGCCGTTGAGCAGGGTGCGAGCGAGGACGGCCAGGTCCCAGGCGCAGGAGAAGACCCCGGCGTGACCGGCCACGCCGTCGAAGCCGTACGCGTTCTCGTCGTGCACCTCGCCCCAGACCAGGCCGCGCTCCAGGCCGGACCACGGGAGCCGGGCGTCCTCGGTGGCGGCGATCTTCGGCTTCCAGGAGGCAGGCGGGTTGTAGCGCGTGCGGTGCATCGAAAGCGGAGCAGTGATCTCGTCGTGGAGCAGGCGATCCAGAGTGCGGCCGGTGATCTCTTCCAGGATCAGTTGCAGCGAGATCAAGTTGAGGTCGGAGTAGAGGTAGGCGCTGCCGGGTGTGCTCGCCGGAACCTCGTTCCAGAGCATCCGGAGCTTTCCTTCCCGGGTCGGCTCCTGGTAGAGCGGGATCCAGGCCCGGAAACCCGAGGTGTGCGTGAGCAGCTGACGGACCGTGACGGCCTGCTTGCCGCCGCCCGCGAAGTCGGGAAGGTACGAGGCCGCAGTGGCCTCCAGCTCCAGCGCGCCGCGCTCGATCTGCTGCACCGCCAGGATCGACGTGAACAGCTTGGAGATCGAGGCCAGGTCGAAGACGGTGTCCTCGGCCATCGCGATCTGCTGCTCCACCGGGAACTCCACGCCGGTGTCCGTGCTCTCGTCGTACGCCGCGTAGCGCACCGCGTGGCCGACCGGCCGGTGCAGCGCGACCGTTCCGCCCCGGCCGGCGAGCAGCACCGCGCCCGCGTACCAAGGGTGCTTCGGCGAGTCGGCGAGGTACGCCTCCGCCTCCCGGACGAGCTGGTCCAGCGGCCCTTGGAGCAGCCCGGCACGTGTGGCGCTGCCGCGCCGCAGCGTGGGCCGGCGCTCAGGCCGATGCGCCTCCGATCCCATGCCCGCTCCCGTCTGTGCCGCCACCGTGCCCGGCGCGTCCCGCTCGGCCGCCGCCGCCAGAGGGATCGGCGCCAGCGCGAGCGCGCCGCCGAGCGCCAGTATCCCGCCGCCCAGCCTCCGCCGGCCGATGCCGCTCCCGTTCCCTCGCGGCTCCTCGCCCCCAGCCGTCTGCCCGTCTCCTCTCGGCTCCCCGACGCCCGCCGTGTCCCCGTTCTCCGCCGCGTACCCGGTCATCCGCAACCCCTTCCCGTGCCCGGAACGGCCGCCGGGCCGATCCCCGTGCGACCGCTACGGCGCGAAAGTAACTTCCGAAATCTCGCCGAGCAGTGAAAGTTCCTGCCGCCGCAGAGGTTACTGTCGCCTCCGCCGTCCCGTACGCCTCCGGGCCCGCAAAGAATCTGACACTGCATCAGGAAATCTCTTCCCTCGGCCGAACGGCTGCGGCATCCTGCCGCCCATGGAGACGGAGCTGAGCAGAGACCTGGGCATCGAGCACGCCATCTTCGGCTTCACGCCGTTCCCCGCCGTCGCGGCGGCCATCAGCAGAGCCGGCGGCTTCGGCGTGCTCGGCGCGGTCCGCTACACCGATCCGCGCGAGCTGGCCCGCGATCTGGACCGGCTGGACAAGCTCGCCGACGGCAGGCCGTACGGACTCGATGTCGTCATGCCGGCCAGGAAGGTGGAAGGCGTCACCGAGGCGGACGTCGAGGCGATGATCCCGGACGCGCACCGAGGCTTCGTCCAGGACCTGCTGACCCGCCACGGTGTGCCCGGACTCGCCGAAGGCGAGGCGAGCGGCTGGCGGATCACCGGCTGGATGGAGGAGGTCGCCCGAGGCCAGCTCGACGTGGCCTTCGATTACCCCATCACGCTCCTCGCCAACGCCCTCGGCTCCCCGCCAGCCGACGTCATCGACCGCGCCCACGCCCACGGCGTCCTCGTCGCCGCCCTCGCCGGAAGCGCCGAACACGCCCGCCGCCACGCGGCCGCCGGCATCGACGTCGTCGTGGCGCAGGGCTACGAGGCGGGCGGCCACACCGGCGAGATCGGCTCCATGGTGCTCGTCCCCGAGGTCGTCGAGGCCGTCGCTCCGCTGCCCGTGCTCGCCGCCGGAGGCATCGGCAGCGGCGAACAGGCCGCCGCCGGACTCGCCCTCGGCGCCCAAGGCGTCTGGCTCGGCTCCCTCTGGCTCACCACCGAGGAGGCCGACCTCCACTCGGAAGCCCTCACCCGCAAGCTCCTCGCCGCCGGCTCCGGCGACACCGTCCGCTCCCGCGCTCTCACCGGGAAACCCGCACGCCAGCTCCGTACCGCATGGACCGACGCCTGGGACGACCCGGCCGGACCCGGCACCTTGCCCATGCCGCTCCAGGGCCTGCTGGTGGCGGAAGCCGTCTCCAGGATCCAGAAGTACGAGGTCGGTGAGCTGCTCGGCACGCCCGTCGGTCAGATCGTCGGCCGGATGGAGACCGTACGCAGTGTGCAGGCGGTCGTCGACGACCTGACGCGCGGCTTCGAACGGGCCGTCACCCGCATCAACCACATCGCCGGAAGGAGCGCCACGTGAACCAGCCGCCCAACGGTTTCTGGGCCCAGGCCGCCGCCGATCCCGACCGCGCCGTCCTCGTCGCGCCCGACGGCGAGGAGTGGAGCGCGGGCCGACTGCACGCCGACGTCAACCGCATGGTCCACGGACTGCGCGCGGCCGGGATGAACGAAGGCGACGCGTTGGCCGTCGTCCTGCCCAACGGCACCGCACTCCTCACCGCCCACCTCGCCGCCTCGCAGGCCGGCTTCTACCTGGTGCCGGTCAACCACCACCTCGTCGGCCCCGAGATCGCCTGGATCGTCGCGGACTCGGGCGCCCGCGTCCTCATCACCCACGAACGCTTCGCCGCCGCCGCGACCGCAGCCGCAGACGAGGCCGGACTCCCGGAGAGCCACCGCTACGCCGTCGGCGCGGTCCCCGGCTGCCGCCCGTACGCCGACCTGCTCGACGGCCACCCCGTCACCCCGCCCGAGAACCGCACGCTCGGCTGGGTCATGAACTACACCTCGGGCACCACCGGCCGGCCGCGCGGCATCCGCCGACCGCTGCCCGGCAAGCTCCCGGAGGAGACGTACCTCGGCGGCTTCCTCGGCATCTTCGGCATCCGGCCCTTCGACGGCAACGTCCACCTGGTCTGCTCGCCGCTCTACCACACAGCAGTGCTCCAATTCGCGAGCGCCGCTCTCCATACAGGACACCCGCTCGTCCTCATGGACGGCTGGTCGCCGGAGGAGATGCTCCGCCTCATCGACATCCACCGCTGCACGCACACGCACATGGTCCCGACGCAGTTCCACCGACTCCTCGCGCTGTCCGACGAGGTCAGGACCCGTTACGACGTCTCCTCCATGCGCCACGCCATCCACGGGGCCGCACCCTGTCCCGACCATGTGAAACGCGCCATGATCGACTGGTGGGGGAGCTGCGTCGAGGAGTACTACGCGGCCAGCGAGGGCGGCGGCGCGTTCGCCACGGCCGAGGAGTGGCTGAAGAAGCCCGGCACGGTCGGCAAGGCCTGGCCGATCAGCGAACTCGCCGTCTTCGACGACGACGGCAACCGGCTGCCGGCCGGTCAACTAGGCACGGTCTACATGAAGATGAGCACCGGCGGCTTCAGCTACCACAAGGACGAGACCAAGACCCGCACGAACCGCATCGGCGACTTCTTCACTGTCGGCGACCTCGGTGTGCTGGACGCGGACGGCTATCTCTTCCTCCGCGACCGGAAGATCGACATGATCATCGCCGGTGGCGTGAACATCTACCCCGCCGAGATCGAGTCCGCCCTGCTCACCCATCCGGCCGTCGCGGACGCCGCCGCCTTCGGCATCCCGCACGCCGACCGGGGCGAGGAGGTCAAGGCGGTGGTCGAACCGGCCGAAGGGTACGAGGCCGGGGACGCGCTCGCCGCCGAGATCCTCGCGCACTGCGAGCAGCGGCTCGCCGGCTACAAACGGCCCCGCTCCCTCGACTTCATCGCCGCCATGCCCCGCGACCCCAATGGCAAGCTCTACAAACGGCGGCTGCGCGAACCGTACTGGGAAGGGCACCAACGGCCCTTGTAGAGAGGCCGGTTCCGCGAGAGAAGTCGCCTCTCGCGGAACCGGCCCGTCGGTCGGCTACCGCCGCTCGTGCACCCGCACCACCTTCAGGTGCGGCGAGCGCGCGATGTCCTTCTCGCAGAACCGGGACGTCACCCACCGCTCACCGGAGAACAGCCGCGTCTGGTCGCTGTAGTGCGGCGAGTTCGGGTTCGAGGACTGGGAGTACGTGAGCAGCGTCCGGGCCACCGGGCACCGGCTGTCGTTCCAGCCGACGGCCTGCATGTAGCTGGAGCCGGCCGACACCTCGGTGTAGCCGTCCGCCGCCGGGTTCCACACCGGCTCGATCTTGTTCCAGATGCCGAGCGACTCCGTACCGCCGCCGACCGGGATGCGCTTCCCGTTCCGTAGGACGAACTGGTGCTTGCCCAGCGGCGCGTCCAGCGCGATGCCCGCCACGCGCAGCTCCGTCACCGTGTCGGCCAGGGCTTGGCCCAGGCCGGGGGCGGCGGTGTTGAGGCCACGCGGGGTACGCACCGGATCGGCCGGGTCGAACGGCACCTTCCACCGTTCCGCCGCGGGGAGAGCCATCACCTTGCGCCAGAACCGGTCGAAGAGCAGCGCGCCCCGGCTGTCGCTGTCCACGCTCCGGTCCCACCGCCGCAGCACCGGGCAGGCCGCCGACACGTCGACCGCCGTACCGTTGCCGCCCACGGCGGTCCCACCGGGCAGCGCCGCACACCACTGCGCCACGTCGGCCGCGACCAGATCCCCGGCGGGCACCCGGTTCGCGAACTGCTGGCGCTCCAGGTCCCCGACGCGCAGCCGCCCCTGCTCCGCCATCGCCGTGACGTCCTCGACCGCGCCCCGGGTCCGCATCGACCGCTGGGTGGCGGTCGTACCGAACACCCGCTCGTAGCCGGTCAGCGGCCGGTCGGCGTTGGTGAGCCAGGCGCTGTCGTTGGAGTTCTCGACGTACGGAGCGTTCTTCAGCGTCGGCATCCGGCCCGGCCCGAAGATTCCCGGCTGCACCGCGTCCCGGTCGCTGTCGAGCGCGCACGCCGCCTTCGAGCCGTCCAGCACCGCGAGACCGGCGGACGGGTAGGTGGCCCGGCCCAGCGGCGTCGAGCAGCGGGCCGCCAGCTCGTCCGTGATCCTCGGCAGCACCTGCGACTGGGAGAAGAAGGAGTTGCCCGACCGGTCGGCGGCGATCGTGTTCACCCACGGCAGCCCCTGCGAGCGGTGGAGCGACCGCTCGATCCCGGCGGTGGAGCGGGCCTTGCTGAAGCCGAGCGCGGTATCGGCGGCACGCAGATTCGTGGCGTTCGGGTCGTTGAGCGCGTACGCGGTGGTCGCCGTCCACGGCAGCGGGAGCGCCGCACCGAACGCGGTGACTACCGGGCCGTACCGGGTCCACCACTGGCTCCGGGTCACCGGCGTCCCGTCCTTCACCGGGACCGTGACCGTACGCTGCTTCATCCGCTCCGGCACTCCGTCCACCAGGTAGACCGTGGGATCGGCCGGATCCAGCGTCAGCTGGTGCAGGTTCAGCGGGACGCCGGTCGCCACGGTGTGGCTCCAGGCCACGTCCGCGTTGTGGCCGATCGAGACGGTCGTCGAGCCGAGGAGCGAGCCGCCCGCCACGTTCAGCTCGCCTGGGATCGTCTGCTGCGACTGCCAGAAGCGGCGGCCGCCGTTCCACGGGTAGTGCGGGTTGCCGAGGAGCAGGCCGCGCCCGTTGGCCGTGGTCGAGCCGCGGAAGGCGACCGCGTTGGAGCCCATGTCCGCGTTCCGCGTCGACAGGAGGCGCTCGGCGGCCGCCGCCGCCTCCTTCGGCGTGACTCCGGCGGCGGGCGGTGCGACTGTCGGCGGCTGCGCGGCCGTGATGCCGTCGATGCCGCGACCCTGGCCACCGAGCACGGCCAGTGCGGCGCCATGCGCCGCCACGTCCAGCGCGGTGACCGGCCGGACCCAGGAGGCGCCGCGGCAGGCGGGATCGGTGATGCGGTGACGGTTCCGCGCGAGCCACGTGTTGTATCCGGCGGCGAACCCGCGCATCGACTCCTTGACGTCCCGGCTCGGACCCGCCGGCGCCGGAACCTTCAGCAGCCTCTCCACCGTCCCGCTGTTCCGGACGCCCCGGAAGAACAGATCGCTGGAGAGGTTCTTGGTCGCGGAGGAGAGCGAGCCGTCCGGCGCCGCGTCCGGGCCGAAGTACTTCGACCGCTCGCCGCGCACCGTGACGAACCCCTCCGCCAGCGTGCACACCTGGTCGGCGGCCTGCGCCCAGCCGGTGCCGAAGCCGAGGTTCGCGTAGTCCTTCGCCACGATGTGCGGGATGCCGTACTCCGTGTACCGGACGGTGGCGGAGAGCCCGCCGCCGGACAGGTGCCGGGCCTCCGGACCTCCGGAGGCGGCGGCCGGCGGCAGCGACGCCGACACGGTGAACAAGGCGAGAGACGAGACCGCGAACAGTCTCAGACGGTTACGGAAGGTCAAGGGTGTTCCTCCCAACAAGGCGGGCGGCCAAGGAGGTTGCCCGAACCCGCCGGGCAGCCACGCGCCACTCAGCCAGGACGCTCGTCCATCTGTCAACCGTCTGGTCGGTATCCAGCCGCTCCGATGTCCCGGATCGCTCGCCGGCATCCTCCGACACTCCCGGACGGCCCCTTGACCCGCCGCGTCCGGCCGCACAGGATCACGCCATGACCGGTGTACGCAGCAGTACCGTCGACGGCGTCCTCACCCGTAGCGCCCGCCGCACCCCGGAACGTATCGCCGTGCGCTACGGCGACCGGGCCTGGAGCTACGGCGCCCTGGACGCGGCGGTCTCCACCGCGGCCGCCGTCCTGACGGCCGAACACGCGCTGCACCCCGGCGACCGGGTGGCCTCGTACGCCCACAACTCCGACGCCTATCTGATCGGCTTCCTCGCCTGCGCCCGGTCCGGCCTCGTCCACGTCCCGGTCAACCAGAACCTGACCGGCGACGACCTGGCGTACCTCCTGGACCAGTCCGGCTCCGCTCTCGTCCTCACCGACCCGGACCTGGCGGACCGCGTCCCGGCAGGCCGTCCCGTACGTGTTCTGCGCGATGCCCCGGGATCGCTCCTCGACGCCCTGGACACCGCGAGGCCCTTCACGCCGGAGCGCGCGCCCGGCTCCGGCGATCTGGTGCAGCTGCTCTACACCTCCGGGACCACCGCGCTGCCGAAGGGCGCGATGATGACGCACGGGGCCCTGGTCCACGAGTACGTCAGTGCGATCACCGCGCTCGGCCTGGCGGCCGGTGACCGGCCCGTGCACTCGCTGCCGCTCTACCACTCGGCCCAGATGCACGTGTTCCTGCTGCCGTATCTGGCGGTCGGCGCGGAGAACATCATCCTGGACGGGCCGGACGCCGGCCGGATCTTCGACCTGGTCGAAGCGGGCCTGGCCGACAGCCTGTTCGCCCCGCCCACCGTCTGGATCGGCCTCGCCAACCACCCGGACTTCGCCGTCCGCGACCTCTCGGCCCTCCGCAAGGCGTACTACGGCGCGTCGATCATGCCCGTACCCGTCCTGGAGCGGCTCCGCGTCCGCCTGCCGCACCTGGCCTTCTACAACTGCTTCGGCCAGAGCGAGATCGGTCCGCTCGCCACCGTCCTCGGTCCTGACGAGCACGAGGGCCGGATGGAGTCCTGCGGCCGGCCCGTCCTCTTCGTGGAGGCCCGCGTCGTCGACGAGGAGGGCCGCGAGGTGCCGGACGGCACACCGGGCGAGGTGGTCTACCGCTCACCGCAACTCTGCACCGGCTACTGGGACAAGCCCGAGGAGACGGCGGACGCCTTCCGCGACGGCTGGTTCCGCTCCGGCGACCTCGCCATCCGCGACGCCGAGGGCTACTTCACCGTGGTCGACCGGGTGAAGGACGTCATCAACTCCGGCGGCGTCCTGGTCGCCTCCCGCCAGGTGGAGGACGCCCTCTACACCCACCCCGCCGTCGCCGAGACCGCGGTCATCGGTCTGCCCGACGAACGCTGGGTCGAGGCCGTCACCGCCGTCGTGGTCCTGCGCGGCGAGGCGAGCGACACCGAACTCATCGACCACGCCCGCGAGAAGCTGGCCCATTTCAAGGCGCCGAAGCGGGTCGTCTTCGTGGACGAGCTTCCGCGTAACGCCAGCGGCAAGATCCTCAAGCGGCAGCTGCGGGACCGGCTGGCCTGACGGGCCGCGTAACAGACACCGAGCCCGCCCTCCCCACGGACGGGGGAGGGCGGGCTCGGTGTCGTACCGGTGCTTACTTCAGACCGTTGCTGATCGCGGTCACGAGTTCGCCGTTGGCGGTGTCGCCGTTGAACTCCCAGAAGAACGCGCCACCCAGGCCCTGGCTCTTCGCCCAGGCCATCTTGGTGCCGACGGTCGCCGGGGTGTCGTAGCTCCACCAGTCGTTGCCGCAGTGGGCGTACGCCGTGCCGCCGACCGTGCCGGTGGCCGGGCAGGTGGTCTTCAGGACCTTGTAGTACTGGTTGCCGGGCTCGACGCCGGCCGCCGGGCCGGAGGCGGAGCCACCGGGAGCGGACTGGGTGACGCCGGTCCAGCCGCGGCCGTAGAAGCCGATGCCGAGCAGCAGCTTGGAGGCCGGGACGCCCTTGGCCCGCAGCTTGGCGATTGCGTCCGCCGAGTTGAAGCCCTGGGCCGGAATGCCGGGGTACGAGGTCAGTGGGGAGTGCGGGGCCGTCGGACCCTGCGCGGCCCAGCTGCCGAAGTAGTCGTACGTCATCACGTCGTACCAGTCGATGTACTGCGCGGCGCCGCCGTAGTCGGCCGCGTCCAGCTTGCCGCCGTTGGAACCGTCCGCGGTGATGGCCGCGGTGAGCAGGTTGTTCGGGCCGAACTTGGCGCGCATGGCCTGCATCATGTTCTTGATCGACGCCGGGCCGCTGCTGTCACAGGTCAGACCACAGGCGTTCGGGTATTCCCAGTCCAGGTCGATGCCGTCGAAGACGTCGGCCCAGCGCGGGTCCTCGACCAGGTCGTAGCAGGACTGCGCGAACGCGGTCGGGTTCTGGACGGCCTGGCCGAAGCCGCCGGACCAGGTCCAACCGCCGAAGGACCACAGCACCTTGATGTGCGGGTACTGCGCCTTCAGCTTGCGGAGCTGGTTGAAGTGACCGCGCAGCGGCTGGTCCCAGGTGTCCGCCTTGCCGTCCACGGAGTTGGCGGCGGTGTAGGACTTCTCGTAGTCCTCGTACGCGTCGCCGATGGTGCACTTGCCGTTCTGCACGTTGCCGAAGGCGTAGTTGATGTGCGTGATCTTGGACGCGGAGCCCGAGGTCACCAGGTTCTTCACCGTGTACGAGCCCCAGTTGGTGAAGTAGCCCAGGTTGATCTTGCCGCCGCCGGGGTTCTCGCCGCCACCGCCGCCGGTGGTGCGGACCGCCGTGGCGGCCGAGGCCGGGCCGGTCTGGTCGGCGGTGTCGCGGGCGACCACGGTGTAGTTGTAGTCGGTGCCGGCGGTCAGACCGGTGTTGGTGTAGCTGGTGCCGGTGACCGTCGCGACGGTGGCGCCGTCGCGCTTGACGTCGTAGTTCTTGATGCCCTTGTCGTCCGTGGCGGCCGCCCAGGACAGCTTCACCGAGTTGTTGGTGATGTCGCTCGCGGTGGGCTTGCCGGGTGCGGAGGGGGCGTTGTCACCGGGGTTGGTGGAGCCGCCGTCGCAGGGGTTGCCGTTGAGCTTGCAGCCGGAGGGCGCGCCGGAGCCGGAGCCGTTGAAGCCGAAGGAGGCGGACGCGCCGGGGGCGAGGGTGCCGTTCCAGCCGAGGTTCTTCGCTGTCCAGCGGTTCGCGGAGTTGGTGACGGTCGCGTCCCAGGCGGAGGTGACCTTGGTGTTCGCCGGGAAGTCCCACTCGACGGTCCAGGAGGAGAGCGTGGTGGTGCCGGTGTTCTTCACCGTCCACCTGCCCTCGAAGCCAGAGCCCCAGTCGGAGGCCTTCGTGTACGTGGCGGTGGCCGAGGTCGCGGCTTCCGCGGGGCTGGCGAGGCCGACCATGGCGGCCAGCGGGAGGAGCAGTGCGGTCGCGCCCGCGAGGGCTTTGGACCGCTTGTTCGGGCTGGTGCTCCGGGTCGATCTGGCTCTGCGCCATCGTGCGTCGGTGCTCAAGGAAGGCTCCTCGGGTGAACTCCGGAGGCCATGGGGGGTCCCTGGCCTGGCAACCCTGCGTGGCCTCGAGCACGTGCTGTCTCTTCTCGGCACCCCCGCAGTGTTGCCGTGACACTAGGAAGGCCTAGACCAATCGTCAAGAGGTCTGGACCAAAAGATCGTTGAGCTTCAGAAGATGTCGGTCGGCCGGTCGTCGCGTTCTCGCTTCTGCGAGACTGTCCGCTTGCTCACCTACAACGTCCGCATGAACACCAAGTGCGCCCAGGCGTACGGACTTTCCGGCACCGACGCGCGCCTCGCCCAGATAGGCGAATGGGTCATCGGACGGGACGGCGGCACGAAGCGCCCCGACGTGCTCGCGCTCCAGGAGGCGTACTGCAAGGAGGTCAGTACGGGACCGGAGGGGAACGGCGAGAGGCTGGAAAGGGCCTTCCCGGGTTACCGGATCGCCCAGAAGCAGGACCAGCGCTGGATTCTGTACAGCACCGCGACCCTGACGAGGACCGACGGCGTCGCGGTCGGGGTCGGGGAGCCGCAGCCCGACACGAAGGTCTTTCCCTGGGCACAGTTCGCGCGTAAGAGGACGAACCACCGGATCACGGTCGTCAACGTGCACCTGACGCACTCTGAACCAGGTCTTCGAGCGGCACACCGGCCGCCTCACCGACGCCGTCCCGGTGGACCGCCGGACGAGCACGCTCCACCGGACGGAGTTCACCACCGCCTACAGCCCGGTCCTGGGACCGTCGGCGGGACCCGGCCGGGGTTACCGGAACCTCCCCATCGATCACCTCTTCCACGGCACGGGCCTGCGCTGCGTCGTCGGTGCCGGAGAGGTCTACAAGGACCGCGGAGAGCCCGAGCGGGTCACCAGCCAGGCCGAGGAGGACGCCAGGTGGGCGAGGTCCACCGCCGGCGGTCCGACCACAACGCCGTCTACGCCGAGCTGAGCTGGAGCGCGGACCGCTGCTGAACCCGGCACAGCCGCCGGTAGGCGCCCGCCCCCCGGCAAGCCTCACAGCTGGTGGCGGACCCCGGCCTCCTGCTGAGCCTCGGTGAGCTGTTCGCGCAGGTCGCCCTCGATGGACTCGCGGGCCTTGCCGCGGCGGAAGAGCGGCAGCACGGTGCGCTGTTTGCCGTCCTCGACGAGCAGCGCGAGCCCGCCGTAGAGCGCGAAGACCCCGATGCCGAGACCGGTCCAGCCCGCCGCGACCTGGAGCGCGTTACCGAGGCCCGCCTCATAGAGGCCGGTGAGGGCGAAGCGCACCGCGGTGAGGGTGAGCAGGACGGCGAACAGGGGCTTGGACTGCGCGGCCGCACCGGCGAGCGCGAGCACGAACGGGACGAGGGCCAGGAGGAAGACGGCCTGGGCCACCACCGGTTTGCCGGGCGGCGAGTCCAGGGACGTCACGCTCGTCCCCGCCCAGGCGGCACCGAGCAGCAGCAGCGCCGTGCCGGCGCCCGCGTCGCGGGCCAGGAAGGCGAAGATCCCGCCGACGAGCTGGAGCGGCACGACGAAGATGAGGACGAGGAGCAGAAGGATGCTGCTCTGCGCGGCCGGTACCCAGCCGAGCTGGAGCGAGGACAGCACCGTGCTGCCCATGCCGAGGGCGAAGAAGCCCAGCGGCAGCGGGCTGGCGATCGGGCGGAGCACGATGCGCGTGACCGCGTCGGCGGTCAGCGGTTCTGAAGGGCCGTTCGGGCCGGAATCCTGGGACACCGCGCAAGCGTACGAGTACGGGACCGGCTCCCGGTCACGGCGTCGCCTCCAGACCTCGCCCGCGCCCCGCCGGCCGGAGATCGGTGCGCCGGTGGAAGGAAGGGAGCGCGGCGCTCGTCACAGGCGTCCCGCCTCCACGATCCGCCGCAGGAACTTCCGCGTACGCTCCTCCCGAGGCGCGCCGAACACCTCGTCCGGTGTCCCGCGCTCCAGCACCACCCCGGCGTCCAGGAAGCAGACCTGGTCGGCGACCTCGCGCGCGAAGGCCATCTCATGGGTCGCGATCACCATCGTCATGCCCTCGTCCTTCACCTCGCGGACCAGGCCCAGCACCTCGCCGACCAGCTCCGGGTCCAGGGCGGCGGTGATCTCGTCCAGGAGCAGCAGCCGGGGCCGTACCGCCAGCGCCCGGACGATCGCCGTACGTTGCTGCTGGCCGCCGCTGAGCCGGTCCGGGTACTCCTCCGCCTTCGCGCCGAGCCCGAGCCGCTCCAGCAGCTCACGGGCCTGCCCTTCGGCCTCGGCGCGGGAGAGGCCGTGGACGCGTTGCGGGGCGAGGGTGATGTTCTGGAGGACGGTGAGGTGCGGGAAGAGGTTGTACGCCTGGAAGACCACGCCGATCCGCCGGCGCACCGCGTCCGCGTCCGTCCGGGGGGCGGTGATCTCCTCGCCCTCCAGCCAGATCGCGCCGTCATCCACCTCTTCCAGAAGGTTGGCGCACCGCAGCAGGGTCGACTTCCCGGAGCCGGAAGCGCCGATCAGCGCGGTCACGGTGTGCGGCGCGACCTCCAGGTCCACGTCCCGCAGCACCAGCGACGTACCGAACGACTTGCGGACCGCCTCCATCCGCAGCACGGGCGCGGTGCTCATACCAGTCCTCCCTGGGCCCGCCGCCGGTCCATCCGGGCCGTCACCCAGTCGGTGAGCCGGGTCATCGGGATGGTCAGCGCGACGAAGACCAGGCCCGCCACGACGTACGGCGTGTAGTTGAAGTCCTTGCTGGCGATGATCTGCGCCGCGTACACGGCGTCGACCGCACCGGCGATCGAGACGAGACCGGTGTCCTTCTGGAGCGAGACCAGATCGTTGAGGAGCGGCGGCACCACCCGGCGTACCGCCTGAGGCAGCACGACGAACCGGAGGGTCTGGCCGCTGCTCAGTCCCAGCGACCGCGCGGCGGCCCGCTGCGAAGGGTGCACGGACTCGATGCCGGCCCGGAAGACCTCGGCGACGTACGCCGAGTACGTCAGCACCAGCGCGGCCCCGCCCAGCAGCACCGGATCGTTGGTCACACCCTCCAGGCGCAGCGCCGGCACGCCGAAGACCACCATCAACAGGCAGATGATCAGCGGCAGTCCACGGAAGAAGTCCGTGTACGCGGTGGCCAGCGCCCGGATCGGGAAGAACACCGGACCGCGCAGCGTACGGGCCACGGCCAGCAGCAGGCCGAACGCCAGCACGGCGCTGCCGCACACTGCCAGGAGCCGCAGGTTCAGCCACAGGCCCTCCAGGACCTGCGGCAGAGCGACGCGCGCGTAGTGCGGGCTGAAGAACGTCTCCTGCGTACGGTCCCAGCCCGGCGATCCCGTGATCAGCAGGAACAGGGCGACGCCCGTCACCAGTGTGCTGGTCGCGGCGATCGCCGTCGCCCGCCGGGTGCGGGCCCGACGGTGGCGCTCGCGCGCGATCCGGCGCTCGGAGGGGACGTAGGTGCCCTCGCCGGGCAGCGCCTCGTGCAGCGTCACTTGAGCACCGGCGCGTCGACGGCGTCGGAGAGCCACTCCTTCTCCAGAGCGGCGAGCGTGCCGTCCTTCCGCAGGGCGTCCACCGCGCCGCTCACGCAGGAGGTCAGCGTGGACTCCTTGTCCAGGACCAGGCCGAACTGCTCAGGGTTATCAGCCGAGTCCGGGAACTGGCCGACGACCTTCGCCTCCGTCACCTCGGCCCCGGTGATGTAGAACGCGGTCGGCAGGTCCACCACGATGGCGTCCACCTGGCCGGTCCTCAGAGCCGACTTGGCGAAGTCGTTGCGCTGGTAGACGGCCGGCTTCGTGTCCGGCTTCACCAGGTCGTTGATGAACTCCAGGCTGGTGGTGCCTACTTGGGCGCCGAGCTTGACGTCCTTGAGATCGGCCACGCTGGTGGCCTTCGCCGCCTTCGACGACTTGAGCGCGACGACCGCCTGGCGTACGTCGTAGTAGCCGGAGGAGAACGCCACGGCCTTCTTGCGGGACTCGCTGATGGAGACCTGGTTGATGTCGAAGTCGAACTTCTTGGCGCCGGGCGCGAACGCGCTGTTGAACGGCGTGTGCTGCCAGACCACCGCGTCGCGGCCGTAACCGAGCTGCTCCGCCACGGCGTACGCCACCGCCGACTCGAACCCCTTGCCGTTGGACGGCTCGTCGCCGGAGAACCACGGCGCGTACGCGGACTTGTCCGTGCCGACGGTCAGCTTGCCCGCGACCTCGGTGGCGAGCCGGCCCGGCGCGCACGCCTCGGTCGTCGCGCCGGCCTGACCCGCGGCCTTCGGCTTCTCCTCCGCTTGCGGCGCGCAGCCGGTCAGCGCGGCGCAGAGGACGATGGCGGAGCCGACGGCGGTGACCAGGGAACGGGTGGCGAGATGCATAGCGGGAGACTGGCAGTGCCCGGGCCTTTCTGTCGAGATTTTCGAGCAGGTGTCCGCATAGTGGGAACGGGTGTTGCGGTGGTGTGAACGCGCCGGTCACCGGGCTGTCCACCTCGCCCTGAACGCGCCGGTCACCAGGGCTGCTCACCCCGTACCGGACTCCCGCAGATCCACGATCCGCCGGATCTTGCCCACCGAGCGCTCCAGCGACTCCGGCTCCACGATCTCGACCGCCACCGAGACCCCGACCCCGTCCTTCACCGCCGCCGCGATCGCGACGGCCGCCTTCTCCCGCTCCGCCGCCGTCGCGTCCGCCCGCGCCTCCGCCCGTACCGTCAGCGCGTCCAATCGGCCCTGCCGGGTCAGGAGAAGCTGGAAGTGCGGAGCGACGGCAGGTGTACGCAGCACGATCTCCTCGATCTGCGTCGGGAACAGGTTCACCCCGCGCAGGATCACCATGTCGTCGCTGCGCCCGGTCACCTTCTCCATCCGGCGGAAGTTCCGGGCCGTGCCCGGCAGCAGCCGCGTCAGGTCCCGGGTGCGGTAGCGGATCACCGGCATCGCCTCCTTGGTGAGCGAGGTGAAGACCAACTCGCCCTCCTCGCCGTCCGGCAGCACCTCACCGGTGAACGGATCCACGACCTCCGGATAGAAGTGGTCCTCCCAGATGTGCAGCCCGTCCTTCGTCTCCACGCACTCCTGCGCCACGCCGGGGCCCATCACCTCGGAGAGCCCGTATATGTCGACGGCGTCGATGGCGAACCGGTCCTCGATCTCCCGGCGCATCGCCTCGGTCCACGGCTCCGCGCCGAAGATCCCGACCTTGAGCGAGGTCGTGCGCGGGTCGACGCCCTGCCGTTCGAACTCGTCGAGCAGCGTCAGCATGTACGACGGCGTGATCATGATGATCTCGGGCCGGAAGTCCTGGATCAGCTGCACCTGGCGCGCGGTCATTCCGCCGGAGGCCGGGATCACCGTGCAGCCGAGCCGCTCGGCCCCGTAGTGCGCGCCGAGCCCACCGGTGAACAGCCCGTATCCGTACGCCACATGGACCTTGTGGCCGGGCCTGCCGCCCGCAGCGCGGATGGACCGGGCGACCACGTCCGCCCAGGTGTCCAGGTCGCGTTCGGTGTAGCCGACGACGGTCGGACGGCCGGTCGTGCCGCTGGAGGCGTGGATGCGGCGGACGTCCCGCTCCGGCACGGCGAACATGCCGAAGGGATAGTTGTCGCGAAGGTCGGCCTTCGCCGTGAACGGGAAGCGGGAGAGGTCGGCGAGCGCACGACAGTCCTCGGGCCGCAGCCCGGCGGCGTCGAACGCCGACCGGTAGAACGGCACGTTCTCATAGGCGTGGCGGAGCGTGGTGCGGAGCCGTTCGAGCTGGAGGGCCTCCAGGTCGGCGCGGCTCAGCTGTTCCGCCGCGTCCAGCATGGCTGTCATCAGGGCCCTTCCTCTCCCGAAGCGGGCGACCGATCATTCGGTCGATCTTGTCAGGAGTAGTAATTCAGGAGGCCGGGGGCGCTGGCAAGGGGGTGCACCCCCGGATCGGCTCGTGGCGAAGGCCGGTGCCGGCTCGGCGCGCGTTCCTGTTGGATGGACGGCATGCCGACCTTCTCCGCGTACGATTCGGCAGTACTGCTTGATCGCAGCTCAGACTCTCGAGGTCGCAGGCTTGTCACCTGCAGAACGATGGGACGAGTCAGGTGGCACGGCCTTCTACTGGCCAAAGGGTGACACTGCGCTCGCTCATGGACCCTGGATGAATGGAATCGTCGTGTTTTGGGGCACCAGAAGCACACGTCGCGGCTGGGGTTGCGCGTCCCTTGATGCGGCCGGCAACCCCTTGTTTGAGGCCATGACCTGGCTCCCTCTTCCTCCCTCTGTTACCCCGGGTCTGCTGGCCGAACATCTCCGGTATCTGTTCGACAAAGGTGTTGTAGGGCGTGATTTTGAGCGCTGATAGAGCCATCCATGTGTCCCGTCATAGCCACTCGTTGAGGACGGCGACCAGCACGGTCGCTTCATAGCGGACGGCGAGTTTGTCATACCTGGTGGCGACAGTCCGGTGGCGCTTGACGCGATTGATCCCGCACTCGACCGCATGGCGCTCGCGGTAGTCGACCGGGTCGAAGCGCGGCGGCCGGCCGCCGCGGGCGCCGAGCTTCTGGCGGTCGCGGGCCTGGTCGACCTTGTCGGGGATGGTGCGGCGGATCCCACGGCGGCGCAGGTAGGCGCGGTTCCTGCGGGAGGCGTACGCCTTGTCCGCCCGCACACGGTCGGGGCGGACGCGTGGCCGGCCTGGCCCGACGCGGGGCACACGAACCCTCTCCAGCACGGGCTCGAACTGTGGCGAGTCCCCGCGTTGTCCTGCCGTGATCACAACCGACAGGGGCTTCTGGCCCTGCTCGACGGCCAGGTGCCAGCAGCCGGGACGCAGCTGCGCTGGAGTGCGCCGAAGCTGGTCGCGGCTGCCACACGAGCGTGTGCGAGGCGCGACCGTCCGCGCACTGCATGTCCTGGCACCCGCGCCCGTAAAGGCAGGCCCCCTCACGGCGGCCACCCAACCGGTCCCGCAGCCGATCGCCCCCGGCGCACCGGTGCAGCGGGCAGATCCGCCGGAGGGCTACCGCGAGGCATCGCCGCCCACCGCACCACCAACCGGCGGCACACGCACCCCGATACCCAGGCCGCCGCCGAACGGGAGCTGCTCGTGCGGCTCACGTCCGCTCGCGCGGAGAGCACGCCGGTAACGCAAGAGCTGTGACCGTGTTGATCGGCTCACCTGCGCTCGAGCGGAGGTGAGCCGCCGAGCCCGGCGTACGCACCGTCCGGGCCCTGGTGCTCTCCGCTCGCGCGGGGATGATCGGGGGCGGACCAACCGGGCGTCCGCTACTTCCCGCGCCCGGGGGGGATGTGCCCGAATGATGTTCCGCCCGGACGCGTACCGGTCGCTGGAGCGCTTCGCTGTGACGGGGCGGCCGCGGTGTGAACGGGCTCGGCCTGGGGCCGTGCGGGTGCGTCAGATCTGAACGACGGCCTGGTCACGTATCCAGCCCCGGCCGTCGGCCGCCGCGTCGGTGGTGACGAGAACGTAGCCGTACTCGTTGTATCCGGCGCCTTCGCAGGTCGAGGCGCCGACTATGTCACCGGCGTGCTTGGTCTTGACGACCACGCTGTTCGGATTCGGGTTCTCGTACACTCCGGCGGTCGGCCACAGGACTTTGTACTGGCATCCCAGCGCTGCGGAAGCGCCGGCTGCGGGGCCGGCGGCGAGGACACCGGCGCAGCTGAGTGCAGCGGCCAGAACGGTGGTGGTGAGACGGGTCATGCGCATGGTGGTGATGCCCTTCAGGAGCCGACTACCTGTCAGCGCACAGAATCGCAGGACTGTCGCTCGCCTCCACACGTCTTCACCGGTTGCGCACCGGCGGGGTGGACTAGCTGCGCTTGCCGCTGACCGGGGGCCCGGCCCTGCTCGAGTGTTCGCGGCTCTCCGCGCCCGTTGGGATGGTCCCAGGTCGGACATGCTGGTGGCGAAGACCTTGCGCTGCTCCTTGCGCGTACGGGGAGCAGCGCACAAGGCCGGACACCGTCCACGACTGCACCGTCGAAACCCGGGCGGGGACGACATAGTCTTCCGCGCGATCGACGGCGATTCGCCGGGGCCGTGATGTGTGTCAGGGGTTCGGTCAGGCCGCGGGGTCGTCCGGGTCGGTGAGCTAGATGACGACGTCGACGTCGGTCATCTGGATCGCCTGCGTCTCGTCGACCTGCCGTGCTGGACGACGTGGAAGTGGCCCCGCTGGGGATGGCGCTTCTTGGGGGCGGCCGGCGGCCTGGGCGAGGACCTGTCAGGTGTCGGCTGTGACCCGCGCCAGGATCACCATGGCGAACAGCTCGCGGGCCGCGCCCCTGAGAACGGTGGACTGGGGGCGTCCGCCGAAGATGACGTGGACGTCGACAGATGAGTGTCCAGCGCCTCCAGGAGCCAGTCATGGGCCGTTCCGGGCGTCGGCTGAGGGTGGCCGCCCGGAGCGCCGAGCACCTCGGCCGTCAGCTCCCAGTACCGGTCGATACGCGGATCGGCCGCGAGCTGACCGGCGAGCCGACGGCGGAATCCGGGAGTGTCGCGGGTGCCGTACGTACTCGCGTACGCGTCCACGAACCCGTCCAGGGCCTCACCCGGACGGGGCGCCCCGCCCCGCCGCATCTCCCCGCCCGCCAGGTCGTACGCCGTCGCGAGACCCGCGTACAGCACGGCCGACTCACGGGCCCCGGCAGAGCTGTGCGCCCTGGGCTGGCACGGGCCGCCGCCGCTTTCTCCGCACGGCCGGGTCACGAAGGCGTACAGCCGGGCGAAGGCGAGCACCTGATCCGGGCGTGGGTCGTCGGGCGGCTGGGGTACCGCCGCCTCCAGGAACGCCCCGACCGACCGGGCGGGCATCCGGGCGGGCAGCCACGTGCGCCAGAACCGGACCAGGGCAGCGGTGCTCGGCGGAGCGGCCACCGCGCCGACCAGGCGCAGTCGGGCGGGCCGGTCCTCCGGCGGGCAGTCCCGCACCAGTTGGAGCGCGGCCTCCCGCCAGCGCAGGGTCCTGAGCTCGGAGCCGAGTACGCGCAGCCGGCCGTCGACCGCCGCCTCCAGCACATCGGCCGCGTCCCCGGCGTCCTGCTCGTCGAGGACGCGCCGTACGTCGGAGCATCCCGGAGTCCAGGTGGACGATCCGTGCGACCGACCGTGCCCGCCGGTCCGCCGCGCCCAGCGCCGGGTGGATGCCGTAGTCGTGGCCGACGAGCACGATGTCGCCGTCGCTCCCCACCGCCACCGAGTCGATCACCGCAATCACGTCCGCGATGTGCGTCTCCAGGTCGACGGCCTCGCCGGGACCGGCGGGGCGCCCCCCGAGCCCGGTGAGCGCCGCCGGACCACCTCGGCGCCCTGCGCGGTCAGTCGCGCGGCTGTGTCCCGCCATACGTGCGGGCCGGTGAACGCCCCCGCCACCAGGATGAATACAGTCATGGTTCCTCCTCGTCGCCTGCTCTTCCGCGCACCGGCCCGACTCGCCGGCAGCGCTCGCCGGTACCGTAGGAACTCCCCCTGAGGGAGGTTCAAGTGTTCTCGTCGTACGACGGCCTGTGCACGATCGGTGAGCTGGCCGAGTACGCGGGCGTCACCGTCAAGACCGTCCGCTTCTACTCGGACGGCGGGCTGCTGCCGGAGGCGTCCCGCAGCGCGGGCGGGCACCGCAGGTACGCCCCGGAGGCCGTGGAACGGCTGAGCCTGATCCGCTCGCTGCGCGGTCTCGACCTGCCGGTCGCCGCGGGACGGCGTCCCGGCCCTGGCTGCGCTGCCCGACCAGGGCCTGCGCGAGGAACTTACCGAAGGCGGGGGAGGGGACGGGGTAGGGCAGGCGGGTGAACTGCCGCCGCCCGCCCGGGACGCGTGGTCCCGCTGGGGGAGCACCGCCGGACTCTCCGAGGCGGCCCTCGACGGGCTCACCGCCCTCGCGGCACCGCAGCCCCTGGGCACACTCCGCCAGCCGCTGCGCCTCACCGGTGCTGTGGAGGCGGTCCCCGTGACCGGGGTGCTGTGCACGGGCAACGGGCCGGGCATCGAGCTGGTCCAGCTGATGGTGGACGTCGGCGAACCCGCGATTCAGGCCCTTGCCGACCCCCGGGTGACCTTCTTCGAACTGCCCACGGGCCACTGGCCGATGCTGTCCTGCCCCGTCGAGCTGGCCGAGGTCCTGACCGAGGCGGCAGCCGGCCGGGGCCACCGGCTGAAGCCCGCCGACACCGCCGAACCGCCCTCGCATCTGCGGCCGTTCCTCCTCGACGTACCCGAACGCCCCCGTGAACGGACCGGGAACACCGACCTGTACCTGCCCGAGGGGCCGGGCCCGCACCCCGCCGTGGTGTTCGTCCACGGCGGCCCCGTACCCGCCGGGGTGCGGCCGACGCCCCGGGACTGGCCGACCCTGACGGGGTACGCCCAGTACGTCGCCGGGCACGGAGCCGTGGCCGCCACCGTGGACCACCGGCTGCACGCTTTGACCGACTACGCGCGGGCCGCCGAGGACGTGGCCGCCGCGGTGGAACGGGTGCGGGCCGACCCCCGGGTCGACGCGGACCGGATCGCCCTGTGGTTCTTCTCGGGAGGCGGCCCCCTCACCGCGGACTGGCTGGCCGCGCCCCCGGCCTGGCTGCGCTGCCTGGCCGCCAACTACCCGATCCTGGCCCCGCTGCCGAGCTGGGGGGTGGCGGACGCCCGCTTCCACCCGGTGCGGGCGGTCGCCCGGGCGGGGAAGCTCCCGATCGTGCTGGTCCGGGCGGGCCGTGAGATGGTCGAGATCGCCGCGACCGTGGAGGCGTTCCTGACCGCCGCGAGGCGCTGCGGAGCCGACATCGAGGTGGTCGAGGTACCGGAAGGGCGCCACGGATTCGAGACCCTCGGCCCGACGGACGAGGCGCGTGACGCGGTACGCCGGGCGGTCGAGGCAGTGCTGGCCCGCCTGACCGCCTGACCGCCTGACCGCCTGACCGCCTGACCGCCTGGACACGGGACCGACCGCCTGACGACGGGACTACTCGATGACCAGCTCCACGTCGATGTTCCCCCGGGTCGCCTTGGAGTAGGGGCAGTAGGCGTGTGTGGCCTCGACCAGCCGCTGTCCGACCTCTCCAGTGAGGGAGTCCGGCAGCCCACGCGCATCTCCGAGAACATGGCGGCTCACCTCTGCTCGCGCAGAGAGCACCCGACCACGGGGACGTTCACGGTCCCGGTGAGCGGTTCACCTCTGCTCGCGCGGAGCACGGGTGGCCGATGAGACGGCCAGCCACCCACGACGGTTCACCTCCGCTCGAGCGGAGAGCACTCGGCGCACAGCCGGTCGCGCTCGTAGTGGTCCGGCTCACCTCCGCTCGCGCGGAGAGCACCAGGTATTGGCCGTGGGTGCAGCAGCAGCCGATGCCGCGGCCGCGGAACTCCGGCTGCGGGCCAGCACCGCCCGGGCACACCAGGAGCGGCTGGGAGCCGATCTGGCCAAGCAGCGACGAGGCCGCGGACCATCTCGGCGGTCACGAGGACCGTCATCTTGTGCGTCCCGCCGATGTTCACCGTTCCCGTCCGCAATCGGCAAGCGCGGGGTGCCGAACGTGTTCTACCGCGTCGAACCTCAAGCACCGGGTCTGCAACCGGTCCCGCGTCATCGGCGTAACGCACGCCCCCGGTTGGAGCCGGTTCTGAAGAACCGTTGCCGGCCTGAGGCTGGGCGCGAGGAAGATGGTCCCCAGCTATCAGTTGACTGCAAATGCCACACCCCATCCGGCCTGCCAAATTTCGGGCGCTCCTCTGTCAGAGGCGACGATTGGCGTGAAAATTGTGGTCGCGGCGTATCAGAGCGGAGACGCGGTCCCTGGCACCGGAATCCAGCACGACGGGTGTGTCGCGGATGGCACCGAGCAGGTAGCCGGTGCCAATACTGAGCATGACTGTGGAATCACGAAAGCTACCCATTGCTGCGTTGTCATTGACGACGGCCACAACAGGATTCACCAGCACCCTGAGCCCACGCGAACTGAGAAACTTCTCCAGTTGCCGGCCAACGTCGTGGACTTGCTGGCCCCAGCTTCGTCCCCGCTTGTCCTGAAGCACTCCCTGCCCGACCTGGTTGCCGTACCGGTCAAACTTCTCAAACGTCCATCGGTGGCCGTCAACGTGCACCACCACAGCACGGCCCTTGACCTCTACCGCCCAGATCCCCTGCGGCCCGACCAGAAGCAGATCCACCTCACCCCGTCGGTTGGCGTAACCCCGAAACAGCCGCCAATCGTTTGACAGCACTGACAGCTCGTACGCCGCTCGGTCCTCTGCGGCCATCCCTGCCTGGCGACGGGCGAGTTCCGACCGCAGTCCCGGATCGACCTGCGGTCCGTTTGCACGCAGTGTCTCGACCTCGCGGCGGTCCTTAAGCCTCTGCAGGATCTGCCACCAACTGCGCGCGGCTCTGCGCTGCTTCCGCAGCTCAATCACGTGGTGCTCGTGCCATGCCACGTGACGTTGCTGCTCGTCGAGCGCCGTGCTCGTCTCCTCGACCAGGGCAGCCGGGTGGTTGGATAACGTCTCGGTCAGCATCAACGGAGCTTATTACGCTGCGCCGCGTCGACGGTGCCCGTGCGGCAGGCTCGTTGATGTCGTGGCCGTGGGCGCCCGCTACGAGAGCTGCGCAGCCGACTCACCGGCGAGCAGAGTGGGCGTAGAAGGCGGCGGCCGGTACCGGGGTGCATACCGCAGGGCCGGTCTCACGGGGCTGGCCCTGCGGTATGCGCGAGTCAGCTAGGTGGCTCGGCGGGTTCGGTGAGGGCGTCGATCTGGTCAGCGAGGCTGGGGTGCGTGGCCAGGTAAGGGCGGGCGGCGCGGATGGGGTCGAGGAGCGACGCGGCGTTGTCGTCTGCGAGGGCCGTGTGGAGCCTGCCGAGCACCCGACCACGGGGACGTCCACGGTCCCGGTGAGCGGTTCACCTCTGCTCGCGCGGAGCACGGGTGGCCGATGAGACGGCCAGCCACCCACGACGGTTCACCTCCGATCGAGCGGAGGTGAGCCGACGTGGACCGGCTCTAGCTACCGAGCGGTGCTGTGTTCTCCGCGCGAGGCAGTCCGTCCGACGGCGCGCCCACAGCGCGGCGCAGCGTACGTCTTGCGGCCGGCAGCGGTCCGGGGAGTTGGGATGGCTGTGGTCGTGTCCGTACTCCCTGCCGCGCCTGCTCGTCATCGGCGTTCATCCGGCCACCTCCCGGTACTGGTGGCGCTCGTGCTCGGCGTGGCTCGCGAGTGTCGTTACGGCGGCCATCGGCGAAGTTCTCCTCGGCTGCCCGGAGCCGGGACGGCTGTCGCTGAGGTGGCTGCGGCCTTCACTGACGCTGACGCCTTTGGCAGTCCGAGTCCTGGGCCGATCGGGATTCCGGACTCTGCGTCGGTCTTGGCCCCGTATGCGGCCGTAGGGCCGGTCCTCGTGGCGACGTGCTCCAGTCTGCTGACGCCCGCCGTCGGCTGGACCGGCCCCAAGCTCCGCTGGAGCCTGAGCATGGACGAGACCGAGCGGACCGAGCTTGTTGCACTCGCCGCGCCGTGCGAGAACTCCGTCGTCGAGTACGAGAGTGCGCCGTAGGCAACCGATGTACCGGTCGGGCTCTTCGGCCGCGGGCACGAGAGCCCGCACGGTCTGGCGGCACTTCAGCAGCTGGGAGTACTTCGGCGCCGAGATCTGCTCAACCGCTTGGTGTGTACCAGCGGCACCGTCAGCCTCATCCCTGTCGTCACGACCATTCCGCCCGCGCCTGGTGTCCAGCCCGCAACGACTAGGCGCCTCGTCCCGTTGCGCACGCCTCTGAACTGCCGTTTCACCCCGCAGAGACAGCATGAAAACGCCAACTTGAAGAGGCCAATGCGAACTCCTCCGGGACGGTCGCGCCCGAGCAGTAGCGGTGAAGGGTGGACGCGCTGACGCTCAGCCGCCGGCCCAGCGCCTCGTAACTCCTCCCGTCCCGCGCCTTCAGCGCGCGCACGAGCCCCGCGAACTCCTCGACGGCGGCGTCCTTCGGCATTCCATCCCCCTCGACCCTGCGTCCCATCCTTCACGTCCTTGCAGGTCAGCGGGGGTGGAATGGTTCCGGGACGGCTGGTGGGCGCGTGATCGTTGCAACCGGGGGGCGCCGGCCCCACGCTGGTTGAGCACTGACCGAAGAGCGACCCGACGGGGGATCCACCACCATGAACAAGCTCCGCACCGCACTCGCCACCGCAGCCGCTGCCGCACTGGGCCTCGCGGCCCTCGCCACAGTCCCGGCGCAGGCCGCTGCCCAGCCCGCCTTCCTCGCCGCCTCCCAGATGCCGCCGTCGTCGACGCCGTGGACCGCCACCGAGGTCTTCACCGGCGTCCCGGAGAACGGCGGCGTCCTCTGCGCCCCGTACAAGATCCCGGCGCAGAACACCCGCTACCGCGAGTTCAGCACCGAGCTCGACACCAACGGCGTCCAGGTCACCACCGTCGCCCGTACCGAGGCCGACGCCGTGAAGCTGGTCGACACCCTCCGCGGGGCCCTCGCCGGCTGCGGCCCCCTGCTGGAGCAGCAGAACCCGGGCCTGCAAGCCGTCAGCGCCTCCCACGGCAAGCTCGCCGTCGAGGAGGGCGCCTGGGTCTACAGCCTGGACACCACCGACCCGCAGATCGGCATCTCCGACATCCACCTCTTCTCCGTCGGCCGCGACGGCCGCACCGTCACCCTCGTCCGCTGGGGCCAGATGGGCGACCTCAAGAACGCCCCGCTGACCGCCTTCCGCACCACGACGAAGACCGCCGTCAACAAGCTCCACTGACCCGGAGGGCTCCCCCGAGGGCTGACCACAGCTCGACAGCGGCGCGGCCGGAACCCGGGCGCGCCGCTGTCGTGCCCAACTGCTCCGCCGGCGGCGGAGAGGGGCCGGACTGCTGCCGGGATTCCGCACGGCCGCTGTGCGGTCACCGCGCGACGAACGAACGCCCGTAGCGGTCCGCGTCCCGCCCCGCCGGCCTCACCGCCACCGCAGCAGCAACCGGCCGGGTCGTCTCTAGTTCTGGTGTCGCCGTTTGCGGTTGGGGCGGCGCGGGCGTACGAGTGCGTCCAGCTCGCCCACAGCTGCACGAATGTGCTGGCGGCGCTCGCCCGCGCACCACCGGGGGAGCCGCCCTTCCGCCTCAAGCGGATGCATGCCAAGGTCGTGCTCGGTACAGAGCGGCCACGCCTGCCAGAGCCGTTCGGTGACGGTCTCCTGTGCGGCGTCGGCGACGGCCGCCAGGGCAACGGCAGGATTCTCCACCGAGTGCCGCCGCGGATACGCTCCTGGTGGCCCGTGCCGACATGGAGTGTGCGGGAGAGGGCCCGATCCCCGGTGACGGGACCAGGACACGGCCGGGTCCGCAAACGCCTGGTGCGGAGCTCGCCGAGGTCGAGACGGTGGCTGGTTCCTCTCGGGGGTTGATACGGCCCGAGCGGTAGTCGTCGGCAGACCCGTCGCGGCCGGAGACCCACCGAGGCGGCACTCCCATGGCGTATCTGGAGAGGACCTGACGGCGCATGCGCCCGGCGCGCGCCGCCCTGCCCTCCTGTGTGCGCTGCTGCCGGGTCCGGGCGCGGCAGCCAGACTGGTCACCGTTTCGCGGCCGGGCATCGCTGCCGGGTCGGGCCGCGGCCGTCGAGCGGCCCGCGCCGTCGACGACAGGCGTCCCGCATGTCGCCGTTGCGGTGATGTAGGGCGAATTGAGGAGGAAAAGACGTGTACAGACACCTACCGGGCCGGCCGCGCCGGACCGTACCGTTCCTGCATGCCGTCGTGACGTCCGGCCTGACGTGCGTGGCGGTACTGGCCGCCGCATTGCCTGCTGCCGCCGTACCCGCGCCCGCCGGAACCGCGACCGTGTCCGCGCCGGTGCCCCGCGCGGCGACCGTGCTCTTCGAGGAGGGGTTCGAGAACGCCCCGGGGGCTCCCCGGCTGCTGACCTCGTACACCGGGGCTCCGCCGCTCGCCCAGACGTACACCGCCGACCCGGCCTGGCTGACCGCCTGCAACGGCTGGCTGGTCTCGGCGGCCGATCCCGCCATCGCCCCGGCCGGCAGCGGCTGCGGGACGTCCTGGCCCTCTCAGCAGGCCATGGCGGCGGCGCTGGCCGAATGGGCGGGCGGCGACCCGGCCGCCAACCACGCCGTCACCGCGTACACCGCGGGGAACCCTGGAGCCGGAAAAACGCAGCTGGAGACGGTGCAGCCGGTGCCGGTGGCGGCGAACGGCCTGCCTGGACGCCGCCGCCACCCGCTCGTCGAACTCGCCGTCGAAGACCAGCGCCGCGAGGCCCGCGTCCCGGTAGAGGTAGACCAGCTCCTCCTCCACGTAACGGTAGTTGACGTTCACCGGCACCAGCCGCGCCTTCAGGGCTCCCAGGACCGCCTGGAGGTACTCGATCCCGTTGTAGAGGTGCAGCCCCAGGTGCTCGCCCGGGCGGAGACCCGCGTCGATGAGGTGGTGGGCGATGCGGTTGGCGGCGGCGTCGAGTTCGGCGTACGTGAGGCGCCGCTCGGCACCCGTACCGGGATGGTCCACGTACAGGAGCGCCTCGCGGTCGGGGACCACGTCGACGACCGACTCGAACAGGTCGGCAAGGTTGTACTCCACCGTTCCTCCTGACCCCGGATGACTGGTGACTCGGCCGTCATTAGAGCGCCGGTCGGCACAAGTGGGAAGAGGTGGCGTCGAAAGAATCTGACTGACTGTCAGAAAACTATTGAACTGCGACCCCAGCTACTGCAACCTGTTCCAGGTCTGCAGACGGGAGTTCGTCATGGGCGGTACGGAAGACGTCGGTACGAAAGACCTCGGTACGGGACACCTCGGTACGGAACACCTCACCGTGGAGCGCCGGGGCGCCACGCTGGTGCTCACCTTGAACAGGCCCCAGGCCAGGAACGCGTTGTCGCTGCCGATGCTCGTCGGCCTGTACGACGGATGGCTCGCGGCCGACGCCGACGACGAGGTGCGCTCGGTCGTCCTGACCGGGGCGGGCGGCGCCTTCTGTTCCGGCATGGACCTCAAAGCGCTGGCGGGCGGCGGGATGGAAGGCCAGGAGTACCGGGAGCGGATGGCGGCCGACCCGGACCTGCACTGGAAGGCGATGCTGCGCCACCACCGGCCGCGGAAACCGGTGATCGCCGCCGTGGAGGGGCCGTGTGTCGCCGGCGGGACCGAGATCCTCCAGGGAACGGATATCCGCATCGCCGGTGCGGGCGCCACCTTCGGGCTCTTCGAGGTGCGGCGCGGCCTCTTCCCGATCGGCGGCTCCACCGTCCGGCTGCCGCGCCAGATCCCCCGCACGCACGCCCTCGAAATGCTCCTCACCGGCCGCCCGTACACCGCCGACGAGGCGGCCTCCATCGGGCTCATCGGCCGCGTCGCCCCCGACGGCACCGCGCTGGAGGAGGCCCTCGCCGTCGCCGAGCGGATCAACGCCTGCGGGCCGCTCGCCGTGGAGGCGGTGAAGGCCTCGGTCTACGAGGGCGCCGAGCTCACCGAGAGCGAGGCGCTGGCCGCCGAACTCAAGCGAGGCTGGCCCGTGTTCGCGACCGAGGACGCCAAGGAGGGCGCTCGCGCCTTCGCCGAGAAGCGCCCGCCCGTCTACCGGCGCGCCTGAGCCCTGAGCCTACGGAGAGAGCCCATGACCGACATCCTCAGCGCCCCGCTGGTCGTCGAATTCCCCTTCACCCGTTCCCTCGGTCCCGTCCAGAGCGCGTTCCTCACCGGACTGCGCGAGCGCACCGTCCTCGGCGTCCGCACGGACGACGGCACGGTCCTCGTCCCGCCCGTCGAGTACGACCCCGTCACCGCGAACGAGCTCCGCGAGCTGGTCGAGGTCGCCGCCACCGGCACCGTCACCACCTGGGCCTGGAACCCGTCGCCGCGCCGCGCCCAGCCGTTGGCGACGCCGTTCGCCTGGGTTCTGGTCCGGCTCGACGGAGCCGGCACCGCGCTCCTGCACGCGCTGGACGCGCCCGGACCCGACGCCGTACACACCGGGATGCGGGTCCGGATCCGCTGGGCGGCCGACCGCACCGGCGCGATCACGGACATCGCCTGCTTCGAGCCGTACGACGGTGAGCCAGGACCGACCGGACCCGCGCCGCACGACGGCGAGTTCACCGACGCCGTCACCGGCATCACCGTCCCGGCCCGCCTCGACTACACCCACACCCCCGGCCGAGCCCAGAGCGCCTACCTCAAGGCCCTGGAAGGCCACCGCACGGTCGGCGAACGCTGCCCCGCCTGCCGCAAGGTCTACGTACCGCCGCGCGGAGCCTGTCCCACCTGCGGCATCGCCACCGAGGAGGAGGTCGAGGTCGGCCCGCGCGGGACCGTCACCACCTTCTGCATCGTCAACATCAAAGCGAGGAATCTCGACATCGAAGTCCCGTACGTCTACGCCCACATCGCGCTCGACGGCGCCGACCTCGCGCTCCACGGCCGCATCGCCGGCATCCCGTACGACCAGGTGCGCATGGGGCTGCGCGTGGAGCCCGTCTGGGCCGAGGGCGCACGCCATCCCGACCACTACCGGCCCACCGGCGAGCCCGACGCCGACTACGACACGTACAAGGAGCTGGTGTAGATGCGAGACGTGGCGATCGTCGCCTTCGCCCAGACCGCGCACCGGCGGCGTACCGACGAACTCTCCGAGGTCGACCTGCTGATGCCCGTCCTCCACGAGGTCCTCGGCTCAACAGGCCTCAAAGCGAACGAGATCGGGTTCACCTGCTCCGGCTCCGCCGACTACCTCGCCGGGCGCGCCTTCTCCTTCACCATGGCGCTCGACGGTGTCGGCGCGCACCCGCCGATCTCCGAGTCGCACGTCGAGATGGACGGGGCCTGGGCGCTGTACGAGGCCTGGGTGAAGATCATGACCGGCGAGGCGGACACCGCGCTCGTCTACTCGTACGGCAAATCCTCGCCCGGCCAGGTCCGCGACGTCCTGACCCGCCAGCTCGACCCGTACTACCTCGCGCCGCTCTGGCCGGACTCCGTCGCGCTCGCCGCTCTCCAGGCCCAGGCGCTCATCGACGCGGGCCGCACCGACGAGACGGCCCTCGCCTCCATCGCCGCCCGCAACCGCACCGACGCCACTGCCAACCCGTACGCCCAGCTCACCGGCGACGTCCCCGCAGGCGACCACCTCGTGCGCCCGCTGCGCACCGGCGACTGCCCGCCCATCGGCGACGGCGCCGCCGCCGTCATCCTCGCCGCCGACGACACCGCCCGCGCCCTGTGCGCGCGGCCTGCCTGGATCCGAGGTATCGACCACCGCATCGAGGCCCACAGCCTCGGCGTCCGCGACCTGACCGACTCACCCTCCACCCGGCTCGCCGCCCAGTACGCCGGAGCCTTCGAACGACCCGTGGACACCGCCGAGTTGCACGCCCCCTTCACCTCGCAGGAGGTCATCCTGCGCAAGGCTCTCGAACTCGGCGACGACACCCGTGTCAACCCGTCCGGAGGAGCCCTCGCCGCCAACCCGATCATGGCCGCGGGCCTCATCCGGCTCGGCGAGGCCGCCGCCCGCATCCACCGCGGCGAGTCCGACCGGGCCCTGGCCCATGCCACCTCCGGGCCCTGCCTGCAACAGAACCTGGTCGCCGTCCTGGAAGGGGAGAGCGCTCATGCCTAAGGAGCCCGTCGCCGTCGTCGGCATCGGCCAGACCAAGCACGTCGCCGCCCGGCACGACGTCTCCATCGCCGGACTGGTCCGCGAGGCGGCTCTCCGCGCACTGGAGGACGCCGGACTGACCTGGAGCGGCATCGACGCCGTCGTCATCGGCAAGGCAATTGACTTCTTCGAAGGCGTCATGATGCCGGAGCTGTATCTCGCCGACGCGCTCGGAGCCGTCGGCAAGCCGATGCTCCGCGTCCACACGGCGGGTTCGGTCGGCGGCTCGACCGCGCTCGTCGCCGCCAACCTGGTCGCCGCCCGTGTCCACCGGACCGTCCTGACCCTCGCCTTCGAGAAACAGTCCGAGTCCAACGCCATGTGGGGCCTCTCCCTGCCCGTCCCCTTCCAGCAGCCGCTGCTCGCCGGCGCCGGCGGCTTCTTCGCCCCGCACGTGCGCGCGTACATGCGCCGCAGCGGAGCACCGGACACGGTCGGCTCGCTCGTCGCGTACAAGGACCGCCGCAACGCGCTCAAGAACCCGCACGCGCACATCCACGACACGGACATCACTCTGGAGAAGGTCCAGGCGTCGCCCATGCTCTGGGACCCGATCCGCTACTCCGAGACCTGCCCTTCGTCCGACGGCGCCTGCGCGATGATCCTCACCGACCGCACCGGCGCCGCCCGCGCACCGCATCCGCCGGCCTGGGTGCACGGCGGTGCGATGCGCAGCGAACCGACGCTCTTCGCCGGCAAGGACTTCGTCTCACCGCAGGCCGGCAAGGACTGCGCCGCCGACGTGTACCGGCAGGCCGGGATCACCGACCCGCGCCGGGAGATCGACGCCGTCGAGATGTACGTCCCGTTCTCCTGGTACGAGCCGATGTGGCTGGAGAACCTCGGCTTCGCCGGAGAGGGCGAAGGCTGGAAGCTCACCGAGGCGGGCGCCACCGAACTCGACGGCGACCTGCCGGTCAACCCGTCGGGCGGAGTGCTGTCGACCAACCCCATCGGCGCGTCCGGCATGATCCGCTTCGCCGAGGCCGCTCTCCAGGTACGGGGACGGGCGGGCGAGCACCAGATCGACGGGGCGACCCGGGCGGTCGGCCATGCCTACGGCGGCGGGGCGCAGTTCTTCGCCATGTGGCTCGTCGGATCGCAGTCTCCGCCGGGGTGACGGGCCCAGGAGGGCCTGCCGGGTGACGCCGGGCAGGCGTGCTGGGCCCGTGCGCGGGATTCACGGCAGCGGGCAGCTGACCTGCATCACCCGTTCGGCCAGGCGGCCCGTGAGGCGGTCGTCGGTGACGACGGCTTCCTCCAGCCAGTCCGCCACGGTCAACTGCTCGACCAGAGCCTCCAGTTCGCCGGGTTCGACGGCACACCAGGAGGTGAGGACCGCGAGGTCGACGCCTTCGCCCTCACGCCCCAGCCGTCCGTCCGTACCGGTCCGGACGGCCAGGGCCAGGGCGAGGAGCCGGGTGGCGGCACCGGTCTTCTTCTTGCGGAGCTTCTTGTCGCCGATGACCCGCTGGGCCCAGCCGCTGAGCTTGGGACGTGTCTTGCGGCCGAAGTCGAACGGGCCCTGTCCGTCCTCGTCGGGCATCAGCGACGGGATGGTGATCGGAGTGGGACTCTCCGGCCGGGAGGCGAGCAGATCGTCGGCGGTGCCGGGGATGGAGAGCCAGCCGCACTCCACGAGCCGGCCGATCAACTCCTCCGGCTCCGTCAGCGGCAGGCCCCGGACATCCTGACCCACCAGGTTGCCGGTGCCGGTGAGCGCCGAACGCAAGGTCAGCACCACCGCCATCAGCCGGGCCTCCGGGCCGGGCAGCGGAGTGTGGTCGGCGACATGCGCGAGGACCGTCCGCGCGTGCTCCCACTGTGTGAGCCCGGGCAGCAGCCGGTTGGTGACCTCTCCTTCGCCGACCGGGCTCTGGCCGGTGCGCTGCTGGTGCTGGAGGAGAGCGGCGGCGGCCGCCTGCTCGGCGCGCTGGGCCTCCAGCCGCAGCTCGGTCTCACCGGTGACCTCGGCCCAGGTGGTGAAGGCCTTCGCCTTACGGGCGTGGAGCTCGGCCAGCTCCTCCAGGTCGGGTTCAGGACGCTGCTGGTAGGCCCGGAAGAGGTCGCCCAGCTCGATCAGCTCGTCGCGCAGGGCGATCGGGTGCAGGTCGTACGGGACGAAGCGCTGCGCGATCTTCCCGGTCCTGCGGTTGCGCCGGGGCTTCGTGCGGGGAGTGCGCGGAGCGGGCACCGACTCGGGCACGGGGGGCTCGGACGAGGCGGCGTGCGAGAACTGCGGGCCGGCCGGGACCGGCGGACGGCCGGCCGCCGCGCGTGCTCCCGTCGCGGGCGCCGGTGGAGCGGCGGCCGGAGCGGTGGCGACGATCTTGGCGGAGGGGTGGGCGGCCGCACAGCGCGCGCAGCACTCCAGCGCCCGCCACCAGCGGCCCTGCCGGTCGTTGATGACGGCCAGGACCACCGGGCCTCCGCACCGCGAGGCAGGCGTACGGTCGCGGGGACCGTCGTCCCGGACGTGTGTGTGGCACTCCTCGGCCCGGCAGGCGCAGTACGCCTCGGGCCGGGGCCCCGACGCGGCCCGCAGATGCGACGCGAGGTGCGCGACGGCCGCCGTCCGGCCGACGGCGGCGGAGGGCAGAACCTGGGGGGCGCAGGCCGGACGGCCGCACGAGACGCGTACCGTGGCGCCTCCCCGGTCGGCCGGGTCCAGACGCACCATCCACGCGCGTCCCACCACCCGCTCTTCCAGCCCGCTCACTGTGCCCTCCACCGTCATCCTGTCCTCTCCTCCGGCGTGACGCCGTACCCGTCCCGCTGCCTGCCGCCGTCCCCGTACGCGCCGCTGCCGCGAAGGACGGCGCACGGCGGTGATCCAACGGTATGCGGCACTTGGCCTCGTCGCGGGCGAAGTTGCGCCTATTCCACGCGGAAGAGTCTCGTACCCATCACGGAAGAGCCTCGGCGAAGGGCCACGTTCCGCTTCTGGCCCGGCTCCGCGAGGTGAGCCGGGCCACGTACCATGGCAGCATGTCCTTCCTCCGCCGCCGTAGCGCCGCAACACCCGCGGGCCCGGACTTCGACGTCCTGGCCATGGACCCGGGGGACTGGCCCGGCAACCTCGGCGCCGGTCTGCTCCCCGCGCCCGACGGCAGCTGTCAGGGCGTCTTCCTCCGTTACGACCTGTACGGCGGCCGCGGCCCGGCCATGATCATCGGTAATCTCCCGGCCGGTTCGCCCGCCCGCGAGACCGAGGACGGACAGGTTCCCTTCGAGGTCGCGCAGCTGCTGCTGGCCCTGGAGAACGACGAGCCGATCGAGGTCGTCAGCAGCGAGGACGTCCCCGTGATGCAGGGCGACAACCTGCTGATCGTCCGCCGGGTCAAGCTCTCGGAGAGCCGGATCGCCTGCGTGCAGTTCGACCGCAGCGACGGCGTGCTCGTCACCATCGCCAGCTGGGACCGGCCCATCACCGACGATCTGTACACCCTCCTCAAGCCCCTCCCGGCAGAGCTGTTCCAGCAGGGCTGAAACGTCACTGCATAGGCCTCCCGCATATGCGGGAGGCCTATTCTCATGGTCGCTACCCGGCCCATCGCCACAACCTCGCGACGAGCCGAGAGCGACCCCTGCCTAGGCCCTGCTGCCCGCCAGCTCCGTGAACAGCCGCGTCACCTGCGCCGCCGACGTACCGAGACCCGTGGGACCGCTGAGGTGCCAGGGAGCGCCGTGGCCGCGTCGCAGGTCCTCCTCGCGGTACCGGCGGCAGCCCCGGTGCCAGATCAGGATGCCCGCGATCCAGTGCTTGAGCTCCAGCACATAACCGGCCAGCACCTCCCGCGCCTCGGCGTCCAGGTCGAAGTCGTCGTACAGCACCGGTAGTTCGACCTCCGCCACATGCAGGAACTGCCGCAGCCGCGAGTTCATCAGGTCGTGCACGATCGCCACGCCCGTCGGATAGTCGACGCCGAAGAAGTTCTGCACGACCAGGACGCCGTTGTGCACCTCACCCTCGTACTCGATCTCCTTCTGGTACGAGAACAGGTCGTTCAGCAGGCACGCGTAGTCGGCGGCGGCGTTCTCCAGCGACCGCATCGGACCGCTCCGGTAGATCGCCGCCGGCACCTTCCTGTCGTGGGCGAGCCGGCACAGGCTCATCGTCAGGTTCGAGCCGAAGGTGTCCCTGCGCATCTCGACGTAGTCGACCGGATCGGGAATACGGTTCTGCGCCTGGTTGGCCAGCTCCCACAGCCAGCTCTCGGTCATCGACTCGATCGCGTCCCGGAACGTGCGCCGCGCGTCCAGGTCCATCGGCGCCGCGGTCCTGCGCCACAGATCGCCGAGCGACCGCTCCAGCGCGTTCACCGGCTCCGGGGTGCCTTCGCCGTCCAGCGGCATGAACAGCGAGAGCCGCCCGTTGGCCGCCCGGGCCCCGGCCAGGTCCCTGGCCCGCCCGTGCACCACCGGGAACCAGTCGTCACCGTACGTACCCCAGGCCAGCCACGCCGAGGAGATGTCCAGCTCCTCCGGTGAGGCGTCCGGATGAATGCCCGCCGCACACAGAGGGAGGTCGATCGCGATGATCCGTTCCTCGTCCCAGATGTGCGAGCCCGGAACCCCCGGCTGCGCCTCCAGGATGCCCATCCGCCGCGCCCAGTCGACGAGCCGGACCCGGGCGCCTTCCAGATGCGGGCTCAGTGTCGTGGAGAACGGCAGCTTCAGGTCGGGGACGATCGAGGGGCCCACGTGCTGGAACGGCAGATGGCTGTGGCTGCGGGCCCGCGCCGTCTCCGAACGCGGCGTGAACCTGATCGAGGCCGCGGACATGCCGAAGCCCGGCACCGCCTCGCCGGCCCCGCCCCCGTTCATGTAGCGGCTGGAGCGCATGTGCCATTCGTGGCCGCCGGACTGCCAGTCCTGGAGCCCCTTGACGTACGCGAGGACGGAAGCGGCCTGCGCCGGATCGAGACCCTTCTCGGCGCAGAGCGGGCCCAGTTCGGTGAGGACGGTGTTCTCGAACTGCTGGAGTCGTGAGGTCAGCAGGTCGTTGACGGCCTCGGCGGCCTCCTGCGTGGAGCAGCCGAGGAACTTCTCCAGGACGAGGACTCCGTTGCTGTTCTCGCCCTCCTCCTCGACCTCGCGCTGGTACGAGAAGAGGTCGTTGCGCAGGTGCACGCCGTCGGAGAAGGCGTCGCGCAGGACGCGCAGCGGGCGGGCGTCGGCCACTTCGGCGGGCACCTCCGCGCCGGCCGCGTACTCCACCAGCCCGGCCGACCAAGGGGCGCCACCGACCTTGCGGCGCATCTCGATGTACTCGACGGGGTTGGCGATGCGGCCCTCGTTGATGTTGGAGAGCTCCCACATCGACTCGTTGAGGAGGTTCTCCGTGGCCTCCGCGAACCGGGCCCGCCACGCGTCCGACATCGCGGGGATCGTGCGCGTCCACAGATCGGCGAGGCCCGCCTCGACGGGGTTCTCGGGCTCGGGGGTCGCGGCTCCGCGCTCCATCGGCATGAAGGCGGGCAGCCGGTCCAGATAGCGCTTGGCGCCCTCACGGTCGGGCGTGCGCTTGAACAGCTCCAGGAAGTGGTCGTCGAAGAAGAAGACCCACACGTACCAGTCGGTGACCAGGGACAGTGCCTCGGCCGAGCAGTCGGGGTGGGTGTAGGCGCAGAGCAGGGCGTAGTCGTGCGCCTCCAGATCCTTCTCCTCCCAGACGCCGGATCCCTCCAGCATCCCCATGGAGCGCGCCCACTGACGCGTGTGCGTCCGTGCCGCCTCCACATGAGTGTTGAGCCGTGCCGGATACGGAACATAGAAGTCCGGCAGTGAGAAGGGCTGTGCCATGTGCGTCAGGCCTTTCCAGAAGCCTCCGCGCGGTGAGCGCGCGGACCAGTGGTGTCCGCGCCAGCTCTACCCTTCGGCCAACCGGGGCACGCACCAGGGCGATTAGTCGGATAATCGCGGTCTGGTCCGTGTCCGTTGGATGGCGGTTCGCCCCGTAGGCGGAGTCGACTCAGTACGCGGAGTCCCGGCGCACGAAGTCTTGGTACGCGACGCCTCAGTACGCGGAGTCGACGTTGTCGATCGAGCCGTACTTGTCCGCGGCGTAGTTGGCGGCGGCGGTGATGTTGGCGACCGGGTCGGTGAGCTTCTTCTCGGTGCCGTTGACGTGGTAGGCGTCGAAGGTCGGCTGGATCACCTGGAGCAGGCCCTTGGAGGGAATGCCGTTCTGCGCGTTGATGTCCCAGTCGTTGACGGCGTTCGGGTTGCCGCTGGACTCGCGCATGATGTTGCGGTGCAGCCCCTCGTAGGAGCCGGGGATGTCCTTCTTCTTCATGATGTCGAGCGACTCGCGGATCCAGCCGTCGAGGTTGTTCTTGTACTGCTTGGGAGCGGCGACGGCCTTGCGCTCGGTGGAGCGGTTGGCGGCCTGCTTCTCGGAGCGCGCCTTCTCGGCGGACTTCTTCGCGGCGGCCTTGCGGTCGGCCACGGCCTTCTCCGCGGCAGCCTTGTCCGCTGCAGCCTTCTTCGCAGCGGCGGCGGCGTCGGCCGCCTTCTTCGCGGCGGTCTCCTGGGTGGCCTTCCCGGCCGCGGCTTCCTTCGCCGTGGATTCACCGGCGATCTTCTGCGCGGCGATGGAGGACTTGGCCGCGGCGGGCTGTGCGTCGCTCTGTCCGCCGGTCGCGGCGATGGCCGTGACGGAACCGGCCGCGACGAGCACGGCGGTGGCGAGCTTGTGGGAGCGGGTGATGCGGATGGTGCGGGGCATGCGTGAGCTCTTCCTGTTGGGGACGGGATCCGCGGCCTGTGGCCGCGTGAGCAGAGACCGAGGGGATGTCGGCTGCCGACCGCCGGTGGGCGCTCGTCGCAGGCTCGGTCTCGGTGCTTGCCGGAATCCATGGTTAACGGCCATCGGAACAGGAAGCAATGACCCTATTTACTAACTCTCATAGGGGATAGCGAGGAATAGGCGTTTTGGATGTTTCGTGGCGCCGCGGGGATGGGCCCCTACCCACTACCGAGCCTCGTAGGTGACGTGGGTCTCGTGGCGCGCCTCACCCGGAGAAGGCGTCGAGGCGTCGCAGAGTCAGGGGCCGGTCACGCGCGGGCGTGGCCCACGGGGGTGCTGAGGCCGCCGGACGAGCGGACGAGCCCGGACGCAGAACAGCGCGCTGCGCGACCGGTGTGTCGGCACCGGTCGCGCAGCGCGCTTCCCTTACACAGTGGTTCCTCCGTCGTGGGCCCTCGGGAGGAGGCGGCACCCCGCCTTTTCCCGAAGACCCACGCGGTCGTGCCCGCTCAGCGCGTCCCGACCGCCGCCCGCACCGCCCGCCGCGCCATCGCGCAGTCGTCGTGCAGCCTGCGCAGCAGCAGCCGCTGCTCCTCGCCCGAGGAGAGCACCCCCGGCCGGTCCTGGCCCGCGCCCACCGCGGGCGCCTCGCGCATGGTGCGCTGCACGGCCGTCTCGTAGTTACGGATCTCCCGGGTCAGCACCAGCATCAGGTTCACCAGGAACGCGTCCCGCGCGGCCGGCCCCCTGGCCTGCGCCAGCTGGCTGATCTGGCGCCGCGCCACCGGAGCGTCACCGAGCACCGCCCACAGGGTCGCCAGGTCGTAGCCCGGCAGATACCAGCCCGCGTGCTCCCAGTCGACCAGCACCGGACCGGTCGGAGAGAGCAGGATGTTGGAGAGCAGCGCGTCCCCGTGGCAGAACTGGCCCATGCCCTGGCGGCCGCCCGCCTGGGCCAGACCGTGCAGCAGCTTCTGCAGATCGCCCAGGTCACGGTCGGTGAACAGACCGAGCTCGTGGTAGCGCGCGATCCGCGAGCCGTAGTCCAGCGGCGCCTCGAACAGCCCGGGCGGCGGCCGCCACGCGTTCACCCGCGCGATCGCACCGAGCGCCGCGCGGATGTCGGCCCGAGGCGGCGCCTCCGCCGGGTGCCGGGTCAGCGCGGCCACCCGTCCGGGCATCCGCTCGATCACCAGCGTGCAGTTCTCCGGGTCCGCCGCGATCAGCCGGGGCACCCGAACCGGAGGGCGGTGCCGGACGAACGCGCGGTACGCCGCTATTTCGTGCTGGAACCGCTCCGTCCAGGCGGGGGAGTGGTCCAGTAAACACTTCGCCACGGCGGTCGCACGCCCGGTGGCGCCCACGATCAGGACCGAACGGCCGCTGCGCCGCAGGACCTGGACCGGGTTGAACTCGGGGCAGATGCGCTGGACGGAGGCGATGGCCATCCGCACCTGCGCGCCCTGCGGCCCGGAGAGGTCGATCCTTCCGCTGAGAGGTCCGGCACCCGGTCCCGCCGCCCGCCGGGTCCGGCCCAGACCCTGCGCCGGCGCACCGGCGTGGGGGGCGAGATACGGCCCGCCGCCCGTCCCCATGGGATGGAGCGGCCGGGGCGGGGCGGACACGGAGGACGATGCTGTGTACATGGGCGATACAGATCCCTTCGTGCGCCGACAAGTTACGTGCGCCAACCCGGCCGACGGCCGTTCGGCACCCTGGGGAGTACCTAGGGCTGCCGGGCGGGGTGGCGCTTTCCTACCTGACAACGAGTCACGGGTGGCAGACCATCTGGCGGACCCTGGCGAACCCTGGCGAATAGTCACAGCGCATCTGACAGGGGGTTAGTGTCAAGTCAGCCGAGAACCTGGGGGCTTGACGTGACCGGAGAACCCAACACCCGCCTTTCTGACCTGTTCGGCCTGGCCGGCTGGTCCAAAGGCGAACTCGCGAGAATGGTGAACCGGCAGGCGGCGGCCATGGGCCACCCGCAGCTGGCCACCGACACCTCGCGGGTCAGGCGCTGGATCGACATGGGGGAATCGCCCCGTGATCCCGTGCCCGAAGTGCTGGCAGCCCTGTTCACCGAGCGGCTCGGCCGTGTCGTGACCATCGAGGACCTCGGGTTCGGCCGGCGCGGGCGTGTGGGGAAGCGGCGTGACGCGGGGAAGGAACACGACCCCGACCAATTGCCGTGGGCGCCCGAACGGACGGCAGCGGTCCTCACCGAATTCACGGGAATGGACCTCATGCTCAACCGACGCGGCATGGTGGGCGCGGGCGCCGCGCTCGCCGCCGGCTCAACCATCGCCGGCCCCATGTACGACTGGCTGCGCAGCAGCCCCGCTTCCGCGGCCGACGCGCCACGCGCCAACGATCCCCAGCACGCCGACCCCGCCGGCTTCGACCGGTACGAGGCCGCGCCCGTGGGCTCCGAGGAGATCGAGGCCCTGGAGCGCTCGGTCGAGGTGTTCCGCGCCTGGGACGCCTCCCACGGCGGCGGACTCCAGCGCAAGGCCGTCGTGGGCCAGCTCAACGAGGTGGGCGGCATGCTCGCCTACCGCCACCCCGACCACCTCCAGCGCCGCCTGTGGGGCGTCGCCGCCAACCTCGCCGTACTCGCGGGCTGGATGTCCCACGACGTCGGCCTCGAACCCACCGCCCAGAAGTACTTCGTCATCGCCGCCCACGCGGCCAGGGAGGGCGGCGACCGGCCGCGCGCCGGTGAGGCGCTCTCCCGCGCCGCGCGTCAGATGGTCCACCTGGGCCGTCCCGACGACGCCCTCGACCTGATGAAGCTGGCGAAATCCGGCTCGGGCGAGGAGACCCTGCCTCGTACGCAGGCGATGCTGCGCACCATCGAGGCCTGGGCGCAGGCGGCGATGGGCAAGGGCCAGGCCATGCGGCGCACCCTCGGCGAGGCGGAGGAGCTCTTCGTCTCGGACAAGGGCGATGTACCGGCGCCGAGCTGGATGCAGATGTTCGACGAGGCCGACATGCACGGCATGCAGGCCCTGGCCTTCCGCACGCTGGCCGAGCACGACCCGGCGGCCGCCACCATCGCCCAGCGTCACGCCAAACAGGCCCTGGATCTGCGGATCAACGGCCGCCAGCGGTCCAAGATCTTCGACTACATCTCGCTCGCCTCGGCCTGCTTCATCGCCAACGACCCCGAACAGGCCGACCGGTACGCCCGGCTCGCGCTGGTGTCGATGGGAGAGACCTCCTCGCACCGCACCTGGGACCGGCTGCGCGAAATGTACCGGCTCACCGGCCAGTTCGCGGGATACGCCAAGATCCAGGACCTCCGCGAGCAGATCGAGCTCTCGCTGCCGCAGAGCCCGGTAGCCAAGAAGGCCAGGGGTACGCAGGCCTGATCCCCGTACACGAACGCCGGCGGAGGCCGTAACCGCCGCGCGTACCGACCGACATGACGCACCGGCGGTCCTGAAGACCGGCTCAGCGCTCCCTCACGCCTCGATGCGGGCGACCAGCACACACGCGTCGTCCAGGCGCTCGGCCCCGCCGAACTCCCGGGCCACGCCCCGTACGCACTCCTGCGCGTCACGGGCCTGTGCGAACAGAGGGGCGAGGGCCAGCAGCTGCTCCGGGCCCGCACCCCGGTCGCCGCGCCGCGTCAGGCCGTCCGTGTGCAGCATCAGCACGTCGCCGGGGAGCAGGCGCACCTCGTCCTGCTCATAGGCGACCTGAGAGGCGGCACCGAGCAGCACCCCGTCCGGGGTCGGCAGTTGACGAGCTGTTCCGTCGCGGAAGAGCAGGGGCGCGGGGTGTCCCGCCTGCGCCCAGGAGAGGTTGCCGGTCGCCGCGTCGAAGCGGCAGCACAAGGCGCTGCCGAGAGCGGGCCGCATCGATGTTTCGAGGAGGTGGTCGAGGTGACCCATCAGGGCGCCCGGCTCGACACCGGCGACGGCCATGCCGCGCAGCGCGCCGAGCACCATGGCCAGGGCCGAGGTGGCGGGAAGCCCGTGCCCGGTCAGATCGCCGACGGCCAGCAGGGTCCGGCCGTCCGGCAGCTCCATCGCGTCGTACCAGTCGCCGCCGATCCGGCCGCCGGCCGCGGAGGGGAGGTGGTGAGCGGCGATGTCCAGCGCGCCGCCGGCCTGGTACGGAAGCCGCAGCGAACCGCGCCACGACGGCCCGGCGGTCTCCTGAGCCACGGCGGTCCGGCTCTCCGCGCCTCCGGCGTGCTCCTCGCGCCGCGCCGAGTCCCGGTTCCGGTCGACGGTCTCCTCGCCGCGGCGCAGCTCGCCGACGTCCCGGAGCACGGCCCACATGGAGGCGGTGCACCCCTCGGAGTCGAGAACCGGTTCGCCCGTCATGTGCAGCGTACGGACCTGGCCGTCGGGGAGGACGATGCGGAACTCGCCGTCCATCGGCTGCCCGTCCACGAGACAGCCCGTCACCATGGAGGTCAGCTTCGGCTGGTCTCCGGGGAGCAGGACGGAGGGGAGGTCGTCCAGGGAGAGGGGCGGTGAACCGGGCGGCCGGCCGAAGATCGCGTACAGCTCGTCGGACCAGCTGACCTCATCGGTGAGCAGATTCCATTCGGCGCTGCCGACCCGGTGCGGCGAGGAGCCGGCCGCCGGGCCGTCCTCGGCCGCGCGGTCGTCCCGGGCGGCGGAGCGCTGGGCGGGCAGGCCGGCCTTGAGCTGACCGAGGTGCTGGTCGAGGTTGTCGAGATGCTGGACGGCCAGGTCGCACAGCGCGCGGTGCCAGCGCGCCTGAGGGGCGTCCTCGTCCGCCACCGCCGTGTTCCGTCCCACGGCGTCCACGTCTCCGCGCAGTCGCCGCGCGCGATGGATCAAGGCGTCGACGGCATCGTGCGCGGGAGGCTGTGGTGCGGGGCGGTCCGCGAACAGATGGGACGGCATCTCGTACTCCGATACAGGCGCGGTGCGGCCGGGTTTCCGGGGTCGACCGCTATCGACTGTCGCACAGGCCGCGGCAGCCCGTAAGGGATTCGACAACACTCGATGCGTCGTTGCTTCTGGCATATGCCACCGGCTGCGCGAGAGAGGAGATCCTCCGAACGGGCGTACGGATGAGGGGTGTTGGCCCGCCTCGGTGGCATAGGCACTCCAGGGGAGCGGCCCGCAAGTTCATGCGCGTGTGACAGGGCCGCCCGGCAGGATGCCTTCCAGGCCCGAGCAGCCGTCCGTCATCCTTCCTCCGCACTCCGTCCTCGACGCCTTCGGCGTACGCGGCATTCCTGAGCCGTTGACCGGTGGCCAGGGACGCAGCGTGCGGGTCGGCGGAGCCGTCCTGAAGCCGGCGGAGGGGACCGACGGCGAGTCGGAGTGGGCCGCGTCCCTCCTCGAACGGCTGCCGAGGGGCGCCGGTTTCCGCGTGCCGCGGCCGCTGCGGTCGGCGTCGGGAGCCGGCGTGGTCGACGGCTGGACGGCCGCCGAGTTCATGGAGGGCCGCTCCGGTCCCGGCGGACGGTGGCCCGAGGTCGTCGCCGCGGGCCGCGCCTTCCACGCCGCCTTGCGTGACCAGCCGCGCCCGGACTTCCTCGACCGCCGGACGCATCCTTGGGCGGTGGCCGACCGGGTTGCGTGGGGTGAGCGGGAAGCCGATGCGGTCGCGGAGCTCGCCGAGCCGTTCGAGCGCCTGCTGTCCTTGTGCCGGCCCGTGGAGGCGGCGGAGCAGCTCGTCCACGGCGACCTCACCGGCAATGTGCTCTCCGCGCCCGGACGGGACCCGGTCGTCATCGACTTCTCCCCTTACTGGCGACCACCCCTCTACGCGGAGGCCGTGATCATCGCGGACGGCCTCCTCTGGTACGAGCCCGGCCCGGCTCTCCTCACCGGCGGCGGCGGCGATCCTCGCTGGCCCCAGATGCTGATCCGGGCGCTGATCTTCCGGCTCGTCGCGCTGAGCGGCCTCGTCGACCCGTCCTGGTCCGCCGGAGAGGAGGAGGCCGCCCGCTTCCTGGCGGTGACCGAGGTGGTGGAGCGCGGACCGGACGAGGGCTGGGCGCACCTCTGACGGCTGCCGGTCCGGGGATGATCCGGCCCGGGAATGCCGACGGGGTGGGCCGCGTTACTCCACCAGAACGAAAACGAATGCCATTCCCGTTACGGGAGTGGGGTCGTCTAGCACCACGGGAGGCGCCTATGGCACGCAACGAACTCAGGCCCGTCGTGACCCTTCGGTCCACCGCCGGAACGGGCAGCAGCTACGTGACCCGTAAGAACCGCCGCAACACCCCGGACCGGCTGGAACTCCGCAAGTTCGACGCCGCCGCCGGGCAGCACGTCCTCTTCCGCGAGACCCGCTGACCGCACCGAGCCGGCCGCACGGAGGAGAGCCTCGCACGTCACCACCGCCGACACCGGCGATGAGGAAGGAACGCATCGATGAAGCCCCGTATCCACCCCGTCTCCCGTCCCGTGGTCTTCCGTGACCGCGCCGCGGACGTCGCCTTCCTGCCCCGCTCGACCGCCGACTCCGGCGAGCGCATGGCCTGGGAGGACGGCAACACCTATCCCGTCATCGACGTGGAGACCTCGGCGGCGAGCCACCCGTTCTACACCGGAGGCCGCCAGGTGCTCGACACGGAAGGCCGCGTTGAGCGATTCCGTCGCCGTTACGGCACCGACGAGGCGTCCAGGAGCTGACCGGCGCCGGTCCCGACCGGCGGCGGAACCGGGGATTCCGTGCCATGGATCACATCCACGGGGGCGGGTTCCCGGGAACAGTCCTAGATGGTTTATCGTTCATCTATACGTGGGTGTGAGGGGGACCGTGTCCCCGGGCCTCACCGCCGGCCCATGGGGAAGCTCGCACCGCCGAAGCCCCATGCAGCCCCTCGCCGAGAGGCGACCGCCCTTCACGCCCGCACTCAAGCCGCCCCGGCTGGATTCCCCCGATCCGGCCGGGGCTTCCTCGTACTCCGGCCCTCGCGCCACCCTGGTTCGAGGACCATCGCCCCGGCCGCCAGGACGACCGCACCCAGCGCGGCCCCGGGGCTCCACCACCGTTCGGTCAACGCCGCGAGCGCGGCCCCGGCCACCACCGCCGCCAGCCGCCCCAGCACCCAGACATCCCCAGGCTCCAGCTTCCGCGCCGCCGCACGCCCGGCGAGAGAGGTGAGGGTCCCCGTGAAGTAGTTCGTGGGCGTCGCCCGTACGCGTCCCTGGATGCCCATCGCCAGCGACACGAGCGCCAGCAGCCCGAGCCGGTCTCCGTACGACGCGACCAGACCGAACCCCCACAGCACGGCCGCCACCTCGAGCAGGACGACCTCGGCCAGGAGCAGCACCCGCAGCGGAGACCCGGCCATCGACGCACTGCACGCCACCCCGCAGACGTACGCCGCCAGCGCGGTCACCACCCGCAGCGCCACGCCGTCCTCACCGGCGCCGGCGGCCGAGGCGCCGAGCAGGACCAGATTTCCGGTCATCACGCCCGCGAAGACCTGGCCCACACAGAGGAAGGCGAACGCGTCCGCCGCCCCGGAGGCCGCGGACAGGAGCAGCAGCGCCCACGCGCCGCGCCCAGGAGAGCTCTCGGCCCGTGGCGCGGCGGAGGACGGGGACGGAGGCGGGGGAGGGGAGTGCACGCGAGCATTCTCGGTACGCACACACGCCCGGCCCACACGCCGCGCCGCTCTCCCGGGAGGGCCCTCGACGCCGTCGGCCAGGCGGCCGGAGCCTCACCGCTCACGCAGCCCGTGGTTCCCAGTTCACATCGTCTCGTGGAGGTCCTTCGCGTAGTGCTCGATGGCCGGCCGGTACTGCTGGACGTGCCGGTCGTCACTGGTCGACGCCACCAGCCGCAGCAGCAGCTGCATCGCCTCGTGGTGCTCCGCCGTGTTGAACAGCGCCATCGCCAGGAACGTCTGCAGCGCCCCGTCGTCCGGGAACTCCTCGATGCCCCGGCGCAGCGTCTCCACGGCCTGCCCGTACCTCCCCAGCACCCGGTAGGTGCTGCCAAGCCCCAGCAGAGCCCCCCGCCGCTCCTCCGCGCTCAGGCCCGTCCCGGCCAGGCTGCGTTCGTAGTACGCCACCGCCTCGCTCTCCAGGCCCAGGACATCGTGGACCCACGCGGTCCGGTAGGCCACCTCCGCGTCGTCGGGGAACTGGGCGGTCAGGGCGAGCAGCCGCTCGCGCGCCTCGCCGGCCCGGCCCTCCTCACGCAGCCGGTCGGTCTCGGCCAGCAGATCCTTCTTCTCACGTGCGCTCATGAGCCCATCGTCGCAGGCGGTGCGGGACGGCCGGGCGTTTTCGAGGTGCGGACGTCCACCGGTGTGTTTTCCGTTCCGGCGCGGGCATCTGTCCGCCATGACTGCAGAGACGAAGCCCCTTACGCGACAGGGGACATGGAAACGCGTATTGCTGAGGGTGACCGTCCTGACGGTGGTGCTGCTCGGGCTGGTGGCCTTCTCCGTCTTCCTGGCCAAGGTGACGCTGACACCCTCACCGGCCTCCGAGGACATCGTCACCTCGAACCTCCAGCCGGGCAGGTCGCTGCGCCAGTACGCCGAGAACTACACCTTCCTCGCCGCGTGCAAGCAGGCGGGCGGCAATCTGCTGCTCGGCGTGCCCTTCGGACTGCTGCTGCCGTTCCTCGTGCCGCGCCGCCTGCGGATGATCAGCATGACGCTGCTGACCGCCGCCGTGATGGTCATCGTGGAGCTGGTCCAAGGCGCCCTGGTCACCGGCCGCGCCTTCGACATCGACGACGTCATCCTCAACACGGCGGGCGCGCTGATCGCCTACTTGCTGGTCGGCCGCCGGATCAGCCACCACTACCACGCGCACGCGCACACCCCGCGGACTCCGGTGGCGAAGCCCGTGGAGACGACGAGGACGGCGACGGCAACGAAGACCGGTACGAAGGACAGGACCACGCCCAAGGCGAAGGAACCGTCCAAGGCCGGAGCGGCGACCGGCGCCCGCCCGGCCAAGGCCAGGGGCTCGAACGGACGCCCCACCGGCGACGGCTCCCAGCCCGGCTCCGGCCGCGCACTCCTGAACCGGCTCCGCAGGCGCTGACCGCGCGGAAGCTCACCGGAGCGGGGTCGCTGAGCCTCACCGGAACCGGCTCTCGCGGACCTGCCCGGAGAGGCCTGACCCGACCACGAGGCCGCCTGGCGAACGAACGGAGATCGGATGTCGGTCGACCTCATCGGCTTTCTCGGCGTGGTCATGCTGGCTTACGTGGTGCCCGGACCGGACTTCCTCGTGGTCGTCCGGTCGGCCGCCGAGCACCCGTCGAAGGGCCGGGCCGCGGCGCTGGGAGCTCAGGCGGGCCTGTGTGTGCACATGGTCGCCGCCGCCGTCGGGCTGTCGGTCGTCGCCGCCCGCTCCCCGGCGGTTTACGACGCCATCAAGCTGCTCGGCGCCGCCTACCTCGTCCATCTCGGCATCCGGGCCGTGCTCGCCGCTCGGCGGGCCGCCCGGGACCGGTCCGGGGCCACAGGCACGGACGGGCCCGCCGTGCCGGAAGCGCCCGAGGAGGAGCAGTCGCCCGGAGCCCGGTGGCGGTCCGGGTTCACCCAAGGGCTGCTCACCAATGTCCTCAACCCCAAGGCAGCGCTGTTCTTCCTGAGCATCCTGCCGCAGTTCGTCCACGGTGATGGATCGCCGACCCGTCAGATCTTCTTCCTCGGCACCTTGGACATCGTCATCGGCGTCGTCTACTGGTTCGTCCTGGTCCTCGTCGCCGCACGTCTGCGGGCCCTGCTCGCCCGTCCCACGATCCGCCATCGCTGGGAACTGACGACGGGATGGCTCTTCATCGCCATCGGGATCGGTATCGGCGTCGCGGCAGCCTGAAACCCGCGCGCGCTGCCCACCGTCTTCGGCCGCTCGCGGGCCCGTCCACATCCCCGTACCCGAACTGGCCCATTCCGTAAGGCAGATGGGTTGAAAGCCCGGCTGCGGGTCACATGCACTCCATGACGTCCAGCGACGCAACCACGGATCCGGCCCCGCAGAGCGGGCAGAAGCGCACGTCCCGGCCCGCTCTGCGGGGGGTGCTGAAGGTCGTCGGCATCGGCGCGGCGGTCCTGGCCCTGCTGTTCGCCGGTAGCCGGCTCAGTCTGCTGCCGGGGCTCGACAGCCTCTTCGGGGAGGAGACCCACGACCGGTCCGGTCCCGCGGTCCTCAAGTCGATCAAGGACATGAGTGCGTACGAGGCGGCCTCGGGCAACTTCCAGGTCGTCGTCGACCTGGAGAAGGACGCCAAGTTCCTGCCCGACGCGGTACGCGGCACCCGCATGCTGTTCGTCGGCGCGGGCACCGTCGGCGCCTCCGTCGACCTCGGGAAGGTCACCGAGGACGGCGTCGTCGTCAACGAGGACCGCACCACCGCCGAGATCCGGCTGCCGCACGCGGTGCTGGGCAAGCCGGCTCTCGACCCGGACCGCTCCTACACCGTCTCCAAGCAGCGCGGACTCCTCGACCGGCTCGGCGACTTCTTCTCCGACAACCCGAGCAGCGAACAGGCGGTCAACCAGCTGGCCGTCCGGCACATCGGCGAGGCGGCGAAGGAGAGCGGGCTGACCGCCCGCGCCGAGAAGAACACCGCGGACATGCTGAAGGGTCTGCTCGGCTCCCTCGGCTTCGAGCGTGTCACGGTCCGCTACGGCGACGACCAGGGCTGACAGGCCCCGGCGACCCGGCGCGGTGACGGTCCCTCCCGGCCCGCGCCCGGTCGCCGCCCCTCCCGTCACTCGCACCCGCTCCCTTGACGCGTACGCGACGGTGAGTATGGTCTAGGCCAAGTGCAAGGCCTTTCCGGCACCGGTCATCAGGTCTGTCCGGCAAGGGACTTGCAGCCCTTCGCGCCTCGTTGGCCCCACACTCGCGAGGCCTCGCCGCCGACTCCGGGCCCCCCACGGCCCGCCACCGCGCGGTGCGGTCTCATGTGAAGGAGAAGCATGCACGCGAAAAGGAAGACCGCACTCGCCGTCGGCGCCGTCCTCGCCCCGGTCCTCGCCCTGAGCCTCCCGGCGAGCTCCGCCAGCGCCCACGGCTACATCTCCAACCCGCCGAGTAGGCAGGCCCAGTGTGCCGCCGGAACAGTCAGCTGCGGCTCGATCAGCTACGAACCGCAGAGCGTCGAAGGCCCGAAGGGGCTGACCAGCTGCAGCGGCGGCAACAGCGGGTTCGCCGAGCTCGACGACGACTCCAAGGGCTGGGCGGTCACCCCGGTGAACCGCTCGCAGCAGTTCGAGTGGAAGCTCACCGCCCGCCATTCGACCAGCACCTGGCAGTACTTCGTCGGCGGCGAGAAGATCGCCGAGTTCGACGACGGCGGCGCGCACCCCGGCGCCACCGTCACCCACCAGGTCGACTTCGGCGACAAGACCGGCCGGCAGAAGGTGCTCGCGGTCTGGAACATCGCGGACACCGTCAACGCCTTCTACGCCTGCATCGACGTCAACGTCAGCTAGCCGCAGGCACTGTTCCACCCACCGCGCCCCGGCCGGGCCGTGCTCCTCCCGGCCGGGGCGCGGTGCTGTCCCGCCGCGGATCGGCGGGATCCGGCATGGCGCGGACGCTCCAGGTAGCCGAACGGTTACCCTTCGTCAGCTGTCTGATTGATCATCAGTGCTCGAGGGGATCCCTGAATGAACCGCATGCGTACCGTATTTGCCGCGCTCGGCATCACCGCCGGACTGATCACCGCGCCCACCGCGAACGCGGCCCCGCAGCCCGACACCCCGGTCGCCGCCGGGCGGCACGAACCCTGCACCGGCGAGTACCGCGGCGACGCCCGGCTCGGCCCGAAGTGGCTGCCGAACAACCGCCTGGCCCCGGTCGGCCCGCTGCTGAAGGGCTACCAGCGCACCGGCGACCTCTCCCCGCAGGCCTTCCTCAAGAAGTACTGGGAGGGTCCCGCGGACACCGGAAGCTGGAAGTACCCGCCCAACGACGGCTTCGGCGAGGTGAACGGCGAGATCGACAAGGGGCCCGCCAAGCTCCGCACCGGCCAGCGCCTGGACCGCTTCGGCTCGGAGTACGGCGCCTACCTGGCCCCGGCCGGTGACGCCTACGCCGAGCGTGCGTTGCCCCCGCAGAACCTCAACACGCGGGAAGCGGCGACCCCCTGCGACTACCGCGTCTACAAGGTGGCGAAGCCCTTCTGGGTCTGGCAGGGCAGCATCGCGCCGTGGTTCGAGCAGCCCGGCGGCGGCCGGCAGATCAAGCTCGACCCGGTCTTCCTGAACCCGGGTGAGGGCCAGCGGCTGAACGTGAAGTGGCTGCTGGACCACGGCTACCTCACTTCGGCCGCGTAACACCTCGTGGACCGTCAGGCACTGCACGCCGCACTCGTGGAGGCCAAAATCCCCGGCGGCTACTACCGGATCGAAGGCGTCCACGAGCCGGCCCCCACCCCGCCCGACTTCCTCTTCCTGCGACGGGCGGAGAACGGCGGCTGGGAGACCGGCGCGTACGAACGCGGTCAGGCCGACATCCTCGCCCGCCACCCGGACGAGGCCACCGCCTGCGTGCACCTGCTGCGGCTGCTCGTCTGACCCTCCTCCCTTTGCCGATACGGCAAAGATCCTTGTACGGGCGGTGGACGCCCGCGAATGATCGTGACCGGGCGGCCGGACCGGACTTGAGGCCCGGCCGCCCGACCGCACCCGTCACGAACGCTCCGTACCCGTGGAGCCTCCCAGGAGGAACCGTGCCGCAGCCCCCGACGGACCCTGCCATCCCCGCCGAGAAGGGCCCGGTCCACCGCCTCGTGGACACCCCCGGCGGCCGGATCCACCTGGTCGAGCAGGGCACCGGCCCGCTCGTCCTCCTCGTCCACGGCTTTCCCGAGTCCTGGTACTCCTGGCGTCACCAGCTGCCCGCGCTCGCCGCCGCCGGATACCGGGCCGCCGCCATCGACGTACGCGGCTACGGGCGTTCCGCCAAGCCCGCCGCCACCGACGCGTACCGCATGCTCGCGCACGTCGCCGACAACACCGCCGTCGTCCACGCCCTCGGCGAGGAGACCGCCACGGTCGTCGGCCACGACTGGGGCTCGCCCATCGCCGCCAGCAGTGCGCTGCTCCGGCCGGACGTCTTCACCGCCGTGGCCCTGCTCAGCGTCCCTTACACACCTCGAGGCGACCAGCGCCCCACCGACGGCTTCGCCCGGATCGGCGGTGACGAGGAGTTCTACGTCAGCTACTTCCAGAAGCCCGGCCGGGCCGAGGCGGAGATCGAACGGGACGTACGCGGCTGGCTCGCCGGCTTCTACACCGGCCTCACCGGCGGCACCCTCACTCCCCAGGAGCACGGCAAGCTCTTCTTCGTACCGCCGGGAGCGCGCCTCGCAGACCGCCTCCCCACCGGCCCGCTGCCCGCCTGGCTCACCGAGGCCGACCTCGACGTCTACAGCGGCGAGTTCGAACGCTCCGGCCTCACCGGCGCGCTCAACCGCTACCGCAACGTCGACCGTGACTGGGAGGACCTCGCCGCCTGGCACGGCGCGCCCATCACCCAGCCCTCCCTCTTCATCGGCGGCGCGCTCGACGCCTCCACCACATGGATGGCGGACGCCATCGACGCCTACCCGACCACTCTCCCCGGCCTCTTTGCCGCGCACATCCTCGAAGGCTGCGGCCACTGGATCCAGCAGGAGCGGCCCGACGAGGTCAACCGGCTGCTGACCGAGTGGCTGAGCGGGCTGCGGTAGGCCGGGCTCAGCCGGCAGGGCCCCGGGTCGCCGCCGTCGCCCGGAGCAGATCCCGTACGAGAGTGAAGTCGATCTTCTCCGGCGTACGGAAGCGGAGACACCCCTTGCCCCTGTCGTGGCCGGCCAGCCGGTCCGCGAACGCGTCGCGGACATCGGTGCGCAGGAGGTGGAACGAGATGTACTGCTTCTGGCTCGCGAAGGCGACCTCGCCGGTCCCGTCCCGCTCGTAGACGGGCATGCCGTACGCCATCACCTCGCGGAACCCCGGCAGCTCCGCGCGGCACAGCGCGCGCAGCTCGGTGAGTGCGGCCCGGCGCTCCTCCGGCAGCTCGGTGAGGTACTGATCGACGTCTTCCGCACGGCTCTGGACCATGCGCCGATCCTAAGGCGGGCGGCGCGTGTGTGTCGGAGCGTGGTTCGCGCGGGCCCGGAGGTGAAGGTGGACGGATGAACAGTGCGAACATGCTGGCCGAAGCGTTCGACCGGGTCGCGGAAGCGGTCCACGGGGCCGTCGAAGGGCTCTCGGCCGACGACCTCAATGCCAGGATCGGCGACGGGGCGAACTCGATCTCCTGGCTGATCTGGCACCTCACCCGGGTCCAGGACGACCACATCGCCGACGCCGCCTCCACCGGCCAGATCTGGCTCACCAAGGGCTGGGCCGAGCGGTTCGGGCTCCCGTTCGACGAGGCGGCGACCGGTTACGGGCACAGCAGCGAAGAGGTCGGCGCCGTCCGCGTCGACTCCGCCGACCTGCTCCTCGGCTACTACGACGCCGTCCACGAGCAGACCCTCGGCTTCGTCCGCGGCCTGGACGGCCGCGCCCTCGACCGCATCGTCGACGAGGCCTGGTCGCCTCCGGTGACGCTCGGTGCCCGGCTGATCAGCGTCATCGCCGAGGACCTCCAGCACGCGGGCCAGGCCGCCTTCGTCCGGGGCGTACGGGAACGGGCGTGAGACCGGGGTGCGGAGGAAGCGCCTCCGCACCCCGTGCACCCGTTCAACAGCGGTGCCATACTCGGAAGAAGTCCGCCGCAGAGGCTTGTCATCGTCCGAAAGGCGACACGTCATGAGCTGGGCATCGTGGACGACCAGCGGTGTCTTCGCGGGAACAGGCGGAGTCCGCACCGAAGAAGCCGGCATCCTGAGCGGAGACCTCACGGTGCACACGACGTGGTCCGACGACCAGGCGTCGGTGGCCGTGCAGTACAGCGGATCCTCCGACTGGTTCACCTTGGCGGGCAGCCCCGTGCCGTGCGGATCCGAGGAGGAGAGCCGCGCCTTCCACCAAGGCGTGGTCGAGGCGGTGCGCGCCGGCGCCGGTGCCACGGTCCCACCGGACGGCACCGCCCCCGCAGCACCGCCCGCCCCTGCCTGAGACCTGTCCGTGGCCTGCCGGAGGCCGCGACCCGGCGCGTCCGCCGCGCCCCATAGAGTGACCCGACAAGATCCGTTCCTCACCGGGGCGGGTGCGCGGGACATGGGGCGAGGAGCGGCGTGATGGTGCGTGCGGGTGCACGGCGGGCGGGGACGAGAAGGAACCGGCCGTTCTGGGTGGAGCTTCCGCTCCTCATCGGGATCGCTCTGATCCTGGCGCTGCTGATCAAGACCTTCCTCGTCCAGGCCTTCTCCATCCCGTCGGATTCCATGCAGAACACGCTGCAGAAGGGCGACCGGGTCCTCGTCGACAAGCTGACACCGTGGTTCGGATCCGAGCCGGAACGCGGTGAGGTGATCGTCTTCCACGACCCGGACGGCTGGCTGGACGAGGTGGCTGTCGACCCGCCCAACACCGTGCAGAAGGCGTTGAGTTTCGTCGGCCTGATGCCGTCGGCCGAGGAGAAGGACCTCATCAAGCGGGTGATCGGCGTCGGCGGCGACACCGTGGAGTGCGCCGGCGACGGACCGGTGAAGGTCAACGGCAAGGCGCTGGACGAACCGTATGTGTTCCCCGGCAACACCCCGTGCAGCAATGACGACAAGGGCACCTTCAAGGTCACCGTCCCGCCGGGCAAGCTCTGGGTGATGGGCGACCACCGGCAGGCCTCGGCGGACTCCCGCTACCACAGCGACGACCGCAACAAGGGCATGGTCCCGGTCGACGAGGTCGTCGGCCGCGCCGTCGTCATCGCCTGGCCGGCCGGCCGCTGGAACACCCTGCCCGTCCCCGCCACCTTCTCCGCACGCTGACGGCTACCCGGCCCGGTCGAACTTGCGTACGTAACGCCGCTGCCACGGGGTCTCCACCGCACGCGGGTGGTACCCGCGCCGGACGAAGGCCACCGCCTCCTCGGATGGGACCCCGTCCAGCACGGCCAGACACGCCAGTGCCGTCCCGGTCCGCCCGATCCCGCCGCCGCAGGCGACCTCGACCCGCTCGCCGGACGCCCGCCGCCACACCTCCTCCAGCAGCTCCCGGGCCTGGTGCGGATCGGCCGGAAGCCGGAAGTCCGGCCACCGCAGCCACCGCGACTCCCAGCCGGCCGGCGGAGGCGTACGTCCCAGCAGATACACCGCGAACTCCGGCTCGGGGCCCTCGGGCAGCGGGTTGCGCAGGCCCCGGCCGCGGATCAGGCGTCCGGAGGGCAGTGTCAGTACGGCCCGCTCGGCCGCGTCCCAGCTCTCGCTCATGCCGGTCAATCTAGCCACCGGTAGCGGTATGGGGCACAAGATCGGAGATCTTGTGCCCCATACCGTGAGCGCTCCAGGTCAGGCGGTCACACCCACCCGCGCATCGACGACCGCCGCCTCTTCGGCAGGCACCGCGGCCGTCCGGCGGGCGCCCTTGAGCAGGACGACCAGCGCGGTCGCCACGAGGGTGCCGGCGGCGATCGCCAGCAGGTACAGGAACGGTTCACCGATCAGCGGCACGACGAAGATGCCGCCGTGCGGAGCGCGCAGGGTGCACCCGAAGGCCATCGACAGCGCACCGGTCACCGCGCCACCCGCCATCACCGACGGGATCACCCGCAGCGGATCGGCGGCGGCGAACGGAATCGCGCCCTCGGTGATGAACGAGGCGCCCAGCACCCACGCCGCCCGCCCGTTCTCCCGCTCGGTCTTCGTGAACAGCTTCTTCCGTACGGTGGTGGCCAGCGCCATCGCCAGCGGCGGGACCATCCCGGCCGCCATGACCGCCGCCATCACCTTGAGGCTGCCGTCGGTCGGATCGGCGAGACCGCCGACCGCGAAGGCGTACGCCACCTTGTTCAGCGGGCCGCCCATGTCGAAGCACATCATCAGGCCGAGGACGACACCGAGGATCACCGCGTTGGAGCCGGAGAGACCGTTCAGCCAGTCCGTGAGGGCGCTCTGCAGCGCGGCGATCGGCTTGCCGACCACGATGAACATCAGGAACCCGACCACCGCGGAGGCGATCAGCGGGATCACCAGCACCGGCATGATCCCGCGCAGCGTCGGATGGACCGGGACCCGCTGGATGGCCATCACCACCGCACCGGCCAGCAGACCGGCGACCAGACCGCCGAGGAACCCGGCGTCCACGGTGAGCGCGATCGCACCGCCGACGAACCCGGGCACCAGCGCGGGACGGTCGGCCATCCCGTACGCGATGTACCCGGCGAGCACCGGCACCAGGAAACCGAAGGCGGCGGAGCCGATCTGGTTGAGCAGCGCGGCCCAGCTGTCCGCCTGGCTCCAGACGAAGTGGTCGGCGACCGACTTGGCGTCCGCGATCTCGTAGCCGCCGATGGCGAACGACAGCGCGATCAGCAGACCGCCCGCCGCGACGAACGGCACCATGTAGCTCACGCCGGACATCAGATACGTACGCAGCCGGACCCCGAAGTGCGCTCTGTCCGCACCGGCCTCCGGCCCCTCTCCGCCCTGCGGTACGGCGGCGATCTCACCGCGCTCCGCCTTGCGGCGGGCCTCCGCGATCAGCTCGGCGGGCCGGTTGATGCCCGCCTTCACTCCGACGTCCACGAGCGGCTTGCCGCCGAAGCGGCCCTTCTCGCGCACCTCGACGTCGTGCGCCCAGACGACCGCGTCGGCGGCGGCGATGACGGCGGGGTCCAGCTTGCTGAACCCGGCCGACCCCTGGGTCTCCACGGTCACCTCGACGCCTTCGGCCTGGCCGGCGGCGGTGAGGGCCTCGGCGGCCATGTAGGTGTGCGCGATGCCGGTGGGGCAGGAGGTGACGGCGACGATCCTGAAGGGACCATCTGCTTCGGTCTCCTCGGCCGCCGGTATCGGCGTCGCCGGTTCGGCCTCCGGCGCCGGCTCCTCGCCGCGGATCAGCGCGGCGACCCGGCCCGGATCGTCCCCGGCGCGCAGTGCGGCGGTGAACTCCGGGTCCATCAGCCTGCGGGCCAGCCCCGACAGGATCGTCAGATGGTCGTCGTCGGCCCCGGCCGGCGCGGCGATGAGGAAGACGAGGTCCGCCGGGCCGTCGGCCGCGCCGAAGTCGATGCCTTGCGCGCTGCGTCCGAAGGCCAGCGTCGGAGCGCTCACATGCTCGCTCCGGCAGTGCGGGATGCCGATCCCGCCGTCGAGGCCCGTCGGCATCTGCGCCTCGCGGGCGGCGATATCGGCCAGAAAGCCGTCGAGGTCGGTGACGCGGTGCGCGGCCACCATCCGTTCGGCGAGCGACCGCGCGGCGGCGTCCTTCGTTGCGGCGGACAGATCGAGGTCGACCAGGTCCGCGGTGATCAGCTCACTCATCGCGGTGCTCCTTGCTCGGGGACCGCCGGGCGGCGGGCTTGCAGGGGTGAGTACGGCGGTCATGGGGCGGGCTCCGTCAGCGGGCGGTCCAGAGGGACATCGGCACTCGACGTGACCGCCGACAGGTCGAGGTCGGCCGGTGTCGGCATGAGGCTTCCGGCCAGCTGCACCGCCGCCGCTCCGTGCGCGACGGCCGAGGCGAGCGCTCGTGGCCCCTGGCCGCCCGCCGTCAGGAAACCGGCGAGTGAGGCGTCACCGGCGCCGACGTTGCTGCGTACGGTCGTCACGCGGGCGGTTGCGAAGTACGACCCGGCCTCCTCCACCAGCAGCTGCCCGTCCGCCCCCAGACTGGCCAGCACCGCCCGGGCGCCGCGCTCGCGCAGCTCCTCGGCCGCCTTCAGCGCGTCGCCGATCGTGATGAGCGGGCGGCCGACGGCCTCGGCCAGTTCCTGGGCGTTGGGCTTGATCACGTCAGGCCCTTCCTTCAGCGCGGCGGTCAGCGCCGCACCGGAGGTGTCCAGCGCGATCCGCGTACCGGCCCGGTGGCTCCGCGCGACCAGCTCCGCGTACCACTGCGGCGACAGCCCGCGCGGCAGGCTTCCGCAGCACGCGATCCAGCCGGCGGAGGCGGAACGGGTCCGCACCGCCTCCAGCACGTCCTCGGCCTCGGCGGCGCTCAGCTCGGGCCCGGCGGCGTTGATCTTGGTGAGTGTGGAGTCGGGTTCGACGAGCGTGATGTTGATCCGGGTACTGCCGGTGACCGGGACGCCGGCGGCCTCGATGCCGTGCTCGCCGAGCAGCCGGGCCAGCAGCGCGCCTTCCGGCCCGCCCATCGGAGCGACGGCGACCGTGCGGTGACCGGCCGCCGCGACCGCCCGGGAGACGTTGACGCCCTTGCCGCCCGGGTCGACGCGGTCGGCCGTGGCGCGCAGGACCGTGCCGCGGACCAGGCCCGGCAGCTCGTAGGTGCGGTCCAGGCTCGGGTTGGGGGTGACGGTGAGGATCATGCGCGTACCACTTCCGTGCCCCGGCTCTCGATGGATCGGGCGTCGTCGGGGCTGAGGCCCGTGTCGGTGATGAGGAGGTCCACGTCGGTGAGGTCACCGAAGCGGGCGAAGTGCCGTTGTCCGAACTTGCCCGAGTCGGCGAGCAGGACGACCCGGCGGGCGGCCTTGACCACCGCGCGTTTCACGGCGGCCTCGGCGAGGTCGGGCGTGGTGAGGCCGCTGTCGGGCGCGAAGCCGTTGGTGGCGAGGAAGACGACATCGGCGCTGATCTCGGCGTACGCGCCGAGCGCCCAGGCGTCGACCGCCGCCCGCGTCCGGTGCCGGACCCGGCCGCCGACCAGGTGCAGCGCGATGCCCGGGTGATCGGCGAGGCGGGCGGCGACCGGCAGCGCGTGCGTCACCACGGTCAGCGCGGCATCGACAGGAACGGCCGCGGCGAGGCGGGCCGTCGTGGTCCCGGCGTCGATGATCACGTTGCCGTCCGTCGGCAGCTCGGCGAGCGCCGCCTGTGCGATGCGGTCCTTCTCGTCGGCGGCCACGGCGTCCCGCTCGGCGAGGTCCGGCTCGAAGTCGAGCCGCCCGACCGGAATGGCCCCGCCGTGCACCCGGCGCAGCAGCCCGGCCCGGTCCAGCGCCTTCAGATCCCGCCGCACGGTCTCGGCGGTCACCTGGAACTCCTCGGCCAGCGAGAGCACGTCGACCCGGCCGCTCTCCTGGGCGAGGCGGAGGATCTCCTGCTGACGCTCCGGTGCGTACATGTGGTTTCGTATCCGTTCCATGCCCGAGTCTGTGGTTTCGCGCTCAGGTTACGTCCGGGGTTCCGGAAAGTAAACACACTCAGGCAAGAAATGGGCATGGGTGGGCACGAGGTGAGCACTGACGGGCACATGCGTCGGCGGGGCGTACCGCTCATCGGTACGCCCCGCCGGTCCGCCCGCTCAGCGCTTCCCGGGAACACCCTCGCCGAGCGGCCGGGCGAGCAGTGGGGTGCCGGGCACCTGGTGTCCTCCGCTGGCGAGCATCCGTACCTCGCCCCGGTCGCTGATCTCGGCGCGGACGATGCCTGTCTCGTCCTCGTACACCGGAGATCCGCCCGCCCCGGTCCGGTCGGTCAGGCGGACGGCGACCACGTCGTCCTCGGCGCCGGACATCTGGAAGATCAGTTCGTAACGCTCCGTGTGCTGCATGACAGCCTCCCGGCGGGGCCTCGACGGCATGCGGCCCTGATCCCATTGTTTCGCACTCGGGTGCGCGCCGCCCGGGGAGAGGACGGCGGCCAACGGGCGGAGGTGTCCGGTCGATCGGGTGACTCCGGCCGGTAGGACAACATGACTGGCCGCCGCGAGGGCTAGGCATGCGTACATGAGACTTGAGCCCCGACGAAACAACCGTCTTTCCCCACGCTCCCGCAACCCCAGGGCGACCGGTGCCGCCGCCTGCCTGGCGGCCGCCGCTCTCCTGCTGACGGCCTGTGGTCAGAGCTCGGACAGTGCGACGTCCGCGGCCACCGAAGCCGCGAAGGTCCTTCCGCAGAAGACGACGGCTTCCCCGTCGGCCACCGCGGACCTGACCGAGGACCAGCAGGAACGCAAGAGGGTGCTGGACGCCACCGAGGTCACCTTCGACGACGCCGCGACGACCGCGGTCGGCGAAGTGGCCGGTGGCAAGCTCGTCGATCTGGACCTGGAAGGTGTGGACGACGACGACCGCGACGAGAGCCCCAGCCCGGCCGGCAGTCCGACCGGCAGCCCCAGCCCGACGGGCGGCACCGCGAGCCCGACCGGCAGTCCCGCCACGACCGGTTCGCCGAGCGCGAGCCCCGGCGCCGAAGGCCCGGTCTGGGTCGCGGAGGTCGCCGAGAAGGACGGCACGGTCCACACCGTGCGGATCAACGCGGTCGACGGCAAGGTGATCGAGGCCCGCGTCGACGCCGACCAGGACGCCGAGGACAAGAAGCAGACGGCCGACCGGCTCGCCCAGGCCACACAGACGCCCGAGCAGGCGGCCAAGGTCGCCACGGAGAAGAAGAAGGGGACCGTCACCTCGGTCGGCCTGGACGAGGCCGACGGCAACGACAGCAGCAGCGTCGTCTGGTCGGTCGACGTGGTCGGCTCCGACTGGAAGAAGACCACGTTCGACGTGGACGCCAAGAACGACACCATCGTCCGCGAGGAGACCGACAACGACTGACCGTCCCCGGACGGGTCACCGATACGCGGTGAAGGGGTACGCCGGACACCCGGCGTACCCCTTCCTCTATGCCCGCGACGGCTTCCGCCGCTCCAGCAGCCGGCAGACGAAGTCCTCCTGGAGGCCGCGCAGGGTGGCCAGCAGCCGTGGGTTCGTCACGCTGTTGACCTGCGAGGTGAGCGAGACGGTCAGCGACCGCTTGCCGTCCTTGGTGGCCGCCGCGAGCTGGGTGTAGCCGGGGAAGTTGCCGGTGTGGCCGTACACCGTTCCGCACTTCGTCCGGTACGCGAAGAGGCCGAGTCCGGCCTCGTTGCGCCCGGGGCCCGCCGGTTCGGAAGCGCCCGCGACGAACGTGAGCTGCTCACGGCGGATCTGCGGGCTCAGGTCCCGGCCGCCGGCCCAGGCGCGGATGAACGTGCCGAGGTTCTCGGGCGTGGAGACGATGCCGCCCGACGCCCACACCCCGGAGGCGCTGATCGCGGTGGAGAGGTCCTCCGGCGGATTCGGCGGGTCCACGTCGTAGCCGTGCAGGTACGGCTTCGGCAGCCGGTATCCCTGAGGGAGCGAGGTGGCGCGCAGCCCCAGCGGCCGGTAGACGATCTCCGCCAGCAGCCGCTCGTACGGCGTGCCCGTCGCTGCCTCGGCCACCAGGGCCACGGCGATGTTGTCGGAGTTGGAGTAGCGGTACGCCGAACCCGGCCGGAACCGCAGCGGTTCCCCGGCGACGTACCGCAGCAGCTTGCGCGAGTCGAAGTGCCGGCGCGGGTCGGCCGCGAACTCGGCGATGAACGCCGGCGACTCGGTGTAGTCCGGCAGCCCGCTGGTGTGGTCGAGGAGCTGGCCGACGGTGACCCGGTGCCAGGCGGCCGGCAGGCGTGGCAGCCACCGGCCGAGCGTGTCGTCGAGCGAGAGGCGCCGCTGGTCGGCCAGGTGCAGCGCGACCGCGCCGCTGAAGGCCTTCGCCACGCTGGCGATCCGCATGTGGTCCGTGGGCTGCGGCGGCCGCCCGGTGCCGACCTCGGCCGTACCGGCGCGGTACACCTCGCCGCGTCCGCCGGTCTTCAGTACGGCGATGGCTCCGGGCGGCCCGCCGGGCGTCTCGACCAGCGCCTGGAGCCTGCGCTGCAGTTCACGGTCGACCGGCCCGTGCGGGCCGCCGCCCGCGTCGCCGCCCGCCTGGGCCGGACCGGTCATCAGCCCGGCGAGCGAGGCGGCGGCCACGGCAGCGACGACGGCTCTTCGCCGCAGCGGCCGGGAAGGGGCGCGCAGAAGGGGACGAGTGGGCACGGGCGTACCTCCTGAGGTGGGGTCGAGGCGGCGGGCCTTGGGCGCGGTCGCACGGAAAGGGGCCGGGCACCGCTTCTACGTCCCGGGCCCGATGCGCCCGACAGCTCCCTGGCCACTGGCTGCCGCGAGCTCAGCATCAGGCGGCCGCGCGGTGCCTGCCCGCGAGGGTGGGCCGTCCGGCGGATCAGTGCCACGCCGTGAGGAGGTTGGTGCGCCGCTTCGGGGAACGGCTCACCTGAGGGGAGTTGTGGAACGTGGCACTCACGAAGGGAGCTGGCGCTCCAAGGCGTGTGCCAGGCCGCGTTCGGCGTCGTCGGCGGAGGCGCGGCGGTAGGCGCTCTCGTACGCCGTGTTCCCGGCCGCCTGCCGTGCGCACAGCTCCCACTGCTCCCGGATCGCTCCGAGCTCGGGCGTTCCGCGGTGCGGGTGGCCGATGATCCGCCAGTACGTGTGTCCCGTGCCGGAGGTGCGGGCCGCCGCGACCCCGTCCCCCTGGGCGGCGATGGCACCGGCGAGGAGGTCGAGGCCGAGCGCGATGCCGAGGCTGTCGTGGAGCTCGTGCTTGCTCGCGAGCATGGCGCGGGCGTGGCTTTCGGCGTGGCGGGGGCGGCCCTGGAGCAGGTGAATGAGGGCGAGCTGGTGATCGGCGTAGGCCCGCGCCCAGTGCTCACCGAAGCGCAGGCTTATCCGCTGGAGCCGCGTCGCCTCCTCGTACGCCTCGTCCAGGCGGCCCAGCGCCGACAGAGCGAAGAGGCGTATCACTCGGCACCGCATCTGCGAGGGGGCTTCGGCGGGGTCGCCGGGATGCTGCCGTAGAGCGTGGTCGCTGACCAGGTGCGCGGTCTGCGGACGGCCCATCATCAGATAGGTGAAGCTCATCGAGTGGGCCGCCGAGAGGGCCCCTTCGGCGTCCTGGCCGAGCCGGGCCGCCTCCTCGCACTCCTTGCCTACGCGGCGGGCCGCCTCATGGTCGCCCTGGAGGGTCAGCGTGATGCCGAGGGCCCAGAGCGCGCGGGTGCGGTGCGGACCGGCCGACAGGGGCAGGGCCAGCACCCGCTCCAGGTAGGCGCGGGCCTGGTGCAGATGGCCGCAGCAGCTCCAGAACAGACCGGCGCACCCGGCCATCTCCATCGCCCGCTCGGGATCCTCGGCCAGCAGGTGTTCCAGGGCCGCGCAGAGGTCCGCGTGGGTGGAGGCGACCCTGCGGTACCACTCGACCTGCCGTGGGCCCAGCCAGCCGGTGTGCGCCTGCACGGCCGTCTGCGCGAAGTGCCGGGCGTGCCGGTCCGTGAGGAGCGCGTCCTCGGCCAGTTCGGCGAGCCACATGGCCCCGTACTCGCGCAGTGTGTCCAGCATCCGGTAGCCGTCGCCGGTCCGCCGGAGCACGGACTGCTCGGCGAGGCTTTCCAGCGCCGGGCCGATCTCTCCGGCCCCGAGCGGCCCGCCCGCGCAGACCGCCTCGGCGTCGGCCGTCATGATGACTCCTCGGAAGACGGAGAGCCGCGCCCACAGCAGCCGCTCCAGCGGCGCGCAGAGCTCGTGGCTCCAGCCGATCGTGGTGCGCAGCGCGCGGTGGCGGCGCGGCCAGAGCGTGTCGTCGCTCAGCGCGTCCAGCCGGGAGGCCAGCCGCCCGGTGATCTCCTGTGCGCTGCTCTCCCGGAGCTGCGCACAGGCCAGCTCGACGGCGAGCGGTATCCCTTCGAGGCGGCGGCAGATCTCGGCCACGGCGGCCGTGTCGCCCGGAGAGTCGAGCGTCAGCCCCGGGACGACGGTGGCGGCGCGGTCACGGAAGAGCCGGACGGCCTCGTCGCCGCCCTCGCCCGCCGAGAGCGGCGGAACTTCCACGGCGTGCTCGCCCTCCGCGCCGAGCGGCTGTCGGCTGGTGGTGAGCACGGTCAGACCCGGCGCGGCGGAGAGCAGTTCGGTGACGAGCTGCCGGCAGGAGTCGACGACGCGCTCGCAGCAGTCGAGGACGAGCAGCAGATTCCGGTCGGAGAGCCACTCGCACAGTGCGGCCACCGGACGGCGAGGACTGTGGTCCAGCAGCCCGACACCGTCGCAGACCGTCGTGGTGAGCAGCTGGTCGTCGTCCAGATGGGAGAGGTCGGCCCACCACACGCCGTCCGCATACCGCTCCCGGACCCGCTCGGCGGTCTGCAGGGCCAGGCGGCTCTTGCCGACCCCGCCGCTCCCGCTGAGAGTGACCAGCCGGTGATCCCGAAGTGCCCGGTCGATGCTGTCCAGTTCGCCGTCGCGGCCGACGAAGCTGGTCGACACGACAGGGAGGTTGCCCATCACGGAGGCCATCCTGCCTCGCCGAGCCGCACGGCCTCCGTTCATAGCGAAAAGCAGTCAGAAACGGCTGACAATGACTCCTGTCCGATCGGAAGTCGACACACATGAAAGGTCGTCTCAGAGCACGCCGGCGAGCGACTCCAGGGCCCCGACCGGGTCCGGTCCGACCGGAGCGAGGACGGCATCGGTGACGCCTGCCGCACCCAGCTCCTCCAGCCGGACACGGGCCGTCTCCGGCGTTCCCGTGACCGCGAGCCGCGCGACCCAGGCATCGGGCAGGCGGCCGGTGAACTCCTCCCGGGTCGAGCACGCCGCCCGCAGCTCCACCAGCTCACGGGCGATCGGGAGCGGCGCGATGTGGGCGTGCCAGTCCGGCTCGCCGATCCACTCGAGACCGGGCCGGGCCGCGGCGAGAGCCGCCTCGGGATCGGCGCCGACCGAGGCGACGTTGTAGGCGACCAGGCGGTGCGGGCGGGTCGCCGCGATGTGCGCGAGGGCCGCCCGCGCGTACTCGGGAGCGACGGGCTCGGCCAGGATCGTCCCGTCGGCCACCTCACCGGAGACCGCGAGGGACTTGGGGCCCCGGACGCCCGCCAGGATGTCGGGCACCACGTCGGGCAGCGCGCCGTTCTCCAGCCGGACGCCGTCGAGGTGCACGTACCGCCCCTGCCTCTCCAGGGTCTCGCCGCGCAGCAGCGCGCGCAGGGCCTCGATGTACTCGTGCAGGAAGGTGAGCGGGCTCTTGGGCCACTGTCCGGCGCTCCGCATCCAGCCCGGCATGCCGTGTCCGACGCCGATGTCGGTCCGGCCCGGGAAGAGCTGGGCCAGCGAGGCGGTCTCCATGGCCGCGAACGCCACGTTGCGGGCTCCGGCCGGCAGCAGCCCGATGCCCACCCGGATCCGGGAGGTGGAGGCCAGTACGGCGGCCGCCTGGGCGATCCCGCCACGGAAACCGAGATCCTCCACGACCCACACCGAGCCGAACCCCAGCTCCTCGGCCCTGCGGGCGAACGGCAGGATCAGCTCCGTGGGCAGATCACGCGGCAGCAGGACGCCTACGGCGGGGGAGGGGGTCGGGGAAGGCACAGGTGTTCTCCTCGGGGTCTCGGCGTACGCATCAGGTCCGGAGCGTACGGATCAGGTCCGGAGCGTACGGATCAAGGGTGTACGGAGAACCTAGCGAACCCGGCCCCGTGGCCTCCGGGCGCCAGGAGCCCGGGAGCGTTGTCAGACCCCTGCGTTACGTTGCTGCCATGACGAACTTCGTACTCGTAGCAGGCGCCTGGCTCGGCTCGTGGGCGTGGAGCGATGTGCTGCCCGACCTGCGCGCGGCCGGGCACGTGGTCCATCCGCTGACGCTGTCGGGCCTCGCCGACAAGCAGGGTGCGAGGGCCGGACAGCAGACCCATGTCGACGACATCGTCGATCATGTCGAGCGCCTCGGTCTGCGGGACGTCGTCCTGGTCGGTCACAGCTACGCGGGCATTCCGGTCGGACAGGCGGCGGAGCGGATCGGCGACCGGCTGGCCCGTGTGGTCTTCGTGGACGCCGTCGTTCCGGCGGACGGCGGGTCGTTCGTGTCGAGCTGGCCGGAGGGCCGGGCGCAGGTCGAGGCGGCGATCGCCGCGCACGACGGCTTCTGGCCTCCGCCGGCGGCCGCCGACTGCGCGGGCCAGGAGCTCGGCGAGGCGGCGACCGCCCGGCTCGTGGCGGGCGCGACACCGCACCCGGGCACCACTCTCACCGAACCGGCCGTCCTGCGCGGCACCCTCGCCCCGCTCCCCACGACGTACGTCAAGTGCCTGCTCGACGGAGCCGAGCCGAGCCCCGACGTGGTCGCGCTCCTGAAGGGTGAGCGGTGGGAGCTGGTCACGATGGAGACGGGCCACTGGCCGATGTTCTCCCGCCCGCGCGAGCTCGCCCGAGTCCTCCTGGACGCCGCCGGGACCGGGCGATGACGGCGGGCACCGGTCCGGAGCCCGGCAAGCAGCACCGCGCCGAGCCGGTGACGGAACACCCGGAGATCACGTTCATCGGATGCGCCCGGTGCGGCACTCAGATCGCCGGGCTCGACGGCCGGTACGCCTGCTCGGGCTGCGGCTGGGTGAACGAGTGGACCGAGGGCCACCGGCCCCTGCCCGCCGCCCGGCGCCGCCGCGCCCATGGGACGCCCGCCTCGCGCCCGCAACAACCCTGAACCGGACGCGGCATGCGGTGACGGGCCGTCTCCGGCAGCCGCCGGGACCGCGGTCCGGTCGTCGTTCCGGCAGGTCCGGAGGCGTCTCGTTCCCCGGACCGGGGATCGCGGCGTCCGCCGACCACCACGTACACTCGCCCCCGCTCCGCCGACCGGCGGGGCTTTCGCACCAGACCTGGCAGGGAAATCCGCATGAGTTCCGCAGACAGCACCGAAGCACCGATCTACGCAGGCCTCGTGGAGGAGCAGGGAGACGTGCTCGCCGAGGTTCGGCGCGTGGCCGAGGAGGTCCTGCGCGACGCGGACCGCGCGGTCGACTTCGGCGGCGCCCGGTCGGCCGCCGCCTTCCGCTAGGCCAGGCGCGGACCGCCTGACGATGGACACGTCCATCACGAGACGATAAACGTCTTGCAACTATTGCCATATTCTTGCGTATCCGAGGCGACGGCTTACTGAAGAACTGTCGTCGGCGAGAGTGGGTGGGGCCGCGGTACGGCCGAGCGTCCATCGGGGCACCGGTGTCACCGCGGCCACCCGGCGGCAGGCGCCGAAACACGCGCCCCGGCCCCGGTGAGCGGCCCGTACATCAGTGCGGAGAGCGCTCCCAGCCTGCCGGTGGCGGATGGCGGGCGAGCGCGTAGTCGCCGCCGATCCGGCCCTCGTAACCCTATCCAGGGCCACTCCGGAAACCTTCCGAACCCCTCCGGAGCCTTCCCGCTCCCTCCTCGCGCCCGCCGCGCCCCACCGTGCCTCTCCGCGTTTCCCGTAGCGCCGAGTACCTCTGTGGCTGCCACCGCTTGCGGATGTTTGCGGCAGCGTCGTGCCCGTAATAGCCGGACCCACCCCTCCGTGTACAGCCCTTCACCCGTACTTCTGCGGGCCCTTGTCGTAGTCGGCAGGCACAAGCTGTCAATGATTTACGAAATCAACGTGACATCTTGCGGACATTCGTCGGCGGTGGTTGAGTGTGGTCCGCCGCACAGCTCGGGGCTGTGGGCTTCCCGCACTCCTGCCCTAAAGGGGTCCACCGATGAGAAGTTCTGTTCTTCGTCGTACCTGCACCGCCGCCGTCGCCGCCGCACTGGCCGTCACCGGCCTGGCCGCCTGCAACTCCGAGGGCGAGAGCGCCGCGGACGGCAAGACGCGCATCACGGTCAACTGCTGGCCCCAGCCGAGTGCGAAGATCGACCACCAGCGGTTCGACGAGGACGTCAAGACGTTCGAGAAGCAGAACCCGGACATCGACATCACCGCGCGCGACGCCTTCCCGTGCCAGGACCCCAAGACGTTCGACGCGAAGCTGGCCGGCGGTCAGATGGAGGACGTGTTCTACACGTACTTCACCGACACCGAGCGGGTCGTCTCCATCAACCAGGCCGCGGACATCACCGAGTACGTCAAGGACCTCAAGGCGTACAAGGACATAGCCCAGCCCCTGCGGGACGCGTACACGGTCGACGGGAAGATCTACGGCGTCCCGCGCACCAACTACTCGATGGGCCTGCTCTACAGCAAGGCGCTCTTCACCAAGGCCGGCCTCGACCCGGAGAAGCCGCCGGCCACCTGGCCCGAGGTGCAGGCCGCCGCCAAGAAGATCGCGGGCCTCGGCAACGGCACCGTCGGCTTCGCCGAGTACAGCGCCCAGAACCAGGGCGGCTGGCACTTCACCGCCCACATCTACTCGCAGGGCGGCTCGGTCGTCAGCGAGGACGGCAAGAAGGCCACGGTCGACACCCCAGAGGGCAAGGCGGTCCTGCAGAACCTCAAGGACATGCGCTGGCGCGACAACTCCATGGGCGCCAAGCAGCTCCTCATCATCAACGACACGCTCCAGATGATGGGCTCCGGCAAGCTCGGCATGTACCTCGCCGCCCCCGACAACGTGCCGCGCATCGTCAAGGAGGCCGGCGGGAAGTACGAGGACCTCGCGTTCGCCCCGATGCCCGGCGGCCAGGGCACGCTCATGGGCGGCGACGGCTACATGTTCAACAAGAAGGCCACCCCCGAGCAGATCAAGGCCGGCCTCAAGTGGCTGGAGTGGACCTTCCTCACGCCGGGCCAGGGCTATATGAACAACTACGCCCGCGCCGCCGAGGACAAGTCGCCGGTCGGCCTGCCCGAGCCGCGCCTGTTCACCGGCGCCACCGACGCCAAGGACCAGGAGCTGAAGAAGGCGTCCGCCAACGTGCCGGTGGAGAACTACCAGGCGTTCACCGACGGCGGCCAGCAGCTCGACATGAAGCTGGAGCCCAAGCACGGCCAGCAGATCTACGCCGTCCTCGACGGCGCCGTCTCCGCGGTGCTCACCAAGAAGGACGCCGACATCGACCAGCTCCTCAAGGACGCCCAGTCCAAGATCGACGGAATCCTGACCCGGGGCTGATCCATGAAGACCACGTCCCAGCCCGCTCCACCCGCGGTGACGCGGCCCGCCGGCGCGACGTCCCCTTCCGGGGGCGCCCGCCCGGCGGGCCGCGGGCCGCTGAGCCCGCTCCGCCGGAAGATCGCCGACCAGGCCACCGCCTACGCGTTCCTGACCGGCGGTCTCCTCTGCTTCATCCTCTTCTCCTGGTACCCGGCCATCCGATCGGTGATCATCGCGTTCCAGAAGTACACGCCCGGCTCCGACCCGCAGTGGGTCGGCACCGCCAACTTCACCCGGGTCTTCCAGGACCCGGAGTTCACGGCGGCCTGGCGCAACACGCTCACCTTCACCGTGCTCGCGCTGGTCATCGGCTTCGCCATCCCGTTCGTCATGGCCCTCGTCCTCAACGAACTCCGCCACGCCAAGGCGTTCTTCCGGGTCGTCGTCTACCTGCCGGTGATGATCCCGCCGGTGGTCAGCGCCCTGCTGTGGAAGTGGTTCTACGATCCGGGCGCGGGCCTCGCCAACGAGGTGCTCGGCTTCCTCCACCTGCCCACGTCGAACTGGACCAACGGCGCCGACACCGCCCTCGTCTCCCTGGTCATCGTCGCCACCTGGGCCAACATGGGCGGCACCGTCCTCATCTACCTCGCCGCGCTCCAGGGCATCCCCGGCGAGCTGTACGAGGCGGCCGAACTGGACGGCGCATCGCTCTGGCAGCGCATCCGGCACGTCACCATCCCGCAGACCCGCTTCATCATCCTGATGCTGATGCTGCTCCAGGTCATCGCGACGATGCAGGTGTTCACCGAACCCTTCGTCATCACCGGCGGCGGGCCGGAGAACTCCACCGTCACCGTGCTCTACCTGATCTACAAGTACGCGTTCCTCTACAACGACTTCGGCGGCGCGTCCGCCCTCAGCGTGATGCTCCTGCTGGTGCTCACCGCCTTCTCCGCCCTTTATCTGCGACTCACCCGCACCGACTGAGAGGAGCGGCCGCCCACCATGACCCAGACAGCCCCGCCCCCGGTACAGCAGCCCGTCGCCGCCCTCGCCGGGCGGCCGGCGGACGCACCCGCCGAGCGCTCCGTACGCACCATCGTCTCCCCGCTCGCGCTCGCCGGACGGCGCGGCAAGGTCACGTACTGGTCGGTGTTCGCCCTCGTCGTCGTCCTCTTCGCCTTCGCGTTCCTCTTCCCCGTCTACTGGATGGTCACGGGCGCGATGAAACCGCCCGAGGAAGTGGTGCGCACCCCGCCCACCCTCGTACCCGAGCAGTGGCAGGTGACCGGCTACACCGACGCCTGGGACCTGATGCGGCTGCCGACCCACCTGTGGAACACGGTGGTCCAGGCGACCGGCGCCTGGGTGCTCCAGATCGTCTTCTGCACGGCCGCCGCCTACGCCCTGTCCAAGCTGAAGCCCGCCTTCGGCAAGGTGATCCTCGGCGGCATCCTCGCCACCCTGATGGTCCCGGTCCAGGCCCTCGTCGTACCGAAGTACCTGACCATCGCGGACATGCCGCTGATCCACGTCAACCTGCTGAACGACCCGCTGGCCATCTGGCTGCCGGCCGTCGCCAACGCCTTCAACCTCTATCTGCTCAAACGGTTCTTCGACCAGATCCCGCGTGACGTCCTGGAGGCCGCCGAGATCGACGGCGCGGGAAAGCTCCGTACGCTCTGGTCCATCGTGCTGCCCCTGTCCCGGCCGGTACTCGGCGTCGTCTCGATCTTCGCGCTCGTCGCCGTCTGGCAGGACTTCCTCTGGCCCCTGATGGTCTTCTCCGACACCGAGAAACAGCCGATCAGCGTCGCCCTGGTCCAGCTCTCCCAGAACGTGCCCCTGACCGTGCTGATCGGCGCCATGGTCATCGCGAGCATCCCGATGGTCCTGATGTTCCTGGTCTTCCAGCGGCACATCATCGCCGGGATCAGCGCGGGCAGCACCAAGGGCTGACCGGACCGGCAGCAGCACCAAGGGCCCAAGAACCCGCCGCCGCCCCCGGCCTTCCCGCCCCGCTCCGGGGCGGCGGCGTCAGAACCTCCAGCTCCTCCCTGTTGCGCGGACCGGCACACCCCGCCGGCGACCGCGCCCGTCCGAAAGGAACCCGCCTTATGGAAGGCAGCCAGCTTGCCGCCGACGACTGGTGGCGCTCGGCCGTCATTTACCAGGTCTACGTCCGCAGCTTCGCCGACGGCGACGGCGACGGCACCGGCGATCTGACGGGCGTGCGGTCCCGGCTGCCCTACCTGGCCGAACTCGGCGTCGACGCATTGTGGTTCACGCCGTGGTACCTCTCGCCGATGGCGGACGGCGGCTACGACGTCGCGGACTACCGGGTCATCGATCCCGCCTTCGGCACGCTCGCGGAGGCCGAGAAGCTCATCGCCGAGGCCCGGCAGGCGGGTATCCGGACCATCATCGACATCGTCCCGAACCACGTCTCCGACCAGCACGTCTGGTTCCGGGCGGCGCTCGCGGCGGGTCCCGGCAGCCCGGAGCGCGAGCTCTTCCACTTCCGGCCCGGCCGCGGTGAGGACGGCGAACTGCCGCCCAACGACTGGGAGAGCGAGTTCGGCGGAGTGCCGTGGACCCGGGTCGCGGACGGCGAGTGGTACCTCCACCTCTTCGCCACCGAACAGCCCGACCTCAACTGGGCTCACCCGGCCGTACGCCAGGAGCACGAGGACGTCCTGCGCTTCTGGTTCGAACGCGGTGTCGCCGGTGTCCGCATCGACTCCGCCGCCCTCGTCGCCAAGGACCCGGCGCTCCCGGATCTCGCCGGGCACCCGGGTCCGCACCCGTACGTCGACCGCGACGAGCTCCACGACATCTACCGCGGCTGGCGGGCCATCGCGGACGAGTTCGACGGCATCTTCGTCGGCGAGGTCTGGCTCCCGGACTCCGAACGCTTCGCCCGCTACCTCCGCCCCGACGAGCTGCACACCGCCTTCAACTTCAGCTTCCTCAGCTGCCCCTGGGACGGCGAGCGGCTGCGCCGGTCCATCGACGACACCCTCGCCGAACACGCGCCGGTCGGCGCTCCCGCCACCTGGGTCCTCTGCAACCACGACATCACCCGCACGGTCACCCGCTACGGCCGCGAGGACACCAGCTTCGCCTTCACCAGCAAGGCGTTCGGCGTCCCGAGCGACCCGGAGCTCGGCACCCGCCGCGCCCGCGCCGCCGCTCTCCTCTCGCTCGCCCTGCCCGGCTCCGTCTACCTCTACCAGGGCGAGGAGCTGGGCCTGCCGGAGGCCGACGTACCGCTGGACCGCATCCAGGACCCGATGTACTTCCGCTCCCAGGGCCGCGCTCCTGGCCGCGACGGCTGCCGCACCCCGCTGCCGTGGGCGGCGGACGAACCGTACGCGGGCTTCGGCTCGACGGTGGAACCCTGGCTTCCTCTTCCGGCGGACTGGTCCTCCCGCGCCGCCGACCTCCAGGCCACCGACCCCGGTTCCATGCTGGCCCTCTACCGCGAGGCCCTGCGGCAGCGGCGCTCGCTGCCGGAGCTCCACACCGGACAGCTGCGCTGGCTGAGCGAGGAGCGGGACGTCCTCGTCTTCGCCCGCGGCGCCACCCTGGTCTGCGTGGTCAACCTGGCCGACAGTCCAGCCGAACTCCCGGCGCACACCGGCGTGCTGCTCGCCAGCAACCCCTTGGACGAGGACGGCCGGCTGCCGAAGGACACGGCGGTGTGGCTGGCGGTCTGACGTCCGTACGTTGAATGGTCGGACCGTTCCGGAGTGAATGGTCCGACCTCCTACGCCGAAAAGGTCCGACCTCATACGGCAAAACGGTCCGACCTCATGTGGCGGAAGGGTCCGACCTCTCGTACGGCGAACCGCATCGGCCCCGGACCCGCAGCGGCGTCCGGGGCCAGGCCCTTCAAGCCGCCGCGACCGCGCCCCGTGCCACCGGATGCAGCGCCGCGTACTCCAGCGGCGCCGACGGGCCGGTCGACACATCCAGCGGAGCGGGTCGAGCCCCCGCCCGTACGAGCAGGTCGCCGACGGCCGCGATCATCGCGCCGTTGTCCGTGCACAGCTTCAACGGCGGCACCCGCCGCTGCTCGGCCAGCTCCCGTACCCGCGAATTGGCGGCCACTCCGCCGACCACCACCAGCGTCGACACCCCGTGATCGCGGCAGGCCGCCGCCGCCTTACGGGTCAGCACGTCGGCCACCGCCTCCTGGAGCGACGCGGCACCGTCGGCCGGCGGCAGCTCGCCGCCCTCCACCCGCCGCTGCTCGGCCCAGCGAGCGGCGGCGGTCTTCAGCCCGGAGAAGGAGAAGGCGTACGGTGCGGCGCGCGCGCCGGTCATCGGACGCGGGAACGCCACCGCACGCGGATCGCCCTCCCGCGCCGCCCGGTCGATCGCCGGACCGCCCGGATACGGCAGCCCGAACACCCGGGCCACCTTGTCGAAGCACTCACCGGCCGCGTCGTCCACGGTGTCCCCGAGATGCACGATCGGATCGCGGGCCAGGTCACGGACGAGGAGCAGCGAGGTGTGGCCGCCGGAGACGATGAGCACCACGCACGGATCGGGCAGCGGCCCGTGCTCCAAGGTGTCCGCGGCGACGTGCCCCGCCAGGTGATGGACCCCGTACAGCGGCACATCCAGCGCGTACGCCAGCCCCTTCGCGCCGGCCAGCCCCACCTGGAGCGCTCCGGAGAGCCCCGGCCCGGTGGTGACGGCGACCGCGCCGATGTCCGACATCCGCAGCCCGGCGCTGTCCAGGGCCTGCCGTACGACCGGGGCGAAGGAGTGCACATGGGCCCGCGCGGCGATCTCGGGCACGACACCGCCGAAGCGTGCGTGCTCGTCCATGCTCGACGCGAGCGCGTGCCCGAGCAGACGGCCGTCCCGGACCAGACCGGCTCCGGTCTCGTCGCACGACGACTCGATCCCGAGCACCACCGGAGAGCCCACGGCCGCCTCCTTGCCATCTCAGTAGTTGCAACGTATGTGCAACAAGGTAGCCGACGGGCCGTCGCGGCCGTGTACCGGATCATGCGGCCCGGTGCTCCAGCAGCGTCATCGCCAGGGCCACCTGAGCGGGCTCCAACGCGGTCTTCCCGTCCTCGACGTCCCAGAGCGCGTTCTGCAGCACCCGGCCGAGCGTCCAGCCGGTGGCCCGCGCCCGGTCCAGGCCGAGCGCCTCGGTGAGCAGGTCGAACCGGTACAGCACCGGGCCCGTCACCCCGCCCTCCACCACGCTCGCCCAGCGGATGTCCAGGGCGGGCCACAGCTCGAACCCCGGGTCGCCGGCCAGCGGTTCGGGATCGATGGCGAGCCACGGCTCGCGCTCGCCGGCCAGCACGTTGCCGTCGTGCAGATCCCAGTGGAGCAGCCGGTCGCCCGCCTCACCGGCCAGCTCGGCCACGGCCGCCGCACAGGTGCGTACGAGGTCCCGCTCCACCGGCTCGCGCAGCAGAGGCAGCGCGTCGGGCGTCTGCTCGACCATCGCGGCGGCGATGTCGGCGAGCCTCCGCATGCCCGGCGGCGCGGGCACCGCCGACAGGCGCGCCATGAGCCCGGCCAGCACCTCCATCACCGCGGTCCCGTCCTGCTCGGCCGACAGCGGACGCCCCGCGTCCAGCCGTTCCAGCAGCTGCGCGCCCGCCTCCTCGTCGATGGCGAGCAGCCGCACCACTCCGTCGCCGTCCCAGGCCCGGAGCCCCGCGGCGAGTCCGGCGGTCTCCTCACCCGGCGGCTGGAGCTTGAGGACGGCGGGCGTACCGTCCGCGCGGACCACCGGCAGCACCAGCCCGGCCATGCCATGACCGGCCGGTCCGTCCCGCCGGAGCTCCCAGCGGTCCAGGAGCTCCGCGGCCAGGCGAGGCAGCGCGGCCGGCCACGCACGGCTCCGGCCCTCGCCGTGTGTGCCGTACGACGCGATCAAGGCGTCGGGAACGTCGATAGGGGCGGGGCCCATGCGCGGCAACTCCTCGGGACGGCCTCGGGGCCGGGGAGGCATCGTCGAACGGTCACCCGCAGTCTGCCGCCGGAGCCGCGCCCCACGCGCACCGTTTTCCGCCCGGCCAAGACCTCACAAGCCCGAGCACCGCACCTCACCCCGGCTGAGTATCCGAACTCAGGTCCGAGCGCCACGCCGCCGCGACGATGATCACGACCGCACAGGTCGCCTCACCTCACCGACCAGGACCCCAGGAGAACCGTGCTCAGCAGCGTCGCAACCGCCGTCATCCCTTGCCTCGGCCGCCTCACGGTCACCTCCGACCACAGCGGCGCCCCGGCGCCCGGCTCCATCATCGTCGCCAACCACACCTCCCTCGCCGACCCCGGCGTCGTCCTCGCCGCGCTGCTGCGCCTCGACGTCGAACCGGTCGTCCTCGCCACCGCCGGCCTCTGGCGCGTCCCGGTCCTCGGCCGGCTCCTGGAGCGCGGCGGCCACGTCCCCGTACACCGCAACACCCACCGCGCGGCCGACGCCCTCGACACGGCGGCCGCCGCGCTCCGGGCCGGACGGCACGTCCTCATCTACGGGGAGGGCCGGATCCCGCTGCGCACGGACGCCGCCGAGGCGCCGCCGGAGAGCTTCCGCAGCGGCCTCGCCCGCCTGGCCCACGCGTCCGGCGCACCTGTCGTCCCGCTCGGGCAGGCCGGTGCGCGCCGGGTGACCTCCGGCTCGTGTGCCAAGCAGATCGCCGGGTTCCTCACCGCTCCGGCCCGCCGTCCCCGCCTCCACGTCCACCTGGGCGCGCCGCTGCACCTGCCGCCGGGCGTCGACGCCGCGACCGCCACCGCCCGCGAAGCCGTCACCGTCGCCTGGCGCACGGCCGCCCGGCACCTGGACGAACCGGCCGCAGCGCTCGCCGTACGGTGAAGCCCGCTGCGGCGGCCCGGAAGCGCCTGCCCGGGAGCACGCGCCCAGGAGCGGCCGCCCGGGTGGCGCCGCCGACCCCGACAGCGTAGGTATGGAGGGCATGTTGTTCCGGCGAGGAGACGGATCCCGATGACGGAGGCCGAGCGGACCACCCCTGTGCACGGCGTTCCCTGCTGGGTCAGTCTCATGACCCGGGATCTGCGCGCCGCACAGGACTTCTACACGGCCGTCCTCGGGTGGAGCTTCCGCTCCGGCACACTGGGCGCAGGGTTCACCGTCGCGCACGCCGACGGGCTGCCCGTCGCCGGGATCGGCCGGATCGGGCCCGGTCTGCCGACCGCCACCACCTGGACCCCGTACTTCGCCGTCGCCGACGTGGACGCCACCGCCGCCCGCGTACGAGAACGCGGCGGTACCATCGCCGTCGGACCGATCCGGCTCGGCCCCGGCAGAGGAGCTGTCGCCGCCGACCGGGAAGGCGCCGGGTTCGGTTTCTGGGAGGGCCGCACACCGCCGTGGTCCATCGGACGCGGCAGCGCGCCCGCCGCCCTCGAACTGCGCACGAGCCACGCTTTCGACGCCGCGATCTTCTACTCCGAGATCTTCGGCTGGGATCCGCACGACCCCGGCGGCTGCGAAGTCGGCTATGTGTACCAGCAGGACACCGTCGTCGTCCGGCAGGGCGGCCTCACCGTCGCCACTCTGCGCGGCGGCGGCGACGGTGCGTCTCCCGACCCCCGGCTGCGCCCCCGGTGGCACGTCCGCTTCCAGGTCGACGACCTGACGGCGGCCACCGAGGCCGCACGGCAGGCGGGAGGCGAGGTGGCACCGCCGACCGTCTCCCCGGACGACGGACCCGAATCGATGATCGCCGACCTGGAAGGCGCCCTCTTCACGGTCAGCTCCCTCCGGAAACCCGAACCCCGCGAATGACGGGCGCACGGGCGTATCAGCAGGTGCGGAAGACGTACCCCTTCTGTCCCGCCGGCCGGACGTCGAGGTCCCGCTGGACCACGGAGAGCTTCGAGCCCACCGCCGAGCAGGCCTTGCTGAAGTCGCGGGCCGTGTACTCGATGACGAAGACCTTGTTGCCGTACGCGGTGGCGTAGTCGGCGCACTCGTCGTAGCGGCCGCACTCCTCGGCGACCGCGAAGTCGAAGCCGATGCTCTTGCGCTGTCCCAGCAGGTCCGTGGTGTTCTTCTGGCCGATCGCCAGCCCCGCCGCATGCGCCCGGGTGGCCAGCAGCTTGGCGAACGCCGCGTTGTGCGCCCGCGTGAGCCGTCCTCCGGAGCGCTCGTACGAGTCCAGGTTGTCCGGCTCGACCGCCTGGAAGCCGGACTTCGCGCAGCCGTCGATCCAGCCGCCGACGATCTGCGCGAGCCGGGTCCGCCTGGCCGCCGTCGAGGTGTCCAGCAACGCCTCGCCCCACGCCTCGTCGTTGACGGGCTTGCCGCTGCCGTCGCGCAGCAGCAGGTCCGGGTTCTGCTTCTGCCACCAGTCCATCGCGTCCGGCTGGGTCTGGAAGGCGTTGACGTAACAGACGTTGTACAGACCGCGTACGGGCTTGGCGCCCCGGTCGCGCGAGAGGGCCTTGACGCCGGCGGGCGGGGTGTAGGCGCCGCCGATCTGGTAGTCGAAGGTGGCGTCGGCCGTCGGGAGGACGACCTTCGGCGCGGGCTTGGCCGCGAACGCGCTGGAGAGCAGGAAACCCGCGCCGGCTGTCACGGCGACCCCGCCGGCCAGGGCCGCGAGCGTGGAGCGGCGGCGGAGGAACGGGGTGGCGGCGTGCTGCGGCATGGGGGCTCCTGTGCGTGGTCTGCGTACCTGCCTCCGCATCATGAACGGCCGATCATGAGCGAATCGTGAGCGTCAGCCGTTGCGCTTTCGCCTCCGCCGCGACCGGGGAGGCGCGAGCCGCAGCACGAACACCGCACCGCCGCCCGGCCGCGCGTGCACGGTAAGGCCTCCTCGGTGGGCGCGCGCCACCCGGCCGACCAGCGAGAGGCCGATGCCCGTACCGCCGCCCGGCGAGCGGAACCGCTCCATCAGCTCCGGCAGCCGCCCGGACTCCACGCCCGCACCTCGGTCGGCGACCGAGACCTCCGGTCCGCGTACGGTCACGAGAACCTCGGCCCCGTCCGCCTCTCCGGGCGTCCGACCATGGCGTACGGCGTTGTCGAGCAGGTTGCGTACGGCCACCCGCACCAGCGCCGCGTCCGCCGCGACCACCGACTCCTCCAGCCGCAGCTCCAGCTGGTGCGCGCCCCCCGGCAGATCGGCGCACACCTCCTCCACGAGCTGGTCCAGCCGCAGCGGCTCGGACCGTACGGAGTCCACGGCGGCCTCCAACCGCCCGCGCGTCAGCAGGTTCTCCACCACATGGCCCATCCGGTCCGCCGCCCGCCGGATCCTCGGCAGATGGGCCTCCGGCTCGCCGGTCCCGCGCTCGGCCATCTCCACCGAACCGCGCATCACCGCCACCGGCGTCCGCAGCTCGTGCGCCGCGTCGGCGAGCAGCCGCTCCTGCTGCTCCAGCGCCTGCCACGCCGGCCGCATGGACCGCCCGGAGAGGAGGTGGCCGGTGAGCGCGGCCAGTGCACCGAGCGCGGCGCACCCGACGACGAGCGAGAGGACCAGACTGCGGTGCTCGGCCGACCCGTACGCCGGGTCCCCGACCGCGACGGCCGCGCCCGCCACCTCGTCGGTAGCGTCGTGCCAGAAGGGCACCGCCAGCAGCCGGACGGGACCGCCCGTACGGTCGCGAGCCTCCTGCCGCACGGTCTCCTCGGTACGCATCGCCGAACCCGCCGCCCGGGTGAGCGCCGAGCCCGGTACGTCGAACTGCTGGACGCTGCCCCGGAACACCACGGCCGGACCGCCACCGGGCCGCTCCTCCAGCACCACGATCTGAGGCGTGCCGGCGGTCGCCTCGTCGTCGGTCAGGCCGTCGAGGCGGATGCGGTCGTCCTGGTAGTAGACGAGCGAGGCCGCGACGGAGGCCCGGCGGCGCATCTCGTCGTACTCGGCGGCCTCCCGGGACCGGTCGTCGGTGCGGATCACCAGCCAGGACAGACAGCTCAGCCCGACGACGGTGATCAGCGTGTACGCGGCGGTCAGCCGCAGCTGGAGCCGCCGCAGCCGCCTGCGGGCCGGAGAGCCGCGCCGCGCGGAGCCGGAGCCTCTCGTGCGGCTCACGCCGGGCCCATCAGGAAGCCCTGGCCGCGCACGGTCCGTACGAGGGACGGGCTGCCGAGCTTGCGCCGCACACCGGCGATGACCGCGTCCACCACGTTGGAGACCGGGTCGGCCATCTCGTCCCAGCAGTGCTCCAGCAGCGCCGTCCGCGTGACGACGCCGGCCTGGTGCACCAGGAGCTGCTGGAGCACGGCGTACTACTTCGGGCTCAGCGAGAGCAGCACACCGCCGCGCCGCACCTCACGCCGCGCCAGGTCCATCACCACATCGGCGCAGCTCAGGAAGGCGGGCAGCCGCTCGCCCGCACGCCGGGTCAGGCTGCGCACCCGCAGGACCAGCTCACGCATCGCGAACGGCTTGGCCAGGTAGTCGTCCGCCCCGCTCTCCAGTCCGCGCACCCGGTCGTCCAGCGTGTCCAGAGCGGTGAGGCAGAGCACGGGCACCGACCAGCCGGCCCGGCGCCTGCTCTCCAGCCGTACGAGGGAGTCGCCGGAGGGCAGCAGCCGGTCCAGGACCACACAGTCGTACGCGGTGACGTACAGCATCACGTCCGCCTCCGGCCAGTCGTCCACACCGTCGACGGCGAACCCCGCCTCGCGCAGCCCCGCCGCGATCACGGCCCGCAGGTCGTCGTCGTCCTCCACCAGCAGCACGCGCAAGGAGACGCCTCCGGGTCTCTCGGGATGGCCCCCGGGCGCTTCCTTTACGGATCGAAGGAGCCTGGCCCGGGGGAGGGAACCGTCATCCTAAGCGGCACCGTCGAGCGCATCGGCGGCCTCCGCAACGACCGCCTCGGCCACGGTGGCGAGCGCCGGTGAGTCGAGCTTCCACTGCTGCCAGTACAGCGGGACGTCGATGTGCCGGTCCGGGGCGAGGACGACCAGGCGGCCGCTGTCCAGCAGCGGACGGGCATGGACCTCGGGCAGCATGCCCCAGCCCATGCCGGCGGCCACGGCGTCCACGAACCCCTCCGACGTCGGCACGAAGTGGCGCCGCGCATCCGCCCGCCGACCGCACCCGAGCGCACGCACGAAGGAGTCCTGGATGTCGTCGCGCCGGTCGAAGTCCACCACCGGCGCGTCCGCGATCAGCTCGCGCAGCGGCGTCGCCGTACCGAGGCCGAGCCACCGTCCGGCGAAGGCCGCCGTCGCCACCGGCAGATAGCGCATCCGGCCCAGACTCCGCACCGAACAGCCGGACACGGCCTCGGGCGAGGAGGTCACCGCCGCCATCACCAGACCCTCGCGGAGCAGCGCGGCCGTATGGTCCTGATCCTCCCGGCGCAGCTCGTAACAGACGCCCAGCTCCTCCGGTACGCGCCCGAGGGCCGGCAGGAACCAGGTCGCCAGGGAGTCGGAGTTCACCGCGATCGTCAGCCGAGTCGGCTCACCGGGCCCGGACATCCCGAGCGCCGCCTGCGCGTCCTGCTCCAGCCGGGCCAGCCGGCGGGCGAAGCGGACCACGATCTCACCGGACTCGGTGGGCCGCACCGGCTTCGTCCGCATCAGCAGCACCCGGCCGGTGCGCTGCTCCAGGGCCTTCACGCGCTGGCTGACCGCCGACGGCGTCACGTGCAGGGCGTTGGCCGCCGCGTCGAAGGTGCCTTCGTCGACGACGGCCAGCAGGGTCCGCGCCTGATCGAGCGGAAGTTCGGACATCACAAAAGCTAATGATACGTAAGAATCATTAGCTGTACATGCATGTACGACGTCCCTAGCGTCTGAGGCATGACCAACGCTCTGACCACCGCGGCCGCCGGGTTCGGTACCGGCCTCTCCCTCATCGTCGCCATCGGCGCCCAGAACGCCCTGGTCCTGCGCCAAGGCGTCCGCCGGGAGGCCGTCCTCGCCGTGGTCGCCATCTGCGCCCTGTCCGACGCGGTCCTCATCACGCTCGGAGTCGCCGGCGTCGGTGCCGTCGTCGTGGCCTGGCCGTCGGCTCTGACCGTGGTTTCTCTGCTGGGCGGCGTCTTCCTGATCGGTTACGGCCTCCTCGCCGCGCGCCGGGCCTTCCGCCCGTCGGCCCTCCTCGTACAGGACGCGCCGTCAGGAGCGAGGCGGGGTGCGGTGCTCGCCTGCCTCGCGATGACCTGGCTCAATCCGCACGTCTACCTCGACACGGTCTTCCTCCTCGGCTCGGTCGCCGCCGACCAGGGCCCGCTGCGCTGGACCTTCGGACTCGGCGCCGTCCTCGCCAGCGTCTGCTGGTTCGCCGCCCTCGGCTTCGGTGCCCGGCTGCTCAGCGGAGTGCTCGCCCGTCCGTCGTCGTGGCGCGTGCTGGACGGACTGGTCGCCGCGATGATGATCGGCCTCGGCGCCCGGCTGGTCCTGACCGCCTGACCGCCTGACCGCCTGAGCGCCCGACCGCCTGAGGGACTCAGTACGCGGGGATCAGCCGGGCGAGGTGGGTGGTGCGCTGAGGGCTGAGGTCGAGCGCGGTGAGGATGGAGGGGGCGGCGATGCTGGGCAGGATGTGCCGCTGGAGCGTGATGTAACGCTGTTCCAGATCGCGGTAGTTGGTGAGCGTCTGGGAGACCGCCTGGATGCCGGTGAAGGCCGCGACATAGACATCGGCGGTCTCCGTGGGGTTGACGTGCGGCAGGAGTTCGCCGTTCTGTTTGGCTTGGGCGAGGAGGTCGTGGGTGGTCTGGTGCCAGCGGAGGAACGGGCCGGTGCGATCCAGGCCTTGGGCCTGCTGGTCCATGGAGAGACGGACTCCGGCGCGGGTGAGGAGGCTGGTGTGGAGGCGATGGCTGAACAGCATCCCCATGTCCACCAGTTCCTGGAGCTTGAGGAGTTGGTCGGGAGCGGGCGGCGGGGGCTCCTGCGCCTCGATCACACCGAGCGCGAGCTCCTCCTTGGACGGGAAATGAAAGTAGAGCGCGCCTTTCGTGACCCCGGCGATCTTGAGTATTTCGGTAATGGTGGCCGCTTGGTAGCCGTACTTCTCGAAAATCTCGGCCGCTGCCATCAGGATTGCCTGGCGGGTACGGATCGCCCGGTCCTGCTTGGCCATCCCTGTCTCCTTCGTCGGGCTGTGCCGGTCGTGCGGCCGGACTGGCGGGGCGTCAGGCGGGCTGTGGGCATAGAAAAAAAACCGCTTAGTCTGTATCTTATCAGCGTGTGTGCACCGCAGGAACGGCTCGCCCAACACATGACCCCTGGGGGGAGTTATGCCCGAAGCAGCAGTGTTGACCGGTCCTGTAGCGGCGTCGGCCGTGGGCTCGGAGGTCCGCGTGGTGCATCCGGTGGGAATGGAACTGGTTCACAGGAGCAGGGCCGAGGACGCCTTTCCACGCAACTGGCAGCGGCTGGGGCCGGATCGGTTCCATGTGGAGGCGGTGCTCCCGCACGACCATCCGTTCTTCGCCCCGGTGGGCGCCGACCGTCATGACCCGCTGCTGGTGACGGAGGCGATGCGGCAGGCGGCGATGCTGGCCTTCCACGCCGGCTACGGAGTTCCCGTCGGCCACCACTTCCTGATGGCGGATCTGGACTACGCGACCCGCCCCGAACACCTGGTCGTGGGCGGCCTGCCCACCATCATCGACGTGGAGGTGACCTGCTCCGAGCTCAAGTGGCGCGGCGGGACGCCGGTGCAGGGCCGGGTGGACTGGGTGGTGCGCCGCGCGGGCCAGTTGGTCGCGACGGGCATGGGCGCGACGAGGTTCACCAGCCCGCGGGTCTACCGGCGGATGCGTGGCGGAGCGGCGGAGCCGGGCGTGGCGATACCGCGCACCGTGCCGGTCGACGCCGCCCGGGCGGGCCGTGACCGGGCCGAGGACGTGGTGCTCTCGGAGGGCTCCCGCGACGGGCTGTGGGAGCTGCGCGTGGACACCCGTCATCCGACGCTCTTCCAGCGGCCCAACGACCATGTGCCGGGCATGCTGTTGCTGGAGGCGGCCCGGCAGGCGGCGTGCCTGGCCGCCGGGGACGGCAGGTTCGTTCCGGCCGAGGGGCGCACGCACTTCCACCGGTACGCGGAGTTCTCCAGCCCGTGCTCGATCGGCGCGGAGGTCCTGCGGAGCGTGTCGCCGGGCGAGGCGAGGATCCGGGTGACGGGCCGCCAGGACGGCGAGCCGGTCTTCGACACGGTGCTGTCGGGCCCGGTCGGCGCGCGCTGAAGTCGCTTGTGCGGACGCGGTGTTGCGGTTGGACGGCAAGTTCATGACGGTGTGTGAGGAGTACGTGGCGTGATTCTGGTGACAGGTGCGACCGGGACGGTGGGCGGCGAGGTCGCCCGACTGCTGGCGGCCGACGGTCCGGTACGGATCCTGGCGAGGCGGCCGGAGCGCGTGACGGTGCGGGGGCCCGAAGTCGAGGTCGTGGCAGGGGAGTACGGGGACCGTGACTCGCTCGACCGGGCGCTGCGCGGGATCGACTCGGTGTTCCTCGTGACGAACAGCCCCACGGAGCCCGATGACGAGAGGGTCGCCGCTGCGGCCGCGGCGGCAGGCGTCCGCCACCTCGTGAAGCTGTCGATGATGGCGGTGGAGGAGCCGGACGCGGACGACTTCATCACCCGGCTCCAGCGCGGCAACGAACAGGTCATCAGGGAGTCCGGAGTGCCCTGGACGTTCATCCGGCCCAGGACCTTCATGTCCAACACGCTCTCCTGGACCAAGGGCATCGCGTCGGACGGTGTGGTGCGCGCCCTCTACGGACGCTCGCCGGTCGCGTGCGTGGACCCACGGGACATCGCGGCGGTCGCCGTCGCCGCTCTCACCGGCCACGGCCACGAGGGACAGGCGTACGCGGTGTCGGGCCCGGAGGCGATCACCGCGTACGAGCAGACGGCTCAGCTCTCCGACGTGCTCGGCCGGCCGCTGCACTTCGAGGAACTCACCCTGGACCAGGCGCGCGAGGCGCTGCTCGCGCGGTATCCGCAGCCGGTGGCCGAGGCGTTCATGGAGAGCGCGGAGCGCCAGCGGGCCGGAGCCAAGGCGGCCGTGCTGCCCACCGTCGAGAAGCTGACAGGCCGCCCCGCCAGGACGTTCCGTACCTGGGCCGCAGACCACGCGGACTCTTTCGGCGTGGTCGGCCACGCCGAGTAGCGCCGACAGCGAGGTCGCGGAACCCGGTCCGCGCATACGTTCCCCTGGAAATCAAACCGGTAAGTTGGTTTCATATTCCCCATGACGCTGCTTCACCGCTCCGGCGGAGAGCCTCCGGCCTCCGTGGCCTACGGCCCACGGCCCCTTCCCGTCCGCATCTCTCTCCGGCGGAGGCCCCGGTGACCAAGCAGCTGCGTGCCGCGCGCACCCGCCGGGCCCTCATCCGCTCGGCGGCGATCGTGTTCGAGCAGCACGGTTACGGGCAGGCGCGGCTGGCGCTGATCAGCTCCGGCGCCGGCGTCAGCACGGGCGCCCTCCACTTCCACTTCGAGAACAAGGCCGCGGTCGCGCACGCCGTGGTGGCGGAGGCGTCGCACCACCTGCTGGAGGTGTCCGGCACCATCCGCCGCAGAACGGGCACGGCGCTGCAGACCCTGATCGACACCTCGCACGCCTTGGTGGACCTGCTCGGCGGCGACCCGGTGACCCGTGCCGGATTCCGGCTCAGCTACGACGGTGAGCGGGGCGGCGAACCGGGCCTGCCTGCCCAATGGCAGCGCTGCGTAGGCGAGTTGCTGGACGAGGCGGCCGCCGCCGGCACCCTCGCGGACGGCGTCTCCCGTACGGACGTCACCGCCGCGACGGTGGCCGCGACCACCGGGTTTGAGGTGCTCGGACGCTGCGAGTCCCAGTGGCTCTCCGCACGGACGCTCACCGGCTTCTGGCACCTGCTGCTGCCTTGCCTCGCCGCCCCGGAGACCCTGCCGCTGCTCGACCCGTCGGGCACCACCGCGGCGACGGAGGCCCTCACCGCGCGCCGGGCCGGACGCGAGGCGGCCGCCGCCGCGGCAGGGGCGACGGCCGCGCCGATCTGACCGCGCGGCTCAGCCCGCGCCCATCGAGCGGTACATGCCGATCGAGTCGTGTGCGGCGGTGTCGATGAAGCCGAACTTCTCGTACAGGAAGCGCGCGGGCCCGTCCGCGATCAGTGAGACGTACGCGGTGGCGGGCGCCCGGCGTTCCAGCTCCTCGGTGAGCGCGGCCATGATGCGCCTGCCGAGGCCCCGGCCTTGGTGCGCGGGGTGCACGCAGATGTCGACCACCTGGAACGCGGTGCCGCCGTCGCCGATGATCCGCCCCATGCCGATCGGTTCGCCCTCGTGGTGGAGGACCACGCCGTGCCACGTGTTGGGCAGAGCGATCGCGACCGCCTCGGGCGCCTTGTCGGAGAGCCCGGCGTCGGTGCGCAGACGGCGGAACAGCTCGACGGACGGTATGCCCACCTGGAGCTCGTAAGGGTCAGCAGTGTGTTCCATGCATTACACGATAAGGCAGCGGCCGGGCCTGCCTATCCGGCCTGACTCCGGCCCGCCCTGCCGCCCACATCCGCCCGCCGCGCGTCCGCGCCCCAGCTCGCCAGCAGCCGCAGGGCCTCGGCCGAAGCCGAACCCGGTTCCGCGTGGTAGGTGACCACGTGCTGCTCCGGATCGTCCGGCAGGTGCAGCGTCTCGTACGACAGGGCCATCTCCCCGACCAGCGGATGCCGGATCAGCTTGGTGCCGTGGCCCTTCTCCTTCACGTTGTGCGTGGCCCACAGCCGCCTGAACTCGTCGTTCTTGACGGAGAGTTCACCCACCAGCGCGGAGAGCTGCGGGTCGTCCGGGTGGCAGCCCGCGTACAGGCGCAGATAGCTGACCATGTCCGAAGCCTTGGAGTCCCACTCCACGAACAGGTCCCGGTAGGCGGGGGAGAGGAACACGAGCCGCGCCCAGTTGCGCTCCTCGGGCGTCAGCGCGCCCCAGTCGCCGAAGACCGCCGCCGCCATCGGATTCCAGGCGAGGATGTCGGAGCGGGCGCCGGAGACGTACGCGGGAATGCCGTCCAGGCTGTCCAGCAGGTGCAGCAGTCCGGTCCGCACCCGCTGCACCCGGGCCGGCCGCCGCTTCTTCTTGTGCTGCGCCGGTTTGGCCATGTGCGTCAGATGCGCGTGCTCCGCGTCGCTGAGCCGCAGCGCGCGGGCGATCGCGTCGAGCACCTCGGCCGAGACATTGCGCCCGTTGCCCTGCTCCAGCCGTGTGTAGTACGCCACCGAGACCCCGGCCAGCTGCGCCAGCTCCTCCCGCCGCAGCCCCGGCACCCGGCGGGCCCGTCCGAATTCCGGCAGCCCCACGTCCTGCGGCTGGAGCCGGGCCCGCCGGGTGCGCAGGAACTCGCTGAGTTCGGCGCGGCGGTCGAGCGGCTCGGGTGCGGAGGTGTCGGGCTGATCGTCCATGGAACCCATTATTCCTGGTCGTACGCGGACGAGCCTGTCCCCGTCAGTAGTAGGACCACTGGACGTAGGCAAAGCGGTGACCTGGGTAAATGCTGTGCGCACCGTGATGCTGGGAGACGTTCCTACCGCATCACCCAGAGGAGAACCTCCGGCATGACCACCGTTGCCGCTTACGCCGCTCCCCGTGCCAAGGCCCCGCTGGAGCGCACCACGATCGAGCGCCGCCCGGTGGGCGAGTTCGACGTCCTGATCGACATCAAGTTCGCCGGTATCTGCCACTCCGACATCCACCAGGCCCGCGACGGCTGGGGCGAAGGCATCTTCCCGATGGTTCCCGGCCACGAGATCGCCGGGATCGTCACCGAGACCGGATCCGGCGTCACCAGGTTCACGGTCGGCGACCGCGTCGGCGTCGGCTGCATGGTCGACTCCTGCGGAAAGTGCGACGCCTGCCTGCTGGGCCGCGAGCAGCACTGCGCCGAGGGCAACACCCAGACGTACAACGCCATCGACCGCAGCGGCGAGCCGACCTACGGCGGCTACTCGACGCACGTCGTCGTGACCGAGGGCTTCGTCGTCGGCATTCCCGAGGGCATCGCGCTGGACGAGGCCGCGCCGCTGCTCTGCGCCGGCATCACCACCTACTCGCCGCTCCGCCGCTGGGGCGCGGGCCCCGGCAAGAAGGTCGCGGTCATCGGTCTCGGCGGTCTCGGCCACATGGCCGTCAAGATCGCGCACACCCTCGGTGCCGAGGTCACGGTCCTCTCTCAGTCGCTGCGCAAGAAGGACGACGGGCTCAAGCTCGGTGCCGACCACTACTACGCGACCAGCGACCCGAAGACCTTCGAGGAGCTGGCCGGCACCTTCGACATCATCCTCTCCACGGTCTCGGCCCCGCTGGACTTCGGCGCCTACCTCGCGCTGCTGCGGACCGACGGCACCCTGGTCAACGTCGGCGCGCCCGAGGAGCCGGTCTCGCTGAACCTCTTCTCGCTGATCGGCGGCAACAAGTCGCTGGCGGGCTCGGCGATCGGCGGGATCGCGGAGACCCAGGAGATGCTGGACTTCTGCGCCGTGCACGGCCTCGGCGCGGAGATCGAGGTCATCGCGGCGGACCAGGTCAACGAGGCGTACGAGCGGGTCCTCGCCAGCGACGTCCGCTACCGCTTCGTGATCGACACCGCGACCATCTGAGCGATCCGGTCAGCAGCCGTACGCCGTCGGCCCCGGGCCCGTGAAAGGGCCCGGGGCCGTGAAAGGGCCCGGGGCCGACGGCGTACGGCGATGGCTCACACCGAAGGCGCGACGGAACGCCGCGCGGCTTCCAGGACGGCCTTGAGGAGCCCGGGGAAGCGCGCCTCCAGGTCGTCCTCGCGCAGCCTGCTCATGCGGGAGGTGCCCTCGTAGTGCTGGCGGATGACGCCCGCCTCGCGCAGCACCTTGAAGTGGTGCGTGGTGGTGGACTTGCTGACCGGAAGGTCGAACGCGATGCAGGCCATGTCCGCGTGCCCGTCCGCCAGTTCGCGCACGATGGTCAGCCGGACGGGGTCGGCCAGCGCGTGCAGCACGCCCTCCAGGCGGATCTCCTCCGTGGAGGGGTGGGCGAGCCGGCGCCCGGACGGGACGGCGACGTCGTGCTCGGTGGTGGGCATGGGCGGCCTCCTTCAGGTCTCGCACCTCTAAAGTACGAACATCCTCGTAGTTTGACAACTGCCGTACTACGAGGTCTATCGTACTGGCCATGGCAGTCCTGCCCATCCAGCCCGGGCGGGACGACCACTCCGTGCCCCGACCCATCGAGGAGACATTCCGGTGAGTGCTCTGTTCACGCCCCTGACCCTGCGGTCCCTGGAGATTCCCAACCGCGTGTGGATGTCTCCGATGTGCATGTACATCGCGGCCTCGCACGGCCCCGAGGCCGGGGTGCCGACGGACTTCCACCTCACCCACCTGGCCTCCCGCGCCGCCGGAGGCGCCGGGCTCGTGATGGCCGAGGCCACCGGCGTCCGCCCGGACGGCCGGATCAGCCCGTGGGATCTCGGCCTGTGGAACGACCGCCAGCAGGAGGCCTTCACCCGCATCGCCGCGGCGATCGCCTCCCACGGTTCGGTCCCGGCGATCCAGCTGGCTCATGCCGGCCGCAAGGCCTCCACCGAGCAGCCCTGGAACGGCGGCGGCCCGGTGGCCGAGGCCGACGGCGGCTGGCAGCCGGTGGCTCCCAGCGCCGTCGCGTTCGACGGCCTGCCCGTTCCGCACGAGCTGACCGAGGACGAGATCCAGCAGCTGGTACGCGACTTCGCCGCGGCCGCCGAGCGTGCGCTCGCCGCCGGATTCCGGGTCGTCGAGATCCACGGCGCCCACGGCTACCTGATCAACTCCTTCCTCTCACCGGCCACCAACCACCGCACCGACGCCTACGGCGGCAGCTGGGAGAACCGGCTGCGCTTCCCGCTCCAGGTGGTCGACGCCGTCCGCGCGGTCTGGCCCGACGACCTGCCCGTCCTCTTCCGCACCTCGGCCACCGACTGGCTGACCGAGAACGAGGAGGACCCGCGCGAGGGCTGGACCGGCGACGACACCGTCCGCCTCGCCAAGGAGCTGACCACCCACGGCGTCGACCTGCTCGACGTCTCCACCGGCGGCCTGGTCCGCGACGCGCAGATCTCCGCCCACCCCGGCTACCAGGTGCCGTTCGCCGCACAGGTACGGCAGGCCACCGGCATACCCACCTCCGCGGTCGGCCTGATCCTGGAGCCCGCCCAGGCCGAGGAGATCGTCGCCTCGGGCCAGGCCGACGCCGTCATGCTCGGCCGTGAGCTGCTGCGCGACCCGTACTGGGCCCACCGCGCGGCCGACGCCCTCGGCGCAGAGCCCCGCTGGCCCGACTCGTACGGCTACGCCGTGGTCCACCGCCGCACCGCTGAGAAGGAGCCGGCCAAGGCCTGACCCAGCGCCCGGGCCCGTCCGCCATCGCGAGCGGGCGGCCCGGTCCGGGCCGACAATGGCGGATGTGACCCCCACCGGGCAGGAGAGGGCGACCATCCTCCGCCGGGCCGTCCGCGTCGCCGTCGCGGCGAGCGCCGGCTTCTACCCGCTGCTGTACGGCGCCGGGCTCCCGGTCATGGCGCTGTACGCCCTCTTCGCCCCCATCGCCGTCGGCCTGCTCTCGCCGATCCCCGGCTCCGGCCGCCAGCGGGTCTCCGTGATGCTGCGGGCGCTGCCGTGGGCCCTGGTCCTGGCGACCCTGGGCACGCTGCTCGCGGTGGAGACCTGGGCGGCCGTCGGCGGCATGCTCGCGGTCGGGTTCCTGCTGGCGTTCGCGGCGGTGGGCGGCCCGCGCCCGGCGGGCGTCGCGCCGGGCCTCCACCTCTTCTACATCCTCGCCTGCTTCCCGCCGTACGCTCCCGACACGCTCGGCCGGCGTCTGGCCGGACTGACCATCGGTGTCCTGGCCCTCGCGGCCTGCGAACTCCTGCTGCCCGACCCGACCGCCGCCTCCTACCGGGAACGCCTCGCCCGCGCGCTCGACGAGGCGGCCACGCCCGGCGGCGTACCACCGTACGAGCTGCGCGCGGCGGGTGCGCGGCTGCGGCTGGCCTCCGTACCGCCGGCCGAGCGACCGGCCGGCGCGGGACGGACGGACCGCGCGCTGGAGCAGGGCGGCCGCGCGGTCCGCCGACTGCTGGACCAGCTGGCCACGCTCGCCGAGACACCACGACCGGCGGCCGCCGACCCCGCCTCCGCCGACCTCCTGGACCGGGTCTCCGCGCTGTGCGCCACCTGCGCCCGCTTCCTGCGCACCGGAAAGCATCCACCGGTGGCCGGTGCGCTGGAGGAGGCGATGCGCCGCTTCCAGGCGGAGCGCGTACGGCCGGCCTCCGGGCCGCCCGGCGAGCGGCCGCCGGTCGAGGTCCTGCGCCGGCAGTCGCGGGTGCTGGCGCTGGCCGAGTCGGCGCGGATGGTGGAGATCACCGCCGACATCGCCGTCCACGGCAGACCCACCGAGCCCGCCGTCCCGCACCGGCTGTTCTGGTACGCGGAGCTGTCCACGCCGAGACTCTGGGCCCGGCGGGTCGTCGGCAACGTGACGTTCCGGTCGGTGCTGTTCCAGAACGCGCTGCGGACCGCGCTCGGACTCGCGGCGGCCCGCGCGGTCGCCGGTTCGCTCGACCTGTCCCACGGCTTCTGGGTGCTGCTCGCGGTCCTGACCCTGGGCCGGACGACGGCCGGCGCGACCTGGCGGGCGGTCCGCCTGGCGGTGGCCGGGAACGCGGCCGGGGCGCTCGCGGCCGGAGCGCTCCTGATCGGCCTGGGTCCGCACACCGATGTGTACGCCGCTCTGCTCGCCCCGGTGATGCTGGCGGCCTTCGCCCTGGGACCGCTGCTGGGCATCGCGTACGCGCAAGGGCTGTTCACGCTGGTCGTCGCCACCGCGTTCGCCCAGATCGAACCGGTCACCTGGCGGCTCTCCGAGGCGCGGATGATCGATGTCGTCACCGGCAGTGTGATCGGCCTGCTGTGCGGGCTCCTCGCCTGGCCGGCCGGGGCCCGGCGGGAGGTCCACCGGGCCATGGCGGAGCTGCTCCGCACGTGCGCCCCGCTGGTGCCGGTGACGGTGGACGCGCTGCTGGCGCCGCCGGGCGGTTCGCGGGCCTCGCCGCAGACCCTGCCAGGCGTCCACCGGCTGCGCCTCGCCGAGGCGGCGTACGCGCAGTACCGCACCGAGGGACCCGGCGAGGACACCCGTACCGACTGGCACGCGATGCTCATCGCGGCCAACCACATGCTCCTCGGCGCCCACTGGCTGCCACGCTTCGGCCTCCGCCCGGAATCCGGCGCGACGGCCCCGGCCGCCGCCTGGGCCCGGACCACGGCCGAGGAGCTGGTCGCGGAGACGGACCGGATCGCCACGCGGCTGACCGGCGGCGGCTCGGAGCCCGTACGGCGGCGGACCGCACCGGACGGCTGTCCGCCGACGCCGCTCTCGGTCGACCTGGAGGTGTGGATGACCAGCCTGGACCAGCAGCTCACCCGGATCGACGCGTCACTGATCCCGCCGGTCACGGCCTCGCCGCGTCGAACAGCACGCCCGGATTGAGGATTCCGGCCGGATCGAGAGCCCGCTTGGCGGCCCGCAGCGCCAGCGCGAACGGCTCCGGACGCTGCCGGTCGTAGCCGGGCCGGTGGTCGCGGCCGACCGCGTGGTGGTGTGTGACGGTCGCCCGCTGCTCGCCGAGCGTCTCCATGGCGGCGGCCTTGATCTCGTCCCACATCGCGACCTCCGCCCCGCGCCGGCCGGGTGCGATCACCGTGAAATAGGGTGCAGGACCGTCCGGGTAGACGTGCGTGAAGCGGCAGTTGATCAGACCGGACGCACCGGTCACCTTCCGCACGGCCGCCCCGACGTCCCGGCGCACCGCCTCGTACAGCTCCGGGAACCGGTCCCAGGTGCAGGCCGTCTCGAACGTCTCGCTGATCACGCTCATCCGGGCCATTCCGTCGCGGAGGTACGGCATCCGCAGGAACGCCGAACGCCAGGTGCCGGCCGCCGAGTCGCCGTCGGCGGATGCCTCCACCGGAGAGCCGCCGTGGTTCCGGGCCAGGTCGACGAGTTCGGCGAGCCGGCCGTCCACCGGGCCGTGCGCCGACTCCACACCGAGCACCAGCACGCTCCCACCGCCCGCCGCCACACCCGACAGGGCCGCCTCGCCCGGGTCGAGCAGACGGCAGTTGGCCGGGTGCAGGCCGGACTGCGCGATGGCCCGGACCGCCTCCACCGCGTCGGGGAAGCGCTCGAACACCATCGAGGCCGACGCCTTGTGGGACGGGCGGTCCTGGAGCCGCATCCAGGCCTCCGTGATGATCCCGAGCGTCCCTTCCGAGCCGAGGAACAGCCGGTCGGGCGAGGGCCCGGCGCCGGACCCCGGCACCCGCAGCGACTGGCTCACGCCCGACGGCGTGACGACACGCAAGGATTCCGTCAGGTCGTCGATGTGCGTGTGGAGCGTGGCGTAATGGCCGCCGGCACGGGTGGCGAGCCAGCCGCCGAGGGTCGAGAAGGCGAAGCTCTGCGGGAAGTGGCGCAGCGTCAGCCCGTACGGCCGCAGGTGCGCCTCCAGGCCGGGACCGAGGACACCGGCCTGGATCCGGGCGGCGCGGCTGACCCGGTCGATCTCCAGGACCCGGTCCAGCCCGGACAGGTCCAGCGAGAGCACGCCGGAATGGTCCCCGGCCCGATATTCGACGCCACCGACGACCGAACTGCCCGCCCCGTACGGCACCACGGCGACATCCGCCACGGCGGCCCAGTCGAGCAGCTGCACCACATCCCGCTCGTCCCGAGGCCGGCCCACCAGGTCCGGAGCGGCCGCCATCTCTCCGTACAGCGCACGGACCACATCCCGGAAGGCTTTGCCGTACGTATGGGCCGCACGCTCGGCCGGGTCGGCGGAGAGGAGCGGCGCCAGCGCGGCGGGGGCGGTCACGCGGGGCGCCGACAGCTCCAGCGAGGTGATGGACGGAACGGGCAGCGGCGACTGAGCAGCTCCTGGGACCAGCGCGGCGAGCGAAGCGCACTCCGCGTCGGGAAGCGCCTGGTCGATGGTGCCCCAGCCCCACCAGGACCGGGCGCCGGCGCTACCGGGCCGCGGAGAAGAAGAGGCGCGGTCCGCCATGAGATATGACCTTCCAGTAATTTACCTCTGGGTAATTTACTGGAACGTATAGTCTCAGCCATGGACACGGCAAGAGGTTCGTCACCCTCCACCCGGCCCGTGAGCAGGGCCCGGCCCGGCGCCGGGACCAAAGGGATTCCGCGTGCGCGACGCGAGGAGCAGATCCTCGCCGCGGCCATGGACGAGTTCGGCCGTCACGGCCACGCCGCGGCCTCGATGGCCGAGATCGCCCGGCGCGTGGGCGTGACCAAGCCGATGCTCTACACGTACTTCGGCTCCAAGGACGGCCTCTACCTCGCCTGCCTGGAGCGCGTCGCGCCCCGGCTCGTCGCCGCGATCGAGGAGGCGATGGCGGACGGACAGCCCGAGGCGGAGACGCCGAACCGCGTTCTGAGCGCCGTCTTCGGCGTCCTGGAGGAGCAGCGGAGCGCCTGGTTCGTGCTGTACGACCGGACGCTGAAGCCCGGAACCGACCTGCACGCCGCCGCACACCGGCACCGGCGGACCATCGACGGCCTCGCCGCGTCCGGGACGGCGGACCTGCTGCGCGGACACGGCAACGAGGACCCGCTGGACGCCGACGCACTGAAGCACGTGTGGACCGGCACGGTCGGCGCCCTCGTCGGCTGGTGGACGAGCCACCCCGACCAGTCGGCGCACGACATGGCGGCGCGCTGCGCCCGACTGCTGACCGCGATCCGGGGCTGAGACCTTCCTGAGCACGCGGTCGGGCCCCGCCGAAAGGACGACGGGGCCCGTCGTGAGCATGGTGCGGTCAGCCGGTCAGCGCGAACGACTGGGCGGCAGACCCGTTGCACGGCTGCTGGGAGAGCCGCGCTCCGTTGGCCGTCGAGGAGTTGTCGACGGTGAGGCACTTGTCGCTGTGGCGGGCGACGAAGCGGTAGCGCCCGTTGGCGGCCAGCGGTTCGGGCCGCCACTGCTGGTTCGCCGAGCCCACGTACGACCAGAGGTGGACCTTGGTGCCGTCGGCCGTCGCACCGGCCCCGCCGTCCACGTCCCACACCTTGGCGTTGTGGCGGTTCACCACCTGGTAGTGGCCGCCGCTGGTCGGCCGGAACTGCCAGCCCTGGTTGGCCCCGGTCCCGCACGTCCACTGCTGCAGCGCGGTCCCGTCACCGGTGCCCCAGTCGGCGGCGTCCAGGCAGGCCCCGCTGTTGGTGTTCTGCACCCGGTACCAGGCGGCCGGGTCGATGGAACCGGCAGGAGGCTCCGTCGTACCGCCGTCGCCGCTCCAGGTGAAGGTGGCGACGGCGCCGGCGGGCAGGGTGTACGCGAGGGACTTGCCGTTGTCCGTCAGCGAGAACCGCTGCGCACCGGAGGCGGTGTTGACGACGACGGCCGCGCGGGTGCCGTCCGGGTTCTGGAAGGCGACGTTCTGCACGCCTCCGGCGCCTTGGCTGGTGGAGCCGATCCGGGTCGCGCCCGGCTTGATGAACTTGGTGACGTGGCCCAGGACGTAGTACTCGGCGTTCCGCGTGACCTGGCCGCCGGCGATCTCGACGATGCCGTTGCAGCGGTTGGTGCAGTGCCCTTGGTGCGGGCCGCCGTTCCGGTCCAGGGCCAGGTTCCAGTTGATGACCGTCTCGCCGCCGTTGCGCATGTTCTGTACGACGAGGTTCTCGGCGTGCCACTTGAGGGTGTCGCCGAACGTGGTGGCCGGGTCGGCGCTGTCGGTGCCGGAGCACTCGGTGAAGAAGACCCGCTTTCCGGCGTTGACGATCTGCTGCTGCGCCGCCGGGGCTCCGCCGTAGCAGTGGAAGGCCGCGCCGATGATGCGCTGGATGTTGCCCGTGCGCGTGAAGACGTCGAGCGGATAGTTCGGGTGGTCCCAGTTGTGGTCGTAGGCCAGCAGGTTGGTCGGAAGGCCGGCGGCGGTCAGCGTACGGTCCAGAACCTGGAAGAAGTCCGCCTGCTGTGTGGCGGTCATGCTCATGGACGGGTAACTGGTCGCGAACTCGGGCTCGTTCTGCGCGGTGAGGTCGGTGAGCGTGATGCCTTCCTGGCCGTACGCCCGGATCGCCTTGACCAGGTAGTCGGCATACGCCTGGTAGTGCTCGGTCCTGAGGCTGCCGCCGTTGAGGGAGTTGGTGGTCTTCATCCAGGCCGGCGGAGACCAGGGTGAGCCCATGAACCGGATGGCCGGATTGATCGCGGTGGCCTGCTTCAGGACCGGGATGATCTGGCCCCGGTCCCGGTCGATGGAGAAGGAACCCCGGGTGTCCTCGTACGTGTAGAAGTTGGCGTTCGCGTCGAAGTCCGTGCTGCCGAGCGGCTGGCGCAGGTAGTTGAGCCCGATGCCGTCCCCGTCCGTGGAGAACAGCGACCTGAGCAGCGTGGTGCGCTGGGCCTGCGGGAGGCTCTGGATGAGGTGGGCGGAGGCACCGGTCACCGAGGCGCCCGCGCCGGTGAACTTCTGGCCCTTGCTGTTCACGTCGATCCGGATGTCGACGCCTTGCGGCGTGCCGGTGAACGGCACGCTCCCGTCGGCGGTGAGCTTCTTGCTCCCGTCGGTGGTGGTGACCCAGACCTGGGCGACCGGGTCGGCGGCCTGGGCGGTGGTGACGGTGGCGTTGACACCGAGTCCGGCGACGGCCACGACGAGCGCGGCGCCTGCGGCGCGTGCTCTGAGGCGCAAGGGGCGGGGACGAGGCATGTGCGGCTCTCCTTCGGTCGGTACGTGAACGCATGGGGGGCGACGACATGGAGCGGAGGGGCAACGGCATGAAACCACACTCACTAAGTGGTTAGTAAGTAGTCGGTCGCGGTGTTCTGCCGCGCCTTCGAGACCTCCGGAGATCCGGGCCGGGCCGCCGTTCACGGCAGGCTTAAGCTGGCCCGGTGAGCAACCAGTCAGCGGGGAATCAGTCAGCGGGCAGGCCGGCGAGCCCGTCGGCGGCCAGGCCGACGCGCCGCCCGGCCAAGCCCCGTACGCCACGCAGTCCGGAAGCCCAGCAGCGGCAGCAGGACATCCTCTCCATCGCCATGGACACCTTCGCCGCACGCGGTTACAACAACGCCTCACTGGCCGAGATCGCCGACCGGGTCGGCGTCACGCAGGCGGGCGTCCTGCACTACTTCCGCTCCAAGGCGCTGCTCCTCACCAGCGTCCTGGAGCTGCGCGACCGGGCCGACATCGAACAGCTCGGCCCGGACCGCCCGCAAGGGCTGGAGTTCCTGCGCCACCTGGTGAACACCGCGCTCCGCAACGCCGAGCGCGAAGGGATCGTCCGGCTGTACGCGGTCCTCTCGGCCGAGTCCGTCACCGACGACCACCCGGCCCAGGAGTACTTCCGCGACCGCTACGACGGCCTCCGCGTCTTCGTCGCCGACGCCTTGCGCGAGGCGTGCGAACTCCCCGCCGACCGCGCGGCGACGACCACGAACGCGGCCAACGCCATCATCGCGGTCATGGACGGCCTCCAGGTCCAATGGCTGCTGTCACCGGACTCCGTGGACATGGCCGCCTCGACGGACCTCGTGGTCACGTCCCTCCTCGCCACGCTGACGCCCGAGCGCTTCGGCCCGGCCGCCCGCCGCTGACCGCTCCGTACGCTCACGTCTGTCAGCGTTGTCGCTCATGTCCCGGCCGCGCACGCTCAATTGGCCGTACCTTGCGAGAGCTTCGGTGGATCCGGAGCGACAACTGAATGCGTGCGTGACTGGGGGAAGCCGGTGGGAATCCGGCGCTGACCCGCAACCGTGTGCGGCCCGCCGGGCCGCGAGTCGGACAGCCCGGCGCGTGACGTGTACCGCTTCCCCTGTCATGGTCTGCAGTGCGAAGCCCCACGGCTCCGACCGGCTGCGCGTACGCCGCCGAGACGCGCGGACGGACGCGGTGCGGGCGGTCGGGCCCCGGTGCGGCACGGCAGGCCGTCCCGTACCGGAAAGGCACACCCGTGCATCTGACATCCGCCCGCCGCGCCCTCGTCGTCACGGCCGCAGGCCACGGCCGCTTCCACGAACGCGCCGGTGAAGGTCACCCTGACGGTGAAGGGGCCGGACGGCCGCCTCTTCAAGGGAAAGATCAAGACCAAGGGCCATGACGTGACCACCGCCACCGGCGGCACGCACCGCTGCGACGGCACCAACGGCGGAGCCAACCCGACCGCCGTTCCCACGTCGACCGCCGCCCTCGACGACGCCGCGCGGAAGAGACACTTCACCTGGGACGGCACCTGGTACGCGTCGTTCGACGACTTCTCCGTCGACACGATAAAGAACGTCAGCGGCGGGGGAGCGGCCTACTGGAACATCGCCGTCAACGGCACCTCGATCCCGGTCGGCGGCTGCTAGTTCAAGCTGAACGCCGGAGACAAAATCGCGTTCACCTGGACGGCCTTCCAGAACAGCCCGGCGGCCCTGCCCCTCCAGGGACAGGGCCGCCGAAAGGGCAGGGCTCCGGTTACTCGATGACCAGCTCGACGTCGATGTTGCCGCGGGTCGCCTTGGAGTACGGGCAGTAGGCGTGGGTCGCCTCGACCAGCCGCTGACCGACCTCGCCGCTGAGGGAGTCCGGCAGCTCCACGCGCATGACGACCGCGAGGCCGAAACCGTCGCCGTCCTTGCCGATGGAGACCTCGGCGGTCACGGAGACGTCCTTGGTGTCGAGCTTCATCTCGCGCGATACCGCGGCCATCGCGCTGGCGAAGCAGGCCGCGTACCCGGCCGCGAAGAGCTGCTCGGGGTTGGTGCCCTTGCCGTTGCCGCCTAGGGCCGGCGGCAGCGCGAGCGGCAGGTCGATCTGACCGTCCGTGCTCACGGCGCGGCCCTCGCGGCCGTTGGCGGTTGCGGCGGCGGTGTACAGCGCGTCCATGGAAGTGACCCTCCTCGTCGGGACCGCGACCGGATCGGTCGTGGTGACTGCCTAAAGATCGCACACAACTCAGTTGTGCACAACTCAATGGCGCGGTCGGCGGTACGCTGGCTCCATGACGCCTGCTCCGAACGCCTCACCCGACCTCGCCGCAGTGCCCGACGCGGAACTGCTCCGTCTCGACCACCAGGTCTGCTTCTCGCTGCACGCCGCATCGCGTGCGTTCGGCGGCTTCTACCGGCAGGCGCTCAAGGATCTCGGCCTCACCTATCCGCAGTACCTGGTCATGCTGGTGCTGTGGGAGGACGGCCCTCGCTCGGTCAAGGCCATCGGTGAGCGGCTCCATCTGGATTCCGGAACCCTCTCGCCGCTCCTGAAGCGGCTGGAGGCGGCCGGGTTGGTCCGCCGCGAGCGCAGTCGCGAGGACGAGCGCTCCGTCCTCATCGAGCTGACCGACGACGGCGTACGGCTGCGCGAACGCGCGCTGTCCGTCCCGCGAGGCGTGCTCGCCGCGACCGGCTTGTCGGTGGAGGAGGTTCTCGGGCTGCAGGAGGTGCTCGGCCGTCTCACCGCAGCCTTGGGAGAGGCTCACAATTGACAGTTTTACTTGTCGTTAGAGTGCTGTGACAGCTAGGCTTGTCGCATGAATGAATCGACGGCCGTCCCGACTCCGGCCAAGAACGACGAGAACTTCTGGACCGCGGTCATGACGCCGGTGGAGCCCGCCTGGAGCGAACCGGCCGATGACGACACGTTCACCATGGACGAGAAGGTGCTCGACGCGGTCCGCGCGCTGGCCGAGCGGATCTCGACCCGTGCGCTCGCCTACCGCACCGCCGGTGAGCCGTTCGACCCCGCGCTCATGGCCGCTCCCGACGTCCAACTCGCCACGCTCCGCGCTCTGTACGACGCCAAGCGGTCCGTCGACCGGCTGGCCGAGAGCGCGGCCACCGCGGCGGGCCGCAGCGGCGCCAGCTACACGCAGCTCGGCGCGGCCTGGGGCGGCATCAAGCGCCAGTCCGCCCGCCTCAAGTGGCCGCACGCGGTGGTCAAGAGGACGGCCGGCGAGTCCATTCCGCTCCGGTACGCAGGTGGCTCGGCCGTCATCCACCACGACCCGGACCTGGACGCCTGGTGGTACACCGCCACGGCGGCCGACATGCGGGAGGAGGAGTCCGAGGCCGTCCACGCCACCTCGGCCGAGGCCATCGCCCGGGCGACCGAGTTCCTCCTCACTCACGCCCGGCCCGCGCGCCCGGAATCCGTATGACCGGGGCGGCGGGCAACCGGCGCGACGACGAGGACGCGGAGCTGTACGACGGCCTCGCCGAGCTCGCCGGTGTCCGTTCCGGCAGCCGCGTCCTGGAGGTGGGCTGCGGAACCGGCCGGGCGACGGTGGAGCTGGCCGCTCGCGGCTGCCGGATCACCGCTGTCGAGGCGGGCCCGCACATGGCCACGATCGCCCGCCGCGATCTGGCCGGTGCCGCGGAGGCGGAGGTGGTGACGGCACGGTTCGAGAGCTGGCCGCTGTCCTCGGAACCGTACGACATGGTGGTCTCGGCGACCGCGTTCCACTGGATCGACCCGGCGGTGAGGGTGACGAAGGCCGCCGACGCGCTGCGGCCCGGCGGGGCGCCCGCCGTGGTGCGGGGACAGCATGTGAGGGGCGGCACCGAGGAGTTCTTCGTCGAGGTCCAGCGGTGCTACGAGCGCTTCGACCCGCAGACACCGCCAGGGCTGCGGCCTCCCGCTTCGGCTGACTCGACGCGTCGGACCATGTGCGGGAGGTGGCGCTGAGCAGCCGGTTCGGTTCCACGGTCCTGCGCCGCTACGAGCAGGACCTCACCTTCACCACGTCCGGCTATCTGGAGCTGCTGCGGACCTTCTCCGGCCACCGGGCACTTCCGGAGGCGGCCAGGAACGGGCTGCTCGGGTGCGTCGCCGCGCTGATCGACGGACGGTACGGAGGCAGCGTGACCAAGCGCCACCTCTTCGAGCTGGCGGTGTCGCACCCGCGCTGACGGCCCGCGTCAGACGGTCCGGAGCCCGGGCGAGTGGTGGCGGCTGATGTTCTTCTCCAGCAATGCGGTCGAAGCCCGTACGCCGACCGACGTACCGGGTGAGAACTTCGGGAGCCGGCCGTCGGCCTGCTTCAGCTCGCCGAGCGCGGTGTCGATGGCGGCGTGCGCGGCGAACAGGCAGGGCGTGCTGTAGATGGCCACCTGGCACTCCAGGTCGGTGAGTTCGGAGAGCGAGAGCCTCGGCGACCTGCCGCCCGCGATCTGGTTGAAGAGCAGCGGCTTGTCGTCGATGACCTTGCGGATGCGGCGGATCCACTCGACGTCCCGCACGCCGTCGACCAGCACCACATCGGCATCGGTCTCCGCGAGCGCCTGTGCGCGGCGCAGGATGTCCTCGTCCTCGGTGGCGTCGGTACGGGCCACGACGACCAGGTCCTGCCGGCTCTCCAGGACGAGATGCAGCTTCTCCAGGTACTCGGCCAGCGGCAGCACTCTCTTACCGTCCGCGTGGCCGCACCGGCGCGGGCGCTGCTGGTCCTCCAGGATGACGCCGGAGGCCCCGGCCCGCTCCAGTCGCTGCACCACGTGGCAGGCCACCTCCGGGTCCACGTAACCGTCGTCGATGTCGACCAGCAGATGGTGGGAAGGGAAGGCGAGCCGGAGCCGCTCGGTGAACGCCACCATGTCCGGCCAGGCGATGAAGCCGATGTCCGGCAGCCCGTAGTGGGAGGCGGCGAAGCCGAAGCCGGAGACGAAGAAGCCGTCGTAGTGCCGGGCGGCGAGGGACGCCGAGTACATGTCGTAGATGCCGATGAGCGGGGTGGTTCCGGGCGTGCGGATCTGCTCGCGCAGCGCGCTTCCGTAGCGCATGTCTCTCTCCTTGGGTGCGGCCGTGAACCACGGGCGGTCACGGACGCACCCCCGGCGACGGCATGGGCACTCGGCGGAAACCATGATCTCTTTGCGAGTGCTCGCATACATATACCGGCCCGGGACGAGCGCACCGTGCGCCGACACGCGTGCCCGATCGGTGCTGCGAGACGGTGCGTTGACGACGTACCGCGCCACGGTGACGGACCCGGATCAGGTCCCGTGGCCGAAGGTCCAAGCCTCGACATCGCGGTAGCGGATGGGCCCCGGGCCACGCCCGAAGTTGCTGCCGACCAGATGGAGCCGTTCGGCCTCCCACACGCGACCGGAGAACCCGGCGAGGCGCGCGGCGACCTCCACTATGGCGGAGTGGTCGCCGCGGCGGGAACGGGCCAGGGTCAGATGGGGCCGCAGCGGCCGGTCCGGAAAGGAGACACCGCACGCCTTGACGACATCGCGTACGTCGGTGGCCAGCCGGTGCAGCCCTTCGAGCTCTCCTTCGATCCCGCTCCACAGGACCCGCTCGTCGAAGTGTCCGCCGCCGCGCAACGCCAGGCGCAGGGGCCGGTGTCGGGTGGTGAGATCGGCGAGCGGAGGCAGCAGGAGCGGGACGGTGGTGAGCGGGAGCTCGCCGAGGAACGCCAGGGTGATGTGCCAGTCCTCGATCCGGTTCCAGCGCAGGCGCGGGTACTCCTCGTAGGCCGGAGCCAGCGCCCGCGCCAACTCGTCCTTGGCGTCGTCGGGCGGGGCGAGTGCCAGGAACACGCGGATCGTCGTGGTCCGCTCACGCGCGTCCGCGTCGGCGGCTTCGGGCAGTTCGTTCACCTGGCGTACCGTACGTGCCGGTCCTGCCTCGGGCACAACGCGGGGCCGATGCGCGGGGCTGGCCGCGACAGCGTCTGCGACCGCTCGGCGAGGTGGCCGGGCGACACGTCGTGCAGCTCCGCCGGCCGCGCCATATCTGATATCCGCATATGGTCTCGGACAGGTGATATCCGCGTTCGGCGGACGGCTCGGCGACGACACCTCCGCCGAAGCGGGACGCCGGACGAGTGATCGAGGAAGGGCAGGACCATGCACATTGCCGTCATCGGCGGTACCGGACTGATCGGATCCCGGCTGGTCCGGGATCTCGACGCGGCGGGTCACCGCGCAGTGGCCCACTCCCACTCCACCGGGGTGGACGTGATCACCGGCGAAGGCATGGACGCCGCCCTCTCCGGTGCGGACGTGGTCGTCGACGTCACCAACTCACCGACGTTCGACGACGCCTCGCCGGACTTCTTCCGGACCTCCATGGACAACCTCGTCGCGGCTGCCCGGAAGGCGGACGTCCAACACTTCGTCGTCCTGTCGATCGTCGGGGTCGACCAGGTGCCGGAGCTGGACTGCTACCGGGCCAAGACCCTCCAGGAGGACCTTCTCAAGGCCGGCCCCGTGCCCCACTCCATCGTCCGCGCCACACAGTTCATGGAGTTCATCGACACCGTCCTGTCCTGGACCGCCGACGGCACGACCGTCCGCCTCCCGCGGACCCGACTCCAGCCGGTCGCCGCCGCGGACGTCGCCGCCACCGTCGCCGAGATCGCGACCGGCACTCCTCTGCACGGCACGGTGGACCTGGCCGGCCCCGACGCCTACCCGCTGGACGAACTGGGCCGCATCACCCTCCGGGCCAAGGGCGACGAGCGCTCGGTGACCACGGACGAGACCGCCGGGATGTTCGCCGCGGTCAAGGGCGACGCCCTCGCCCCGAAGGACGACGCCGCCCGCATCGGCACCATCCGTTACGCGGACTGGCTGGCGGAGAACGCCTGACGCGGGCGGGCCGGTCATTCCGGCGGGGCCAGCTCCGTCAGCAACTGCCGTGTCTCCAGTATCAGTTCGCCCGCGATGGCGGCCGCCGTACCCTCCTCCTGATGGAAGGTGCCGGTGAGCGCGCCAAGGCCGTCCCACGCCTTCCTGTACGCCGCGTCGCGGCGGTCCTGAGAGGTGTCGGCCTCGGCCGGAGCCAGCAGCTCCGATTCCACCGCACACATGTGCGCGGCCTGCTCCAGAACGTCGGACAGCCCGCGGAAGAAGCCCGGCGACGGTTGCGCGAGCCCGGGGTCCTCGCCCGTACCGCTCAGTGTGCGGGTGACGGCCAGGACGCGGGTGCAGACGCGGTCCCACCGCATGTCCTCCGCGAACGGCGGCGGCTTCGGGCCGGTACGGCGCAGGCGGCCGCCCGGGTTCCAGCGCGCGCCTTCCAGCGCCCAGCGGCGGGCGTCGCTCACGTTCTGGAGCGACACCGTCAGGCGCGTGGCCATGAGGTGCCACTGCTCCGCCTTCTCCAGGCCGTTCTCCTCGCGGAGCCCGCCCGCCACCTCGTCGAGCAGCTCGGCGGTCTCCTGCGCGAGGCGGCCGAGCCGGTCACGGACGGAGCGGAGGTGGACCGGCGGCAGGATGAGCGCGTTGACCAGGATGCCGACCACCGCGCCGGTCAGGGTCTCGAGCAGCCGGTGTCCCACCGTGGAGGTGCTGGACGACCCGGCGGTGATCACGAAGAGCGCCGTGGTGGCCCCGTAGATGCCCTGAGCGCCGAAGCGCCGGTAGTTCCCGAGGAGCATCATGAACGGCAGGGTCAGCAGCATCGCGGCCATGGTCTGGTCGCGGGTGAGGGACATCGCGGCGGATGCCCAGACCGTACCGAGAGCGATGACGGCGAACTGCTGGGCCCCCGCACGGACCGACTGGTAAACGGTTCCGGCGACCATGGCGAGAGCCGTCCACGGCGCCAGCAGGGCCATCGGGGCCTGGAGCCACCACCCGCTCAGAGCCCACGCGGCGATCGCCGCCGCTGCTGCCTTGAGGGACTGCACCAGCGTGTCCCGCTCCTGCCCGGACTCCTCGAACGCGTTGTGAACGGCCCGGCGCACCTCCGCCCACTCCCGCCCGAACCACTGCCGGACAGCCGCCCATCCCACGTTCCGTGCCACCCCTGCTCTCCCTCACCGCGTTGCGCTCGTACGTTCGCTCGCCCCGCTACCGGCTGCCCCCGGACGAGGAGGGTGAACGTGACGACGGGGAGCGGCGGGCGGCGGCGAGGCGGGCGTGCCACTACGGGCAGGACATGGCCCCGGTCTTCGGTCCTCGCGGCTCGGCGCCGAGGTCAACGATAAGCAATCTCACCGCATTTATGATGCTCTGATGCGATCTGCTCCTTGGTGGGCTCTGCTCGCCTCCGGGTGTGCCCCGGTGCTGCTGGTCGGTTCCTGGACGATCGCGCAGTCGCGGCAGGGCCCGGCCTACGACCCCGCGAAGCAGACCCTGAGTGTGCTGGCGTCCTACGGGGCCGGCAGCTACTGGCTGATGACGGGCATGCTGCTGGTGCTCGGCACGAGTTACGCGGTCACGGCGCACGCGCTCCGGGAGGCGGCGCTCGCCGGGCGTGTCGCTCTGGCCGGCGGCGGACTGTGCGCGCTGGCGCTGACGTTGGCGCCGGTGCCGAGCAGCGGCGGAGCCCTGGAGCACGGGGCCGTGGCCACGCTGGGCCTCGTCCTGCTGGCGGTCTGGCCTCCGCTGGCCGCCGTACGTGGAAAGGGGCCGGTGCCGTGGGGGCTGAGGCCGGACGTGGCGCTCGGCGCGAGCGCGTTCATGGGGGCGGCCGCGTTCTGGTTCCTGGCCGAGCTGCAGAGCGCGGGAGTGCCCGGCATCGCCGAGCGGGTGGTGACATTCGCTCAGGCGCTCTGGCCTTTCCTGGTGGTCGTCTCCTGCCGGCGGAGCGTGCGGTGACGGGACACCGGCCCGTGAAGCGGCCGCTGCCGGGTCAGCGGTTCGCGGCGAAGGGGCCGCCGTCGCCGAAGACGAGGCCGGCGAAGCGGTGGGCGATGCGCCGGTGGGTGTTGGGGTCCGGGTGCAGGCCGTCGGGCAGCGGCAGCTCGGTGTGGTCGGCCTCGCCGTAGAGGTCGAGGCCGTCCAGGTGGTGCAGGTGGGGGTCGGCGGCGGCGCGGCGGCCGACGATCCGGGCCAGCTCCTCCCGGATGACCGCGAGAGTCAGCTTCCCGGCGGCGGTCTCCGCCGGATCGCCGGTGGCCGTGAACCGCAGCCGTCCTTCGCTCATCGCGCTGCGGTCCGGGGCGGAGGGGCCGGGCGTGGTCTCGTGGATGGGGCAGTGGATCGGCGAGACGACCAGCAGGGGCGCGGTGGGATGGCCCTCGCGGATGGTGTCGAGGAAGCCGTGGACCGCCGGCCCGAAGGCGCGCAGCCGCATCAGGTCGGTGTTGACGAGATTGATGCCGATCTTGACGCTGATGAGGTCGGCGGGCGTGTCCCGCATGGCGCGGGCGGTGAAGGGATCGAGCAGCGCGCTGCCGCCGAACCCGAGGTTGATCAGTTCGGCCCCGCCGCGAGCCGCCGCCAGGGCCGGCCAGGTGCCGGTGGGCGTGGCGGCGTTGGAACCGTGGCTGATGGAGCTGCCGTGGTGCAGCCAGACCGGTCGGCCGCTCGGCCGCGCGGCGTGGACGGGCGCGTCGGTGCGCAGGGCGACCAGCTCGGTGGTCTCGTCGTGCGGCAGCCAGATCTCGATGTCCTTCTCGGCGTCCGGCAGGCCGGTGAATGCGAGGGTCTCCACCGGCCCCGGACGGTTCTGCGCGGTCCCCGAGGCCAGGTCGATCGTGAGCATGTCGCCGTCACGCGCGCTGGCCCGGCCGGCGAGGTGGCCGTCGACGAGAAGCTCGTACACACCGTCGGGTCGCGGCGGCGCTCCGGGATGGACGCGCTTGGTGGCCACCACGTCCAGCTCGACGGCGGTGGCCTTGCTGCGGAAGACCAGCCGGACCCCGGAGGGCTGCGACTCGGCCATGGCCAGCTGTCCGTCGGGAATCTGCCGCCGGGCCCGGGCGGGCAGCCGGTGAGGCAGTACGCCGCGTTCGGTGCGCTCCAGATCGAGCGCGCCGCGCAGGATGTCGAGGCTGATGGGGGTGGTGGTCCAGTGGTGCGGGGTGCTCATCTTCTCGTTCTCTTCGCCGGGGTGGAGCGGGAGCCTTCTTGCCTCTCCTCGCTGAGAGGAGGGCCGGGGACGCTGAGGTCAGGAAGGGGTGGGCCAGTTACGCAGCAGGGCGTCGAGCGCGCCCAGGATCTCGGTCCAGCTCTCCTGGGAGGCGGGTGCGCTGTGGCTGAAGCCGCCGGCCGCCTCCAGGCCGACGTACCCGCTGAAGACGCTGCCCAGCAGCCGTACGGCATGCGTCTGCTGCGCCTCGTCCAGGTCGTAGCCGCGCAGGATGGCCCGCATCATCTGCGAATGCCGTACGCCGGCGCTGGCGGCGGCAGTCTCCGCGTCGAGCCGGAACCCGGCTGCGGCGAAGCGGCCCGGGTGCTGGACGGCGTAGTCGCGGTACGCGTCGGCGAAGGCGGTGAGCGCGTCCTTGCCGGCCCGGCCCGCGAGAGCGGCGGAGGCCCGGTCGGCGAGCTCCTCCAGGGCGAGCAGCGCGATCTTCGTCTTGAGGTCGTGAGCGTTCTTGACGTGCGAATACAGGCTCGCGGTCCTGACGCCCAGCCGACGGGCCAGTTCGGAAGGGGTCGCCTGTTCGAAGCCGATCTCGTCCGCCAGCTCGGCCCCAGCCCGCACCACGCGCTCCGCGGCCGGTCCTGCCTTCGCCATGCCACCTCCGAACACTTCCTCGTGATTGCCTAAGGAAATATACGTTTGCCTAAGAGATTTAGGCAAATTAGCGTGGCTGTTATGAAGCCGCTGACCGAGCAAGAGATCCGCACCGCGTTCGTGAACTGCACCAAAGGCGAGGCCAAGCGCCTCAACATCCCCCGTGACCTGGCCGAACAGCCCTGGGACGACCTGGACTTCCTGGGCTGGCGCGACCCACAGGCCCCCGACCGCGCCTACCTCGTGGCCGCCTGGGACGACCGCCCGGTCGGGGTCCAGCTGCGCTCCTCGGACGCCGGCTCCTGGCAGACCCGCCGCAGCATGTGCTCGCTGTGCGTGACCGTCCACACCGGAGGTGTCTCCCTGCTGGTGGCCCCGAGGTCCGGCAAGGCCGGCCAGCAGGGCAACTCGGTCGGCGCCTACATGTGCAGCGACCTCGCCTGCTCGCTCTACGTACGCGGGAAGAAGGACGCCGGTGCCGGCTCGCGGCTCCATGAGTCGCTCACCCTGGAGGAGAAGATCCAGCGGACCATGGCGAACCTCGCCGCCTTCATCGCCAAGGTGACCGCGTGACGCCACGGCCGCCGGCCCGGCGCGGACGGGTCCGCCACGCCGGGCACGGTGGCCTGGGTCAGGCGGGGAAGGGATCCGCGCGGCGTGCCGAGCGGAGCACGGTCGCCCACCACTCCAGCTGGTCCGGCAGCGCCTTGGCGTAGCCGGTGACCTCGGGCGTGAGGGGGCGGCCGTCCTCCCAGGCGGTGAAGTAGTTCGTGAAGGCGAGGCCTTCGCGGATGGTCACCGCGTACAACTCGGTGAGGACGTTCTCCAGGTGCAGGACCGCGTGGCGGCCGCCCGCCGCGCCGCCGTAGCTGACCGGGCGTCAGTGTCGAGTACCTGACCCGCCTGGAGCAGGGCCGCGACCGCAACCCGTCGGTCGCCGTGGTGAACGCCCTCGCCGACGCACTCGCCCTGGACCCGCCGGAGCGCGATCACCTGCGCTACCTGTCGAAGATCACCGGCGGCGAATGCGTCTCGCGGACGGGGTCGGCACCGCCGCGTCGCGATGTCCGTCCCGCCGTCCTGCGGACCCTCGCCCTCCTGGAGCCGGGGATCGCCATGGTGACCAACCGGCTGGGTGACGTCCTCGCGCGGACCGGCGGCTTCGAGGCGGCGCGAGGCGCCGGCCTGCTCGAAGCTCCCACGCCGAACCTCACCCGTTACGTGTTCACCGACCCCCGGGCCCGTACGTTCTTCGCCGACTGGGACGAGGTCGCGGACGAACGGGCCTTCGAACTATGGTGCGGTCCTTCGCCGGCGAACTTCGAGTGGTTCACCGCGGAGCTCGCGCCCGCCGCGGGCCCCGAGTTCGCCCGCAGACTGAACCGGCACGTGGTGCCACGGCGTGGGCCGTGGCGGGTCCACCATCCGTCCGGCTGCGGACTGGAACTGATCCGCGAGACCCTCGAACTCCCCGGACTCGTCGGACGCTCCTCCGGCCGGCTGCGAGCTGTCTGAGCCTTCTCGCGGCCCGCCGGAAACGCGGTGCCTACGGGAGCCGGGGTCAGGGCAGATGCTTGCGGACCGCTCCGACGGCGTCCGTGACGCCCGCCGCGGCGCTGCCCGTCACATCGCCGACCCGGCCGGCGGCGGCATGCGCCTGGTGGCTGACGGCGTCGGAGGCATGGCCGGCGACGTGGCGGGTGCGATAGGCGAGCGAGGGCTTGCCATGGGTGTCGGCGGCGGCGATGAGGAGTCCGCCGAGCAGGGACGCGTTCTTGAAGAAGTGGATCCGCTGGGCCGCGCGCTTCTCCGGGTCCTCGATCGTCCAGTACCGGTGGGCGGCCAGGGTCGTCGGCACGAGGGTCACGGCGAGGGCGGCCGAGGCCAGGCGCGGTGCCCGTCCCAGTGCGAGCAGGAGGCCGGCGCCGAGCTGGACGGCGCCGTTGAGGCGGACGAGGCTCTCGGGGTCTTCCGGCAACAGGGACGTTGGCCGGGCGATGGCCGGAGTGACGCGATCGGTCACGGGTTCGGCGACCGGAACCAGGGGCGCGGGATCGCGCACCGCGTTGTATCCGCCGCTGACGAACATCGAGGCCAGGAGGGGCCGGGCGACTCTGCGCAGAACAGTCATGACGGTCGGCTGCCCCGCCACGCGGAGAAGCACACGCTTGCGGGCTTGTCGTCCGTCGTTCGGCGGCAGTGTGGAAGGGTGCGGTTCACTGTGCTGCCACTTGGTGCCATGTGGTGCCATCCGGCATCCCTCAGGACGTACGAGAACGTCGGCCGCGGCCGGATCGCGGAGTCTCCTTGCCGCTGTTTTCCCAGTTCAAGCGATTGTGCGTCGCCATCGCTCCCCATGAGTGCCATAAATGCTTGCGCGTGGCGCCACTGTGGTGCCATTATGGCGTCATGGACCTCACCCCGTACGTCGACTCCCTCCGCCGCGAACTCGCGGTGGCCGCCGAAGCCGGTGGCGATGAAGCCCGCGCGCTGGCGGAGAGGCTCACCGCCCCGCTGGAGTCGGCGACCCGACTGACCATGCTTCATGTGCTCTCCGCCGCGATGGACGAGGTCACACGCGAACTCGCTCCCGGTTCGGTGGACGTACGGCTGCGCGGACTCGACCCCGACTTCGTGGTGACGCTGCCGCAGACCGGCGACGGACCCGGCACGGAACCGGCCGGACCCGCCGAGCCGCTCAAGGCTTTGGCCGACGGCGACGAGGGCGCCGCCGCCCGGGTCAATCTGCGCCTGCCGGCCCACCTCAAGGCCCGTGCCGAGGAGGCCGCAGCCGGCGAGGGACTGTCGGTCAACGCGTGGCTGGTGCGGGCGGTGTCGGCCGCGGTCGACGGCGGAGCCCGGTCGCGTACGACGGAGAGGACCCGGACCGTCGGGCAGAGCTTCACGGGCTGGGTGCGCTAGCGGCCTCCGGGCCCGTACCACTCCGCTCCGTACCACTTCACCTTCACCACGTCCCGTCGGCCGGGACGTCTCCAAGACCCACGAGGACGGAACAGCCATGCCTTCTTTCGACACCATCGAACCTATCTCGGTCACCGCGCATGTGGAGGCCGGCTCCATCCAGTTCACCGCGGGCGACGGCGCCCGTACCGTCGTCGACGTACGGCCCCGGGACCCGCAGCGGGACCAGGACGTGCGGACGGCCGGTCAGACCGGGGTCACGTACGCGGGCGGCGCACTCGCCGTGCGGACGCCCAAGCCCGGACTGCTCGGCCGCATCGGCACCGTGGACGTGACGGTCGAACTGCCCGAAGGCTCACGCGTCGAGGTGACCGGCGCCTGGCTCCAGGTGCTCGGCGAGGGACGGCTCGGCGAGGTCGGCGTGAAGACCTCGTCCGGCGACGTACGCCTCGACGCGACCGGCCCGCTGAGGCTGACCGCGTCGCACGGCTCGATCACCGTGGACCGGGTCGACGGCCCGGCCGAGATCGCCACCAGCTCCGGCAGCGTGCGCGTCGGCCTCGTGGACGGCCCCGCCGTCCTCAAGAACTCCCACGGCACCACCAGCGTCGAGGCGGCAGGCGGTGACCTGCGCGTGAGCGGCGCCAACGGCGACATCCTCATCGCGCGCGCCGAGGGCTCGGTCACCGCCACCACCGCACACGGCACTCTGCGTGTCGCCGAAGTGGCCCGAGGAAACGTCCAGTTGGAGACCTCCTACGGTGCCATCGAGGTCGGCGTCCGCGAGTCCACCGCCGCCTGGCTCGACGTCAGCTCGGGCTCCGGCCAGGTCCGCAACGCGCTGACCGCCTCGAAGGTCCCGGAGGAGGGCGAGGACACCGTCAAGATCCGCGCCCGTACCCGGCACGGCAACATCGACATCCGCCGCGCCAAGCCCTGACCCCGCAGGAAGCACCCCGCACTCACCGGTCCTCTCCGGGCCGCCACGTCCGACTTCATCCGCCTTCACAAGGGAGGGCCCCATGTCCATGTCTGTCATGTCCGCGTCCACTCCAGCCACCGGTCACACGCGGCCGGCCGCGGTCTCCGCCGTCGGTCTGCGCAAGGCGTACGGCGACCACACCGTCCTCGACGGCATCGATCTGCACATCCCGGCCGGATCGGTGTTCGCGCTGCTCGGGCCGAACGGCGCCGGCAAGACCACCGTCGTCAAGATCCTCTCCACGCTCATCACCGCCGACGGGGGAGAGGCCCAGGTCGCGGGTCACGACCTCGCCACGGCTCCGGACGGCGTACGGGCCGCGATCGGCGTCACCGGGCAGTTCTCCGCCGTCGACGGGCTGATCACCGGCGAGGAGAACATGCTCCTCATGGCGGACCTGCACCACCTGTCCCGACGCGAGGGCCGGCGGGTCGCCGCGGAGCTGCTGGAGCGGCTCGGCCTCACCGACGCCGCGAAGAAGCCCGCGCAGAGCTACTCCGGCGGGATGAAACGCCGTCTTGACATCGCCATGACCCTCGTCGGCGACCCGAGGATCATCTTCCTCGACGAGCCGACCACCGGCCTCGACCCGCGCTCCCGCCGCACGCTGTGGCAGATCGTCCGCGACCTCGTGGCGGGAGGCACCACCGTCTTCCTCACGACCCAGTACCTGGAGGAGGCCGACCAGCTCGCCGACCGTATCGCCGTGCTCGACGACGGCAGGATCGTCGCCGAAGGCACCGCGGACGAGCTGAAACGGCTCATCCCCGGCGGACATGTGCGACTGCGCTTCCTCGACCCCGCCGCGTACGAGGCGGCGGCCGCCGCGCTCACCGAGGTCAGCCGGGACGACGACGCGCTCGTCCTGCGGATCCCCAGCGACGGCAGCCAGCGCGAGCTGCGCGCCGTCCTCGGCCGACTGGAGTCGGCCGGTGCCGAGGCGGACGAACTGACCGTACACACGCCCGACCTCGACGACGTGTTCTTCGCCTTGACCGGCGCCACCGTGACGGATGAGACCGACGTGACGGACCGGATCGAGCGAACCGACCGGATCGAGCACACCGACCGGACCGACCAGCCTCAGGAGACCGCCCGATGAGCTCTCTCACTCTCGCCGTACGCGACTCGTCCACGATGCTCCGCCGCAACCTCCTGCACGCGCGGCGCTACCCGTCCCTCACCCTGAACCTGCTGCTCACGCCGATCGTGCTGCTGTTGCTCTTCGTCTACATCTTCGGCGACGCGATGAGCTCGGTCATCGGCGGCGGCGGCCCGGACCGCTCCGCGTACATCGCGTACGTCGTCCCGGGTCTGCTGCTGATGACGATCGGCAGCACCGTGGTCGGCACCGCCGTCTCCGTCTCGAACGACATGACCGAGGGCATCATCGCCCGCTTCCGTACGATGGCGATCCACCGGCCCTCGGTGCTGATCGGCCATGTCGTCGGCAGCGTGCTGCAATCGGTCCTCAGCGTGGTCCTCGTGGGCGTCGTCGCCTTCGCCATCGGCTTCCGCTCCACCGACGCGACCGCCGTGGAGTGGTTGGCGGCGTTCGGACTGCTCGTCCTCTTCGCCACCGCGCTCACCTGGATCGCGGTCGGCATGGGACTGGTCAGCCCGAACGCCGAGGCCGCGAGCAACAACGCGATGCCGCTGATCCTGCTGCCGCTCCTCTCCAGCGCCTTCACCCCGGTCGGCTCCATGCCCGGCTGGTTCCGGCCGATCGCCGAGTACCAGCCGTTCACGCCGGCCATCGAGACCCTGCGGGGCCTGCTGCTCGGCAGCGAGATCGGCCACCACGGGTGGCTGGCCCTCGCCTGGTGCCTGGGGCTCGCGCTGCTCGGCTACTTCTGGTCGGCCGCGAAGTTCGACCGCGACCCGAGGTGACAGCGGTGGTGGCGCGGGCCGGGAAGATTTTCCCGGCCCGCGCCACACCGACTCACCAGGCGGTGGGCCGGCCGTTCATCATGCGACGGTCCACTTCTGGTTGGCGGTGCCGGAGCAGGTCCACAGCTGAGTGCGGGTGCCGTTGGCCGAGGAGCTGCCGATGGCGTCCAGGCACTTGTCGGCCGGGATGGAGACGATGTCGCGGGCGGCGGAGACGGCCCAGCGCTGTGCACCGGTCCCGTTGCAGTCCCACAGCTGGACCAGAGTGCCGTTGGCGGTGGATCCGTCCTTGGCGTCGAGGCACTTGCCGAGGGCGCGGATCGTGCCGTCGGAACGGACGTCCCACTGCTGGGCGTTCGTGCCGTTGCAGTCGTAGAGCTGCACGGCGGCGCCGTTGGCCGAGGACGCGCCCGCCACGTCCAGGCACTTTCCGCCGATGCCCCGGATGGTCTTGGCGCCGGCCGGCGGCGTGTCGGTGGTCACGCGCACGTAGTCCACGATGAGTTGCTGCGGGAACCGGGTGGAGCTGTCGGGGTCACCGGGCCAGTAGCCGCCGACCGCGAGGTTCAGGATCATGAAGAACGGCTTGTTGAAGACCCACTCCCTGCCGCCGAGGTCGGCCGGGGTGCGGGTCTGGTAGACGTTCCCGTTCACCGACCACCTGATGGAGTTGGGGCTCCAGTCGATGGCGAAGGTGTGGAAGTTGTCCGCGAAGGCGGCGCCACCCGGCAGGGTGTAGCCGGCGCCGATGCCGCCGGAGCCGGAGTAGCCCGGTCCGTGGAGCGTGCCGTGCACGGTGCCGGGCTCGAAGCCGACGTTCTCCATGATGTCGATCTCGCCGGCGGCCGGCCAGCCCACGTTGCCCATGTTGTTGCCGAGCATCCAGAAGGCGGGCCAGATGCCTTGGCCGCGCGGGAGCTTCATGCGGGCTTCGACGCGCCCGTACTGCGCGGTGAACTTGCCGGCCGTGTTGAGACGGGCCGAGGTGTACTCGCACCGCCCGTACCAGCAGTTGTAGTTGGCCGGATTCTCCCTCTTCGCCGTGATGACGAGATTGCCCTGCCCGTCGAGCGCGGCATTGTTCGTGCCCGAGGTGTAGTACTGCCGCTCGTGGTTGTTGACGTTGTCGCCGGTCTCCAGCTGCCACCTGGAGGTGTTGACGCCGGAACCGGCCGGGCCGTCGAAGTTCTCGTCGAAGGTCACGGCGGCGGGAGCGACGGCACCGGCTGTCGGTGCTGGGGCCGGGGCGGCCTGCACGGCGGTCGGCGTGAGGGACGCGAGGCCGAGGCAGGCGGCCGCCGCCAGCCAGGTGAGGGATCTGTGGCGCCAGGACGTGCGCATGGGGCATCACATCGCTTTCGTGGGGGCGTGCGGAGTCATGCGGGGACCAGCGGATGCAGGATGCGACGTGTCCATGACAGTACGACGGCCGTGCCGACGGGCTTGAACGGACACGAAGTGAAGTGATGTGGGGATCGCCGGGGGTGGCAGTGTTCAACAGTTGGCGATAACGATTTAAGGAGCGCACCGCAGGCCCGTCAAGGCATTCGTCTGGACCAATTCCTTTACCTCACTGCTGACATGACGGTGCGGCAGGTGCGCACGGGCGCGGCCACCGGGCCGCCGTCGCGGCCTCGCGAGAGCCGACGCGCCACCGCCGTACGCGCACTTCGGTGGAGAGCTCGACCAGCCGCTTTGTCCCGCCAGTAGAGAAAGTTGTGGCCGACTGCGTCAAAGGGCTTTCTGGTCCGCGAAAAAGCCATTACCTTCCTGCTCTGTACCGAACGACAGGACCTGAGCGCTCCTCCCTCCCCCTGGGAGCACCCAGGTCTCCGGCGCGACGGCGCGCGCCTGTGCTCCAGACCTCACCCCGTCACCACACGGAGGACGCGCGTGCACAGGAGACTCACCCGACCCGTCGCGGCACTGGCCTGCGCCTTGCTCGCCGCCGCGGGTGCCCTCACCGTCCAGCAGAGACCCGCCGCAGCGGCGCCCGACCCCGTGACAAGCGTCGCTGCCGACGAGTTCCAGCAGGTCACCCTCGCCAAGGGAGTGGCCGAGACCGGCGAGCCGATGACGCTCGCGGTGCTGCCCGACCGATCCGTCCTGCACACCTCACGGGACGGCACACTCCGCCTCACCGACGCCGCGGGCACGACGAAGACCGCCGGGAAACTGGACGTCTACTCGCACGACGAAGAGGGTCTCCAAGGCGTCGGCGTGGACCCGGCGTTCACCACCAACCGCTTCGTCTACCTCTACTACGCGCCGAAGCTGACCACGCCGGCAGGCGACGCGCCCGCCAACGGATCCGCGGCCGACTTCGCGCCCTTCGACGGCGTCAACCGGCTCTCGCGCTTCGTCCTCAGAACCGACGGTACGCTCGACACCGCCAGCGAGAAGAAGGTCCTCGACGTCCCCGCGAGCCGTGGCCTCTGCTGCCATGTCGGCGGTGACATCGACTTCGACGCCCAGGGCAACCTGTACCTGTCCACCGGTGACGACAGCAACCCGTTCGCCTCCGACGGCTACACGCCCATCGACGAGCGCCCGAACCGCAACCCCGCGTACGACGCGCAGCGCTCCTCCGGCAACACCAACGACCTGCGCGGCAAGGTGCTGCGGATCAAGGTCGCCGCCGACGGCAGCTATACCATCCCGTCCGGCAACCTCTTCGCGCCCGGAACCGCGCGGACCAGGCCGGAGATCTACGCCATGGGCTTCCGCAACCCCTTCCGGATGAGCGTCGACAAGCCCACCGGCACCGTCTACCTCGGCGACTACGGCCCCGACGCGGGCACGGCGAACGCGGGACGCGGACCGGCCGGACAGGTCGAGTTCAACCGGATCACCAAGGCCGGCAACTACGGCTGGCCCTACTGCGTCGGCACCAACAGCCCGTACGTGGACTACAACTTCGCCACGTCCACCTCAGGCGCCACCTTCTCCTGCGCCGCACCGAAGAACACCTCGCCGAACAACACCGGCCTGACCGACCTCCCGCCGGCCCAGCCCGCGTGGATACCGTACGACGGAGGCTCCGTCCCCGAGTTCGGCGGCGGCTCCGAGTCACCGATGGGCGGGCCCGTCTACCGGTACGACGCGGCCTCGACCTCGCCGGTCAAGTTCCCGCAGAGCTTCGACGGCGACTACTTCGCCGGTGAGTTCGGCCGCAAGTGGATCAAGCGCATCGAGCAGGGCTCCGACGGCACCGTACAGTCGATCAACGCCTTCCCGTGGCAGGGCACCCAGGTCATGGACATGGCCTTCGGCCCGGACGGCGCGCTGTACGTCCTCGACTACGGCACCGGCTACTTCAACGGGGACGCCAACAGCGCGGTCTACCGCATCGAGTACGTCACCGGAGGCCGCGCCCCGCTCGCCAGGGCCACCGCCAACCGCACCTCGGGCCAGGCACCGCTGGCGGTCGCGTTCTCCTCGGCCGGCACCTCCGATCCCGACGGCGACCCGCTCACGTACGCCTGGAAGTTCGGCGACGGGTCCACCTCCACGGCCGCGAACCCCTCCCACACCTACACCGCCAACGGCCGCTACACCGCCGAGCTGACCGTCTCCGACGGCACCGGCAACACCGCCACCGCCTCCGTCGTCATCACCGTCGGCAACACCGCACCCACCGTCACCCTCGACCTGCCCGCCGACGGCTCCGTCATCGACCCGGGCGCGGCCGTCCCGTTCAAGGTCACCGTCACCGACCCCGAGGACGGCACGATCGACTGCTCCAAGGTGAAGGTCACCTTCATCATCGGCCACGACAGCCACGGCCACCCGCAGACCTCGGCCACCGGCTGCTCCGGCACCGTACAGACCATCGCCGACGGTGAGCACGACCCGAACGCCAACATCTTCGGCGTCTGGGACGCCGAGTACACCGACAAGGGAGCCAACGGCCAGCCCGCTCTGACCACGCACGACCAGAACATCAGCCAGGGCAGCAAGCGCCAGGCCGAGCACTTCGGCGGCTCCGCCGGCGTCCAGATCGTCGACAAGGCCTCGGCCAACGGCGGCAAGACCGTCGGTTACATCGACAACAACGACTGGATCTCCTTCACGCCGTACCTCCTCGGCAACGCCACCAAGCTGACCGCCCGGGTCTCCTCCGGCGGTTCGGGAGGCACGCTGGAGGTACGGGCCGGCTCACCCACCGGCACGCTGCTCGGCTCGGCCGCGGTCCCGGTCACCGGCGGCTGGGACACCTTCCGCGACGTGAGCGCCGACCTGACCGACCGTCCGGCCTCCACCACCACGCTCTACCTCGTCTTCAAGGGCGGCAGCGGCTCGCTCTTCGACCTGGACGACTTCACCTTCACCACCGGCCAGACCACCCCGGCCGGCCGCGACCTCAAGGGCATCGGCGGCAAGTGCGCGGAGGCCGCCGGCGGAGCGAGCGCGGACGGCACGCAGATCCAGCTGTGGACGTGCAACCAGACGGCCGCGCAGAAGTGGACGGCCGGTGCGGACGACACGCTGCGGGCACTCGGTAAGTGCCTGGACGTGAGCGGTGCCGGTACGGCGGACGGTACGAAGATCCAGCTGTACGGGTGCAACGGCACGGGCGCGCAGAAGTGGGTGGCCCAGGCCGACGGAACGTTGAAGAACCCGTCCTCCGGCAAGTGCCTGGACGCTTCGGGGGTCTCCTCGGCGGACGGGACGAAGCTCCATCTGTGGACCTGCCACACCGGCGCCAACCAGAAGTGGAGCCTGTCATGAGCCGACGACTCACCCGTCTCGTCAGCTGGGCCGCCTGCGGCCTGCTCGCCGCCGCCGCTCTGCCCGCGGCGGTCTCCACGGCCTCGGCACCGAGCCAGGAGGCGCCCGTCCGCGTGGCGGCCGCCGCCGACCCCGCGTACGACGTGCTGGTCTTCTCCAAGACGGCCGGCTTCCGCCACTCCTCCATCGACGAAGGGATCACCGCGCTTCGTCAGCTGGGCGCCGCCAACAACTTCACCGTCACCGCGACCGAGGACGCCGCCGCCTTCACCTCGGCGAATCTCTCCGGCTACGAGGCCGTCGTCTTCCTCTCCACCACCGGCGACATCCTCAACGCCGCCCAGCAGACCGCCTTCGAGGGGTACATCGAGGCGGGCGGCGGCTACGTCGGCATCCACGCGGCGGCCGACACCGAGTACGACTGGTCCTGGTACGGCGGTCTGGCCGGCGCTCTGTTCAAGTCCCACCCGCACATCCAGCCGGCCACAGTCAAGGTGGAGGATCGCGCCCACGACGCCACCGCGCACCTCGGCCCGACCTGGCAGCGGACCGACGAGTGGTACGACTACCGCACCAACCCGCGCAGTTCGGCCCACGTCCTGGCCTCGCTCGACGAGTCCACCTACAGCGGCGGCACGATGGGCGGCGACCATCCGATCGCCTGGTGCAAGGACTACAGCGGCGGGCGCGCCTTCTACACCGGCGGCGGGCACACCGAGGAGTCGTACGCCGAACCCGCCTTCCGCCGGCACCTGCTCGGCGGCATCCGCTGGGCCGCGGAGATGACCGAGGCCGACTGCCGCCCGGAGGCGGGCTACACCACCTTGTTCGGCACCTCGGGCACCGCGGGCTGGAAGCAGGCGGGGCCGGGCTCCTTCGTCAACGCCGACCACACGCTGACCTCCCGGGGCGGCCTCGGCCTGTTCTGGTACCAGGCGAAGGAGTACACGTCCTACTCGCTGAAGCTCGACTGGCGCCAGGCCGGTGACGACAACTCCGGTGTCTTCGTGGGCTTCCCGGCCTCCGACGACCCGTGGTCGGCGGTCAACAACGGCTACGAGATCCAGATCGACGCCACCGACGCGCCCGACCGCACCACCGGCGCCGTCTACGGCTTCAAGTCCGCCGACCTCGCGGTCCGGGACGCGGCCCTGAACCCGCCGGGGGAGTGGAACACGTACGAGATCCGGGTCGAGGGCGAGCGCCTGCAGCTCTTCCTTAACGGCCGCAAGATCAACGACTTCACCAACACCGACCCCGCCCGCAGCCTCCAGCAGGGCCACATCGGCCTGCAGAACCATGGCGAAGGCGACGACGTGTCCTTCCGCAACATCCGCATCAAGGAGCTCGGAGGCACGACCGGCCCCAAGGAAGGCGCGGTCACCGGCATCGGCGGCAAGTGCGCGGAGGCCGCCGGCGGAGCGAGCGCGGACGGCACGCAGATCCAGCTGTGGACGTGCAACCAGACGGCCGCGCAGAGGTGGACGGTCGGTACGGACGACACGCTGCGGGCGCTGGGCAAGTGCCTGGACGTGAGCGGTGCCGGTACGGCGGACGGTACGAGGATCCAGCTGTACGGGTGCAACGGTACGGGCGCGCAGAAGTGGGTGCCGCAGCCGGACGGAACGTTGAAGAACCCGTCCTCCGGCAAGTGCCTGGACGCTTCGGGGGTCTCCTCGGCGGACGGCACGAAGCTGCACCTGTGGACCTGCCACACCGGCGCCAACCAGAAGTGGGTGCTCCCGGGCTGAGCGACCCTCTCGACTCCGGGGTCACCGCGGGAGGCGGTGACCCCGGAACCGGCCGCCACACGGGGCCGGTGACGGCGGCGGGGCGCCACGCCGAAACGCGCCGCCGCCGTTCTTCGCGTGCTGGGGCCGGTCTCGTGCCTGGCCCCCATCCCCCTTGTACGTAAAAGGAGTTGAGCCAAGCTCGTTGACAGCGCCTCATCCCGGCAGGATTCTGAGAGCGCTCTCAGAATCGCCTGGGACCCCACCGTTCCACCCACGGATCCAACCCGATGAGGAGGACGAGCATGCCCGTTCCCTGGAGAAGCCTCGCTTCACTGACCGCCGCGCTGGCGCTGGCCGCCGGCCTGACCACCGCCGTCGGCCAGACCCCCGCCGAGGCGGCGGTGCCCGCGACCATCCCGCTGACCATCACGAACGACTCGGGCCGCGGCGACCAGGTCTACGTCTACAACCTGGGAACGGAGCTCTCGACGGGCCGTCAGGGCTGGGCCGACGCGAACGGAACGTTCCACCCGTGGCCGGCCGGAGGCAACCCGCCCACTCCGGCGCCGGACGCGTCGATCACCGGGCCGCGCAGTGGCCAGGCGATGACGATCCGGATGCCGAAGTTCTCCGGCCGGGTCTACTTCTCGTACGGCCAGAAGCTGGTCTTCAAGGTCACCACCGGTGGTCTCGTCCAGCCGGCGGTCCAGAACCCGAGCGACCCGAACAGGAACATCCTGTTCAACTGGACCGAGTACACGCTCAACGACGCCGGCCTGTGGATCAACAGCACGCAGGTCGACATGTTCTCCGCCCCGTACTCCGTCGGCGTCAAGGCCCCCGGCGGCGCCGTCAAGACCACCGGCCGCCTCAAGTCGGGCGGCTACAACGCGGTCTTCACCGCACTCAGGAACCAGCCCGGAGGCTGGTCCGGCCTCATCCAGACCAGGCCTGACGGAACGGTCCTGCGCGCTCTGTCTCCCGGCCACGGTGTCGGCGCGGGCGCGCTGCCGTCCGGCATCCTGAACGACTACGTCGCCCGGGCCTGGAGCCGCTACAGCAGCTCCACGCTGACGGTGACCCCGTTCGCGCACGAGCCGAACACCAAGTACTACGGCCGGGTCTCCGGGAACGTCATGAACTTCACCAACGGCGCGGGCGCGGTCGTGACCTCGTTCCAGAAGCCGGACTCGGACAGCATCTTCGGCTGCTACAAGCACTTGGACGCTCCGAACGATCTGGTACGGGGCCCGATCTCGCGCACTCTGTGCGCGGGCTTCAACCGCTCCACGCTGCTGAACGGCACGAACCACCCCGACAACAACGCGGCGAACTTCTACAGGGACGCCGTGACCAACCACTACTCCCGCGCCATCCACGCGCAGATGGTGGACGGCAAGGCGTACGGCTTCGCCTTCGACGACGTGGGCGCCCACGAATCGCTCGTCCACGACGGCAACCCGCAGGAGGCCCGGATCACCCTGGACCGCTTCAGCTGACCACGTCCCTGCCTCCGGGCCACGCATCACTACGCCGTCCGCGTGCCTCCGGGCCGGCTCGCGGACGGCGACCATCGGACGTGGAGCCATCCGCGGCACGTCGCGTACGCGGTGCACGGGCGGGCTCGCCGGAACCGCCGACGATCGAGCATGGCGCTCAGGTCTTCGGCGGGGACGGTCGGTGGACGTCGACGGTACTCGGCCTGCAACTGGCCAAGAGATGCTCAAGGCACGGCCAAGTCTCGTCCAGCATCAAAGTCCGCTGACGGAAGGGGAGTTAACGTCCGCTGGTGAAGATGACCCGACACACTCAGACACCGGCGACACCAACGCGCCGCACCCTTCTCCGCGCCTCCGCCGCCACCGCGGCCGGAGGCGTTCTCGTAGCCGGCGCCGCGCCCGTTGGAGCCGTGACCAAGCCCCCGGCGGAGCGTTCGACGAGACCCGCGACACCCGCGGCCGCGCTGGCCGCACTCTCCGCGGGCAACCGCCGATGGCGGACGTACCACCAGCAGCATCCTCACGAGGCCCGCTCCCTCCGCCGCTCGCTGGTGTCCGGCCAGTCGCCTTTCGCCTTGATACTGGGCTGCATCGACTCCCGTGTGCCGCCGGAGCTGGTCTTCGACCAGGGGCTCGGCGACCTGATGACCGTCCGCTCGGCCGGTGAAGTCCTGGACGAGGCAGTGCTCGGGAGCATCGCCTACGGCGTACTGGAACTCGGTATCCCGCTGGTCCTGGTCCTGGGACACCAGTCGTGCGGTGCGGTGGCGGCGGCGGTGCACGCGGAGGAGACCGGAGAGCGCCTGCCCGCGCACATCCAGTACGTGGCCGACCAGATCAAGCCGGCGATCGTGCACTCGCAGCACGGCGAGGCGCGCGTGGACGCCACGGTGAGCGCACAGGTCCGACTGACCCGCTCCCGTCTGGCGGCCGAGGCCGACCTCGCGGCCAAGGTGGCTGCCGGCGAGCTGGAGATCGTAGGCGCGCGTTATGAGCTGAGTACGCAACTGGTGCACCGAGTGAGCTGATCGTTCAACGCGCCTCGCTACAGGCTCTGTTGAAGGCTGGTGGGCGTACACGCGATGCGGCGGGACCGGGTCGGCGGAACCGTGGCTCGACCGAAGGGGCCGGCAGCCAGGGATGAACGGGGCCCGATGAGTGCTCGATCCGACGGCGTACGGCCCTAGCCTTCCCGGTCCGGGCAGGATGACCTCATGCTCATCGTCCTGGGCGGCCTGCCCGGCACCGGCAAGACCACGCTCGCCCGCCGCCTGGCCACGCGCCTGAACGCGGTCCATCTGCGCATCGACACCATTGAACAGGCCGCGGTCCGCTCGGGCCTGGCCCAGCACCCGGTCGGGCCCGTCGGCTACGTGGTCGGATGCGCCCTGGCCGAGGATCACCTCCGGCAAGGGCTCACCGTGATCGCGGTGTCGGTCAGTCCTTCGGCCGTCACACGCGACAGCTGGCGCGGGGCCGGTGCGGAGGCGAGGGCTTCGGTGGTGAAGGTGGAGGTCCTCTGCTCGGACGAGGACGAGCACCGGGAACGCGTTGCCACGAGGACGGTCGACATCCCTGGTCTGCTGCTGCCCGATGGGGAGCGGGTGCGCCCTCATGAGTACGAGCCGTGGAACCGGGACCGGATCGTCCTCGACACGGCGGGGCAGTACCCTGACGCATCACTCGCGGTGCTGCTCGGCCTTCTCGGTGACCGGCCGGCGGACGTCGCGTGATCGCGTCCTGAAGGCGTATCGGCGGCTTCACGCGGCCGGGTCGGGTTCGATCCCGCTGTTGTAGGGGTACCGACGGGCGCGGTGTGTCGCGGGACGCTGCCTGCCGGCCGGCGTACCCGTAGAGGCTGACGTCCGGTGCCGTCCTATGCGCCTCAGGTCGTACCGGAGCGCGACGCCAGGTTGATGTGGCGGGCTGTGGTACGCCGCGACGATGACCTTATGACGTCGACGTTGACCGGGTTGCCGGTGTCCGCTGCGGAAGCCCTCACCGTGTTCGGTGCCGCTGTTCTTGTGCTGGCCCGGTGGCTACCCGGCCGGTTCCGGGACGCGGCCGCGCTTGCCGGGGGAGTCCTGTTCGCGGGGTCGGCGGTGGTGCTCGTGGTCGTGGGGCTGCGTTGGCAGATGGTTCCGGTGGTGGCTGCGGGAGTCGTCGCGGGACCGTTCGCGCTCGCGCCGCTGTTCTCGCGGCGTACCGGGCGTGCTTCATGGCGGGCCCGCTGGTGGGTGGCCCTGCCGGGTTCCGTGGTGTGCGCGGCTCTGATCGCGGCGGGTCCGGCATCCGCGTGGGCCCTGCCCGTGCCGGAGTTTCCCGAGCCGTCGGGACGCTTCCCGGTCGGTACCCAGGTCATGGAGTGGTCCACGAGCTCCGTCGGAGCCGACCGGGACGACGGGGGCCGCGTCCTGGTGACGCAGCTCTGGTATCCCGCCGAGCCGAGTGCCTCGGATGCTCCGCGAATGCCGTATCTCGGCCGTACCGAGGCCGAGTCACATACGGTGTCCCGGGCGCTGGCCGACTACGCGGGAATGCCTGGATTCCTGCTCGACGGCCTGCCGCGCGCCCGCAGCCACGCGGTGCCGGGCGCGCCTGTGTCCCGGAGGGGCGGGCGCTTCCCGGTGGTGTTGTTCTCGCCGGGCCTGGGAGGTGCGCGTACGCAGAACACCGCCTGGGCGGAGGAACTGGCCAGCCACGGCTACGTGGTGGCAGGCGTCGATCATCCCTACGATTCCGCTGCCGTGGTCCTTGAGGACGGCCGGACGTTGCGTACGCGAGTCAGGGCCACCGGCGACGAGGCCAAGGACGCGGCACTGGCGGAGGGCTGGACCCGCGCCCGCGCCGCCGACCTGCGCAGCGTGCTCACCCGGCTGACACGTCTGGACCGGGGTGACGGCGACGGAACGCTGGCCGGACACCTGGACACCGGCCGGGTGGCGGCGGCCGGGCACTCCATGGGAGGTGCGGCCGCGCTGCAGGCGGCCCGTCAGGACCGCAGGTTCGACGCGGTCATCGACCTCGACGGCTTCCCGCACGGCCCGGCCGGGGGACAACTCGGCCGGCCGGTACTGGCGCTGACCCAGGAGATCGGCCCGGGCACCGACCCTGACTACCTGCCCCGGCTCACCCGCGTACTGGAGGCCGGCACCGCGACGAACTACCGCCTGACCGTCCCCGGCACCGCGCACCTCACTTTCACCGACGCCCCGCTCTATCTGCCGCCGATACCCGGAGTGGTCGGCTCCTTGGACCGAACGGAGGGCCACCGGCTCACCGCAGGCGCCTCGCTGTCCTTCCTGGACACTACGCTCCGCCGAGCCCCGGTCGACTTGCCCGCAGCTCTCGCGTCTCACGGTGAGTTGACGGTGTACGGGGCGGTGGGGGCCGGATGAGGTGGGGCGGTATCCGGGCGTGTCGCTCACGGCTCCGGCATGGGAAAGACCCGGCGGGTTGTCGAGCGCACCTTTGCCTGGCTCCACCAGTTCAAACGCCTACGGCTCCGCTACGAACGCCGTGCCGACCTCCACCACGGTCTCCTGCAGCTGGCCTGCTGCATCATCTGTCTCCGCCGACTGCAGGCACCCCAGAAGGATCAGTAGGGTCGTCGATGTGCGGGATGTACGAGTGGTTCTGATCGGCGGGACGTCAAACGTCGGGAAGTCGACCGCCGCCCAAGAGGTGGCGGCAAAAATCGGGTTCGATTACCTGAGCACTGACGCGATGGCCCGGCACCCAGGCCGACCCTGGAGAACCTTGGACTGGGAGGTGCCGGCGCACGTCGCTGAGCACTACGGATCACTTACGGTGGACGAGCTGATCACGTCTGTGTTCGACCACTACGATCGGCTCTGGCCCCGCATCGAAGAGCTGATCACGGCCCGTGCGGCCAGCGACCGCGGCAGTCCGGGCCTGGTCCTGGAGGGGTCGGCACTCTGGCCCGCCCGCGTCGCGAGGCTACAGGTTCCGCACGCCGCCGCCGTATGGCTCACCACTGACGACTCCCTGGTACGCGCCCGCGTTCACGCTGCGGGCTCCTACGAAGCAGCCGCAGACGAGGAGCGGGTCCTCATGGACAAGTTCCTGGCCCGCACGGAGCGCTACCAGGCACTGATGATCGAGGCCATCGACAGGTTGGGCCTGGCTCGCATCGACGCGGGTGGCGGACAGTCCGCCGAAGAACTGGCTGACATTGTGCTCGCGGCAGTCGACGCGCAGACCGCGCTGGGACGGTCGTCCGCCGGCCGGTGACCGTTTATGGCTGCTCACCTACGGCGCACCCCGGCGCTAAACGCCCCACCAGCTCATATCGAGACGATCAGTTAGTGAGCCTTTTCCAACCTCAGTTTGAGCGGGTGAGGTGGAGGGTGAGGACGGTTTGGACGAGGCGGGTGATGCGGGTGGTGCTGCATCGGAGCTTGCGCAGGAGCCGCCAGTTCTTGAGGGTGGCGACGGCGGGTTCGACCAGGGCCCGGATCTTGGCCTGCGAGCGGTTCACGGCCTGCTGGCCTTCGGACAGGTTCTCCCATCGACCCCGGAACGGTACGCGGACGGCCGGTCCGGCGCCCTGGTAGCCCTTGTCCGCCCAGCACGGGATGCCTGCGGAAGTGAGGGCGTGGAGGATGCCGTGTTCACGGGCGGCGCGGATGTCGTGGATGGCGCCGGCCAGGGCGGGTGAGGCCCACAGCAGGCGGCCGGCCGGGTCGGCGAGGATCTGGACGTTCATGCCGTGCCTCTTGTGTTTGCCTGAGTAGAACGGCCGGTCGGCGGCGATCCGGTCGATCGGCAGCAGGGTGCCGTCGAGCAGGACGAACGCCTTCCTTGATGCTTCGCGGACGGCTTGTTCGAGCGTGGGTGCCAGGGCTGCGAGGAGGTCGACGGCTTCGGCGATGTAGCGGTAGGCCGTGGTCGTTCCGATGCCGAACTCCGCGGCGAGCTGAGCGTAGGGGTGCCCGTTGCGCAGATGGGCGAGGGTGAGCAGGGCCTGTCGGCCCGCGCTCAGCCGACGCCACCGGCTGCCGATGGCACGACGTCGTTCGCGGATGCGGGCAGTGAGGAACCGAAGGTGCGAGCTGGACAGGTCCAGCCCAGACGGGTAAACAAGCATGTGAAACCTCTGGCGGAACGGGTGATCTTGGTCGTGAACCCGTCTACCAGAGGCTTCACTCGTCTGTCATGCCAACTGCTGGACCACACCGGCAGGTTGGAAAAGGCTCAGTGGGATGGAAAGGCTCTGTGGCTGCTCCAGCATGATCACCCCGAGCCTCGGAGGGGTGACATGACCATGGACGGCAGAGCGGATCCGGCGCAGATCATCGCCCGGGTGGGCAACTTTGCGGATCGCGAGCGCGCTCTTGAGGTGTGGATGCACCTCGCCACCAGGGCTGGGTGGACGGTGAGTGCTGTCCCGGACGCGGTGCTGGACGCCGGTGCCGGTGACTGCGGCGTCGTTGAGGTGGAGGGGCTGCGTTACCGGGTTCGTCTCACTCCCCGAGTGAGGACGGAACTGGTCGACGACGCGGGCGGTCGGATGTCGCAGCGCCCGGTTTTCGCTCATGCGGCATGGGCGGACCCCGTGTTGGAAGCGGACAGTTTCGTCCCTTACCTCGGCGGCTGAGGCGTTGCCTCCTGTGTGTCCTTTCAGTGTGTTTGAGGGGCGCGGGATGGCACTTCAGCCGTAGATCGTGATCTTGATGGTGAGTGGGGCTTCTCCGCCTGCTCGGGTTCGCTGAGACGGAGGGCGTCCTCAATCTCGCTGAGCTTTGTGGAGGACAGGATGGCCGCCTGTTCGAAATCCCGCACACGATCCCCGAACGCCTCGACCCTTCCACCACTCGAATGGAAAACCCACGGAGCACCCGACGATGACCACTCCCGCCCGCCCCTTCGACGTCCTGCTCGTCGAGGACGACATCGCCGACGCCATGCTCATCGAAGAAGCCCTCTCCGAGCGTGGGACCCGCAACCTGGTCCAGGCCACCGACGGGGTCGCCGCTCTGGAGCACCTTCGCGCACCCGACTCGGTCCGGCCCGACCTCATCGTCCTCGACCTCAACATGCCCCGCATGAACGGCCACCACCTGCTGAAGGTCCTGAAGACCGACGAGAACCTGCAGGCCATCCCCGTCGTCGTCCTCACCACGTCGACGGCCCCGGACGACGTCACCGGCGCGTACACCAGCCACGCCAACGCCTACGTGACCAAGCCCGTCAACCTGGACGCCTTCGAGCAGGCCGTCCAGAGCATCGACGCCTTCTACCTCGACACCGCCACCCGACCGCACCCGTAGACCACCAGCCCGCGTACCGCGAAGTGCGGGAGGCGGCGATCTCGGCGTGACAGCGCTGCACGGCGAACAACATCACATCGTCCTCGGGCCGCGAGCCTGAGTTGTCGGCCATGGGCCTGATCCGGTGGAGGGCGACGGAGTCCTCGCACGGCGCGGCGAGTTCGGTGAGTGCGGTCCGCTCGGCGTCGTCCATGCTCAGGCCCCAGCCGAGCTTGGTTGCGATCCAGTCGACGAGGTAGGTGCAGCGGGCGGATCCGGCGGGCGGCATCCATAGGGGCCGGGCTCCCGGTCGGCCTTGGACCGGTTGGTCTTCGCGGTGACCGCGACGAGCGACCGCTCGGCGGCGAGGTCGTTGGCGTAAGCTTCGCGCCGCTTGGGCGTCCAGGCGTGAGCGCCGCTGTTCCACGCCTCGGCCAGGGGCACCACATGGTCGATGTCGAGGCCCTTGGCGCCGGTGACCTCGACGTCGTCGTAGTACGAGCGCCAGCTGCCGGCGTTCAGCGAACACCGGGCTCCCCGCTTCCGGCGTGGTGACTGCTTCGGGGATCAGGACTTCAGCCCGGGTGGTGCAGGAGTCGCCATCATCGTCGATCCAGTGCCGGAAGCTGTTTGCTCGTACCCTTCGCGCTGTTCCACAGCACCAGGGATCTAAGCAATCGCCTCAGCCAGGGTCAGGTCGGCCCGTCGGGATCTCCAGTGGGCGCACCGGACGCGGTGGTGGCGCCGGTGGCGGCCGCGGAGGGTTTCGCGTTGTCCGCTTCCGCCACTTCGACGGAGCAGGCGGTCAAGGCGGCGGCGGTGAGTAGGGCGGCAGACAGGGAGCCAAGGCGGCGCAGATCCACGGCGGGTCTCTCCAGCTAGTCGGGGCTGATGAACGCTCATGGCCCGCTGCGAGTGTGTGACGACGCGTCACCGAGCACGGGCTGCCTCGTACGACAGGCGCGAGCGCGACTTCACCCGTACGAGCGGAGCACGAGGGGTATGGCACAGCCCTTCACCGGTTCGACGTTTGCGGCAGTCCGCCCCTGGTGCTCGAAGCCGCGGCTCGGTAGGACGAGTTGGTACGCGAGGTGGAAGCGGGTGGTGGCTGTGTGGCAGACCGAATAGCTCGGGGCGGTGCATGCAGGATGTTCAGGGGAGCTGCTGGCTGACGTGAGCGAGCCGGGGATCGGTGTACTTCAACGAGGTCGAGGCCCGCGCCGTACCGGTTCCCTAAGAGCTTGCCGCGTTCCTGGACCGGGTCGAGCGGCAGCTCGGCACGCTGTCCGGTGACGCACGTCGCCTCCGGCCCCGAATCGAAAATGACACCGTCCTCATGGACCACGCCCCAGTAGGCGTCCGAGCTGTCGGGCAGGACCAGCTCCCACACGTCCTCCACCACCAGGTCGCCCGCGCCGGCCTCCTCGGAGCCGGAGACGACCACCGCTCCCGCCGCGTCCCCGAACAACACCTGGAACACCAACTGTCCTCATGCGATGGCATCGGGAGCCATCTGCCCTCGGTGGTCGCCCAGGGGACCGGCGATAACCGCCACTACGCGAAGCATCCCGCGCCCCTCCATCCTCATGGTGGGGACGGCAGCGGCGCAGACGGTCCGACGCCGGAGCGCTGTCCCAGCCCCTGCGTTCCGACGTCTGCTCAATACCTTGACGCCGCAACACTGAACTCAGTAAGAGAGTGGGGCACCGTATCGGACGCTGGTGCTACCGCAGGGGGGTAACGAGGTGTTTGACCTCACGATCGCGACACTCGGCACAATAGGCATATTGATCGGCATAGCCGCTGGAATCATCACCATTACTGTGGAGGGGCGGCGGATACGTTGGCCGGCCTGGGTCTCAGGCAAGAAGTGGTGGAAGGCGATCCTGGTCTTCGTGGTGGTGGGCGCGGTCGCCACCGGGCTCACGATCAGCGGGTACCTGCTGGCCCAACGGACAACCGTGACAGACGAATTAGGTGGCGTAGACCTGAGCGGCTACTGCACCTCGTACGGATTCAAGGGGACCCAGGGGATGGGCTGCCAATCCCTGATCGACCTGGGAGATGCCTGCGACAAACGGTTCGACAGGAACGGCGACACCATGAAGTTCACCGACCCCGACGACCCGAACACCGGCGTGTGCATTACGGCTTCCGGGAGTAATACGGAAAAAGGCGTCGACAACCTGCCAGAATACTGCCGCGAAAAGTATAAGCAAACTCACAACGTCAAGGCCCTGTCCAGTCCGCCGCACAAATGGATTTGCCGTACTGCTGTCGATCCGACACTGGTATGCAGCTGGCACTACCAGTCCCGCGATGCAGTGGGGCGGAAGGACGACGTCGACGAGCAGTGGAAGTGCTATGAGGAGAAGCGACTCTGAGCCGCGGGACCCGGGGCGGCCCGGGAAAACCAGGGGGATGACGGCTGAGGCGTTCACGTCCGGGCTCGCACAGGTGCGCTGGGCGCTGCCCGGTTCTGTGCGGCGGAGCGGGCGGTGCGGATCGTGTGGCCGAGCTGCGCCGTGACGTCGGCCGCGGTGGCCTCCGGGGTGGCGGAGGTCTGGGTCGACGGCGGTTACCGCCAACACCTCGTCGAACACGCCGCAACCCGCAGCATTGACATGGAGAGCACCACCCGCAAGCCCGGACCAGGTGTTTCACCTCGATCCCGAAACGTTGGGCCGTCGAACGGGTCTACGGCTGGCTCATGTTCCACCGCCGCCAGGCCCGCGATTGTGAAACTCTGCCCACCCTACGAAGCAGCGATCCATCTCGCGTGACCGACCTCATGGCCCGCCGCCTCATCGACGAGAACACGATCTGACCAGGAGGCTGCCGCAGATGTACGCGTGCCAGCCGGCCGCGGCTGCCCCGCTCGCCGAGGCCAAGCGGCGCGGCGTACCCGCGGCCCACGTCACGGTGGGGCAGACCGAGGCATACTCGAGGCCGCTCAACAGGAGCTCGTCCGAGTCGGACCGAACTCTCCAGCGCAGCCGGACTCGCAGGGCTATGTTCTATCGGCCACAACTCCGACGGCCCGGTGGTCTGTATCTCCACCTCCAGTGGATTCAAGAACCGCACCGTCGGCTGCCGCCGAACTAAATCGATGACCCCGGATTGGGACAACGTGCGTAGCAGGCTGCACGCGGCGGGAATCCGCGACTGAAGCACCAACTCCCCGCCCATGTCATGGAACGGTGGCAGACCCGGGTGCTGTCCGCAGTGCTGACCAATTTCGGCTCACCTCCGCTCGCGCGGAGAGCACGCCAAGCTCCGCAAGAAGGGACTGGCCGCTGACAGCTCCCCTCCGCTCGAGCGGAGGGGAGGGACCGTGGCCCGGTGAGCACGGCGCGGCCCTGCTCGTGGGCCACTTGGACACCAGCATCGCGCGTCCGATCAACATCGACAGCTCACCGCGTTCGCCCACATCTGCCACGAGACACCTGGACCTTCATGGCCCGCCTCGCCCTCGCCGCGAAGCTCCTCCGAGGTCTGCCACTTTCGTTCGTGGGCCTACCGGGCGGGAGCGGGAGCGGGAGTGGCGGGCGGGGGGTGTCGGTTACGACGGCCTCCCGCTCCGGGCGGTCGGTCGCGTGGAGACGTCGTCCGGCTGTCGGCCTCGGGCGAGGGCGAGTGTGGTGGCCAGAGCGAGCAGGCAGACCAGCGTGGCCAGTGCTGCGGCGAGCGTGGCGAGGACCCCTCCGGCGTGCAGTGCGGTGGCCAAGGTGGCCCGAGGGCCATGGCGGGCAGGGCGTTGCGCAGCAGCGTGCTTCGTCGAGGGTCTGAGCCGGGTCGGTGGACTCGGGTTGCGCTGTTGCATCAGCATGGGCCTGGATCCGGGCGTCGAGCGTCTCGACGGAGTCAGCGGCGGGTTTTCTCGGCAGAAAGCAGCGCTCGGTCCGCGACCATCAGCGGCAGATCGGGGCGACCGATCCCGCGGAAGGCGAACGCAGCAGCCCGTGCAAGGCGGACATCGATTCGTCCGCGGGACGAAGGGCCAGGTGCCGGTCGAGCGCGCCGGCGATCAACCGGGTCAGCCGTCCTAGTACGAGGCGGAGCTGGTTCTTCTCGTACTTGATCCAGTTGTCGGGTTCGGGGGAGAGGTAGCGGTCCCGGCGGGGCAGATGATCGGGGTCAGATGTTCGGCTGCCGAACGTCCCGCAGGTGGCGGACCCTTGCGGGAGATCTGGGGCGACGGAGTCCTGGGCGCGCAAGGCGAGCGTTCCGGGGTGTTGTCGTGCCTCAGGGAGCGAGCAGGGCGTCAAGCATCTTCCTTACAACCGGGGTCAGTTCACCCGAGTCCGGTGCCGGGCGGCTCGCGGCCGGGGCGCCAGCGAGGCGGTCGTACAGTAGGCCGTCGGTCCAGGCGACGAGCAGGTCCGCCGCCTGCGCCGGGTCGGGGGCACCGAGCGACGTCAGCAGCGCGGCCGCCCTGGAGCGTGCGGCCCGGCCGGCGGTCTCCAGGTCGGCGCGGAGTTCCGGGCGACGAGTCGCCTCCAGGCTCAGCTCGAAGCGGGCCAACTGGCGGTTGCGCTCCACGGTGAGCCAGTGGTGCAGCAGTGTGGCCAGGGCCTCGGCGACGGAGTACGGGTCCGGGGTGCCGTGCTCCGTTTCCCAACGGTCCACATCGGCAACCGTCAGGGCGGCCAGGCGGAGATAGCAGGCGCTGATCAAGGCGGAACGCGTGCGGAAGTAGTACGACGTGCTGCCGGCGGGCAGGCCCGCGGCCGTGTCTACCGCGCGATGGGTCAGGCCTCGCAGTCCGGTGGCGGCCACGGTGGCGATAGCGGTGTCGGCGATCAGGTTCCGGCGATCGGGGAGGTAGGCAGACATGTTCCCCACTCTACAGGTGTAGAGTGCGGAGCGTGATCCTCTACAGATGTAGAGGGTGCGTGTGAGGGGTGAGGGAGGCGGTCGGTATGGGTGTTCGTCATGCTGTTGTGGCCGGAGGGGGGATCGGCGGTCTGGCCGCAGGTGTGGCGCTGAGCCGCCGGGGGTGGCGGGTGACCGTGTGCGAGCGGGCTCCCGTCCTGGCGGGTACCGGTGCGGGCATCGTGCTTGCCCCTAATGCCCTGCGCGCCCTGGACTCGGTCGGCCTGGGACCCGAGGTGTCGGTGGGCGAGCCCTTGGTCGGTTCGCTCGGGCTCCGTACCCCCGACGGCGCATGGCTGAGCCGAACCGGAGCCACGGTCTCCCGCTATGGTCTTCCCGCGCGGGCCGTGCACCGCGGCTTCCTGATTGATGTCCTCGCCGCCGCCCTGCCGCCCGGCGTGCTGCGCCTGGGCGTCTCGGTGAGCGGTGTGGACGACGCCGGGGACGCGGTGGTGGTGCGTACGTCGGCGGGGGACCTGAGCGCCGATGTCGTCGTGGCGGCCGACGGGCTGCGCAGTGTGCTCCGCGGGCAGCTCTTCTTCGGGCACTCCGGTCCGCGCCACGTTGGTGAGACCGGCTGGCGGGCGGTGCTGTCTGGCGTAGGCCTGCCCGCGTTGCCGGCGGCTGAGACCTGGGGGGGAGGTGAGCGGTTCGGGATCGTCCCCCTCGTCGACGGCCGGGTCTATGTGTACGCGACCGCCGTCACGGACCCCGGCACGCGGCTGGCCGACCACTCCGCGGAGCTGAGCCGGCGCTTCGGTGCCTGGCACGATCCGATACCCGCACTGCTGGAGCGGCTGGAGTGCCATACACCCGACCCCGTCGGCATACTCCACCACGACTTCTACGAACTCGCCCCGCCCCTGCCCCGGTTCAACTCCGGCCGGGTGGCCCTACTCGGTGATGCCGCCCATGCGATGACGCCCAACCTGGGCCAGGGCGGCTGCCAGGCCATCGAGGACGCGGTCGTCCTCGCTCACCTCCTCGCGGGCGGTCCCGACGTACCGGCCGCGCTCGCCGCCTACACGAAGGCCCGACACGGGCGCACCACGCGGATCAGCCGCCACTCCCGACGGATGGGGGACCTTGCCCGGCTCTCCCACCCGCTGGCGGTGTTCGTCCGGAACCTCGCCGTACGGGCCACGCCCTCGGCGGTCACGAGAAGAGGGCTGGACACCCTCCTCGGCTGGCAGCCCCCACCCGGTCCGGCACCGCACCCATCCTCCGCCCCCGCCACACACCCGTCCGTCGATACCAAGGAGCAGTCATGAACAGCGCGATTCTCACCCGGACTTCCGCCGGAGCGGACTCGGTGCGGCCATTCAAAGCCGGCGCCTACGGATTTGTCCTCCTCGGGGTCGGCCACCTCGCTCTCTCCGCCGCCGAAGCCTCGGCCACCATGACACCGGAGCGACGCGCGGCCGACACGGCCCTGCGCGAGTCCACCTTCGCCCTGCTGGGCCTGGAACGCACCGCCTTCGATGTCACCAACGGCATGAGCATCGCGATGGCGCTCTTCGCCGTCGCCTGCGGCCTGCTCACGCTCGCCGCCGTCCGTCATGCCCCCGCCCTCGTCCAGCGGCGTACCGCCTTCGGAAGGATCGCCCTGCTGGTCTCCCTGACCGTTCTGGCGACAGCGCTCCTTCTGCTGCCAGTTCCACCGATCATCATCCTCACCGTCACCAGCTGTGCTTTCGCCCTTTCGCTGCGGAGGGCCGCCGTAGCCTGACGTACGGGAGAAGGCTCATGTTCATCGCGTGGCCTTCGGGAGTACCGGCGCCCCGTAGCTCCTTCAGCGGGGCGTCATCGCTGACGACGCTGGCCGGCACGGTCGGTTTGGTGCAAGTCACCGCGGAGGACCGCACCGGATACACCCGCAGCTGTTTCAAGCACAAGGGTGCGGGCACCCAGCCGCCCAAGGAGAGCGGCCTCATCGGTCAGGGCCCCGGCATGACGACGGTGATCGCATGCCTCGCGTAGCCCGGCCGCCCGCCGCCGACGCGGTTCGCCAGGCGCTGGTGTGCGAGGACGGTGGGCGCAGGCGTTGTGAGTGTTTCGCCCATGGCGTGCCCTACCCGAAGTTCCAGCGCGCGGGACCCATCGGTCCGGCGAAGGGCGCGGGCCCCTCGGCGAGGAATCCCGCCCGTGCTGGGCACGCAACCGGCCCCGCGCCGCCACCGGCACCACAGACCTCGACTGAACGGACCTTCTCCGCTCCAGCCGACACGACCCCTCCTTCCGGAGAGCCTCTGGTTCACCGGGCACAGCACAGAAAAGGAACACCGTCTTGCGCTGCAACTCTTTGTCTGCTGCCCGGTGTCAGGCGGTGCCGTGCTGTCGGCCCAGGGGAAACTTGGGTCCGGGGCGGTCGTGCGCTACCTCCCGGCGGTGATGTCCACCGGCTGCTGCGTGCGCATGGTCGGTGTGCCGGTGCGCTCGGTTTCGGCTTGGACGAGCAGGGAGAGCAGCGAGGCTACGGGCAGGCCGGCTTCTGCGGGATGGCGCAGCACTTTGTCCGGGTCGATGCGGTAGGTGTTCGTGCGTCCCTCGCGGGTGTGTGAAAGGTATCCGTCCTGCTCGAGGTCGGAGATGATCCGCGACACTGCGCGCTCGGTGAGCCGACAGTGGGCGGCGATCTCGCGGATGCGGATGTTGGGGTTGTCGGCGATGGCTGCCAGCACGCGCGCGTGGCTGGTGATGAAGGTCCATCCGGTGTGTGACTCAGGTACTACGGCCATGCCCAGCATTTTAGGGGACGCGGGTTGCCTGAAGCATATTGCATGACATATTTTTCCTGTCAATGACGACATGTTCCCGCACGGCGGGATCTGAGAAGGAGTCCGAGGTGTTCTGGAACGAGGCCGCCTTGTCGACGCGCACGAGCAGCGCCACCGGGACGCTGGCCCCACAGCGAATCACCTTGGACGCTGCGTACGGGCCCGACGTGCGGCAGTACGAGTACCGCAGGGCTTGGGTGATCGTCGCTGCCGGCGAGTACGACATGGGCTCGATCACTCCGCTGCGGGAGGCGCTGCACACTGCGGCCAGGCAGTACCCGAAGGTCGTCCTCGATGCCTCCGCCGTCACCTTCGCCGACTCGGCGCTTCTGAACCTGCTGATCCTCACCCATCAGACAGGATCGCTGCGCATCGTCGCACCCTCAAAACAGGTACGACGCCTCTTCGAGATCTCCGGCGTCGACAGCGTCATGGAGATCCGTCAGACGATCGAGGAAGCGGCTGCCTCGTAACCCAGCGGGCTCCGGCAGTAACACGGAGAGCCGGCAGGTACGCGATCTGCCGCACCACGGAATCCGGCAGCCGATGTGTGCGCCGCACGCGAAGTGCACTTGCCGGATCATGCGCACCGCCGGCCGACGGTGGCGGGCAGCAACCCGGCGCGCGTTCACCCACACCGCTCCGGCGACCGGGTGTTCGGGGCGGATATGAAGGTGATTACGCTGGTGAGCCCCGGGGCGGTGTCCTGTCGGAGGGCTGTCCGGCGGAACTTTTGGGGCGCCCCGGGGCTCCTCCCTTCGCTTACCCGCAGCCGTCAGGTCTAGACCTTTGCGGGTGGCGCTCTCGGTTTCCCGGGCGGTGGTTTCGGAGGGCGGGCCGTGGCGCCCGCACCGCCACCACCTCGGACGCGGTCGCGCCGCAGTCGCCCGCCCCCGCCGAACCGGCCGCACCCGCACCCAGAACCGGCCGAGGTGCAGCAGCATCTATCGAGTGGAGTTCCGGCTGTGTGGTGAGCCGCATTCACCCTCCAGCGTGGCACCCGGGACCTGGTGCCCGGCCCCTGGTAGGCGGCCGCTCCCCGGCAGTTCGTCCGGAAGTCCTGTGACCAGCCCGCTGGTGCGCTGCTAGGTTCCGGATCAGGAGCCGCTTGCCCGCCCCACCCAACTTGCCTGCGCCCGCCCAGTGCGGGGCTGCTGCGTCCGAACCGGACGTGCTACGGGGCCGGAGGTGCTGAAAGCGCTGCATGCGACTCCGGCGCCCTGGTACGTGGTGGCTTACCCTGCCACCGGCGGCGGCTGGCACATCAGCCTCCTCCAAGGCAGAGGCATCGTCCGCGACTCCTTCACGGCCACCAACCTGGACGCCGCTGACCACGCACTCCAGGACCGCGGTTACCTCTTCCCTCGCCTCCGCGATGGGCTGCGACTGGGACCGCCTGACATCGAGAAGAAACGAACAAGGGCGCGGCACCCCAGTCTTCCTGGACCCCGGAGAAGACGCCTGACACAGGGCGTCAACCCACCGCCGCCCAGTCCATGCCCAGCTTCGCGAGAGCGATGAGCGTCGGCGTCCAGCCGGTCCCTTCTCGATTTTGTGTTCGAAATCCACACGCCGAGCCGCACGGGCACAGGCTCGTTCTCGCCGTAGAGGGTGACTTCAACGACCGCACCCCGTGGCACCGGCCGGTCGCCTTCCTGCTCCTTCCACCACGCGAGGGCCGCGAAGCCACGCTGGACAGCCGCCTGCGCCCCTTCGCCGTACGGGGTGCCGCAGGGGCGGGAGGCGTGGGCTCAACGATGGGGATGCCCAGCGCGGCCAGCCGCTCCCGCTGTTCGGACAGAAGTTGTGCCTGGTACCCCGGCTTTCTGTTTGCTGCCACCGCCAGGTACCGATGTCGTCCCCGTCGAAGGTGGCGCCGGGTGCGATGTACGGGAGGGCCCCGTCGGCGTCGACCAGGTCGGCGGCGCCGACCCCCACCGCGGCGCCACCCGCTGCCGACACCACCCCGGCGCAGGACAGGGCCAGGCCTGCGTGTCCACTCGTTCGAGTTGAAGTCCTGGATACGCTGTCCGGCTTCTCCTGCACGACGCTTAGCGTCGTGCAGGAGAAGCCGGACAGCGGTGCTTCGATGGGAGCGCTGTCGACGCCGCAGCTGATTGAATGGACCGGACCGTGATGGCTACAGCGCTGGCCATGACAGCCGCGACGGAAGTCACACGCGGGTTGTTGGGGGGCGCTGCAACTGACAAGGAGTGGCGTTTCCGCGCTGTCATCGCCGTGGCGTCTCCTATACGTTTCGAGGCCTCGATCGTGTCGATGCCCCCGCGTGGAGAGCGCGCGGTCTGCTTCGGCGGTTCCAAACTCCTCTGCCAGCGAGTCGATGCGCTCACTGACCAGCTCGCCTCTCGTTTGGGCCTCTGAGCCGGACAGGCGGTCAGCCAGCGCCAGGCTGTGGGCTCATGACGGTTTCGATCCGTGGTTCAGGCGTCGTGCGGTGAGGTAGCCACCTGCGACGGCGGCCCCGGCGACCAGGGTGAGACCTATGCCCATGCTGAAATCGGACGGGCCGGATGCTCCGCCGATGCCAGCCCGGGAACCGCGACTCAGAACGACAGGGGTTGGAACGGCAGGGGTCGGAACGGCAGGGACCGCCCGCTGAAGTGTGGGAGAACTCGGGTTCACAGGCGGTACAGCGGCGGCGCTCGGGCTCACCGGCGGCACTGTGCCGGCGCTGCCGCGTCTGGGCAGTACTTCGCAGGCGATGTCGTCGTCGGGTCCCCGGTCTTTGTCGAGCCGGTTCGGGTCGCTCGGTCCCGATTGAACTCCGCCTGAGCGTCTTCCTGGAAGCGGAAGTCCGAACAGTCGAGATCCTGAGCGTGGGCGACGCCGGACAACGGGGCGACGGAGACGATCGCCAGGGCTATGCCGGCGACGACGCTGCGACGGTTCATCAGAAGATCTCCTCAGTGGCCCGGCAAGAGTCCCCTCACGCTACGAGCGTCCTCCGCGCAGAGCGCGTGACGTTAGACCGAATGGGCATCACACTGTGTAGCCCGCATCCGGTTCTCCCTGATGGGCGCCCGCCCGGACACGACCCGGAGCCGGACACACCAGGGGCCCCGGGGCATTCCCGGGGCCCGGTATGGGTTTGTGTGTCCAACAACCTCACGGCCCCGACGTCACGTCGCGGCCAGCACCGGCAGTTCGAGAGCTTCCACCACTCGACATCGCGGGAACCTGCGGTGGGCTCGCGCTGTTCAACGACCGCGGAGCTCCCCTCCTAGTGGTGGGCGACTTCGACTGTTCGGGCGAGGACGTCGAGCGTGACAGGGTGGCTCGGACGGGCTGCTGGATCCGGACGGAGCGGATGCTGCTGACCTACGAGCAGGTCCGAGCCTGAGCACTGTCCGCTCGGCGTCCGCGCTCAGGCTGGCCTGCCCGGCCCGAACCTGACCATCACTCGGCTCGGGACCGTTCGGCGAGTCACCCTGACCGAGGCATACAGGGTGGGGCCGCCGGCTACCCCGGGTCACAGCACTTTGCGGCCGCATCTCACTAGGTCTGGCGCTCAGCTGAGACCGATGACGGCATGTTCTGTTCCGCCCAGACGACCTTGCCGGTGACCGTGCGGGACGAACCCCAGCGGCGGCACAGCATGTTGATGAGTTGAAGGCCCCGTCCGCCCTCGTCGCTGAGGCCCGCGTGCTGGATCTGGGGCAGGTCGGGGCCGGTGTCCGACACCTCCACGACGAGGCGTTCCCCGCGCAGCAGCCGCAGCTTGCCGGGGCCGTTCCCGTAGCGCAGTGCGTTGCCGACCAGTTCGGAGACGACGAGCTCGGAGACGTCGACGAGTTCCTCGAGGCCCCATGCGGCGAGCTGGCTGGTGACGAGACCACGGGCGGCCGAGGCGGCTCGGCCGTCCTGCGGCAGATCCCAAACCCACAGGTCCCCCGCCGGGAGTGCGGCGCTTGTGGTGACGAGGAGTACTGCCTCGTCGAACCGGGTCGCGCCAGCCGGGGCGCGCTGCACCAGACCGCCCTTCTTCAACGATCCGGGCGGCAGGCTCAGCGCCGCCGCACGCAGCCGGTCCAGCTGGGCGCCAACGTCCGCGTCCCGGGACTTGATCAGGCCGTCCGTGAACATGACCAGGTGGGCGCCGTCCGGGACGCGCAGCCGCAGGGGGTCGTACGGGATCACGCCCGCCCCCAGCGGCGCGCCGGTCGGCACCGGGACGAAGTCGGCGGCGCCCTGCCCGTCAAGAAGCAGCGGAGGCAGGTGCCCGGCGCTCACCAGCGTGTAGGAGGAATCGGCGGGGTCGTAGACCGCGCACAGGCAGGTGGAGACCTGCTCGTCCTCCAGGTCGCGGGTGGCCAGGTCGAGCCGCGCGAGGATCCGCTCGGGAGCCATGTCCAGGGTCATCAGTGTGCGGGCCACCGTCCGCAGGCGCCCCATGGTCGCAGCGGCGGGCAGCCCGTGCCCCATCACGTCGCCCACCATCAGAGCCGTCCGTCCGCCGGGCAGGGCCATCACGTCGTACCAGTCCCCGCCCACGCCGTGATGCGCCGCCGCGGGCGCGTACTCGGAGTGCACCAGTAGGCCCGGCGTCGCCGGGGTGACGCGCGGCAGCAAGGAGCGCTGCAACGAGACGACGTGCTCGCGCTCCCGCCCGTACAGTCGCGCGTTGTCGATGAAGACCGCCGCCTTGGAGGCGAGCTGCTCCGCCAGTGCCAGGTCGGTGGTGGAGAACGGTGGGGTTCCACGACCGCGCACGAAGTCGACGCTGCCGAGCAGCAGCCCACGGGCGATCAGGGGCACGGCCAGGTAACTGTGCACGCCGGCGGCACGCAACTGCGCGGCGGCGCTCGCGGTGGGCGCGACGCGGATGAAGTCGTCGTCGCGCACCCTGCTCAGCAACACGGGCTTGCCCTGCCGGAGGACGTACCGGTGGAGCAGTGTCTCGTGCGGCTCCTTGGCGTGCACGAAGATCTCCCCCACCGGGGTCGGCTCCAGGTTGGAGAGTTCCTCGATCGCGCACAGCGCCGTGGCGCGCATCTGTGGGATGCCTATTTCGGTCTTCCTGGAGCCCTCGTCACCCCGCAGGACGCTATCGAGGATGTCCACGGCGGCCCCGTCGGCGAAACGGGGCACGGTGAACTCGGCGAGTTCTTGTGCGGTGCGCTCCAGGTCCAGGCTCGTGCCGAGGCGGGAGCTGGCGGAATTCAGCCAGGCAAGACGGCTGCGGGTGGAGAAGCGGTCCGGCGGCAGGACGCCTCTGCTCCGCCGGAACCGCACGTTCGCGCTGACCGAGGGCCGCCCGGCGGAGCCCCGGCTGGGCAGGCGCCGTCTACCACTGCCGGCGTTCACTTTTGCCCCTCCAAACAGGACTCGACGCCTCTTGGTGCCCAGTGTGCACCGGAAGCGGCTGCGGCACCTCCGGGTACCCCTGATGTGGATCACCTGTTCAGGGACGGAGCCCTGGCGCCCGTTCCTGTTGAGCAGTGCATTCCTGCCTTGACCGCCCCGGCTGGACCACGCGGACACCACCGTCAGCGGCGACGCTGACTGCGGCTTGGAACGATCTGAACCCTACGACCGAGGTGCCCTGCTTTCCCTTGCATCGGCGACGCGCCGGGGCTTCGAGGAGCTCCCACCGGTGAAGGCGAGGCAGGGACGCGGCACTGCGGCGTCCAGGGATCCCGGAGAACAGCCCAGGCAGGCGTGTAGTTGGGGTGGCGACGGGATCCCACTTGGGTCAGAAGTGCTGCCTTCTCCTGCTCCGGAGCGGGGGATGCCTGGGGTGGGTGTGGTGGTGATGGTGGCGGTTATCCAAACCCAGGCTGGCGCGGTCGGGGCTTGCGGCCTCGGCCCGGGTGTGCGGGAGCTGGTTCTCGTGGGTGGGGGTGGTCAGCTGAGGCGGGCGGTGTCGAGGTTGGGGTAGATCCGCAGGTAGGTGTCGACGCCGGCGAGGTCGAACAGCCGGGCCACCCGGTCGGAGGGGCGACGATCCGGAGGTCGGTGCGCTGGTGGACGCCGAGGATCATCCTGAGGAAGGACGAGTCGGCGAACGTAACGCCACTGGCGTCCAGGATGTCCCGGCCGTGTACGGCGATCACCGTCTCGATCTGAGCGAGCAGCGGCGTGACGCTCTCCATGTCGAACTCCCCGACCGGAGAGAGCACCGGCCCGGGTCGGAGCCGTCCTGCGCAGGGTCATGAGTCGTCATGCCAGGGGATTATGCCAAGCCTGCACACGTCCCGGACAGCCGTCTCTACAAGCCCCTGGCAGGAGTCTGAGCAGCCCGGGCACAGGCTTGCTAGGTTCCGGTTTATGAGTCGTTTACCGCTACTGGTCCACCGGCCACGCGGGGTTCCAGCCCGGGTCGATCGCCGCAAGTACGCCCACGTTGCTGCGCCCGGTCCGGGTCCTCGCCGAGCCCGTTCTTCTTCCGGGCGTTGGCCAGGCACCGCCCCACCAGCCGGTCTATCATCGTCGCCGTGACCGACGCCGCGAGTGTCCCGAGTCTCGATCTTGGCCCGGTGGGTTGAACTGCGGTGAGGGTTCGGGGCGAGTGTCAGGCGGGACGGGCGTTGTTCACGGTCGGATAAATGTTCAGGACGTGGTCGATGCCGTAGACGTCGAAGAGGTGGATCAGCCTGGGGGAGAGGTTGGCTATACGCAGGTGGCTGCGCTGGTGGGTCATCAAAATCAGTGTGAGCACGGTGGAGTCGATGAACGTGATGCCTCCGGCGTCCAGGATCACCCCGCCGTGTTCGTCGACCGCGGTGTCGATCTGTTCCTGCAGCCAGGGCACTGTGCCGTAGTCGAACTCGCCTTGGGGCGCGATTACGGGCAGGAGCCCGGCACCAGTGTGCCCAGGGCCGGCAGGAGGCTTCATGGAGCAAGTATGCCGCCAAGAAGCCTCCCGGCGTAAGGCCGAAGCACATGGTCGGCCTTACGCCTGCACGTAGAGATGACCACCGGGGCCGGGAGGTGAAAGTACCCCACCGCGACCAGCCGTGCGGCCGGGCGGACACGGACATCCGTGTCACCTGGGGCCTGCGCGGTCGTCTTGCCCCAGGACCTTCCTCTGTTGCTGCCTGGACCTGGACTTCTCCCCTCTGTGCCGCGTGAATCCGCTTACCTCTCCACGCGCCACGCAGAAAACCTATCCTCGTCGGAGTAGACATTGGGGTGTGGTGTGGTTATGATTGCTCTTGTAGCTCAGAGGACAGCAGGGCCCGGCAGAGATGAACTGCCGGGAGCAGTAAGAATGTTGGACGGTTCGGTGGTGGAGTTCCGAAGCCAGAGCAGTTACAGGATGGCGACGGGACTGGCCCCGGACTGGGCGGCTCGTAGTAAGCAGGGGCTGCCGTGAGGCTGTACCGCAGTACATGCAGTGGCATCACACAGCTGCAGCATCAAGAGCGGTACCTCGGTGAAGGCCTCTGGCTGTGGGCGTGCGCACCGGGAAGTTCGGCAGTGGGGTTCTAAGCCAGAGCAGTAGCAGGATGGGCGACGGGGCTGGCTGCCGGAGCGGTGGGACTGTCAGTCCACCGAGCAGTACGCACCACCCAGTAGTACGCAGTGAAGCAGTACCGGTAAGTGTTTCAGAGGGTAAGAAACGGAGGAGTTGGGCGCCATCAGGATCGCCCGGGCGGAACGTGTGGGCCCGGGTACCGCAGGACATCGTAAGTGAGGTGGTCTCCGGTCAAGCAACCGCGATCCCCGCAACCCCCGGCCTCTCCCGGGCAGGCACGCGGAACAAAAAAGGCCGGCACAGCCGATCAAGGCCGGCCGATGGTGTAGCAGTTCCTTCGGGGCCCCGGTGCCATAGGCGCCGGGGCCCCTCCAGCGTGTTCCCCCACCCCACCAGTCCCCTGTAGACCATTTCGGCCCCGTGGCTCCATCCCGTAGTGAGGTGCAAGTGACAGCAAACGACTCGTTCGGCCGTCTCGATGACGACGACTACCCCGCCTACACGATGGGCCGGGCTGCCGAGATGCTCGGCACCACGCAGGGCTTCCTCCGCGCGATCGGCGAGGCCCGCCTCATCACCCCGCTCCGCAGTCCCGGCGGCCACCGCCGCTACTCCCGCTACCAGCTCCGCATCGCCGCTCGCGCCCGCGAGCTCGTCGACGGCGGCACCCCCATCGACGCAGCCTGCCGCATCGTGATCCTCGAGGACCAGCTCGAAGAAGCCCAGCGCATCAACGCCGAACACCACCGCACCACGGACCACTGATCCCAGCGCTCTGAGGCGTCGTGAGCCCACAAGCTATACGCGGGCTCCCGCCCCTGCCGGACGCGTCGGCTGGTCCGGTCAGGTTTGGAAGGGCTGTAATGGAACAGACGAGGCGTTAACGCAAACTTTATCTTCGCTGGCAGGAGTACTTCATGGGCATCATCGCGTGGATTTTGATCGGGCTGTTCGCGGGGATCATCGCCAAGGTCCTGATGCCGGGCAAGGACCCGGGCGGCATCATCGTCACGATCCTCATCGGGATCGCGGGCGGCCTGCTCGGCGGATGGCTCGGCAAGGTCATCTTCGGCATCGACTCCATCGACGGCTTCTTCGAGATCTCCACCTGGATCGCCGCCATCATCGGCTCCATGATCCTGCTGGCCCTCTACCGGGTGATCACGGGCAACCGGCGACACGCCTGACCACCCTCCTCGGCTCATTAGCACACACGTGCGCAGGAACGGCTCCTCCCTCCAAGGGCGGAGCCGTTCTTGTACGGTCGCGGCTGCCTGGACGGCCAGGTGGAGCGGCAAAGGGCCGCAGCGCCTCCCCGCCCCATGCCCCCGGAGCACGACCGGGCAGGGAGTTGGCATCGAGGAGAGGGGACACCGCCCCGACCGAGACGCCGCCCACCGGTGTTGCCTTCGGGGGCACCGATAGCCGGCCCCTGGGTTCCCAGCCGGTCGTGGGCCGGTGTGGTGGTCAGGTACGCAGGAAGTCGTCGGTGAGTTCGGCCAGGGTGCGCCCGGTCGCGAAGGCCTGGGTGCGCACGAGGGCCAAGGCGTCATCTGTGTTCAGTTCCTCCTTCACGGCGACGACGCCGATGGCGCGGAGGGTGCAAGCCCAGTGCGCGCCCACCCATCGGCCGGCTCTCACGGCGGGTGCTCGTCCTTCTCCAGGAGTAGATGCTGCGCGGGCAGCAGAGCCTGTGCGACGGCGTCGACGGCTGCGGCGACTTGCTCGGCCGGTCAGTCCGCCGGGGGTTCGGGTGGCGATGTCGACCGCGCCGAGTATGAGTCGCTGAACCAGAGCGCGAAGGCGTGCACGGCCTGGGCGTCGGGGTGCTTTTCGCGGAAGCCGACAGTGAACAGCGGCCATTGGCGTGCCCCGGCACCCCAGGCGGTCAGATGTGTTTCCTCGCCGGCTTCGGCGCCGACGATGCGGGGGCCTTGCTGGACGATGAACTGGACTTCTTCGAGGTCGGTGGCCATCTGGTTCGGCGCGCACAGCCTCTGCCGGGCGAGGGTATCGGTGAGCAGCGACATCGTCACCGCGTCAGCCGGCAACCCCGGGCCAGGACACGGCACAGCCGCAGGGGCACGTCTCTGGGCGGGCAGTCCACGACTGCCCACTCCACCTCGCGTGCCAGCCCCGAAGGCCTCATCAGGACAACACACCTGTTCTTCAGCCCTTGGTGACTGATCCAGGCAGGTGAGTACCTCAAACCACTGCCCCACACGTGACTGCATCCGGCTCCCGGTGTGCTCTGGTGACCGAACAAGCGAACCTGAACCCCTCTCAACTCGCCTGACCAGTTGATCAACACCCCCCGAACAACGCGGGAGACCTCAGTGCAACCATCCGTACCGTTCGACGGTCACATCAAGTGGGAGCAAACAGCTCTCAGGTGCACAAGGGGGAAATATGAGAATCATTCGTAATGTCGCGGCTGTCGGAGCAGCCACCGCGCTGGCGGTCGGCGGCACGGTAGCGTTCGGCGCGACCGCTTCCGCCGCGCCGAACGTCACACCGCAGGGTGTCTGCGGCAGTGCCTACAAGACCGTAAACTCGGTACCTGTCGGCTCGCTGGGCACCGTGTACCTGACGTACAACTCGGCCAACGGCAAGAACTGCGTCGCGACCATCCGTACCAACCCGGGCTCGGCCAAGCCCATGTCCACGTACATCTATGTCCCCGCGACCGACGACTGGGCCGGGGACGACGGCAACTTCACGTCGTACGCGGGCCCGGGCTACGTGTACGGCAAAGGCTACTGCGTGAGCTGGGGCGGCAGCATTGCCAATGTGTACGTGTCGGTGGACAACTCCAACTGCGCCTCGCTGAAGGAGCAGCGCACCACCGAGATCCGCTGATCCCTCTCGCCGTTCTCAGCACGTTCTCTCTCGCACACGCACACCGGTACGGGTGCGCTGCTCACTGAGTCGCAACGGGGGAGCCGTCCCGTCTCGTGGTCAGCCGCGGGTCCGGCAGGAAGGTCTGCCGGGCCCGCGCCGCGCGGGGCGGCCTCCGGCGGCCTCCATGTCAACACGGTGGGTGACTGCGGCGCTGTAGAGGTGGAAGGTCTGCGTTACCGGTCTTAGACCCCGAGTCAGGACGACGCTGGTCGATGATGCGGGCGGCCGGATGTCGCAGCGCCCGATTTTCGCTCACGCCGCATGGGCCGAGCCCGTGTTGGGAGCGGACAGTTTTATGCCTTACCACGGCGGCTGAGGCACTGCCACCCGGCTGAGACGGCGGTGGCAGATGAGGGTTGCGGTTATAGCGACGAAGGCGAGGAAGTGTTCGGCCTTGCGCTCGTACCGGCCGTGGAGTCTCCCGCAGCCGGCCAGCCAGGACATCGTTCGCTCGACCACCTGCGATGTTGGATCAGCCGTTGCTAGGACTCGATGGCCTTGCGTCCGATGCGGTGGGGGATGCCTCGCTTGCGTAGCCGTCGCGCAGGTGGTCGTAGTCGTAGCCCTTATCCGTGTGCAGCTTCTCCTGCTGTCGGCGCCGGGGCCGCGACGAGAGCGGATGGCGGGATGCCGCCCACGAGCGGCTCCAGGCTCTGGCTGTCGTGCATGTTCGCACCGGAGATGCGGCAGCGGTCATAGATCAGGTGGATCTTCGTGGCCGCCCGCAGACTGGCCATGCCGATCGCGCACCGCGACCAGTCCGGCTCTCCCCACGCTCCGAGTTCGTGAAGGATCACGCGGTAGAGCCTCGCCCAGACCAGGTCTTGGTTAACTGGGCAAACCTGCGGTAGACCGTGGGCCAGGCGGGGCCCAAGACCGGCGGCAGCTACCTCCACCTGCAGCCCGACGTCGCCACGAAGATGATTGCCGCCGAGACTTCGCGGTCACCCGCCCGACGTGGGCCACCACCCTGTGGGCGTATCACCACCGTTGGAGGCACCACCCGCCTGAACAGCACCCACGACTCGTCCGGCGCCAAGCGGCTGAGGGCGGGAGCGAGCAGTCAGCCTCCATGGCCTTCACCGCCTCCTGCCGCTCTGGTGCGCGCCGTGCTGGCCTCATTGATGGCCGACCCCGGCAGTCGCGTTGACTGCCGGGGCTGCCGCAGGCCGGTCGCACTCCATCCCAGGACCAAGCCTGTAAGGCACCGGCCCTACTGCACACACTCCATGTTGGTGCGGTCTACGAGCGAGCGTATTCGCGATCGAATCTTCAGCGCAGACGTTCCAGAACGAACGCAGAGAGGTGTCCCTGCAGAGAGGCTAGACGTACTCTGCTGGGCAGGACAGCTATGTCCACTCTGGGATTCGACCGAACGGCCCGCCCTTGCGCGGACGGCACGGGGACCCCGGGCGGGGCGTCGTCGCGAGCGACGCCCGGAATCGGCGAGCAAGAGCTTCTGCTGAGGGCCAGTCCGGACCGCTGCCTGAAGAGATGGAAGCGCCGACATAACAGCAGCCACGCCAAGATCCGCTGCCTCGGCGAGCAGGCCATGGCACTCTCAAGGGCTGGCGCCTCCTGCGCAAGCTCCGCTGCAGCACAAACCGGATCACCGACATCGTGAAGGCCGTCCTCGTCCTTCATCACACATCAGCATGAGGTTGGAAAAGGCTCACTTGCGTCATTGTGCGGCGACTGCCAAGCATGGCGGGGCGCGGGCCGGTACACAGAGAGCCGGACCTGACGCGTTGACCTGGGGGTGTTGTGCTGACGATCAATCTGGGGTTGCTGCTCGCGGTGATCGTGTTCGTCCGGCTGCGGCGCCGTACGGAATCGCGGAGCCGGAACGACGAGAAGTTGACCGTGATCATTGTGCTGGCCCTGGGCGTGGTCATCGCCCCGACCCCGGTGGGCCAGGGCATCGGTGAGTTCCTGGGCCAGCTCGCCGCCGGCGTCACCGACTCCTCCCGCTGAACCACCCGTTTCGGAGCTGCCGACGATGGCGAACCGCCGTCCACCGCCCCGCCGCATGCCTGCGACGCGCCGTCCCGTACGCTGTCGCACCCCGCCCTACCGCCGGACCCGTACGCGTCGCTCGCGCCGGCAGCAGCGCCGTGACACCCAGCTGTTCCTGATCGCGGCCGGCGCCGCTGCCGGCCTCGCTCTGCTCTGGGCAATGGTCTCCTGGCTCCTGGTGAACTGGGGGGCGCTCATCGTGCTCGGCGCGGTCGCGGCCGTGGGCGGTGCGGTGTGGATCCACCGCTTCCAGCAGCAGCGAGCCTGGGACCTGATGCGGCAGCAGGCCCTGCGGTAAGGGCTGCCGCAACTCCTGCCGAAGATCCCTCCGCCCCGCAAGGGCCGGTAGCCGCTGCGGCGTTGCGGGTCTCTGGCCTCAGGCGGAGCCTCGGCCAGATCCGCGAGCGGAGGTGGCGGGTTCTCCGGTGATGACGTGCAGGCTCGGTTCGTGGAGGGGCTGCCAGCCCATGATGCGGACCCAGGCCGGCCGGGGCCGCCACCCCTCCAGGTACATCGGCCGGGTGGTGCCGTAGGCGTGGCGGCGCAGGTCGGCGGTCCGGTGCCAGAGTTCTCTGACCTGCCCACAAGCAGCGCAACACCGTCGAGCGGTGCATCAACCGCCTGAAACAGTGGCGAGGCATCGCCACCCGCTACGAGAAGACCGCCACCATCTACCTGGCCGGACTCCACATCGCGGGCATCTTCCTCTGGTCCGCCCGATGATCTAGCCGAAACTGCCTAGTACTCCAGTGCGGTTTCGTGATCTATCCAGCGGGTTCGTCGTCGGTAGTGGCTGCGTCGGGCTGTTGCCTGGTGGCGCCGACGCCAGTTGGACAGTGCAGCAGTCTGGTCACGGTCACGGCTGGTGGCTCGAAGACGGCGACGAGTAGGTGTCGGATCTCCGGGACGGTCAGCGTGATCGGATCGGGGCTGCGGGCGAGGTGGTATGCGTCATCGGGCCGTGCGGGGGCCGCTTCGGCGGCAAGGGCGGTCAGGAAGGCCAGGGCAAGCATGGCGAAGGTGATGTGCCGGTGCCAGGAGGTCCAGTCGCGGACCTGGTAATGGTCGAGACCGACCTGGCCCTTGGCTGCCTGGAAGCACTCCTCGACGCTCCAGCGGACACCGGCGACCGGACCAGTTCGGACAGGGGCACTTCGGTGGGTGACCAGCACAGGTAGAAGGCGAGTTCGCCGGTGGACCGGTTGCGGCGGATGAGCAGGTGCCGGTGGCTGTCGGTGCCGATGTGGATCCAGGCCCAGTCGTAGTACCGCGGGCCTTTCGCACCGTTTCCGGCGCTGTGGCGCTGCCAGGCCGTGGCGGGCACGCGGCCGGCGATGGTGTCCGCGCGGATGGGCGTGCGGCCGTGGTTGATCCTCACCCGCATCGAGCAGGCGACGGCCATCACGTAGCCGGTGCCGCGTGTTTCCAGGGCGGCGCGGAGTAGGGGGTCCTGGCCGTAGGCTTCGTCACCGGTCACCCAGGAGGCGGTGATGCCGGCGTCCAGCGCGGCGGCGATCATCTCCGGTGCCAGACGGGGCTTGGTGGCGAACTGCACCGTCTCGGGTATGCCGGCTGCGGTGCGGCGTTCGGGATTATCGGACCAGGAGTGCTCGGGCAGGTAGAGGCGACGGTCGATCAGGGCCCTTCCCCGCTCGGTGGCCAGGGCGAGGAACACTACGACCTGGGCGTTCTCGATGCGACCTGCGGTGCCGGTGTACTGCCTCTGCACTCCCGCCGAGGCCCGGCCCTTCTTCAGGAAGCCGGTCTCGTCGACCACGAGAACCCCGTCGGCGCCGAGGTGTTGGACGGCGTAGGCACGCAGGTCGTCGCGGACGGCATCGGCGTCCCAGCGGGCGTAGCGCAGTAGGCGCTGCATCGACCCAGGCGGGCATGGCCGGCCTGTTCGGCCAGTTGCCAGCAGTTCTTCCGCTCGACGCTCGACAGTAGTCCGAGCAGGTAGGCGCGGGCCGTAGCCCGGGGTTCAACTCGCCCGAACCGGCCCGCGATCCGAGCCATGACCTGGTCGAACATCGCCCGCCGGCGGGCGGGGTCCACGCTATGGCCTGCGGCCACCGCACGATCTTCAGGAGTCCACACAACCCCCGATGATCACGTGGTGGCCGCACGCGCTCCCAGCCGGGTCCGTTGCGAGATCGCCAGATCAGACCGAATTACCCGAAGCCCCGTCGCCCTCGACATTGGCCACCATCGTTCGAAGCACCTTGAGAGCGGCCACGTACTCCTCGTCGCTGATCCCGTTGTGGACTACGGCGCGTACCTCGGTCGCCAGCTCACGGAGTCGCGCTCTGGCGGCCTCCCCGGCATCCGTGAGGTGTAGGAGCTGCCCGTCGTCGGTCCGCAGCCATTCGCGGTGGAGCAACTGGTCGACGACCCTGGCGATCTCGTACGGTCCGTCGGCAAGGTGCGTCAGCTGCGCGACGACCTCCTCGCGGCTCGGCGCCGCAGGGCCGCCGTTCACGCGGTTGAGTACCCAGTACTGCGGCTGCGTGACGTCGAGCTTGGCCATCGCGTCCCGCAGATGCCGCGCGACGGTCGCATGGGCCAAGCCGCTCCAGTAGCCGATCGGCTGAGTGGCCAGCATGTCATCGGTCGCGGCCGGGTTCGCCGGCGCCTGGTCAGTAGTGGTGCCTATCAGCGATTCCATGATCGCGACGCTACATTCCCTCCGGCGCACTGAACCACCGGAATGCGCCATTCACTGCAACTCGTCCTGGATATGCGTCGGAACGCCGACCACCGTCATCCTCAGGGATGCCGCACCCGGGGGTCGATCCCTCGTCGGTGATCTCGATCCCGGGTGCCCGGTCGGAGGGCCGCAGCGAGAACGTGTGGACGCCGTCCATGATGCGGGGGTACAGCGTGACGATGTCCCGGTCCGCGAAGGTGAACACCGTGTCCAGGTGCATCGCCGAGCGCAGCTTCGGCATCCCGGCGACGATCACGTGCTCGGCCGCCCCCTGCTCGAACAGGGCGGCCGCGACCTGCGTGATGGCCTGACGGGAGGTCCGTTCGCTCATGCTCATGAGGACGACGCCGTTGCCGACCGGCATGATGTCCCCACCCTCGAACGTGGCCTGGCCCCAGTCCTTCTCGGGGTCGCCCCACCAGACGGTGCTGCTCCGGAAGTCGGGGTGGAAGGTGTAGATGGCCTTCATCAGCAGGGTCTCATCATGCCGGGCGGGCCAGTAGAGCGGGTTCAGCGTCACTCCGCCGTAGAGCCAGCAGGTGGTGTCCCGGGTGTAGAGGGTGTTGGGCAGCGGCGGCATCAGGTACTGCCGCGCCCCGGCCCCCTCGCGGGCGAGCGCCACGTACCCGGAGCGGAACTCCTGGGGGAGGTCGGTGGTGGCGAGCCCGCCGATCAGGTACTCCGCGAGGCGCTGCGGGGGCAGGGTCTCCAGGAAGGCGCGGGTGTCGTCGACCAGGCCGAGGCCCACTTCGTTGGCGGTGATCTTCCGGTCCGGGAGCCACGCCCGGGCATCGGGCAGTGCCACCGTGGCGGCGAGCAGCTCGTGCAGTTCGACGACCTCCACGCCGCGCCCGGTGAGCTGGGCGATGAAGTCGGCGTGGTCGCGCTGGGCGTTCTCCACCCACATCACGTCGTCGAACAGCAGGTCACCCGAGTTGGTCGGGGTCAGCCGTCGGTGAGCCATACCGGGGGCGCAGACCAGGACCTTGCGCAGGCGTCCCACCTCGGAGTGGACGCCGAGGGCGGAAGCGGGGGTGGTGCTGTTCACGATGGGCCTTTCACTCGGTGACGCCAGAAGGGGTGCGGGGTCGCGCGGCGGCGACAGAAGGAACGGGCCGACGGCGGTCTAGGCGTGAGGGGGCGATCAGAGCTCGATCCACCCCGTGGCCAGCGCCACGATCCCGGCGACGGCGACGGCGCCGGCGACCGAGACGCCGCAGATGACGGCCTCGCCCGGGGGAGAAGAGCCTGCGCCCCTGTTCCCTGCGGGTCTTGGCGAAGAGGAAGGTGGCCGGGGCGTAGAGGATGAAGGAGACGAGGACGAACTTCAGCCCCCGCCGCGTACAGCAGGAACGCGGTGTAGAGCGTGGCCACTATGGCGATCACCAGCTCGCGCCGGGTACTGCGCCCCACTACGTCGGAGCGGCCGGGCCGCCAGGCGATCTGTACCGCGAAGGCGGCGGCCAGCAGGAAGGGGATGAGGCTGGACCCAACCACCGGATGCCGGACGAGGCCTGGGTGACCCAGATCCGCAACACCTGCCAGGCGGCTGACGTGGCGTTCTTCTTCAAGCAGTGGGGCGGGCGCACCCCGAAGGCCGGCGGCCGCCTCCTGGACGGCCGCACCTGGGACTAGATGCCGCTGCCCGTCCCGGCCTGACCCGTACGCGCAACGCTGTGGCCGGGCCCTGATGGGGCCCGGCCATTCGGTTGTCAGGCCAGGCCGGGGCCGGGGGTAACGGTGATGTCGCGGGTCCGCTTCACACCGATGCCATTGCTGGGCGTCTTGCCCTGCGCGTGGAGGAGCCGGACCGCCTGGCGTGCCACCGGCTCGGTCACCTGACCGTAGAAGGACCCGAAGATCTCCAGCGTGTGGTCGACCAGCTTTACCCGGCGCCGGGACTGGATCAGCAGCCGCTCCCGGTTGGCCGCGATCTCCGACAGCGCACGGGCCTCGACTTCCTTCGGATCCGGGGCCAGGGAGAACAGGTAGTCGATCAAGTCGCAGCCAGCGTCGGAACTTGTCGACGCGCCAGTGGTGTAGATCACCAGAGCCACTTGCTCGAAATATCAACCTTACAGGCAATTGCGCGATTTCTGAACCTTGCCGCCGCTATATCTTCACGTGTGCATCACATCTGTGAATGCACACGACAAGAGACCGAGGAACGATGACGGTTCACATACCGAAGCGACCGAGACGCGGCCGGCCTTGGCCCGGCAGAAGCCTGCCCTTCATCACGGGCGCGCTCACGCTGGCTCTCTCGGTCACCTTGGTCAACGACCCACGCCCGGCCGCTGCTGCTACCACCGCTCCTTCGGCACGGGAGAAGGCCGCTGTCACGCAAGCTGCGGACATCCTGTCCGCCCGAGTCGCTGCACGCCTTTCCGGCAAGCCCGTGGAGGCGTTGTCCGAACGCAGCGAGACGTCCATGACCTGGGCGAACAAGGACGGGTCGCTGACCACTGAGCTCACGGCCGGTCCCGCCCGGTACGAGGATGAGACGACCGGTGACTGGACGGACGTCGATCTGGATCTCGTCACCCGCCCCGACGGATCGGTCGAGCCCGCTGCTCACCCCCGCGGACTGAAGATCGCGGGTGGGTCCGGCCGACCGGCCAGTTCCCTCAAGGCGGCGCAGGCGTCCAAGGCAACGGACCTGGTGACGCTCGGTGAGGGTGACGAACAGATCACCCTCCAGTGGAAGGGCGGTCTTCCCGAGCCGAAGCTGGACGGGACGCGTGCCGAGTACGTCAACGCCGTGCCCGGTGCCGATGTGGTCGTCGAGGCGACGCGTACCGGGTTCGAGCAGTACGTCGAGATCAAGCAGCGCCCGGCCACCGACGGCTACACCTACACCCTTCCTCTCAAGGCCAGAGGCCTGAAGGTCGAACACCAGGCCGACGGCAGCGTGCTGTTCACCGACCGGAAGAACAAGAAGCAGGCGGTGATGCCCGCACCGGTGATGTGGGACTCCACGGTCGACGAGCGGTCCGGTGAGCACACCAGGCGAGTGCCGGTCGCGATGAAGGTCGTGGCCAAGGGCTCGTCCGTGGACCTGGTCATGACCCCTGACGCGGAGTTCCTCGCCGACCCCGAGACGAAGTACCCCGTGACGGTGGACCCTTCCACCTCCTCCCTGGCCAACGTGTTCGACACCTACGTCCAGCAGGGTGAGACGCGGGACTGGTCGACCGACGTCGAACTCGACCTGGGCAACCCGGGCACGGCAAACGCCGACGGCACCCCTCGCACGGCACAGTCCTTCATCTCATGGAACACCGCGCCGATCCAGGACGCCTTGATCCTGAACGCGAAGCTCTCCCTGTGGAACTTCCACTCCGGCAACAACGTGGACTGCAAGGCGTACCCGTGGGAGGTCTGGTCCTCTCCCGCGGCCACCACGGCCAGCCGGTGGACGAACCGTCCGACGATGACGGCGAAGAAGGCCACCTCCACCGAGACGCGCGGCAACACCTCGTGCACCGCCCAGCCCGACGGGTGGATCAACGCCGACGTCACGACGCTCGCGCAGGAGTGGGCTTCGGCCAAGGCCGCGCGCGGTCACATGGGGCTGCGTGCCACGAGCGAGAGCGTCGTCGCCCAGTGGAAGCGGGTCAACTCCGCCAACGCGGCCTCCAACCCGCCGAAGCTGGTGGTGAACTACAACTACCGGCCGAGCACCGGCACCAAGCAGGAAGCCGGCCCGCCCTACCTCTCCTACAGCGGTGCCTACACCGTCAACACCCTCACCCCGACGCTGCGCGACACGTTCGTCGACTCGGACGGTGACAAGGTCAACGGCACCTTCCAGATCTTCGACAACGCCACTAACACGCAGGTCGGCGACGTCATCGTGTCGAAGTACGGGCCCTCCGGCCAAGCGGCGTCGGTGACCGTGCCGGCAGGCGTGCTGGCCCACGGCAAGACGTACAAGTTCCGGACCTCGCCCTACGACGGAAGCCACTACAACGTCGGTTGGTCCGCCTGGAAGACCTTCACCGTCGACACCAGCGCCCCGTCCGCTCCGACGAAGATCGCCTCGACGGACTACCCGTCGGGCTCCTGGGTCAAGGGCGCAGGCCAGGCCGGTACCTTCGCCGTCACTCCGCCCAGCTCCGATCACCAGTGGCTGGAATGGTCGCTCGACGGGTCGACCTGGACCAAGGTAGTCACCGGCGGTGCCGCCGGTGTCAAGAACATCACGGTCAAGCCCTCCGAGGACGGGACCCAGACTCTCCAGGTGCGTACGGTCGACAAGGCCGACAACAAGTCCGAGCCGGCCGAGTACGTCTTCCACGTCGGTCCCGGTGGATTCGTCGAGCCCTCCGACGGTGACCGCACCGCCCGCCGCCTGCCCCTGGTCGCCGAGGCCGAGGCAGGCAAATACAACCAGGTCTCCTTCTCCTGGCGGCGTGCCGAGGCCGATGCGTGGGTGAGGATTCCCGCGGCCCACGTCACCGCAGGGGGAGTGGCCCTGACCGCGTGGCCGGTCCCTCTGACCAACGGCCGCAACGCTCCCTTGGTGTGGAACGCCACCGAGACCGTCGACCCTGACGGCAGCGTCCAGATCAGGGCCGAATTCACCGGCCCCAACGCGGCGACGGGGGCGACCGAGCCGCTTCCGCTGACCGTCGACCGCGACGCGAGCGGAGCGGCGGACGAGCAGGTCGGGCCGGGCACGCTGAATCTGCTCACCGGGGACTACTCGCTCGCCTCCTCCGACGTGTCGGTCTTCGACCTCCAGGTGACGCGTTCGGCCTCGTCCCGTACCCCGGCCCAAGGCGCCGCGCAGGAGGGGCAGGCGCCGATCTTCGGCAAGGAATGGGTCGCGGGTGCGCTCGCCGACGCGGAAACCCCGTACGCGCATATCCGCCGCATCTCGGACACCGCGGTCGCCGTCATCGGCACTGACGGTGAGGAGACCCACTTCACCGCCAACGCGGCGAAGAACGGATGGATCCCTGAACCGGGCTCCGAGTCGCTGACGCTCAGCGGCAAGGTCACCGGTTCCTTCACTCTCTCCGACACCGACGGTGCGGTGACGACGTTCACCAAGCCGACGGGTGTGGCCACCTGGCAGGTCGACACCACACAGCAGGACGGCCTCGCGCACTCCACTTCGACGGTGGTGTCCCAGGTCGTGACCGTGGCGGGCAAGCAGCTCGCCCGGCCGTACCGGATCATCGGCGCGACCTCGGCCGCGAACGGCTCCACCTGCTCGGCCACTCCGTCCACGAAGGGGTGCCGCAGCTTGGAATACGTCTACGCCACGTCGACCACGGCCACGTCCACCGCTCTCGGTGACTTCAGCGGGCAGGTGAAGGAGATCCGGATCTGGGCGACGGATCCCGGCGCCTCCGCCGCCACGGCCCAGACCGTCCAGACCTACGCGTACGACTCCGCCGGACGTCTGCGCGAGGCCTGGGACCCACGGGTCACACCCCTGCTCAAGACCGCGTACGGCTATGACGGCGCGGGACGGGTCACCACTCTCACCCCGCCCGGGGAACTGCCCTGGACCTTCGTCCACGGCAAGGCGGGCCAAGCCGCGACAGCCGGTGAGGGCATGCTGCTCAAGGTGGAGCGGGCAGGCCTGAAGCAGGGCACCGCCGCCACGGTCGAGGGCACCGCTGCCGCGAGCATCGTGTACGACGTCGCACTGACCGGTTCGAGCGCTCCCTATCCGATGGGCGCCGCCCAGACGAAGACGTGGGGGCAGCAACAGCCGCCGACGGACGCCACGGCGATCTTCCCCGCCGATGCCGTGCCGGCGGCCTACTCCGGCTCCTCGCTCAGCGCTGCGTCGTACCGGCGTGCCGCGATCCGATACCTGAACGCCTCGGGGCAGGAGAGCAACTCGGCCGCGCCCGGTGGCCACCTCACCACCACCGAATACGACCGGTTCGGCAACATCGTCCGCGAGCTCACGCCGGCCAACCGCAGCATCGCCCTCGGACTGACAGCCGCGGACCGGGACGACCAGGCAGACCTGGGCATCAACGCGCTCAGCTCCTCCGAGAGGGCGGAGCTGCTCTCCAGCCGAACGGTCTTCAGCGACAACGGCTTGAGAGACCTGGAGGCCTGGGAGCCGCTCCACCGGATCGACCTGACGGAGGCTCTGAAGGACGGTCCGACGGTCCTCGTGGCCGCCGGCACCTCGGTCCCGGCCAGAGGATGGGTCGTGAAGGAGTACGACGAGGGCCGTCCCACCGACGGCTCGGCGACCGTCCGGGACCGGGTCACGATGGAGATCAGCGGTGCCCGGGTCCGCGGCTACGACTCCGTGATGGGCGAGAAGCGGGTCCAGGAGACGCAGTACGACTGGGTGAAGGGCCAGCGGAAGCTGTCCATCCAGGACTCCGGTGGACTGAACATCACCAGTAGCTGGGACTACGACGCCGAGGGGCGTCCGACCTCCGCCGTCCTGCCGGGCGGCACAGGGAACGACGCGGCGACCAAGATCACGGCGTACTGGTCGGCGGACGGTACCGGCTGGTGCAAGGGCCGACCCGAATGGGCGGACCTCGTCTGCTGGTCCGGCCCGGCCGGCGCCATCACCGGCGGAAGCTCCCAGCCCTCGCAGCTGGTGGACACCACCTCCGAGTACGACCGGTGGGGAAACCCGGCCAAGGCCGTCGAGACGGCCAACGGGGTCACCCGCACCACTACGGTCACGTACGACACGGCGGGCCGTCAGATCAAGGAGAGCGTCACCGGCGGCCTCGGCCAGGCGGTGCCCGACATGGGCACCGAGTACGACCCGGCGACCGGCCGGGTGGCGAAGACGACATCGGCGGCGGGCGGCACGATCAGCCGCGCCTACGACAGGCTCGGCAGGCTGATCTCGTACACCGACGCGGACGGTGGCACCACCAGGACCGAATACGACCTGGTGGGACGCACGGTCAAGGAGGCCGACTCCGCTCCCTCCACCGTCACGTTCACCTACGACACCGCCGCCGAACCGAGGGGTCTCGCGACCTCGGTGACGGACTCCGTGGCCGGCACCTTCGGCGCCGTGTATGGGCCTGACGGGTCCGTCGTGCAGGAGAAGCTGCCCGGTGGCTACACCCTCCGGGAGACGGTGGATCCGTCGGGCAACCCGAGCAGCCGGACCTACACCCGTGACAGCGACGGCACCTTGGTCTATGCCGATTCGGTGTCCAAGTCGGTCCACCACCAGAACACGTCGCACTCGGGTTGGTCCGACCAGACCTACCGGTACGACGCCGCAGGACGGCTCACGTCGGTCGAAGACACCGCGCAGACCCTCTGCACGAAGCGGACGTACACCTTCGACAAGCGCAGCAACCGCACATCCGTCGTCAGCGCCGCCGGTAACCCGGGCGAGGCATGCCCGACGACCGGAGGTACGACGAGGACGCACTCTTACGACAGCGCGGACCGTCTCGTCGACGCCGGCTACGCCTACGACGGCCTCGGACGCACCACATCCGTCCCGGGCCACGGCACCTTCGGCTACTACGCCAACGACCTAGTCCACCAGCAGACGGCGAACGGCCGGCGCCAGACCTTCCTTCTGGACTCGGCACGGCGGTTCCGCTCCTGGACGGTCGACCAGGACAACGCGGGCACGTGGACCAGAACACAGTCCAAGGTGAACCACTACGGAGCGGACGGCGACAGCCCACGCTGGATCACCGAGGACTCCGGTACCGGCGAGGTCACCCGCAACGTCGGGTCCGCCTCCACGGGTCTCGCCGCCACCACCGGCGCGGCCGGTCAGGTCGTCCTGCACCTGTCCAACATCCACGGGGACATCGCCCTCCGGCTCCCGCTCGATACCGCGGTTGCCCCCATCGCCTCCGACACGGACGAATACGGCAACCCGCGTACGGCCGGTGCCACCGGCCGGTATGAGTGGGTAGGGTCACACCGGCGTTCGAGTGAGACGCTCACCGGCGTCATCCTGATGGGCATGCGGCTCTACAACCCGCAGACCGGACGTTTCCTGTCCGTGGACCCGATGAATGGCGGCAGCTGCAACGCCTACGACTACGCCTGTGCCGATCCGCAGAACAAGGAGGACCTCGACGGCAGCCGCCTCCGTGAGCGGGTCCAGCAGAAGTGCCGCCAGGACGTGTGTATCCGAATACGCCGGATCTGTGAGAGCAACACCGGCCGCTGCTCGCTCAACTGGGACTTCCGTTTCCGTAAGTCCTGGGCCAAGGCGTGGATCCACGCCGGCTTCAAGTGGTACATCCACATCCGCGGGCAGTACGTGACGTCCAACCGCTACGGCCACGGCGAGCCGGGTGGCTACATGTTCCATGGCGCCTGGTACTCGAACAGCAAATCCAAGGGGCGCGGCTGGTACAAGTGCTACATCTGGAGCTGTCGGCTCGACGCCGGCGACTCCGTGATGTTCTCCGCCTGGGGTAAGGCGACGCGAGGCGGACGTCAGTACGCCTGGAGTATCGGCCAGAACTTCGGCGGGGGAGGCAAGTACTCCTAGCCATCCATGGCCCCCGGTCAACGATCCGCGCGTTGACCGGGGGCCCTGCCCGGGGACACCATGACTTCAGACACTCCTCCAGATCCGCAGGACGAAACCTTCCGGACGTGGCTCCGCACGCTGTCGGAAGAACTCGACACGGATCCAGAAAGCGCCCTCGCCTCCCAGGACGCCCTCGCGTTCCTCTGGTCGGTCTTTACGGAGAACGGCGCGATGCCGTCCTCGTACTTCGCCCCTCTCCTCGGCGCGCACCGTCAGGCACACGCCCAACAGGCCGTCGCCGCGATGCTCACGCAGGTTCACGCGGAAACCGGTCGGCGGCTCGACGTCCCCGTACGGCACTCCCCGCCCACCGAGCGTGAGCCGGAAGGCACCGTCCACGTCGGGCCGGAACCTGTCCAGGGCATCGACCCGGCCGACATCCACACCGAAGCGGCGGAGGGCCTCCAATGCCTCCTCGCGGACCGCGACCGCCTCATCTGGCCGCTCTGCCCCGACCACCACGCTGGCCTCCACGCCACCCGCACCGCGTCCGGCGCCGTTTGGACGTGCTCGGCGGGCGACCACACCGTACGGTCCATCGTCTAGCTTGACTCTGATGGGGATCTTGAGGGTGCCGTCAGGTTCCCAGGGGCTTTTGAAGGGTTGGATCCTGCCTTTGATCCATGGTTTCCTGAATTCAGGATTCTCTGTACTGTCATGACGTGCTGACTGTTGCTTCCGACACCGAGGTGCTGGCCCGGTTCGGTCGCGCGCTCCCCGGCCCCGTTCCCACCTGACCGCCGAGCAGAACCGCCCGGCCCTGCGCCGCTCCCCTACGGCTCGTCCGGGCTGGAACGCGAGGGCGGGTGCCTGAAGGCCCGTTCGTTCCGGATGACCTGCGGAAACGTCCCGAGAAGCATCCCGAATGCAGGTAGAGCGAGATACGCTCTTTTTCGTTGGTCGGCAGTGGCAGCCAACCACGCAACGCAACCCACCCCGAACGCGACCGCGCACATCACCGCGCCCTACGGCCCGTTCGCCGACGCACTCAAGATCGCCGAGTTCGGCACCGTCTGCGCCTCGGCCCCGGCCCAGTCCGGCGTGCTCACCGAGGCCGACGACACCGGCCTGACCCTTCGCACCCACGACTGGGAGACCGCCGTCTGCGTCCCCGCCCCACCGCGACCGTCACTCGGGCCGGAGTGCCTGTGTCTGAACCTCCGGCCGGTGACCTCTCGATCTACTGGGCGGTGGCGTTGGTGACAGCGAGGCGGCCGACGCCGAACATGATGAGCAGCGTTCCGGCGAAGACGGCGGGGAACGCCAGGGTGTTGCAGAGGGAGTCGACGTTCGTCCAGAACCACACGATGGGGTTGATGCCGGGGGAGGTGCCCGCGGGCTTGGTGTAGTGGTACTGGTCCATGCCCGCGCCGGCGGTCGTGCAGAGCACTCCGGCCAGCACGAACCCGAGCGATGCGCGTCGCTGATGCCGCTCGTGGTCGGAGAGGAAGCGCTTCTGGGCGACCGCGGGTCCCCCGGGTGCGAGGTCGAGTTCCTTCTGTGCGACCCAGTCGGCGGCGGCCTTGGCCTGGATCGACTCGGCGGCGTCGAAGTGGTGACGCTGGGCTGAGCTGTAGCAATCGGCCTCGTCGCACAGCAGGCGGCCGGTCGTCGTCACCGATCCGTCGGGATGCTCGGTGGTGTCGATGTCCGGCTCGGTGCGACCGGCGTAGGCGCAGGTGGACGTCGCCTTGCGGACACCTTCGCGCACGGCTGTCTCCAGCGCGGCGCGGCCGTCCGGCTGGTCGGCGAGCTGCTCGGCGCTCCAGCGCTGGCGGTCGGTGTGCACCGTGTACCAGCGGTCTATCGGCGGCGTGGTGAGGGTGACGGGCACGTTCAGCGGCATGTGATCAGCCACTCTTTCTGGTGGTGGCCGTACGGGCGAGCCTGGCGAGGCGCTCCAAACCGGCGTCGGTGAGCACGCAGCCGTCCGGGCGGGCGCAGGAGATGACGACGCGCGGGCCGGGCGGCTGGAACAGCTCAGGCTGCCCCGCGCACACGGAAGTTCTTCCGCTGCCGACGCGTCTTCGCCCGTCCAGACCGGCACGCATCCCTCGGTCGACTGGGACACGATCGGGCTCCTCATGCTCTCCCGGCCGTCGGCCTTCAAATGCTCCACCAGCGAGATGGCCGTGCTGGAGACCGCTGCCTCCTTGGTGTCCCGCTGCCCGGTGCAGCTTGGTGAGGTGATCCGGGCCGTGGACGAGAGCGAACTGCGGCTGATCCTGCGGGCTCTGGACGAGGTCGCGCACGGCGAGGGCTGACCCGCTCCCGCCGTACGGCAATGGTGCTGGATACGGGGGTGGATACGGCTGTGAGCAGCGGATATCCACCCCGGCAGCCGGTCTCGTACGTACTTGTTTATGTACGTACCCACGTATGTGGGTACGTGGTTTGGCCGGTGCCCGCCGGTCGCTTCACGCCGGGCGGCGGCGGGAGGCGTGGCGGACGATCTGCGCGGCGACCAGCGGATCCTTGACGGGCAGCGGCCGTACCTGCAGAGGGTTACCGGGCGCCGGAGCGGCTCCGCCGCGCGGCAGCAGGAGCATCTCCTCGGCGACGCCGCTGATCCAGCCCTCCGGGCCGGGCCGCCCCCGGAGCTGGCGTACGACCGCCGGCGAGGCCGGTGGCTTACGCCTCCTCGTCCTCGTCGCCTTCGAAGAAGTCCGCGATCTCATCGACCGCTTCAGCGGCAACCATGCCGCCGACCACCCCGACGGCCAGACCGGCCGCGCCTGCGGCGACGACGGTGCCCATGCCGGGCCCGGACCGGTGCCCGCCCCCGTGAGCCCCATTATGATCATGGTGGGCGTGGTGGCTGTGCTCGTCTTTGTGGGCGTAGGAGCCATGGATGTCGCTGTGCCCGTAAGGCTGGTCGGAAAAGCCGGCATTGTGTGTCTCGACGAGTTGGCTGATCCAGGAGCCGACGACAGCGTTCCAGTCGCTGCGAGCGGTGTCCGTGTGGCTGACCCGGTGCCGACTCAGGGCGTCGTGGCCGCCGGAGAACAGGCCGCCGCGCTTGTCGGCCTCCAGTACGACCTCCATCCCGGCTGGATCGGCCAGGAAGGTCACCTCGATCTCGTTGACCTGGTGGGCGTAGTGCGGGGGCGGGGCGAGTTCGATCTCCTGGTAGAACGGCAGCTGCTGACCGCTACCGCGGATACCGCCGAGCTCGAGGTCGGCGGCCGTGAAGCCGAAGCCGAGCTGCCCCAACGCCTCCAGGACCGCCTCCTGCACCGGCGGGGACCGACCGTCAGCGGGTCGAGGTCTCCCTTGTCCTTGGAACCCTTGACCGCGAGCTCGGTACGTACGCCCAGGACGATGCCGAGCGACTGTCCGTAGAGCTCGGTGACGGGTGTCTCCCACGGGAGCGTGATCGCGAACGGCACCGTCCGCTGCTTGCCCTCGGTCAGACGGAAGCCACCGCCCACACTGAATCGCTCGAAGACGACCGCACCGTCGTGCTCACCGTCCGCGTGCTCGGCTTCCATGCGGGCCAGCAGCTCCAGGGTGATGTGCTCGATGTCGAAGTCGGCCTGGCCGCCGCTCAGGCGAACTTCTCCCGCCAGGGTTCCGCCGGGCAGCGCGGCTCCGGAGCGAGGACCGTGTCCACGGACGGGCCGCCGACACCCATCGAGCCGAGCAGTCGCTTGAACACCATTGGGTCGTACTCTCCTTTGTCTTGCGTGTGAGCGGTGAGATGAATGTGCTTCCGTAGGAGTGCGGTGCCGCGGCAAAGGCCCTGTCCGCGGCACCGCACCCTTCAGGGGGTATTACTTGGCCGCGTTCAGGGCGGCCAGGGCCTGCGCCCAGCCGACGTACTTCAGGTCCGCGAGATCAGCGACAGTTTCAATGCCGAACGCCTCCCTCAGCAGCTCACCCTGACGGTCGGAAACCCCCTTAAGCGCCGACACCGGCGCCGCCAGCACCTCGGGCACGCTCTTGTCCGCCCACGCCTTGTCCAGCACCTTGTCCAGATCGATCGAAGCCACGCTCGTTCCCCTCCTCAGGCCGCGCTCCCCACGAAGCGCGCACACATGCCAGGGCAGCACGCTTTCCGTTGCACCCCGCCTTTGTCTACAGGCGTGTAGAGCATAGGAGAACGAGGCGGACTCGAAGTGCATGGTCGGTAGTTTGGACACGAAAGTCCGAAAGGCGGCTGTCGGGCCAGCGCTCCCGTCGCCCAGGCAGGTCGGTCGCGACCAGGGCTGGCCTGGCCCGGTACACGGCCAGCAGGGATCGTTGTTCTACTGCCCCAGAACAAGACGATTTACCCAGTGCTACCGGCTTGAGTGCCTGTGTCTGAACCCCTGTTTTGGGTAGCCTGGAGCCCTAATCTGGGTCGGTGTCGAAGGGCGCCGGGCGGGTTGGGGAGCGGAAGTGCAAGGGCTGCGGTGATCGGCTGAGGCCGGCAGCGCGGCCCGATGTGGTGTTCTGCTCGACGACGTGTCGTGCCAGGCGGTGGCGGGTGGAACGGCGGCTGCGGAGGCGGGTGGCGGCCGAGATCAGCGGCGCCGGGCGGGTCGAGTGCCCGGAGTGCGACCAGTGGTGGGTGGCCGGGGTGGATCGGCGTTCGAATGCCGTCTACTGCTCGCGGCGGTGCGTGATGAGGGCCTGGAGGGCTCGGACAGATTCGTTCGGCGAACGGTCACAGTGACCGTTGAGCGAACGACTCGGACGGTCGGAATCGGTCAACTCTGCACCATGAACTTCACGGTGGACAGCAGCTCGCCGGTCCGCGGGTGGCGGGCGGTGAGGTCCATCGCGGAGAACGCGCCATCGCGGATGCGCAGCGCCACTTGGTCGCGGTGGAGGACGTCGAGCACGTCGAGGATGTGGCCGGTGCCGCGTACGAGTCGGAACCCCTCGGAGATGTGCAGGGTGTCGCCCGGCCGCGCGTAGTCGAGGAGCGCGCGGAACTTCGGGCGCTGGAGCGGGTGGAGGCGGCGGGAGGTGCCCGGGTCCTCTTCGAAGACGAAGCGCGGCCCGCATGCCGACCTCGGCCGAGTTCTCGTCCTCGGGCACCAGCGAGACCACGGTGGCCGCCGCGGTCATCACGGCGGCGCGCGGGGCGACCTCCTTTACTGCCGCCCAGAGCGCAGCCACGTCCAGGTCCGTCGCCTGCTCCTCGACCAGCTCCAGTTCCTCGAACAACACCTTCGCCGCCCGCGCGAGCACCCGTGAGGCCTTCTCCAACTGCGGCAGCGTGGACAGCCGCTCCTTCTCCGTCTTGCGCTTCGCCGTGTTCAGCAGCCGGGTGGCCATGAGGACCTGGAACAGGTCCAGGGCCTCGTCGATCGCCTTCGCCTCCAGGTGCCGCATCACCGCGGTGAGCATCGCCGTGGGCTTCGGCTCCGCCGCCCGCTCCAGCAGCGGCGCCTTCGACCCCAGCGCGTAACTGGCCAGCGCCGCCATCCGGTTCGGCGGGATCTGCGACAACCTCAGCCGCCCGAGCCGGTACGCGCCGATCTCGTCCACCCGCTCCAGCGCGCGGGCGAACGCCGTGCCCGTCGTCCGCGTCGGTGGCCGGCGCAGCCGCTCCAGCTCCGAGAACCGTGAGCCCTCCGGCGTCTTGCGCCCTAATTCTCAGTACGGGTGCACAGGTGACCCGCCGGGCAGGCCCCGCAGCCCTTCTTGTCGACGGCACCGGACTCCAGCACCGCAGCGAACAGCTCCCTGGCGTGCGCAGCGCCGTTCACTTCCTCGCGCTCACCGAACTCCTCGGGATCGGGCTCCTGCAGCTGGGACCGGCACATCCGCAGGTACAACACGGCCCCCGCGACCTCGGCGGGCAGTTCTTCCCAGATGCTGTCCGGGAAGCAGGTCTGCGCGATGACTGCGTCAGGGTCTCCCTGGAACCGCCACGGGTCTCCGGGAGTTTCGGGCCCCTGGGCAAGGCAGTCAAGCCCTACCGCGACGCACTCGTCTAGGACGGCAGCATCCCGCTGGCCCAGTGCGCGAGAAGGGCATGGGACAACGCGGTCGTACGAGGAGGCAGCTCGTACGACCGGCGCACGACCCTGCCGACCGGGACAGCAGCCGCAGGTGCCGACGGTGCGCGTACGGAAGGAGATCGGCTTGGTCGTCCCTCCGCCTCCCAGGGCGGGTTCCGCCTTTACACCGAGAACGACGACACGCGGCTCGTGGTCATTCGCCGGATGAGGCCGCTCGGCTTCGGGCGACCACGATGGTCACCGCGCCCCGCCGCAGGTTGGAACGCGCCTCTTACGAATCTTGGAGTCGGAGGCCCAGTTCTCCGCTGTACAGGCACAAACCGGCCGCACCGGTTGCAGGGATGGACATGGGGTCTCAGCCTGTGTTCCGGCTCTGGTTCTTGCTTCGGTCCTGAGCCGAGCTGTGGTCGTGGTCCTGGTTTGATCCTCGCCGTCCGCGTGTCACCGCCAGCACGCCTCCGACGACGGCGATCAACGCGATGGCCAGGGCGATACTGACCCAGCCGTCGGTGTCCCAGTACACATCCTCAAGGCTGATCAGCAAGGCCGCCTCATCGATGATCAGGGCCATGCCCACGCCGTAGGCGAGCCCCATCCAGGCACGCGCGCGGGCTGAACGTTGCACGAGACCTGCCACGCCCACGACCGCGAGCAGCAGGATTCCCCACACGTAGTGGTGAATATGAACACCGCCGGCCTGTACGTCTCCCACTCCGGCCACGTCGATGTGGATCAACCAGGTAAGCAGGCGCATACCGCCGAAGGTGAGGGCGAATCCCCACCACGCGAGGACGAAGCCGCGGCGTTCGGAGGAGATGTCGGGCAGCAGGCGCAGCCACGGCGACCGGTGAGCCGTGCGGCTGGACGGTGCCTGGGAAGCGGTGTGCAAGGGTTGAGGGCTACCAGAGGTGTCGGCGGGAAGGGACGGTTCTGATGAATCCGCTGGCTTCATGAGGTCTCTTCCGCGAATGTCTGGATCAGCCGAGCTACGGCGTCTGGCGCGCTGTAGTGCGCGGCGTGCGCGGCGTCTGGTACCTCGGTGGTGCGCCCGTCGGTGACCAGCCGTGCTACGCGTCGGGTCCATGCCTCGGAGGCGATGGTGTCATTGGCTCCGCGTACGACGAGCGTCGGCACGCCGACCCGGGCCAGGTGGCCCTCGAATGCCTCGTCGGCGTCCTGTACAGCGTGGCGGAAGGATGCGGCGAAGCGCAGGGGGCCGGTCGATAGGTAGTCCGCCGCGGCCACTTTGAGGAGGGAGGGCGGTTCCCGGAGCGCGTCCGCGAGCAGCTGGCCGCTCTGGCGCCAGGCGGACGCCCCGGGAGTGAGCGCCGGACCTAGCAGTACGAGCCGGTGGATCAGATTCGCGTGGCGGGCGACGAGGGCCGCAGCCACTTGGCAACCGACCGAGTTGGCCACCAGCATGCTCGGTCTCGGTACGAGCCGCCGGTGCCAGTCGGCGAGGGCATCGGCGGTCTGCACCACGTCGGGCATCCGGCGCATGGTGGTACGTGATCGCGCGTTGCCCGGCAGGTCCGGGACGAGCACGGTGGCCCCACTCGCCGCGAGCCGTCGCGCCAGCGGCCTGAAATAGCGTCCGGACAAGCCGAGTCCGTGCACCAGCACCACCGCGGGAGCACCCGCACACGGCGGGGGGCCGAGGATACGAGTGAAAAGATCGGCATGGGTGTGCTGTTCCATCTGTTTACTATCTCCCTTCGGCAGTGCCGGGCCCGGGGCAGGGCCTCGTAGCCGGGGTTCACCACCGGGGCCAGGCCGATGTCGCGATCCGACCGAGCAGGCGACCGCGGAGGTGGACAGGTCCTGCATCTGGGTCATGCCGTCCCCGAGGTGAGCGAACGCCGCCTACGGCCGTAGCGCCTTCGTAGGCGACTTCCTTGGGTCTTCGCCCATGGAGTCATCAAGGGTTCTCGGTGCTTGGTCGCCTGATGCGATTCGTTGCCACCACGTTCGGAGGAGGATCCGGGGCATCTGCGCGATCGAAAGGGTGAGAGCCGGCCGGACCTTCCCGCACCAGCCGCCGACACCTCGCTCACCGACCCCGCCCCCAGCCCCGCGCTCTCCCCGGCAGACCTGGCCGCTGGACGGCCGGATCGTCGGCATCGTCGCCGACGCGCACGCCGACCCTGCTGGGTGTGATGGCCGACGCCGTCGGGGTCTGGTGCCCCGACACAAGCGTCACCGGAGACGTACGCGCCCCGACCGTCCGGATAAACGGATGGCCGGGGGCGAGCGTGACCGTCAGGATGCTCCGCATGACCTTGCGCACGCCCGAGCTGCATACCGCCCGCCTGCGACTGCGGCGGTTCACCGACGCTGACGCGGCGCCGCTCTATGCGCTGCACAGCAGCGCCCGCGTGTTGCGCTACTGGGACTCCCCGCCGTGGACCGAACCGGCCCGTGCCCAGCGCTTCATCGCGACCTGCCGGACGATCGAGGAGAAAGGCACGGGAGCACGGGTGGCCGTCGACCGCGTCTTTGACGGCGCGTTTATCGGCTGGTGCGGCCTGACCAGCTGGAACGCGGACTTCCGCAGCGCGTCCCTGGGCTACGTCTTCGACGCCGCCGCGTGGGGCCACGGCTACGCCACGGAGAGCGCGCACGCCGTCCTGCGGTGGGCGTTCGACACTCTGGACCTGAACCGCGTCCAGGCCGAGACCGACACCCGCAACGTTGCCTCCGCCCGGGTCCTGGAGAAGCTCGGCTTCGTCCGCGAAGGCACTCTCCGCGAGGACTGCGTCGTCAACGGCGACGTCTCCGACTCCTGGGTCTTCGGCCTCCTCCGCCGCGAGTGGCAACCGACGACCACGCCGACGGTCGGCCGCTAGCTTGAGTCTGTCGGGGATCTTGGGCCGGTCGAGGTCAAGTGCCCAGGGTTCGCCAGGACTTCAGGCGAGGGATCTCGCCCTGGGGGCAGGTGACCTGCTGCTTGTCGTAGTCGATGGAAGTCGTCCCGGGCAAAGCCCTCGTCGCGGCGGTGCTGGCGGGTGGGGTTGCTCTTCAGCGGACCGGAGACGGTGACCTGGTGCTCACGGGCAGCTTGTTCCAGGTGGGACAGGGAGGTGTAGCCGGCGTCGACCAGGTGCTCGGCGGGAAGCAGGCCGCGACGAGCCAGGCGGGTGTGGATGCCGGGCAGGACCTGGCTGTCGTGGGTGGTGGCCGCGGTGGTGGCGACATCCGTGATCACGTTGGGGCCGTCGGGGGCACAGGTCTCGGTCAGATGAGCGGCGAACCCCTTCCAGCTGATGTGTCCGTGCCTCGCGTAGCGAGCCGAGGTGTCGTAGGGCAAGACGATCGCCCGCGACGACGGCGGCAGACCCGCCCCGCCTTCCTTCTCGGCGGTGCGCCAGCGCAGCTGTCCCGCGGCATCACGGCGATAGTTCTGCACCATGATCTGTCGCAATGCCTGGATGCGAGGACCGAACATGCGGTCCGATCCGTGCCGGTAGAGGTGCTCCAGAAGCCGGATGGCGTCGTTTCCGGCGGCAAGAATTCTGGTCATGGGCCTGGTGGGGTTCTTCCCCAGGCGGACCGGCCGGCCGTAGCGCAGCCCCCAGTCCTCGTCGACCAGTTCGTCCAGCAGGTGAGGAGAGGGACCGGCGACCTCTTCGAGTGCGGCGCGGACCGCCTCGGTGATCAGCTCCAGTCGGGTCAGGTCGCGTACCGTGGCCAGGACGTGGGTGGAGTCGGTGCGCTGGGTGGTGCGCTCGCGCACCAGGCCGGCCTCCTTCAGGCGGGCCAACGCAAGGTCGAGGAGGCGGTCGGCACGGCCATCCTCGGCGAGACGATCGTGGAAGTCGCCCAGCACACTGTGGTGGAAGCCGGGATCGTCCAGCTCCATGGCATCTCACCTTCACCGACGCCCCGCTCTACCTGCCGCCGGTACCCGGGGTGGTCGGTTCCCTGGGCCGCACGGAGGGTCACCGCATCACCGCCGCCGCCTCGCTCTCGTTCCTCGGCGCTACGCTCCGACGCGCCCCGACCGACCTGCCCACCGCCCTCGCGACCCACGGAGAGGTGACGGTCCACCGGCCGAAGCCGCACGCCGTCCCCCGGGAAACTCACTGATCGTCGGCAAACCGATGGGCCGGCAGGTCGTCAGAGCGTGCGCTTTCGCCCTTCGCCCAGGGGCGGAGCGGCCTCCGGTTCCTCAGCAGATGAGCCCGGACCCCGGTGCCACGTCGAGGATGCCGGTGATGCGTTCGTATCTCTGCACGCGCGCGGCCACGGACTGCGGGTTGCCGCCGTCGCACTCCAGGGCTCCGTTGAGCGAACGGATCGTCTCACCGAACCCGGCGCCGCCGACCATCGCCTCGTGCGAGGTCATGGTGCCGGGGCCGTTCTGGGTGTTCCAGTACCAGAGCGCGGTCCGCCAGGCGACGGACGGATCCCGCTCGACCAGCCACGGATCGTTCAGCAGGTCGAGCCCGAGGGCGTCACCGGCTGCCTTGTAGTTGAAGTTCCAGCTGAACATGATTGGGCCCCGCCCGTAGTATGCCTCCCGCCCCGCCGGGCAGCCGAAGGGCTGGGTGTCGTCGCACTTGCGCCAGTAGTTGGCCTCGTTGATCTCCTTGACGTACTTCAGCCCCACCGACTCGAAGTCCGCGTGCGTCAGGAAGGCGGCCGCCTCCCTGGCTCGGGTCTGCGGCGTCCCGGTGTTGGCGAAGCCCGGGTAGGCGTGCAGCGCGTCGATCAGGCCCTGGTAGGTGTAGAAGGGGTGTCGGTCCGGGAAGATCTCGTCGAACCGCTCCGGGCTGACGACGAAGTCGGAGACCCCTCCGGTGCAGGCGCCCCGGTCGGACCAGGCGGACCCGGCACCCGGATTCTCGTTGCGTGACCACCACTTCGCGGTCCAGTTGCGTCCGTGGTGCGAAACGGTGTTCCCGGCGCGGTAGTCGACCGAGGCGCTGTGGAGCGGGGCGCACGGCTCGGCGCCGGGTGAGGCGGCCGACGCGGCGGGGGTCGCTGTCAAGAAGCCGGCGGCGAGCGCGGCCAGGGCCGCCGGTACGGTCAGGAACCTCTTGATGCGATGCAGGACTGCTCACTCCTTCGGCGCGGCGCACCGGGTACCCGGCAGGCCGAGAGGGTGGACCACCACCCAAGCGTGATTGGTCTGGACCTGTCAAGGCGGCCCCCCTGTGTGTCTCGTCAGGAGTTCTCCGTGCCTGTCCGTCCCTGCCGACGGTGTTCATCGCCCGTGCACGTGAACTCGGAGCTGTCGGCCGCCCGGTGGCTGCCGGGCGGACACATACGCGGACCACGCTCACCCAGGACCTGACAGCCGCTCGAAGAGGAGACTTGCGTGACTCGCTTCACCATCGTCCGGGCGCTTGCGCTGACCGTGACGTCGGCCCTCGCGACTGCGACTCTGGCAGCGCCTGCCCATGCCAGTGCCAACGCCCATGGTCGTGCCGTCAGCGATCTTCCGGCCGTCGCGCCTCGCGCGGAGACGCAGGTGCTGCACGACGACGAAGCTGGCGGCAACGCCGACGCGGACGACCCCGCGATCTGGCGGAACACCGCCGCGCCGGGTCGCAGCCTCGTCATCGCGACCGCCAAGGAGGGCGGTCTGCGCGTCTACGACCTGAAGGCCCGGACAATCCAGTCCCTGTCCGCGCCGCCGGCCGCCGGACCCGACGATGCCCCTGGCCGCTTCAACAATGTTGACCTCGTACGCGGCCTGAGGCTCTCCTCGGTCCGGGCCGACCTGGCCGTCGTCAGCGACCGGGGCCACGACCGGCTGCGCTTCTACCGCATCGACCGTGACCGCGTCGGCGGCCCGCTGACCGACGTGACCGATCCCGCCGCGCCGCCCGTGTTCTCGAAGAACCAGGCCGAGATCAACGACCAGCGGACCGCATACGGTCTCGCGACCTGGACGGATCCCACGTCCGGCAAGTCCTTCGCCCTGGTCAGCCGTCGCGAGCGAACCAGCATCACGCTGTTGGAACTGCGTCCGACGAGGGCCGGAAGGATCACGTACCGCACGGTGCGGACCTTGAACCTTCCCTCCACGTTCCGGCTGCCCAACGGCACCTCGTGGTCTCCCTGCGGCGAACCCGGCGAACTCCCGCAGGTCGAAGGCATGGTTGTCGACCCCGTCAACGGCACCCTCTACGCCGGTCAGGAGAACGTCGGGATCTGGCGCCTGCGCGCGGACCTGACCGGCGGCCGGCCGAAACTGATCGACAAGGTCCGTGAGTACGGTGTCCCGGGGGTCTATGACGAGGAGACCGAGGAGTGTACGCCGGGACACGACCCCGGCTACGGCGGGTCCAAGCTCTCCGCTGACGTCGAGGGCCTGACGCTGGTCACCGAGTCCGGCGGCGGCGGTCACCTGCTCGCCTCCAGCCAGGGCGACAACACCTTCGCCGCGTACGACCGGCAGGTGAAGGACGACAACCCGTACGAGGGCGGGTTCCGTGTCGCGCCCGCGAACAGCAGGCTTGACGGCTCCGAGGAGTGCGACGGCGCCGCCGCGCTCAACGCCCCCCTCGGTTCGCAGTATCCGAACGGTCTGCTCGTCGTGCAGGACGGCCACGACGCACCGGGCGAGAGCGACCGCTCCGCGACCAACTTCAAGTTCGTCGACCTCGGCACGGTCATGGGTGCACTGAACGACTGACGGTGCCGGAATCCGGGCTCCCCGGCAGCCATCACCACGCTCACCTCCTCACCCGGCAGGTCGTCGGGCCTGGCCGTGTGCCCCTGTTACGGCGGCTTTGGCCGCGATCTGCGCCAGGACTCCGGTGGGTGGTTCGCAGAGGTTCAGGGCGTGGGCGGTGAACGAGACGGTGATCGCGCCGCGCCCTCGCCGTACCACCGAGCTGCGCCGCCGCCTGCTCCTGCTGTCCGTACGGAGTCACTGGCATCTGTTCTGGTCCACCCCGGCGGGCCGTACGCCTGCGGCGCGGGTGGAGCTGCGGCAGCGAGCCGCTGACGGCCGCCGGGCCCGGGGCGCGACCTGAGGTTCGACGGCACCCTGTCGGACCGGCAGGAAGCGATCATGCGCGTCATCCGGTTCTGGATCGTCGAGCACGGGCAGGCCCCGACCCTCCGGCAGATCGGTGAGCGGGTCGGCCTCTCCTCCACCAGTTCCGTTGCCTACCAGCTGGGCCGCCTCGAAGGGTGGGGACTGATCACGCAGACCGGCCGGGGATGGAAGGCCCGCTACCTGGGGAGCCCGAAGCCGCCTCGGCGCGGACTGCGGAGCCGCTGAGGCCCTGGACCGGGGTGGTCCAGGGCCTCTTGGAACTCTTACTCCACCAGGTCGTTACGCGCACGAGCAATCTTGTTGATCAGGCTGCGGACCTCCGCAGCCGGCGCATCGATGTCTGTTTCACCGTGATCAGCGGCTTCACAGCCTGATGAGAACAGGGGTACCGGCGACACATACTCGACCACGGCTCTGTACGTGGTGGCGTCGATGCGGCCTTCGAGCACCGCCAGCCGCAAGGCGAGCAGTTCGGCACCCTTGTGGCATCCAGCCCAGCCAGCGCAGACGCGCCGGGCAGCGCTCTCGGCGTCGGATTGATGGCACTGGAACAACCTCACTAAATGTGAGGAGTTTCGGCATCGTAGCGCCGGAGCTTTGCGTACTCCTCACTGGCCCAGATCCCTTCGGGCACATCGCGCCGATAGGGACAGCTCTCGCAGGGACGCTGCGAAGGAGGGCGAAGTGACGAGGACATGTAGCCATTCTGTCGCAGGGTCATGATCGGGGACCTGCTCCCTTTAGCCGAGATTCAGAACCTCATCGTCCGCGTGCGTGCCGAACTCGACGACGCGCACCTCCGCGATCTGCTCGTACCGGCTGATCCGGTCGGTCCACTCCGCGTCGACACCGAACGCCACCTGCGCGAAGCCAACCCGACCGACGGCCTCGGCCAAGCCCGGATCACCAGGGGCCAGCAGCCGCACCGGCGCGTCAAGCGCCACAGTGTGCGGCGGCACGAAGTACTCGTCCGGCACAACGGTGCGTGCATGGACGAGCGCGCCGACAGCGACAACCGAGCCAGCGCCCAACCGTGCGCACTGCAGAACCGTCGCCGTGGTCGCCACATAGACGCACCTGCCGACCTCGCAGCCCAGCAGAGTGGCATGCGGCCCCACGAAGACGTGGTCGCCGACAAGCACCGGCTGATCGCCGGCGACCGCAGACCCGCGCAGCACCGCGTTCTCGCAGATCACCGCCGCCTCCCCGACCTCGATCCGAGACCCCTCGGCATCGAGCACCGCACCGTACATCACCCGCGCCCGCGGCCCCACGCGGACATCACCGACCAGCGTGGCCGTCGGGGCGACGTAGGCGGTGGGATGGACCTGCGGTTCATGCCCGCGATGCCGGATACGGATTCCCTGCGCTTCAGCGATCATGAGCGGATTCTCGCCCGACCGACCGCGAGCATGCTGGCGGTTTTCAGACATCACGTTCACCGAGACCTGTGCCACCCGCGATCTGAGGCACTACAGGGCGAACGTTGGCTGATGCGGCACTAGCCTGCTAAAGGCCACGGCCGTGGCGATCAGTATGTCGAGGTCTACCCCCAACACGGCATGGGAAAAGCGGGACGGCCACCAGGGCGGCATCGGCGTGCAGAGACACGGGCGTGGCGTGGTTGAGGGGAGAGCGAAGGCAGGAGAGCATGCTTGCTGCGGCTCTGCCCGCGTGGAACTGATGCGAGGAGAAGAAGGCCAAAGGGCCTTCCCCCTCCCGTAGGCATGAAGCCGCTACTTCGCACTGTCTTGTGAGGCGCCTTCCTTTGAATGCGGCTCTACGGCGCCCCGGCCGCGTGTTCGGTCTATCTCGCGCCATTCCGGCCGCAGTCCAGCCAGGTTCGTGGTGAGGAAGTACGCGGCGCCACAGGTGAGCAGCACCGGCACAAGTCCGACAGCGGTCACCGCCGCCCCGGCGATCAGCCCGCCGAGTGGGATACCAGCCCAGGACAGTGAGTCGCCGAGGGCGTTGACCCGGCCCAGCATCGGGCGTGGCACCCGCTCGACGAGGACGGCCCCCAGCACGGGGTTGACGAAGCCGGCGCCGAACCCGCTGACCGCGAAGACGGCGAGTACCACTCCCAGCGGGGCATCGAAGACGAGGACCAGGAACCTCGGTGCCCCGGCCAGCAGGAACCCGGTGAGAACCACCGTCCGCCGCCGCAGCCGGTGCGCGACCATCGCGGCGATCAGGCTCCCGCCGACCGCTGCGGCCCCCATCATGCTGCCTATCAAGCCGATCGCGGCCGGCCCGTTGCCGGACTCCCTGGCCCAGACCGGTACGAGCACCGAGGTGAAGGCTGCATCCAGCAGGTTGGTGATGCCGACCATGACGATGACGGTGAGCAGCAGTGGCTCGCCGCGCAGGAAGGTGAAGCCCTCGCCGAATCGCCGCCAGTAGCCCGGTTCCGTCTTCCCGGCCGGAGCGGGGGCTTGCTCGGGCGTGTGCCCGAGGCCGCGAGGCAGCGCGAGCTTGATGATCACCGATCCGAGGGCGAAGCAGCCCGCGTTGAGGGCGAGTGCGGTCAGGGGGCCGAGCAGCGCCACCAGCGATCCGCCGACTGCCAGGCCGATGGTGGAGGCGAGGCGCTCGATCACGCCGGACAGACCCATGGCGCGCTCCAGCGGCACCCGGCCGCGCTCAGCTGCTTCCGGGACCATGACCTCCTTGGCCAGATCGCCGGGACCCCGGGCCGCGCCAATCAATGCGACCAGGACCAGAAGAAGGGGAAAGGAGAGCAGGTCCAGAGCGTGGAGGAGGGGGACGGCGGCGGCGGCGGTCGCGCTGGCCAGATCGGTGGTCCAGGAAACGGTCCGCGAGCCGATCCGGTCCACCAGTGGTCCGGTGAACGCCTTGACCACCACGTAGGGAGTCATCTCGCAGAAGGCGACCAGTCCGGTCTGGGTGGCGCTGCCAGTGGTGACGAGGACGAACCAGGGCAGTGCCACAACGGAGATCCGCGTCCCGGTCAGCGACACGGCCATGGCCGCCAGCACGCCGCCCAGCGGCCGTAAGGACCTCTTGCCGGGTATGCCATCGGCCTCCAAGGCGTCCTTGGTCATGATGTCGGGCCGCCTTCCGGTTCTTGATGGTCGGAAGGGGGCGACGATGCGGCAGGGGTATCCAATTCGGGCATGACGTGCGTGATCACGACGACCCGCTCGGCTCTCTCGGGGGCACTCGTCACAGTCTCTGGCGTGTCTCGCCGGTAGCGCGCGATGACTTCCGTCAACTCCCGGTACAGGACGACGGTTTCCTCGGGTGTGAGCCGCAAGGCCCAGTCGCTCATGTCGAAGGTGCCGCGCCATGCGCTGGGCATCGTCTGCAGCCCGTTCAGGGCCTGTTGCGTGCGCAGGGTGTAGGTGGCCGCGACGGACTGCAGGTAGGCCAGTGCGGCTTCCGGCTCCCGCTCGGCCAGCTCGGGATCGTTGAACCAGATCGTCCGGTGAACCGAACGCCACCAGCGCTCTCGTGCGTTGCCGCGCTCGGTGTCCTCCTCGACGAAACCGGCCGCGCCAAGCTGACGGAGGTGGTAGCTGGCCGTACCGGAATTCACGCCCAGCCGCTCAGCCAGGCGGGTAGCCGTCGACGGGCCGTACTTCCGCAGCAACCCGACCAACTGCACGCGCACCGGATGCGCCAAGGCACGCAGTCCCTTGGCATCCAGGACAACCGAGTCCTCTTCATCGTTCGGGCCATCCGGCCTCTTCATTGCATCAGCCATGTGACACACGTTAGACCGCAAAGGTTTCTTCGCAAAGAGATGTTCGCGAAGAATTCTTCGCGGTCAACGCCACGGCTGTGTAACACTGAGTGCCGCTGCGATCCTGTTCTGTTAGAGGGGCTGCTCAAGCGGCCGTGATGGCAGCGGCCGGTCCGACCGTGCCTGGCCCGTAGCGCCGGTTGATGGCGTCAAGGATCGGCTCGACACCCACTCGCGCTTCGCGTACAGGATCGAAGGTCAGCTGCGTTGGAGCCTGCGCGCTGTCGACGGCCTCAGCGGTCAGCGAAAGCCGCCTGATCCGGGCGCGCTGCAGTCCGAAGGCATCCAGGACCGCGTAGACGGCCTGGCGCACATCATCGGTGTGCGCGGAGGCCGCTGGCAGGACCCGGCTCTTCGCCAGTTCGCGCCGGTCGACCGTGCGGACCGTGACGGTGATCGTGCGCGTGGCTTGTCCGCGGGAGCGGAGCCGGGCGGCGACCTCTGTGGCCAGCCGCAGCGCGGTGGCACGCAGGCCGGGCCCGTCGAGGACATCGCTGGGGAAGTCCGCCCGCGCGCTGGTCGACGACATCACGCGGCCGGCTGCGACGGGACGGCGGTCGATACCACGGGCGCGTTCTTGGAGAGCCGTCCCCGGTCGGCCGAGGATCCGCGTCACCGTGGCGGTGGGCAGCTCGGCGAGCCGGCCGACGGTGTCCACGCCCAGCTGCCGGAGCTGGATCACCTGGGCGCCGCGGATTCCGTACAGGTCGTCAATCGCCCGCGGGCCGAGGAACATGTCGACCTCTGCTGGCCTCACCTGCAGCAGTCCCTTGGCTCCGGCATGGGTGGCGGCCATGGCCGCCACTGACCAGGACGGGCCGATCCCCACAGCCGTGTCCAGGCCGTACAGGGCGAGGGCCTGGATCCGGACCCGGTGCGCAAGGTCGACCGGGTCGGCGTCGAACAGCCGCAGCGCGCCGGACATCTCCGCGATCGCAGCCGAGGGAGGCAGTGCCTGGAAGACGGGTGTGAACCGACCGAGTACCTCCATCAGCTCCGGCAGCCCGTCTCGACGGTGAAGCCGGATGTGGAATAGCACCTGCTCCTTACGCCCGCCACCCCCTTCCCGCGACCACCAGTTCAGGAGGACCTGCGCTCGCGAACCCGCTGTTGTCCCAGACCGGGAGGGCACCAGGAGCGGTGGGTTCCCTGCCGGAGGCATGCAGGAATCGACTAACCCACTGGATTCGGGTGGGTCCGGCGCCGGCGGAGCACTGGACGCCGTGGAGGGCGAGCAGGCGCAGCCGGAGCACGGCGACCAGGCCCTCAACGTCGCGGCCCCAGTACGACAGGGCGCCGGTGAGGTCGACGTACGCGGACCAGTCGGCTGGCAGAGGTTCGACGCGGGAGCTGAGGCCGTCGATGACGGCGAGGAGTTGCCCGTACAGCTCCTCGGTCCGTTCGGCGGGGTGGAAGTGGATGCGTAGGATCGCGCGCGGCCGTGGCCGGCTGCTGGTGTTCATCCCGGGCTCCCGGGGCTGCGGTGTCCGAAGCGGGTGAGGTCGGCCGATCGGGTTCCGACGGGTTGGAGGTCACTCCAGGGGTGCAGGCGCGCGCCTGCGGTGCCATCGGGGATCGTCCGCCCTGGCGAGGGCTGAGCGGGGGTCGATGCGGCGGCTTGACCGAGGAGGTCGAGAACGGCCTGGGGGCCGTGGGTCGCGCGGGCGGTGGCGAGTTCGTCGAGGTCCCAGGCCATCTCGCTGACGACGGTGCGCCGGGGGCCGCGGGCTTCGACGGTGCCGCGTACGAGGAGCAGGCCGTGGTGGAAGACGGTGTGCGCGCACCGCTCGTGGGAGTCCTCGAAGAACGCCAAGTCGACCAGACCGGAGCCGTCTTCGAGGGTGACGAAGATGATCCGCTTGCCCGAGGCGATCGGTGGGGTCTGGGTGGAGGCGCGGACGCCGGCGACCAGGACGCGCTGCCCGGGGTGCATCGCGCGCAGGTGCTTGGCGTCGGTGGCGCCGATCTCGCGGAGCAGCCGGTGGTGGTCTTCCATGAGGTGCCGGGAGACGTCGATCTTGAGGACGCCGAGCTCGGCGTCGAGCCGTTCGCGGGTGGTCATCTCCCGCAGCCCGGACGGCTCGGCCATCTCAAAGCCGACGGTGAGCGGGAGCTGCCCGGCCCCAGGGCGGGTGCGGGCCTGGCGGTGGAGCTCGGCCGCCTGCAGCAGCAGGTCCCGCCGTGTTGCCACGCCCTTGATCTGGTCGAGGGCGCCGATGCTGATGAGGCGCTCGACGGTAGGGAGTTTCGGGTGGGCGCGGGCGTAGAAGTCCTGGAGGGAGGTGTAGGGCTGGCCTGCGGTGATCCGGGCGACTTCGTCGTCGGAGATGCCGTGCACCGTGGACAGGGAGATCCGCACACCCCAACCCGAGCCGGTCCGCTCGACCGCGTACTGCGCCGTCGAGTTGTTGATGTCGACGGGCAGGATAGGGACGTCGTGGTGGCGGGCGTCTGCGACGATGACGCGGGCCGGCCACATGCCTGGGTCGTGCTCCAGTAGTCCGGCGTACAGGGCGGCGGGGTGGTGGGCCTTGAGCCAGGCGGACTGGAGCGCGGGTACGGCGAAAGCGACGGCGTGGGCCCGGCAGAATCCGTACGCGCCGAACGAGGCGACGACGTCCCAGACTTCGTCCAGCACCTTCGGGCTGTATCCGCGGGCGCCAGCCTGCTGCCGGAACCATGTCTCGACCTTCGGCAGGCGTTCCTTATTGCTGAGGGCGCGGCGGGCGACTTCGCCGAGGGCGCGGTCGCAGCCGGTCATGACCGCGAGGATGTCGATGATCTGCTCGTGCCAGATCGTCACCCCGTACGTATCGCGCAGGACCGGTTCCAGGTCTGCGTGCGGGAAGGTGGGTGCGGCGCCGTGGCGGGCGGCGATGTAGAGAGCGGGCATCCCACCTTGCACCGGGCCCGGGCGGAACAGTGAGATGTCCGCAATGACGTCCTGCGGACCTCGGGGCTGGAGTCGCCCGACCAGGTCCTGCTGGCCCGGCGACTCCAGCTGGAACATGCCCACCGTGTCCGAGGCCTGGATGAGGGCGAACGCGAACCGGTCGTCGAGCGGTACGTGGTCGGGGTTGTCGAGGTCGATCGCCCTCCCGGTCGTACGGCGGATCTCGGTGACGGCGTGCGCCATCGCCGACTGCATCCGTACTCCGAGCACGTCGAGCTTGAGCAGGCCCAGGTCCTCGACGTCCTCCTTGTCGGCCTGGAGCATCGGGTACTCGCCGCCGGGGGTGGGCTGGACCGGTAGCCGGTCCAGGAGGCTGGTGTTGGAGAGGATCACGCCGCACGGGTGCATCGCGATCCCGCGCGGCAGCGCGTCCAGGCCCTCGGCGATCTCCCACAACGGCCCGTACCGCCCCGCATCGGCCGCCAGCTCCCGCAGCTCCGGCAGCTCCGCGAGCGCGGAGCGGATGTCGCACGCCCGGATGTGCGGGAACGACTTCGCGATCCGGTCCACCGTGGCCGGCGCGATCCCGAGGGCGAGGCCGGTGTCCCGCAGGGCGTGCCGGGCCCGGTAGGTCTCGGGCATCCCGGTGACCGCGACCCGCTCCCGCCCGAACCGGTCGATGATCCGGTCGTAGACCTCCAGCCGGCGCGCGGACTCGACGTCGATGTCGATGTCCGGCAGCGAGGCCCGGCGCTCGGACAGGAACCGCTCGAAGAGCAAGTTGTGCTCCAGCGGGTTCGCGGTGGCCACGAACAGGCTGTGGTTGACCATGGATCCAGCTCCGGAGCCACGGGCGGCGACCCGGATGGGCTTCAGGCCCCCGCCTCTGTGGCTGCCAGGGGGGGGGGGGGGGGGGGGGGTGGAAGAGGGTTTGGGGGCACCTGAGTCGCCGGTTTGCCCTGCAACAGGCGGTCCGCAGCGCCCGCCGCCGCACGGGAAGCCACCCCGTCCGCTCGCGCCGCCCCCGTGAACGCCGATGATCACCGGTGCGACCAGGCTGTTTCCCCGTCTGGCAATCCTGGATCCGTGGGATCAGGGACTTGCAAATTGGTAACCAATGGGTTACCAATTTGGGGTGGACCCGTTCATCGCGCTGGCCGACCCCGTACGTCGTGATCTGTTGCGCGCACTCGCCTCCGGCCCGGCCCGGGTGGTAGACCTCGCGGCACGGCACCCCATCAGCCGGCCCGCGGTGAGCAAGCATCTGCGACTGCTCACCGAGGCAGGGCTGGCCACCGTCGAGGACCACGGTCGCGAGCGCCACTACGCGCTCGCCCGCCCGGGTCTCGCCCCGGTCCGCGCCCTGCTCGACGAGCTTGCCGGGCGCCGCCCTCCGATCCCCGAGCGCGCCTTCGACGCCCTCGACCTGGAGGTCCGCAGGACCGTCCACGACCGCCGGGCCGGCACCGACGCCGCTCCCGGCACCGGAAGATCTCAGGAGGAATCAGCATGACCAGCACTCCCACCGGGCGTCGCATGACCATCGACGGTTTGGACAGCATCGCCTTCGACCGCACCTTCCGGGCCGGCATCGAGGACGTCTGGGCGGCGGTCACCGAACCGGACCGTCTGGCCCGCTGGATCGGCGAATGGACCGGCGACCCGTCGACCGGCTCGGTCGACTTCCGGATGCTCTACGAAGGCGACGAGCACCAGGCCGAGGTCTTCACCATCCAGGAGTGTCAGGCCCCCCGCCGTCTGGTCCTCACATCGCAGGTGCCCGGCCAGAAGATTCTCTGGCATATGACTCTTACGCTCGCCGAGCACGAGGGCACCACCACGCTCACCTTCGCGCAATCCGTCGGCGACGACCCGGCGATGGCGGGCGGAGTCGGCCCTGGCTGGGACTACTACCTCGACCGGCTCGTCGTCGCCGAGACCGGCGGTGACCCGGCATCCGTCGACTTCGGCGACTACCACCCGGTCCACGCACAGCACTACCTCGACATGTTCAGCTGAGTTCGACGAGTCGCCACGTATCAGTCGGAGGTTGTCAGGTGGCCGGCGGTCGCCCAAGAGGGAGAGCGTCCTGCTGCTTGCCCTGCCCCAAGCGCCCGGCCGGCGCACGCTCATGCCAGGTCGTTGGGTGCGAGGTCCGGGCGTAGCCGGTGCCAGGAGGGATGGCGCAGGCGTCCGGCCCGGGTGCGGGAGGTGTAGCGGACCTCGCCGACGAGCCGGGGGAGTACCCACCGGGCCCCGGCCACTGGTGGAACCTGTGCGAAGGGGCAGGGGTCGCTGGCCGCGGCGTGGAGGAGTTCGGCGAGGCGGATGCGTTCGGCCTGGCTCCAGCCGGTGCCGACACTGCCCGCGTAGTGCAGCAGCCCATCGCGCCGCTCACCGACCAGAACCGCACCGGGCAGACCCGTCAGCCGGCCCCGTCCGGGAACCCACCCGCCGATCACGACATCGGCGAACCGGTGCAACTTGATCTTCACCCAGCTCTTCGACCGTGCCCCGGGCTCGTACCGGGAGGTAAGCCGTTTCGCGATCAGCCCCTCCAGCCCGGCCTCCCGGGCCATCTCCCACGCCTCGGCCCCGTGCCCGGTGATCGCCGCAGGTGTCGACCAGGCGGGCCCGGCCGCCCCGAGACCTTCCAGCACTTCCCGCCGCTCCTCGTACGGCAGCTTGGTCAGGAGCCGGCCGTCGAGATGCACGACGTCGAAGAGCATCAGGTGCGCAGGCACCTTGGTTGCCATCCGCGCGGCCCTCGCCGGAGCGCTGACGAGGCCCATCCTCTGCTGGAGACGCCCGAAGTCGCTGCGGCCCTGCTCGTCGAGCACGACGATCTCCCCGTCCAGCACGGCGCTCCGTGTCCCTAGGGAGCCGGCGAGGGGAAGGAGTTCGGGGTAGGCAGCGGTGATGTCCGTACCGGAACGAGCGCGTACGAGGACGGTGCCGTTGCCCGGCAGGTAGACCATGGCCCGCTGCCCGTCCTGCTTCACCTCGAACGCCCACCGGTTTTCCACCCCCGTCGACGGCAGGGGTCCGGGGACTGCGAGCATCGGCTCGATCCTCGGCAGCACGGCACCACCAACAGGAAGAGGGTCAGGAGGCACTGCGCTTCTTCGCGGCCGTCTTCTTCGACGACGTCTTCCTGGACGTCGTGGACTTCTTCGTCGCGGCCGCTTTCTTCGCCGGAGTCTTCTTGGCGGTCTTCTTCGACGGACGCAACTCGTGCACGGTAGCGTCCTCGCCGTCGTCGCCCCGCGATTCCTTCGCGGCCTTGACGGAGGCGTTCAGGGCGGCCATCAGGTCCACGACCTCGCCCTTCTCCTTCCCCTCGCCTTCGGCCGGGGTCGGGAGGGGCTTGCCCTCGGCCTTCGCCGCGATGATGTTCTCCAGGGCCTCGCGGTACTCGTCGTGGAAGCCGGACAGGTCCTCGATCGTCATCCGCTCGGCCAGCTGCAGGGCCTGCTCGATCTCCTGCTCTCCGACGTCGACCTCGCGCGGGGCGAGCTCGTCGGGGTTGCGGACCTCGTCCGGCCACTTCATGGAGTGCAGCACGATCGCCCCTTCGCGGATCCGCAGCAGGCCCAGGCGCTCACGGCCGTGCCACGCGAACTTTGCCACCGCCACCTTCGAGGACCGCTCCAGCGCCTTGCGCAACAGGGTGTAGGGCTTGGCGGCTACCTGCCCGTCGGCGGCCAGGTAATAGGAGTCGCTGATGCGGACCGGATCGATCGTGTCGGCGTCGACGAACGCGGCGATCTCGATCGCCTTCGCAGTCGGCAGCGGCATCTGCTCCAGTTCCTCGTCCGTCACCGCGACCGTCTGATCCTTCGCGATCTCGTAACCCTTGCCGATCTCATCCTGGGAAACGACCTCCCCGTCGAGCTCGCAGACCTTCCTCGTCCGCACCCGGCCCATGTCCGCAAGGTGCACCCGGTGGAAGTGGACGTCGTGGTCCTCGGTTGCGGACACGATCTTCACCGGGATCGTGACCAGCCCGAAACTGATCGCACCTGCCCACAACGGTCGCGGCATCTCTTCCACCTCCAGGGCCCCTGCGCCGCTGCTCGGCGAGGGAAAGCCGGGGAACCCCGGTCGAAGCACCCGGGCTGCTACGTCGTACTCCCGATCCTCACGCGGTGCAGGGTGGCCCGCATCTTCGCCCCAGTGCCGACAGCGGATGACCTGCCTACGTCCCGGCGCCCAGGTGAGCGGCCGGGCAGCGGAGGCGTTCCTGCGGTGAACCTTCTCGCCCGCCGGGTGACCCCGGGGGCCGCGGCTACACCGCTGGAGGGCGGGGCCGGTACGCAGCGGTGGTGGTCAAGGACACTGCGCGCGGATTCAGCGCACTCTCCTCGTCCTCGTTCCTCTCCTCTCGGCTCCCGTCGCGCAGGCCGCCGCCGCACCCGAGGTGACGCCGCCGGCCGACGCGGTCGGTCTGGTGAAGGGCACGGAGGAGGACTGCACCGGCTACACCCGCACCAGTTCAAGCACTGGAACAGTGGCGACGACGCAGGCGACGGGTGCAACACCTGCGCCGAGGTCCTCATCGCCGAGGCGGTCGTCGCGCCGACGGTGGAGGTAGGCCGCTGGAAACCTACTTTCGGCCATGCGCGATCTGGCGTCCGACAGCCGCCAGGACCAGCTGCTCTGCGTAGCCTCGGATCTTCTCCGGCGGGTGAGGACATGGGAACCAGCCCTGGGATGCTCTCGTCCTCTCCCGGTCGACCTCACCACGACCTAGACCGCCCCGCCCACAGCCCGGTACGAACACGCTCTCCGTGCGCGGTGTCACCCATGGCACGGCTGACAGCCACCGCCTCGGGCACAGCCCACAAGCGCGTGCGTCGTCAGCAGGACCGACGCTCCGCCTGCCGCCGGAAGCGGCTCAGTGCATGCCGGGCCACGGCGTCATCGACCCCGCGCGCTGGAGCATTCCCTGCAGCTGCTCGGCAGGACGCTGTTGTTCACCATGCAAGGCGTTCAGAACGATCAGACCACCGGTGAGCACCGGAAGTACCCACTGCACCCGCGCAAGATCCCGCTGGGCCTTGTCGGTGTCGATGGGATGTTCCGCAGCCCTTTCGAGAGCTTCGGGATCATCCGATGAGGCAAGCTCGATCTTCTTGCCCAGCACACGGCTGTAGGCGGTAGCGGCCAGGGCAGCGCCGGTCAGCACCGTCTTGGCGATCGTGGACGCCGCCACACCCTTCTGAGTGACGACCCGGGAGGCATTGGCCCCCAAGAGCCCACTGCTGCCGACCAGGTGCACGGCGATCGCTGCGGCGTTGACCGGTGTCCACTTCGCCCAGCCCACGCTCGCGATCCGTGCCGTGTTCCGCCACGTACCGCCTTCAGCCCCAGCCGCGCTGTTCAGACCGACCGCGCCCATCAGCGAGCCGCCGAACCACGCCGCCAGCCCCAGATCGTGCATGCTGCGCAGCGCGGTGTTGCGTTCCGACATCTGGAGCTCCTCAGGATCAGTACGGATGCCCGGCAGTGCCGCCGGCTTCGCCTACACCGTCACCCCAGCCGGGCACACCCGCACGTCGAGCCGTGCGAACAGAGGCGGCCCGGCGCGGCCACGCAGACCTGAGGCCGTCCGCGACCGGGAGTTTCACGTCCCGGCCGACCGGTTACCTCTCCGATGCCGCTCCGGCCGCGGCAACGGTCCTCTGAGGCGGCCGGAGACAGTTCGGCGATGCGGTACCGCCCTGGGCCGCGCCCAGGACCATGGAGGTGGTGGACGATGGCCAGTGCACTGCAGCGCGACGACCGCCCCTCCGCGCCGTCCCTGTGCCTGGACGACATCCTGGACATCCTGCGAGCTCTGGCCCCCGAAGCCCGGCTGGTCGCAAGAGCCGGCGACGGGCAGGCCCGGGTGCGGGGGATCACCCTGGCCAGCACCGACGTCACACCCGGCGATCTGTTCGCAGGACTGCCCGGAAGGCACCAGCACGGCGCCGACTTCGCCGACCAGGCCGCCGGGGCAGGAGCCATCGCGCTGCTCAGCGATCGTCCCCATCCCTGTCTGCCCTCCCTAATTGTCGACGACCCCCGCCGGATCCTCGGCCCTCTCAGCGCTCGGTTCTACGGCAACCCCTCCCACGCCCTGTCTGTGTATGGGGTCACGGGGACCAACGGAAAGACCAGCACAACGCATCTGCTCGCCGCCGGCCTAGAAGCTGCCGGCCGCCGTGCCGGACTGGCCGGCAGCCTGGAGACACGTCTGCCGGGCCGCGCCGGTCTGTCGGCCGAACGCACGACGGTCGAAGCACCCGAACTCCAGCGTCTGCTCGCCCTCATTCACCAGGCAGGCGGTACCGACATAGCGCTGGAAGTCTCCAGCCACGCCCTGGAGCTCAGCCGGGTGGACGGCACCCGCTTCCGCGTCGGCGTCTTCACCAATCTCAGCCCCGACCACCTGGACCTGCACGGCACCCTCGACCGGTACTACGCCGCCAAGGCATCCCTGTTCACCCCGGACCGCTGCGAACACGCCGTGATCAACATCGGCGACCCCCACGGACGCCGCCTCGCCGCCGAGACACGTTGCCCCGTCACCACCTTCACCATGGGCCCCGAGCCGGCCCGCTGGAGCGCCAACCTCACCTCCGCAGATGCCGCCGGTACCCGCTTCCGCCTGCGCGGCCCAGGTGTCGATCAGGAGGTTCGGCTGCGGCTGCTCGGCGCCCATCAGGCCGACAACGCGGTGGCCGCCGTTGCGGCGCTGGCGGCCGGCGGCATCGACCTGGCCGCAGCCCTGCACGGCATGGAACACCTCGCCTCGATCCCCGGGCGGCTGGAGCGCATCGATGCCGGCCAGTCCTTCCTCGCCTTCGTGGACTTCGCCCACAACACCGGCGGCCAACACCGTCTCCTCCCCTTCCTCCGCTCCCTCACCAACGGCCGGGTCATCGTTGTCCTCGGCGCAACAGGCGACCGCGACCCGCGCAAACGTGACGCACTCGGCGAAACCGCTGCCCGCGCAGCCGACCTCGTCATCGTCACCGACGAAAGCCCGCACGGCGAGAACCCCGCCATCCTGCGCACCGCCGTCGCAGCCGGCGCCCACCGGACCGGTCAGGCAACGGTCCACATCGAACCCGACCGGCAACGCGCCCTCTATCTGGCCGTGTCCGCCGCCGGCCCCGGCGACGTACTCGTCGTCGCCGGACGCGGCGCTGACCAATACCAGAACTCCACCACAGGCTCACGCCCCTTCGACGACCGCACCGCCCTGCGCCGCGCCCTTCTGCAACACGCCGCAGACCCCTTCGCCTCCCGGCCTTGACATGTAGCCGTCAGCCGCCGTCGGCCAGTGCGTACGGACCTGCTGCTCGGCCTGCTGTAGCTGCGACGAGAAGTCCCTGGTGCTCCGCCGTTTGTCGCGACGGGATTCCACCGGCCTCGGTCATGAAGTTCAGGCAGCCTCGGTTCCAGGTGAATTCGAGAACCGGAAGCCGGAATGCAACTGCTTCTCGGCCTCCCAGCCGGGCAGGGGCTCAGAAAAGCGTTGCCTTGTGCCGACCGGGCGACGCCCCGTCGAAGACCGTCTGCCGTACGGAGGGCGTTGGCGCGGTTGGGGACGGTGACCCGCGCCCTCTACGCGGCGCCGCGGCCCGGCACCGAACAGCTCCTGGCCTCCCTGTGGTCGGAGCTCCTGCGCGTGGACCGGATCGGCCGCGACGACAACTTCTTCGACCTCGGCGGACACTCCCTGCACGCCGCCACCCTGATCGCCCGGCTGCGTGCGCGGACCGGAGCCGACCTGCCGCTGCTGGCGGTGTTCTCCGGGCCGACCGTGGCCGAACTGGCCGAACAGGTGGCCGCATCCCAGCAGCAGGCCCCACCGGTCCGCGCGTCCATCCGGCGCCTGGACCGCAGCCGCTACCGGGGCACGAGCCGCCTCTGAGCACCGCCGTACGCGATCACGCCGACCAGCGGCCCCCAGCGGAAACCACCGGGCCGGGGTCCGTACCCCGCCGGCGAACCGGTCTTCGAGCAGATCCTCCGAGCAGATAGGAAACGCCATGCCCACGTCCGCTCAGGACGACGCCGAAACCGTGACCGGCACACCGCCGTCCGTCGTCGAGGACGTGCTGGTCTTCCCCGCGTCGTTCGCCCAGGCCCGCCTGTGGTTCCTCGACCAGCTCGCACCGGGCTCCGCCGTCTACAACGTGCCGCTCGCCCTGCACCTGAGCGGCCCGCTCGACATCCGCCTGCTGACCGACAGCCTGAGCGAGCTCATCGAACGCCACGAGACGCTGCGTACCACCTTCGCCGACAGCGAGGACGGCCCGCTGCAGATCGTCCGCCCGCCCACGCCCGCACACCTCGACGTACGCGACACCACCGCCGACCGGATCCAGACCGAGGCGAGCAGGGAGGCGGCCACTCCTTTCGACCTGACCGCCGGCCCGCTGCTGCGCACCCTGCTGCTGCGCACCTCACCCACCGACCACACCCTGGTCGTCACCTTCCACCACACGGTGTGCGACGGCTGGTCGATCGGTGTCTTCCTGCGTGAACTCGGCTCCCTGTACCAGGCGTACGCGCTCGGCCTGCCCTCTGCGCTGCCGGATCCGGAGATCCAGTACGCCGACTACGCGGTCTGGCAGCGCGAGCAGCTCCAGCCCGCCGCGCTCGCCGACACGCTCGGCTACTGGAGCGAGCGCCTGGCCGGCGCTCCGGCCCTGCTCAGCCTGACCACCGACCGCCCGCGGCCCGCCGTCGCCTCGCACCAAGGCGCCACCGTGCCGCTCCAGACCCCCAGCCGGCTCGCCGCGCCGCTGCGTGACCTGGCACGCCGCACCCGCTGCACCCCGTTCATGGTGCTGCTCGCCGCCTACCAGAGTGTGCTGGCGCGCTACTCGGGACAGTGGGACGTGTCCGTCGGCACTCCGGTGGCCGGCCGCGGCCACAGCGAACTGGAGCCGCTCATCGGCTACTTCGCGAACACGGTCGTCCTGCGCGGCGAACTGCGCGCCGACTGGACCTTCCACCAGCTGCTGCAGCACACCCGCACCTGGACCTGGCGGACCTGCAGCACCAGGATGTGCCGTTCGAGCGGCTGGTGGAAGCGGTGGCACCGGGGCGTCACATCGGTCGCAATCCGCTCTTCCAGGCCGCGTTCGTCCTGCAGAACACCGACAACGAGACGCTGCACCTGCCGGGCATCGACTGCACGATCTTTGAACCCGCCGCCGGAACGGCCAAGTTCGACCTCACGCTGACGCTGGAGGAGGAAGCCGGCGGCGCGTTCACCGGCACTCTGGAGTACGCCGCCGAACTCTTCGACACCGCGAGCGCCAAGGCCCTGGCCGACAGCTTCCACCACCTGCTGGCCCACGCCGTCACCGCCCCGGACACCCCACTGGACCGCCTGCGCCTGAGCGATACGGACGAGACCGGCACGCCCCACCCGGCCCGGCCACGCCCCACCCGGCCCGGCCACGCCCCACCCGGCCCGGCCACACCCCGGCCGGCCCGCCGGCCGACGACGCCCGCACCCTCGTCGCCCTGTTCGAGCAGCAGGCGGCCCGCGCACCGCACGCCCGGGCCGTGAGTGCCCAGGGCACACATCTGACGTACGCGCAGCTCAACGCCCGCGCCAACCGGCTGGCCCGCCGCCTGATCACGGCCGGTGCCGGCCCCGACCGTCTCGTCGGTCTCGCGCTGCCGCGCTCGGCGGAGCTCATCGTCGCGCTGCTCGCCGTCCTGAAGTCCGGGGCGGCCTACCTTCCGCTCGACCCGGCCCTGCCCGCCGACCGCACCCGCTACATCCTCGACGACGCCCAACCCGTCTGCGTCCTGACCGGCACCGCCACCGCCACCGACCGCCTCAGGCAGACCCCGTACCCGGTCCTGCTCACCGACGACACCGACGACACCGACGACACAGGCGACACAGGCGACCCCGACGGCACAGGCGACCCCGACGGCACAGGCGACCCCGACGACATAGGCGACCCCGACGACACAGGAGGCACAGGCGGCACGGACGGATCGGACGACACGAGCGCCTCCGGCACGCCCGCCGGTGACAGCGACACGGCGGACGTCACGGACACCGAGCGGCGCGCACCGCTGAGCGCCGCGCACCTCGCGTACGTCATCTGCACCTCCGGATCCACCGGCCGTCCCAAGGGCATGGAGATCGCCCACCGGCAGGTGGTGCGTCTGCTCACCACCACCGAGGCCGAGTTCGGATTCGGCCCCCACGACGTGTGGAGCCTCTTCCACTCCTACGCCTTCGACTTCTCGGTGTGGGAGATCTGGGGCGCACTGGCCTACGGCGGCACGCTCGCCGTGGTGCCCGTGCACATCGCCCGCTCGCCCGGCTACTTCGTCACCTTCCTGCACACCCACCGTGTCACCGTCCTCAACCAGACACCCTCCGCCTTCCGGGAGCTGACCACAGCCGCTCTCGACTCACCGCTCTGGGACGAACTGCCGTTGCGCACCGTGGTGTTCGGCGGTGAGGCGTTCACCGTCGAGGACCTGGCACCGTGGTTCGACCGGCTCGGCGAGCGCTGCCCGGCCCTGGTCAACATGTACGGCATCACCGAGACCACCGTGCACGTCACCCTGCGCCGCATCCACCGCGCCGACCTCACCTCACCCGTACGCAGTCCCATCGGCCACGCGCTGGATGACCTGCGGCTGCACCTGCTGGACGCGCACGGAATCCCGGTGCCGCGCGGTGTCGCCGGCGAGCTGTACGTCGGCGGGCCCGGCCTGGGCCGCGGCTACCTGAACCGTCCCGCGCTGACCGCGCAGCGTTTCGTGCCCGACCCGTTCGGCCCGCCCGATGAACGTCTCTACCGCTCGGGTGATCTGTGCCGGTGGCGCGGGGACGGGGAGCTGGAGTACCTCGGGCGCGCCGACCACCAGATCAAGATCCGCGGGTTCCGTATCGAACCGGCCGAGATCGAGGCGGCGCTCCTGGACCATCCGGGCGTGGCCCAGGCCGTGGTCCACGCCCGCGACGACCACGCCGACGGACCGCGCCTGGTCGCCTACCTGGTCCCCACCGACACCGGTGACCACTCCACCGCGGCGCCGCTCGACGCCCTCACCCTGCGCACCCACCTGGCAGGGCTGCTGCCCGCCTACATGGTCCCTGCCGCCTACGTCACGCTGTCGTCCCTGCCGCTCACCGGTAACGGGAAGCTGGACCGTGCCGCACTGCCGGCGCCGGACCCGGCCGGCCGCGGTACGGCCGGCACACCGTACGTGCCGCCGCGCACCCGTACCGAGCGGCTGCTGGCGGAGATCTGGGCCGAGGTGCTGCGGGTGGAGCAGGTCGGCGCCGGCGACGACTTCTTCGACCTGGGCGGCCATTCGTTCTCCGCGCTCCGGCTGATCAACCGCATCCTGAGTGTCTTCGACTGCGCGGTACCGGCCTCCACCGTCTTCACCGCCCCTACGCTGCGCGCCCTGGCCGCGAGGATCGACGAGCACGCCTTCACCGCGACCGTGTCGCCGCTGGTGCCGCTGCGCTCCGAGGGCGGCAGGCCACCACTGTTCCTCGTGCATCCGGTCGGCGGTCATGTGCTGTGCTACAGCGGCCTTACGGCGCGCTCGGCCCCGACCAGCCGGTGTACGCGCTGGCGGCCTGCGGCATGCGGGAGGACGAGCGGCCGGCCGAGCGGATCGAGGACATGGCCGCCGAGTACCTGGCGGCGATCGCGGACGCGGGCTTCACGGGGCCGCTGGTGCTGGGCGGCTGGTCGATGGGCGGTGTGGTCGCCTTCGAGATGGCGCGGCAGCTGGAGGCCGGCGACGGGCGCACCGTACCGGTCGTCATGATCGACAGTTACGCGCCCGATCCCGCCGACCCCCACCCGCCCACGCCCACGACCCTCCAGGCCGCCGGACCGTACGAGGACGGGTCCGCCGACGGCGACGCGGCCGCACAGGCGCACCTGATCGCCGCGTTCGCCGCCGACTTCGAACGCACCACCGACATCGACCTCGGTGTCCGCGCCGAGGACCTGATCGCTCTGCCGTACGCGGACCAGCCCGCCCACCTGCTGGCCCGCGCCCAGCGGGCCGGCGCGCTGGACGAGAACGACGGCCCCGACTTCGTCGACCGCCTCCTGGGCCTGTACCGGGCCAACCGCACGGCTCTGGACCGCTACCGGCCCGCCACCGGCCACCACGGGCCGCTGCTGCTGCTCAGCGCCGCGGACTCCGGCGCCGACGGCAGCGCCGTACCGGCCGAGGCGTCGCGCGGCTGGCAGCACTGGAGCACCACCGGCCTGGTGGTCCGCACGGTGCCGGGAGACCACTACAGCGTCCTGCACACCGACCACCTCGACCGCCTCGCGAACCGGCTGCGATCCCACACCCTCACAGGAGCATCCCGATGAAGCTGCGCCGGGCCCCACTCGAAGACTGGATGCGCGATTTCTACTTCGACACCTCCATCGACCTCGGCAGCAGCGGCGTCCAGTGCTGGTCCCTGGCCGAGCTGCGCGACCTGACCGGCATCACCCACCACGACCTGGACACCCTCTGGCTCGACGACAGCCCCTCCTACGGAGGACCGGGCCTGCGCACCGCGCTGGCCCGCCGCTTCGGCGACGGCGATCGGGAGAGGGTGATGGCCACGCACGGGTCCACCGAAGCGATCTTCCTGGTGATGAACGCGCTGCTGTCGCCGGGCGACGAGGTCGTCGTCATCGACCCGGGCTACCACTCGCTGTGGTCCATCGCCGAGTCCATCGGCTGCCGCCTCAAGCACTGGCGGCTGCGCCCCGAGGACGGCTTCGTACCCGACCTGGACGCCCTGCGCGCCCAGATCACCCCGCGCACCCGCATGGTCGTGGTCAACCTGCCCAACAACCCCACCGGCGCCACCCTGCCCGCCGACCGGTTCGACGCGTTCCTCTCCCTGGTCGCCGACAACGGCGCCTACCTGGTGTGGGACGGCGCCTTCAGCGAACTCACCCACGGGGCGCCGCCGTTGCCCGACCCTTCGCTGTCCTACGACCGGTGCCTGTCGCTCGGCACGATGTCGAAGTGCTACGGGCTGCCGGGCACCCGGGTCGGCTCTGCCTGGGCGCCCCGGACCTGCTGGCCCGCTTCCTGCCCTTGCGCGACGCGCTCACCATCTGCCTCTCCCCGCTCACCGAGTTCCTCGCCGAGCGGGCGATCGTCCACGCCGACCGCCTCCTGGCCGTACGCGCCCCGCAGACCGCCCGCAACCTGCGCACGCTCACCGCCTGGGCCCAGGAACACGCCGACCTGGTGTCCTGGACACCGCCCGGCGGCGGCTGCACCGTCTTCCCGGCCTTCACCGGCGTATCCGACACCGAGGAGCTGTGCCGCACCCTGGGCCGCGACCACGACGTGCTGCTCGTCCCGGGCACCGGCTTCGGACACCCCGACCGGGTCCGCCTCGGATTCGGTGGCGCCGAGGCAGAGCTCACCGAAGGTCTCGACCGGCTCGGCCGCGTACTGCGGGCCCAGGCTTCCACCCGTATCCGCGAAGGAGCAGCGGCCCGATGACCCACGCACCTCTCGCCACACCCCACGCGCCGGCCGCCACGCCGCTCGGTACGGCTCCCGCACCGGCCGCCGGCCCCGACCAGCGCCAACGCACCCACCGGGCCTCGGTCACCCAGCAGGGCCTGTGGTTCCTCGACCAGATCCGCCCGGGCGACCCGCTGTACACGCTGGCCTGGCGCATCGACCTGGACGGCCCGCTCGACGCGGACCTCCTGCGCACCGCCGTCCACGCCGTGGTGGCCCGCCACGACGCGCTGCGCACCCGCTTCGGCCAGGACGAACTGGGCCGCCCGCTCCAGCCCGTCGACCCGCACCTCGCCATCGACGTGCCTCTCACCGACCTGCGCCACCTGCCCCAGGACCAGCGCGGCGAGGCAGCCGGCCGGGCGTGCGCGGCCGAGGCCACAACCGGCTTCGACCTGGCCACCGGGCCGCTCATCCGCACCCGGCTCCTGCGCACCGGGAACGAACGGCACACACTGATGCTGCTCGTGCACCACATCGTCTTCGACGCGATGTCGATGGAGATCGTGCTGCGCGAGATCGGCGACGCCTACCGCGCGGCCCACCAGGACGCCCAGTGGCAGCCCGCACCGGTCGTCCAGTACCCCGACTTCGCCCACTGGCAGCACGACCACCTCCGGGGCCCGCGGCTGGAGAAGCTCCTGGACCACTGGCAAGGCCGCCTCACCGGCCCACCCGAACTCCTGACCCTGCCCACCGACCGCCCGCGCCCCGCCGTCCAGGCCTTCACCGGAGGCGTCCACACCTTCACGCTTCCCGCCGAGCTCAGCGCACAGCTGCGCGTCCTGGCCCGCACCGAACGCGCCACCTTGTACATGGTGCCCCTCGCCGCCTACCAGGTGCTCCTGGCCCGCTGGTCCGGTCAGCCGGACGTCAGCGTCGGCAGCACCGTCGCCGGCCGCACCCGCACCGAACTCGCCTCGTCCGTGGGCTATTTCGTCAACACGGTCGTCCACCGCGCCCAGCTGGAGCACGACCCCTCCTTCCGCGGGCACCTGAAGACCGTACGCACCGACAGCCTGCGCTCCTACGACCACCAGGCGCTGCCGTTCGACCGGCTCGTTCAGGAGCTGAGCCCGCAGCGCTCCCTCAGTCTTCCTGCGCCAGGCGGCCCGCACCCCCGACGCCGTAGCCGTCGCCGACGCCGAAACCACCCTCACCTACCGCCAACTGGCCGCCCGCGCCGCCCAGGTGGCACACATCCTGCGCACACGCGGCGCGGGCCCGGAAACCACCGTCGGCGTCTTCCTGGAGCGCTCCACCGACCTGGTGGTGGCCCTGTACGGGGCGCTGCTGTCCGGAGCCGCCTTCGTACCGCTGGACCCCGGCTACCCGCCGGACCGCCTCGCCTACGTCATCAAGGACGCCGGCGTCTCCACCGTCCTCACCGAGCGGCAACTACGCCCGCGGCTGCCCGACCTGCTCGACACCCTGCTCCTGGACCGCGACCGTCACATCCTCGACGCGGCGCCGCCCACACCCACCGCACCCGACGTCACCGGCCGCCACCTCGCCTCCATCGTCTACACCTCCGGCTCCACCGGCCGCCCCAAGGGCGCGATGAACGAGCACCGCAACATCGTCAACCAGCTCACCTGGGTGCAGGGCCAGTACGGCATCGGCCCCGGCGACGTCCTGCTGCAGAAGACCCCGGTCGGCTTCGACGACTCGCTGCGCGAGCTGTTTCTGGCCGCTGGTGACCGGGGCGCGGCTGTTCATGGCCGCGCCCGGCGGCCACCGCGACCCCGGCTACCTCGCCGAGGTCATCGAGGCGCAGCGCGTCACCGTCCTGCACGTCGTGCCCTCACTGCTGCAGGCCTTCGTCGAGGCCCCGGCCGACGCCGCCCGCTGCCGCACCCTGCGCACCGTGATCTGCAGCGGCGAGGCCCTGCTGCCCGAACTCCAGCGCCGCTACTTCGCCGCGTTCGACGCCCGGCTCCTCAACCTGTACGGGCCCTGCGAGGCGGCCATCGACGTCACACACTGGCCCTGCCCGCCGGGCGCGGCCGGCCACGTCCCCATCGGCAGGCCCGTGCTCAACACCCGCGCCTACGTCCTGGACGCCGACGGCCGGCCGGCCCCGATCGGCGTCCCGGGCGAACTGCACATCGCCGGCCGCCAGATCGGCCGCGGCTACCAGGGCCGCCCGGCACTCACCGCCGAGCGCTTCATCCCCGACCCGTACGCCGACGAGCCCGGCGCACGCCTCTACCGCACCGGCGACATCTGCCGCTGGCGGCCCGACGGACACCTGGACTACCTCGGCCGCACCGACCACCCGATCAAGATCCGCGGCATCCGGGTCGAACTCGACGAGATCGACGCCGCACTCACCGCACTCCCGCAGGTCCGGGCCGCGGTCGTCCTGTGCCGCGAGGACACACCGGGCGACAAACGCCTGGTCGCCTACGTGGTACCGGCCACCGGAACCAGCCCCGAACCGGCGCAGCTGCGCACCGGCCTGAACCGCACCCTGCCCGGCTACATGGTGCCCGGACACTACGTCCTGCTGGACGCGCTCCCGCTCAACAGCAACGGCAAGACCGACCGCCACGCACTGCCCGCACCACCGGCCACCCGCACCGACACCACCGGCCACACACCGCCGCGCGACGCCGTCGAAGCGGTCGTCGCCCTGGTCTCGGCGGACGTCCTGCGCCTGGAACGTGTCGGCGCGCACGACGACTTCTTCGACCTGGGCGGCCACTCGCTGCTCGCCACCAAAGCAGTCATGTTCCTGCGCGAACACCTGGAGGTGGACCTGCGCGTCAACACCCTCTTCCAGGCCCCCACCCCGGCCGAACTCGCCGCCCAGATCCTGGCCCTGGCCCCCGACCCGGACCTCCTGCACAGCACCGCCGCGGCCATGCGGGCCGTCCTGGAACTCAGCGACGAGGACGCCGCCGCCCAACTCCACCTCCTGGACACCTGACAAGCCGGGAGAGGCTAAAACAAAGGATAAATCCGCAAGTAAATCTGCTAGGTTCTGAGACATGCCGACCCAGGACGAGCTGTTCGACGCCGTGGACGCGCTGCTGGCAGGAGAGCCCGCCATGCCGCCCCCATCGGAGCGGGCGCGCCTGCGTGAGGCGGCCGGCATCACGCAGGCGCGCCTCGCGCAGGTCCTGGAGACGACCACCCAGACGGTGAAGAACTGGGAAGCGGGCCGCAGCGAACCACGGCCCCCGCGCCGCGCACCGTACCAGCGCCTGCTGGAGGGATGGGCACAGAAACACCCCGCTCCCGCCCCGGCCCCGAACACATCCACGACCCCGGCCACGACCCCGGCCCCGATCCCGGCCACGATCCCGGCCACGGTCCCGGACACATCCACGGTCCCGGCCACGACCCCGGTCCCGGCGCCTGCCGCCGAGCCGGCCGAGAAGCCCCCAGCACCCACCACCGCACCCAGCCCGCCGCCCGCCGCTCACCCGACCGCACCGCCGCGTCCGAACACCCGCCCCGCCACCCGGACGACCCTCCCGCCCACCGCCGCGAGCGACCCCCGCTTCGCGAACGGACCCCTGGCCGTCATCGACACCGACGACCAAGGCCAAGCTCTCGGATACTGCGTGGGCGGCCTGATCCTCGACGTACCCGCCAAGACACTGCCCGCACTGGTGGAATGGACACTGGCACAGGCCAAGCTCGGCGCACCACGCCTGACCGGCCCGGGCAAGGACGCCGACCCGCTGCTCGTCCTCACCCACGCCGCACTCCAGCGCTTCGGCCTGCCCACCCACCTCACCGACGAGGAACGCCTGGCCGGCCGCCTGCCGGACACCCACAAGACGATCACCCAACTGACCCGGGCCCAGTGGCAGCTCACCAAGCGCGGCCTCGGCCCCTGGGCACGGATCTACCGCCCGGCCCAAGGGGGCCGCCGCTCCTGCGTCCAGCTCTGCATCCCGTCCTGGAACGCGCTCGACACCCGCAGCTGGGGCCACGCCGCCCACCTCCCTCCCGCCGAACTCGCCTCCGTCCTCGCCACATACGCCACCCGGGTCATGACACCGCGCGGATCGACCGCCGTCACCGGCCTGGAACTCATGACCGCCCTGCACCCGCCCACCCGCGCCTCCGCCCCGGACGACAGCGGCACACGGCACAGCGAACACAACCCCGGATCCCTGGGTAAACAACCGATGGACCCACCACCGTGCGAGGCCACCGACGGCCACCCCGTCCTCGCCCACCTGCCCCGCTTCCACATCCGCACCCCGGCCGAGAAACTCTTCGAAGAGGCCTACGACTGGGCGCGCCCGCTCACTGACGACGAGTGCATGCGACGCCATCTCGTCGGCATCGACGTGAACATGGCCTTCGCCGCCGCCGCCAACGGCGCGGTCGTCGGCCTCGCCACCCCACCCGTCCACGTCACCCACCCCACCTTCGACGCGAAGACACCCGGCTCCTGGCTGGCCGACCTCTCCCACGTCGACCTGTCCCACGTCAAGGTCGGAAAGCAGTGGCACACCCTCGACGGCGACCTGCTGCCCAGCCCGTTCACCCCGACCGGCAACCACCCAGACGGGCCCGCCTGGTACGCGACCCCAACCCTCGCCTACGCCACCGAACTCGGCTATGACGTCGCCCCCACCGAAGCCTTCATCCGCACCGAACCGGGCCGCTACCTCGACAACTGGTACAAACGGCTACGCGACGCCTACGTCTCCACCATGGCCGACCTCGGCGTCACCGAGAACCTGACACCACAACAACTGCTCACCGCCATGGACGGCTACAAACAACGCGACCCGCAGACAGCGATCGTCCTGGACGCGATCAAGTCCACGGTGAAGAACGGCATCGGCAAATTCCAGGAAAAGGCACGCGGCCAAGGCTGGCGACCAGGACAGCCCTGGCCGGCCCTCACCCGCCCGACCTGGCGCCCGGACATCCGCGCCACCGTGATCTCCCGCGCCCGGGTAGGCATGCACCGCAAGATGGTGGCCCTGGCCGCCGCCACCGACCGCTACCCGGTCGCCGTCCTCTCCGACTGCGCCGTCTACGCCGCCGACGGCCCCTCACCCCTCGACGTCCTGCCCTACGACCACGCGGGAAAAACCGTACCCGGATCGTTCCGCCTCGGCGTGTCACCCGGCATGGTCAAACACGAAGGCACCCAGACCACCCTGTGGGCCGAAGAACTCCGCGAACGAACCCACGCACCCGAACTGAACCTGGCCCGCCACATCAAGACCGGCGACATCACCACCGCCGACACAGGGGAGTAGGGCACCGAAAATGACCAACTCGGTCGGCGAGGGACTCGACAACGCACTGGAACAAGCCATCACACGCCCAGCACCCAAAAGCGCCGGCGCACAAATGCGCTACCTGGTCAAACAACTCAAAGGAACCAAAGCCACCGCCCAAACCCTCGGCATCTCCCAACGCACCGTCGAGCGATACCTCAAGAACCAGCTCAAACAACCACGCCCCCACCTCGCCACCCGACTGACCGACGAAGTAAAAAAACGATGGCAACCCCGCGTGAAAGCACAAGCGAAGAAAACCGCCGGCACCACCACCGGCCTCATCATCGACATCCAAGGCCGCCTCGGCTACAGCGCACCCATCGGCACCACCGACGAAGCCCGCGAACGCCACCTCACCGTCGCACTGCCACCGCCCTACGCCCACCGCCTGTTCACCGCACAGGCCCAAGGCGCCACCGAGAACCAACTCCAGCAGATCGCCGCCGAAGGACTCAAAGAAACCTACTTCCAAAACCACGGCACCCGAGCCGCAACCCTGGAGGAAGTACGCCTGTTCGACCTCCAGCACATCGAATTCGGCCTCTGACCACCACACAACAAGAACACACAGACAACCGACACACAGATCCTCCGACCGCCCCGGCCCACCGGTTCGTGGATTCGCCGGCTGCCGGCCGTCCTTTCCGGCACCGTCGAAGCACAGGAACCTCTCGTACGGGAAATGAGGCGGGCCGATGTGGGGGACCGTGGAGTTCGGCAAAGCTCACCGAGGGACCTCCTGAGCGCTCCTGCCGGACAGAAGCGACCCGCAACCGGTCCTGTTCGACGGCGGCAGCGGCGCCAACTTCCAATCCGACGGCGCCCACGAGCCTCTGGAGGATGCCGGCCGCGACCTGGCCGACTACCTGAGCGGTGGGTGGCGATACGTCACGCACCCGACCACATCCACCTCCTGGCGACCCTCGCCCGCCAGGACGGCCGCCACCCCCACCTGCGCGGCGACATCCCTAAGATGCACACCGCCGCCCGCGCGTTCGAGGCCCGCTGGGGCCTGACGCCGATGTCGTCGCTGGACCGCACCGCACGCCGCGCCCCGGCCACGGGGGAGAAGGAGAAGGCCACCCGCCGGGGCCTCACCGAGCCCGCTCGCGAGACCCTTCAGCGCACCGTCCGCGAGGCCGCCGCCCGCGCCACCGGCACCACCGACTTCCTCGCCCGGCTGCGTGACGCGGGGCTGCGCGTACGCGAACACCACGATCAGGACGGTGCCCTGGACGGGTACGCGGTCGCCCTGCCCGGCGACCGCGCCGACCACAACAGCCGGCCGGTGTGGTTCTCCGGCCGGACCCTGGCCTACGACCTGTCCCTGCCCCGCGTACGCGAACGCTTCGAGCCCGCCATCAGCCCGGAGAACCTCCACCGCGCGCACGACCGGATCCGCCGGGCCGCGACCCTCCTCACCCACGCCGGACGCACCGAAGGAGCGGGCGACGTCGCCGCCCTGGGCGACCTCCTGGTGGTGGCCGCCGCCACCGCCCCGCCCGCCGTACGCGACCAGATCCGCGCGGCCGCGGCGGCGTTCGAGCAGGCCTCCCGCGCCCCCGGCGCCCGCACCCTGCAAGGCGCCGCCCGCGCCGGGTTCAGGGCCGCCACCCGCGCCCTGGAACACGCCCCCAGGGCAGCCAGGGGCGGCGGCGCCCCGGCCGTCCTGAACCTCCTCATCGCCCTCGTCGAAGCCGTCGAAGCGGCCACCGCCTGGCACCGCGCACAGGACCACCGCGCCCAGACCCGCGCCGCCGCCCAAGCCGCCGTCCTGCTGCGCGAAGCAGCCATCCTCACCAGCACCCACGCCCGTACGACCACGCCCCGGGCCGTGCCGCGCACCGTACGGGTGACGCCCGCCCCGTCGCGCGACCCCGCCACAGCTCCGCCTGACACCGGTGCACCGTTCCGGACCCGTTCCGCACCGCCCCCCAGCCCGGGCACGGGGCGCTCACGCTGAAGCTGCTCCTCACCCAAGGCGGGGTAGCTGCCACCACCGTCGGCGTCCGGCCGCGGCCAGCCGGGCCTCTGCGGTGGCGAGGTAGTTGCGGCTGTTGAGGGTGTCGGGGTGGTCGGGTCCCAGGACGCGCTCGCGGTCGGCGATGACGTGGCGGTGGAGGTCGGCGGCTTGCCGGTGCTCCCCGAGATGGTCCAGCGAGTTGGCGACGTTGTGGCGGCTGCCGAGGGTCTCGGGGTGGTCGGGCCCGAGGACGCGCTCGCGGTCGGCGAGGGTCTGTCGGTGGAGGTCGGCGGCTTGCTGGTGTTCTCCGAGCCCGTGCAGTGCGTTGGCGAGGTTGTTGCGTCTGCCTAGGGTGTCGGGGTGGTCGGGGCCAAGTTGATCGGTCTCGGCGTCCAGAAGACGTCGAAGGAGCAGGAGTTCCTCGGACACTGCGCCTGCGTTGGTGAGGGTCTCGGCGAGATCGGCCAGGGTGTCGCGGGCGCTGCTGAAGTTGTCGGGTGTGTTGCGGTCGAGGTGGGCTGGGAGGTGGGGGCGAGGAGGCGTGCCGTAGGCCAGCCAGTCCTGCCGGGCGTGCCCGCAATCATGTTGACGGCACTGGTGAGGTGTTCGTCGAGTGCCGTGAGCCAGGTGCCCGTAGGTTCGGGGCGGGTGAGGGTGTGGGCGGTGACCTCGCGGACCAAGGGGTGGAGCTGGAGCCGGCCCACGGTCGGTGAGTCGGGCTCGGGTTCGTCGGTTTCGGGTGTGTGGAGGAGTCCGTACTGGTGGAGTCCGGCGAGCGCGGCGTCCACGCCGGCTGCGGTCGCGGGTAGGCCGGTGGCGTCGGTGACGAGCTCCGGTGTCATCAGGGTGCGGGGGATCGGGGCGGGTTCGAGGAGGGCGAGGAGCTGGAGGACGGGGCGGGCGAGGGTGTAGCCGTCCCTGTGGAGCTGGTCGAAGGAGATGTCCCAGGTGTGTCGGACGACGCGGCGGGCGACCGCCGGGTCGGCGGCCGCGCCCGGGTGCTCGGCCCCCAACAGGTCGCCGAACTCGGCTTCGAGGGCGTGCTGGTAGGCGGTGAAGGTCCGGTGCCGGCTTGTGGGGACCGACAGGTAGGTGCCTGCCGCGTTCAGCGCGAGCGGGAGCCCGCCGAGCCGGGCGGCCAGGGCCTCGGCCTCGGTCCCGGCGTGCGGTGCGGCGTCCAGGAGGACAGCTCCGCCCGCGTCGTCGGCCAGGGGCTGGAGGTGGATCAGGTCGGCGTCCGGGCCCCAGGTCTGGCGGGTGGTGTCCCGGCTCGTGACCAGCAGGACCCCGCCCCCGTGCGGGCGGAGCCATCCCCGGTAGGCGGCCGGTGGCCCCGACCCAGGGCCAACACGAGCCGGGGTGTCGACGTTGTCGATGACGATCAGCCACCCGGTGACGTCTGCCAGGTGCTTCCAGACGGCGTCGACGAGCGACACCCTCCCCATCCGGGCCTCCTCCAGCCTGCTTTCGGGCAGGCCGAGGATGTGGGCGGCCTGCGCGAGGTCCTGCCCGAGCTGCTCGGGATCGTCACGCCAGCGGATCCACACCACCACCTGCCCCTGCGCCCGGGCCTGCGCGGCGGCCTCGGCGGCGAGCGTGGTCTTGCCCAGGCCTCCGGCTCCGCACACCACCACCATGCCCCCGCCAGAACCGCGCACCCGGGCACCGATCCGCTCCAGCTCCGCCTCACGCCCCCGCACCCGCGCCGAGACCGCCGGCGGGTTCATCGAGTGCCCTCCCACGGCGATCCGTCCCAGCGGCACCGGCCGCACACCGCCGTCCGGCGCCTGGGCGGCCAGGCGCCGCTCCCAGAAGAACAGCCCGAGCGAGACCACGGCCAGCGTCCCGAACACGGACCACACCAGGAGGGTGTTCTCCGCCCACTTCGGGGGCTGCGCGGTGACGTAATTCGTCACGATCGCCACCAGGAACGCGATCCCTGCCGAGCTCCCCGACACCGCCGAACCCACCCTGGCCGCACGCCTGTTGTCCGCCACCCCACGCCCCCGCCCTGCCCTGTCCGGAAATCAGGACCACATCATCGCCCCGCCCATGCCCCGCATCCTTGATCCGTCCGCTCCGGTACCCACCCGTGACATAACGTCAGCCCACAGCCCCGGGGCGGACAGCAGGAGCCCGGGGGACACCTGACCGGCACCTTCACGTACGGCCTTCACGTACGGCTCCGCGTACGGCGTCGCGTTGGGCTTCGCGTACGGGCTCTCGCACCGTACGGGTGACCCCGGCCGCCGAGCGTGGCCCCGCCCCGCCCCTACCCGTTACCGGTGTACCGCCCCGGCCCGGGGCGTTCGCGCTGACCGTACGAAGGAGCCCCTCATGTCCACGCCCGCCTCCGCGCAGCCGCTCGGCGAGCCGTTCTCCGAAGCCCTGTCGGAGGCGGCGCAGGCCGCGGCGATGTCGGTGCGGCTGATCCTGACGATCGCCGACGCGGTCCGCCGCGCCGCCCAGAGACACCACGACGGGAAGGAGAAGGAGCTCCCCGACGGCTACGGCAAGCACGCCGAGGACCGGTGGGCCGCCGCCGAGCTCGGCAAGCACCTGCCCGCCGGCCTTCTCAACCACCTGGCGGGCAGCCCGGACTGGCCGGTGATGGCCCGCCAGCTCATGTCCCTCGCCCACGCCGGCGTCGACCTCACCACGTTCCTGCCGAACCTGGGCCACATGGCCTCCGCCGTTGAGCGGGCCGTCGCCCACAATGTTGCCCGTACGAAGGCGGAAGGCACCGACCGCTGGGCCGACCTCCTGCGCGCGACCATCCCCGAAGGCCTGGTCCGCGACGCGATCCTGGCCTCCCCGGCCTGGCCCGACATCGCCGCCGCCATGGGCCACCTCCACGACCAGGGCGCCGACGTCGCCCGCATCCTAACCGACGCCCACGCCGCCGGCCTCCGCGTCGACCAGGCCGGCGCCGCCGCCACCGCCCGAGCCGCCAACCCGGCCTCCCCCCGCCCCCAAGCCCAGGTGCCCGCCCCGGCTCCCGCCGTACGGCCGGCGCCCGCGGCCGCTCCCGTGTCCGTCGTACGGACCGCCGCCGAGCCCGTGTCCGCTCCCGCCGTACGGCCGGCGCCCGCCGCCGAGCCCACCGCCGTCGTACGGCCGTCCGCTCCGTCCGCCGTACGCCCCGCCGCTCCGCCCGCAGCCGCTCCGCCCGCCGGCCCCGCCCCCGTACGGCCCGGGCCCGGCACCCCACCCAGGCCCGATCCCTGGGCCACACCCGCAGTGAGCTCCGACGCGAAGCGCTCCTGGGGCCCGCTCACCGAGGGCCTGGACCTCCCTCACGATCTCGACCTCGGCAACCGCTCCCATGCCCTCCAGCAGCTCGGCATCAACGAGACCGCCCACACCTACTTCGTGGCGCAGCTCAACGAGCACCTGCCCCAGCAGGAAGCGGCCTACCTGGTGAGCACCCGTCAGTGGCCCCTGATCGCCGCCCGGATGCGCAGCATGGACCGCGACGGCGTACCCCTGGGCCGGCACCTGGCCCGCCTCGCGTCCGACGACGCCCCCTGGCGTACCGGTTCGCCCGCCGAGACCCCCGAACGCCTGCTGCTCGCCACCCACCACGCGCTCACCACACCCCTCGACCAGCCCCTGCCCACCGGGCCCCGCGTCTCCACCACGGCCGCCCGCTCCCGCTCCACCACCGCACCCACCAACCCTCAGACCCAGGCCCCGGCCCCCGCCGGGGCCGCAGTGCAACCACACCGCCAGCAGACCGCGCCCGCCCCCCGGCAAGGACGCGGACGATAGACCCGCCAGGCCAGGAAGAGCGCGGCACGCACCCGAGAGGGCCCGCACCGTGACCGATGCGGGCCCTCTCGGGTGCTCAGCGTTTGATGGTGATGCAGGGCATCCGCTCCGCGTGGCCGGAGACCTCCGCACAGATCCGGCTCCGGTGCCGGAAGTTCCGGTCGATCTTCCACGTGGCGATCTCGTACTTGTACTGATACGCCTGCTTGGAGGTTATGTGCTTCCAGCCGCGAACGTCCCGCACCCACTCCCCGCCGCGTCACTCGCTGATCCGGGCCCGTACGCCCGGCTTCCAGCCGTCCAGGAGCACCCGGACTTCTCGCACCTTCAGCCCTTCACCGGTGGCGCCGATGCTCACCGGCCCGTCCTCGGCCCTCCCGCTCGCCTGCGCGGGCGCCTGCCCCACAAGGCAGAGCGCCAGCACCGATACCGCCACAACTGCCGTTCTCACCCTCGCATACCAGGTCAACGCCGCTCACCGCCGCAGGTCACCGGCAGGCATAGGCGGCGGCCCCTGATCCCAGCGGACAGGCGCGCGACCCGGTGGCCGGCCCATCCGCGGTGGTGCCCCAGCGCCGTGCCCAGCCCTCGTGACCCGCCTTCAGCACGCAGATCCGCCCCCACCGCCGCCCAGGCTCCTGACCTGCGGCTACAAGCCGTTCATTCCCCGAGCTGCCTTCAGACCAAAAGTGGCTTGAAAGTGACTTCTGCCTGGTCTATTTAGGCGCGCAGGCCCATCTGAGCGCTCCGAAGATCGCCGCAACGCCCCCCGGCCTTCGAAAGTAAGGGTGATAATTCTCAGTCCTAGGAAGTTGCGACATTAATGGCAACTATGCCTACGAATCAAAGGGTATGCTGGCACGCGAAAGCCACCGCCGATGCTCTGGCAGGCGCGGCGGTGGCCTCTTCACGAAGGTCGACGCACTCGAGATAGGAGGGCCGACATGGCCCAGTCTACGGGCGAAGAAGCCCAGACCGACCAGCCACCCCCGCGCAAGAGGCGCTACCGCCGACGGATGAAGGTGCTCGCGTGGCGGGTCGCGCTCGGGGCCGCGTACGGCCTCGGCGGTCTCCTCATCGCCTACGCCGGAAAAGAGTTCCTGGGCTTCATCTAGCGGATAACCGCTGAACTGCTTTCGCCCTGGACGGGTTTCTGTCCGGGGCGTTTGCTTGCGGTCGGGTGGTTTGTGTCAACCGTGTTCGGGGTGCGCGATGGTCGGCTCCATGTTGGTGGGCTGGTGGCCGTGACGGTTGGTCAGGTAGGGCGTGTTCTTGCAGGTCTCTGGCTCATGGCGGTGGTTGGCCGATGACACGAGGCGGTGCTTTGTGCTGTCGCGGCTGACGTGAGGCGGTACCCACTGCCCTGAAGGTGGTACATCGCACGCTGCACCTCCGCATCGCCCAGCACTGCGGTGAGCACCGCCTCGGCCTCCGCCCACGCCTGCCGACGCGCATGGGCGGCGACCGCGGTACGGAGCCTCCTCGACGCCGTCGCCGCTCACGCCGCCTCCGCCCATTCCAGCCCCAGCGCGGCCAGCCGTTGAAGCTGCTCACCGGTCAGCGCCGCCCGCCGGCTCCTCACGTTCGACAGCCACACCCCAAGCCGCACGGCCGTCCCGTCGGGCAACTCCTCGGACCAGGACCGTCCCACCACCACCGTCCCCTCCCGCTCGACGTACTGGGCGAGCGCCGCTACGCCCCGGTCGAACGCTCCGGCCCGCGCACCGCCCGCCCGCCGCGGCCGCGCCTTCGCCCCGACGGCGACCGGCTTCTCCGGCGGCCGGACACCGAGCTGCACCAGACGCTCGCGCTGCCCTGCGGACAGCCGCTCCCACCTGTCCTGCTGGGCGGCCAGCCACCCGCCGACGTCGAGCCCGTTCACCATCGACCCGGGCTCCACGCACCCGACCACGCCCCCAGGGACCACAAGGCCCTTCAGAGCGGCGTAGTACCGCTGCCAGTCCACCGGCCACGCGGGGTTCCAGTCCGGGTCGATCGCGGCCAGCGCCGCAGCCCGCCGCTGCGCCCGCTCCACGTCCTTGCCGAGCCCGTTCCTCTTCCGGGCGTTGGCCAGCCACTGACCCACCGGACGGTCCATGATCATCGCCGTGACCGGCGCGGAGAGGGTCCCGTACGCCACGGCGTACGCACGGGCCGCGCCGAGGTTCTCCTCCCACGCCGCGTCGGCCGGGTCCCACACGACGCCGAGCGCCTCCAGGTCCTCGGCCCGCTCGGGCAGCATCGTCCCGGCCCGCATCGCGCGGCGCTGATCGGACAGCCACCGCCCCAGCGGAAACCCGCCCTCACCCCGCTCATCCCCGCCCTCAACGTGCTGGTACGGCACGGCGAGATCACCCTCCCGCTCCCGGTACGCGACCGCCGCCCGGTGCCCCGCCCGCCAGTTCGCGTGCTCCGGCTCGATCAGGTTGTACTCCACCATCCGCGCCACCAACGCCGGATCACGATGCACCCCGAACCGCAGCAGCAGCCGCTGCTCCTCCTCGCCGTCGCCCTCGGGCACCGGTCCGAGCCACGACGACGCCGGTTTCGTCCGCTTCAGATCCTCCGACGGAATAGCGAGCATTTCCACCGCACGCTCATCATGCGCTCGCAACCCGGAAAGAACCTTCAGAAGAGGCCGGTACGAAGCCGAATACGGCATATCCTCCGGAGTTTCATCCGGACCAAGAAATACCGGCACGATCAGTGTCGCCAATTTATCCTGACCGGGCTTCTGCCGAAGCGCCCGCCCAATAGCCTGAACGATATCCACCGCCGACCCCTTCGGGTCGATAAGAGCGACAGAATCCACACTCGGGCAGTCGACTCCCTCACCGAGCACCCGGCAATTCGACATCACCGCCCGCCCCACCCGCCCCCCGAACTGGTACAGCTCCTGAGCCCGCGCCTCCGGCTCGTGCTCACCCGACAACCACCCCGACCACACCTCCTGCGGGTGCCGATCCGGGTCCGCCGCGTGCAGCCGACCCGCCACCCGCCCCAGCCCCACCGAGAACGCTTCCGCCTCGATCGTCCGGTGGTGGAAGGTGATGCACCGCTCCAACCCGTGCTCCGCCATCGCCTCCAGCAACGCAGCTTGCAGCACCGCGAGCCGCTCGCCCCGCACGTGCTCCTCGAACCGCTCCTCCCCGTACAGCTTCTCCAGCGTCAGCCGCTTGTCCCGCAGCTCCACCACCACGATCTGATACCGCGCCAGCAACCCCCGCGCGATCGCGTCCGAGAGATCCAAAGCCCACAGAACCGGCCCGTAGATCCGCTCGTCCGACATCGAGCAGGCCATCTCCTTCGGCAGCCGGTCCACCGGCCTGCGCCCATCACCCGGCGCCTCCACCTCACCCGGCGCCACCGCCTCACCCTTCTGGCTCCAGCGGGGCCGGGGCCGCTCCATCCAGATCCGCGGCGTCGCCGTCAGATACAGCCGGCGCATCGCGGGCAGCTGCTCCTGGTCGTGGACGACCGCCCACGCCTTCCCCAGCGACCCGCTGGTTCTGTGGGCCTCGTCCACACAGATCAGGTCCCACACGTCCATCGGAAGCCCGTACGCGCCCTCATGAGCCTCGGTCAGCACCGGCAGAGACGCGTACGTCGCGAACACTGTCACCGGCCCGCTGCCGTAGTGCAGCGCCAACTGCGGAGCGTTCGTCGTCGCGGGCACCCGCAGGTCGTACAGACGCGGGTCGTCATCCATCGAGCACACCGCCACCATCGGCCCCGAACGCCCAAAAGCCCGCCACTCCCGCACCGTCTGCGCCAACAATTCCAGCGTCGGAAGAAGAACCAGAACCCGCCCATGCGGAGAAATATGCTGCGCCGCACCGGCAGCAATGAACGTCTTTCCCGTGCCGCACGCCGCGTGCACCTGACCGCGCAGCTCATTTCTTGGAACACATTGTCCAGGCCGGATTTCCAGTCCTGCGACAATGGCATCCACCGCTTCCGCCTGATGCGGGTAAAGCGGAATTTCACCGGTCATGACGAGATGTCTCCAGATCCGGGGGAAGAGGTAGCCGTTCACTCGTGATGCTACCCGCGCATCACTTGATGCACGACTCTGATGCAGCACGATGCATCACATCGACTGACGGTTGGCCTGTTTCGATCCCACCATGGCCGATCAGTGTGCTACATTGCGGGAGCAGTGCGCATCACGCCCCTTCCTGAGTGCAAGCCTGCCCCGGGCATGACTGCCCGTCAGATCGGACTCTCCAGCCCTCGGCCCCGACCTCCTCACGGTGGCGGACCCCGAGGCCGGCCCCGGGAGGCAGTGCCCACCGGTTCGGGATCCTACCCGCAGGCACAGTTGATGCACCGCCACCCCCTGCCGTAGCCAGCCCGGCGCAGCCGGCAGGGCGGGAGCGCAGCGGACGCCCCGCCACGGAGCGCAGCGGAGAGGCGCCCAGAATTACCGCGCAGCGGTAATTCCATTCACGCGAAGCGTGAATACCAATAAACCGCGCAGCGGTTTATAAAAGGCGCGCAGCGCCTTTATGAATTCGCGAAGCGAATTCCATCTCTGCCATGTGCGCAGCACATGGGTACCCGCGGAGCGGGTACC